>JBEKGS010000010.1:0-79619 GCA_050012675.1 Acidimicrobiales bacterium
GACGTCGAGGTCCAGCTCGGACACTGCGGGCAAGCCGTTCGGGTAGACCTTGCTCACCTTTTCCAGGTTCACAGTTGCCATGGTGTCTCCTTGATGGCCACCAAATAAATTCCGGTGAAAGCCGGTTGCTTGATACTAGTAGGTACACCTTCGTGTCAAACATGCTCGGTCACCGGGGCTTAGCCGCGGCGACGGTTGCGCCTCGCCGTCTCGCCCTCGACACCGACCCCGGCGGCGTTGGAGCGCTCACCTCGCCACCATGGGTCGACGTCGGGCGCCTCCTACGACCGATCCGGCGCGAAAGCGGCTGCTGGCCCTTCTGCTCACGTCGCGTTCGAAGTCGCGAACCGCCTACACCCACCTCGCGTCAGTACGGAGCTGGCCAGCCGCTCGTCCCAGTTTCACCACTCACGTTGGGGAACGCGCCGGAACGGCCCACTCCGCTCCAAGGGCCGACGGGCGACGCGGTTAGGTGGAGGCCGTGGCCGGCTCGCCGGGGGCGGGTGGGACAACGGGCGTGGCGGACACGCCGGCCATCAACATGCCGATCTCCTCGCGCGTGTTGACCCGTGGGTCCGCCGAGCCGATGATCTGGCCCTCGTACATGACAAGGACACGGTCGCAGATCGTCATGATCTCGTCGAGGTCCTCCGAGACGATCAGGACCGCGGTTCCGCTGTCACGCTGGGCGACGAGGCGTTCGTGAATGTAGCGGGTCGCGCCCACGTCAATGCCTCGAGTGGGCTGGGCGACCAACAGCACGCGGGGGCTGCCCGACAGCTCGCGTGCCATGATCAGCTTTTGGATGTTGCCGCCGGAGAGGTTCCTGGCAGGTGTGTCCAGCGAGGGAGTCCTGACGTCAAAAGCGGAGATCAGGTCCTGGCAGTGGCGGCGGATGGCACGGGTGCGCAGGAATCCGAGCCGCGAGAAGCTCCGGCTCCTGTTGTCGACGAGCAGGAGGTTCTGCGCGACCGTGAAGGCAGGCACCACACCGTCGCGCATGCGCTCTTCGGGGACATAGGCGAGCCCGGCCGCTCGAGCGTGTGCCGGGGTCGCCCCCGCCACCTCGGCGTCGTCCAGTCGGATGGAGCCGCCCAACGGTGTGCGGAGTCCGGCAATGGCCTCGGCGAGCTCCCGCTGCCCGTTGCCCGAGACACCGGCGATGCCGACGATCTCACCGGAGGCGACCTCGAGTGAGAGCCCACGAACCGCTTCGATACCACGGTCGCCTCTGACACGCAGGTCCTTGACCGAGAGCCGGGCGTCACGTGCTGAGCCCAGCGGCGGCTGGCTCTCCAGGGCGACGCTGCGGCCCACCATCAGCTCCACCAACCGTGCCCGGGAGGCTTCGGCCGCCGGGATGGTGCCGACATTGCGGCCACCCCTCAGCACAGTTATGCGGTCCGAGATGTCGAGCACTTCGTGGATCTTGTGCGAGATGAAGACGAGTCCGCGGCCGCCCGCGGCCATCTGCCGTAAGACGATGAACAGCTCGTCCACCTCGCGCGGCGTCAAGACAGCCGTCGGTTCGTCAAGGACCAGCAACGAGACGTTGCGGTAGAGCGCTTTGATGATCTCCACACGCTGGCGCTCACCCACCGACAGCTGCCAGATGATCGCCTGCGGGTCGACGTTGAGGCCGTAGGTGTCCGCAAGCTCCCTGATCCTCGCCGACACCCGGCTCAGGTCCGTCAACGGTCCGCGCGCCGACTTCTGGCCGAGCGCGACGTTCTCGGCCACGGTCAAGGTGTCCACGAGCATGAAGTGCTGGTGGATCATCCCTATCCCACGCTTGATCGCGTCCGCGGGTGAACTGATCGTCACCCTCGCGCCGTTCATCTGGATCTCACCCCCGTCGGGGCGGTACAGGCCGTAGAGGACGCGCATGAGCGTGCTCTTGCCGGCGCCGTTCTCCCCGAAAAGGGTGTGGATCTCGCCTTTGCGTACCTCGAAATCGACGTGGTCGTTGGCGACCACCCCGGGGAAGCGCTTAGTGATGCCCATCATATGGAGGAGCGCAACTGCCTCCTCGACTGGGCTCGCTGCCGGAGTGGTCACCACGGACGTCCTTTCTCGGCTACCTGGCGCCTGCTACTGGGGGACGGTGATGTCCCCGTCGGTGATCTGGCCGATCAGCTTCTCGCCTTCGGCCTTGATCGCAGGGGCAAGCTTGTAGCCCGAGTTGAACTGGACCTTCTCGCCGTTGTTGCCGAGCCCGATCACGTAGGTCGCGCCGCCGAGGGTGCCACCACGGATCGCCGTGAACATCTGGAGCAGGATCGGGTCCCAGTTGTAGACCTGCGAGGAGACGACATTCTGCGGCGCGAGAGTGGACTGGTTCCACTGCGTGCCGAACCACGCCAGGTGGTCCGACTTCGCGACACCGATCGCCCCGACGACGGACTGGGAGCTGCCGGTGAGCACGTCCGCCTTGTCGCCCTGCACGAAGGTCTTCGCGCAGGTGGCCATGAGGCTGTCGTCGCTGAACGAGCCCGTGTAGACCTCGTGCGCGGTCACCTTGAACTTGTTGGCCTTGGCGGCGGCCGCCGCACCGGCGGCAAAACCGTCGACGTACAGCTTGGCGTCACCGGTCGCGATCGGCCCACAGATCCCGAGCACCTTGGACTTGCTGAGCAATGCGGCCATGTAGCCCTGGACGTAACCTCCCTCGTTGGAGGAGGCCTCGTAGGCGAAGACGTTCTTCAAGCCGAAGGTCGCCCCGGCGGTTCCCCATGCGAAGGAGACCTTCGGGAACTGGGGAGCCAGCTGCTCGATCGTGGACCCGTACTGGGAGCCGTGGGCTATGACAAGGTTGTAACCCTCCGATGCGTACTCGCGGATGATGCTCGCCGCGTCGGACACGACGTACTCGTTCGCCGAGACCGAGATCGTCAGGTTCTCTGACTTCTTCAGACTCTCGAGGGCGCTGTACATCGACTGGGTGAAGGCGAGGTCGTTGGTCGCGCTCGGCGCGATAAGCGCAACCTTCAGCGGCGTAACGGCTGCCGTCGAGTGCGGGCGCGATGCCGTGGTCGCCGAAGCTCCGCTGGCGTAGGCGGCGGTACCGAGCGCGATGCCCACTGCCGCGAGCACCAGGGCGCCTCTTCTGGCTAGGTTCATATGCATTGTGCTTTTCTCCCTTGCTAGTGACTGCACTTTTTTCCGGTTGCGGATGCTGGCACTGCCCGGCGCTGCAACTGGGGACTAGCTCGTCGCCTCGCCCTGTGCCTCTCGTGAGTTCTTGCGTAACACAATTGTAAACTAGACCCAAAAGTCCCCTCGCTGCATCACCCTCCTCTTTCGTAGGGCTTCCCCAACGCCGCCGGCTGCCTGAACCGTCGCGCGACCGTGAGCAGAGCCAGGATCGTGATCACCGCGGGCGCGGTGGCAGCGAGGTCCGAAGCGCTGAGCGGGATGATCCCGAGCGACTTCCACTCGAGGACGACCGCGATGGCGAGCCCGTACAGCACCGAGCCGCCCATGACACCGCTCGGGTTCCAGGCGCCGAAGTAGACGAGCGCCACGGCGATGAAGCCCTCGCTCTGGGTGAGGTTCTCCTGGAAGATGCCGTCGTACATCAAAAGGGCAGCGCCGGCGAGACCGGCCAGGGTGCAGCCGATGAGAACCGTCGACCAGCGGATGCGCGCGACGTTGACACCCACGCTGTCGGCCGCCGCGGGGTTCTCCCCCGCCGCGCGGATCTTCATGCCGAACGTCGTCCGCTTGAGCACGAAGGCAACGACCGGCACGAGCAGAAAAGCAACGTAAACGAGGATCGGCTGTTCGAAGAACATCCCGCCGACCGCCGGTATCTTGTCGAGAAGCGGGATGTTGATCGGGTTGAGCGTGTTGATCGGCAGCGGCGTGCCGACGAGCTTTATGAACAGAAGGTCGCTGAAACCGAGACCGAACAGATAGATGCCGATCCCACTGATGCCCTGCTCGGCCTTCAAGGTGACGCTGATGAACGCGGTGATGACACCCATCACCGCCCCCGTCCCCATCCCGACGAGGATGGCGAAGAACAGGTTGTTGGTCTTGAGCGCCGTGAAGTAGGTGGTGAACGCGGACAGGAGCATGATGCCGTCGACGCCAAGGTTGATCACCCCGCTGCGTTGGCCCATGGTCTCGCCGAGCGCCGCCAGGAGGAAGGGCGTGGCCACGCCGAGCGCCGAGGCGACCGTGGCGGTAAGTATGGCGTAGGTGAAGAACTGGCTCACGGGTCACTCCCCGCTTCGGCTGTGACCAGTGGCGGTGCCGGTTCCTCGAGCTCGGGCGGGCCGGCCCGCAAGCGCCCGGTCGGTGCCGTCGAGGTGGCACGGCTGCGCCTGCGCATGTACTCGAGCGACACGACGAACACCACGACGAGCCCCTCGAGAGCCGTGACCATGTCGGCGGGCACGCCCGTTGCGACCTGCAGAGCGTCACCGCCCACCAGAAGACCGCCGAAGAGGAAGGCCGAGAGAATCGTCCAGAGCGGATTGAGCGCCCCGAACAGGGCCACCACGATGCCGTTGAACCCGTCCGAGCCCGTGAATCCCGTGAGGCTCCCATCGGTCACCATCCGGTGCGAGATGCTGCCGAAGACGAGCAGGGCGCCGGCGAGGCCGCACATCGCGCCGCTTATGGTCATGGCAAGCGTCATAGTCCGCTTCACCGGCATCCCGGCGTACCTCGAGGCGTCCCGTGACAGCCCCACGGCCTGGATCCGGAAGCCGAAGCTCGTGCGGTAGAGCAGCACCCACACCCCTCCTGCCACGATCACTGCGATCAGCACGCCGAGGTGGAGCTGCGTGTTCGGGATGAGGATCGGGAGCCAGGAGGCCCGGGGGAGAAGCTTCGTCTCCGGGATCAGGCCGTAGGTGGAATTCTGCGTCTTGTCGACCATGGGACCTGCCAGCAGCCAGTTCATGACCTGGACGGCGACGAGGTTGAGCATGATCGTGCTCAGGATCTCGTTGACGTTGAAATACGCCTTGAACGCTCCGGGAATCGCCCCCCAAAAAGCGCCCCCGGCCGCGCCCGCGAGCAGCACGAGGGGGATGAGCTCGATGCTCGGCAGGTTCGGCAATGCGAGTGCCGTCGCCGAGCTCGCCAGGCCGCCCATCGCCAGCTGGCCCTCGCCGCCGATGTTGAACACGTTGGCTCGGAAAGCGACGCAGATCCCCACGGCCACGAGTAGAAGCGGGGCCGCCTTGACGGCCGTGGAGCCGAGGGCGTAGCTGCCGTCGAAGGCTCCGACTATGAGGGCGTTGTACCCGGTGATGGGGTTGGCGCCGAGAGCGAGCATCATCAAGGCGCCGAGCAGGAGCGCGGCAACAAGAGAGAACGGAAGGGCGAACCAACTCAACAAGAACCGTCGCCGGTCCTGCCAGGCCCTTTCCGCCGCGACCGAGATCCGGCTCAAGGCAGGCTCTCGAGTGAACTGGCGAGCGGACCGCCAGCTGCGAGACGGCAGTCCTGCGATGAGACCATCGTCTCAGCGTAAGAGCCGGTCACTTTCGCATCCTAGGCCGAAAGTCCCATTTTGCGGAAATATTTCGGCCCAATGCCAATTTCCGACATGTCAGTGGTGCACAAACGCCTTCAGCGCGGGATCAGGGCCTCAAGCTCTCTGCCGCTCGGGTGCGGCCGCGACCCTCCAGCAGCTGCGCCCGGCGGCCTTGGCCTCGCACAGCGCACCGTCGGCGCTGGCAAGCAGGGTGTCCGAACTCGTTCCCGGCGGGAAGTCGAACACGATCCCGATGCTCGCCCCGACCTTCAGCGCCGGGGCGTCACCGATCGAGATCGGTTCGGCGAGACGCTCGACGACACGGGCGGCGATCGCGATGACCTGTGGCTCGGTGACGTCGCTGGAACACAGGATGGCGAACTCGTCTCCTCCGATGCGAGCGAGCTCGTCGGTCGGGCGCACGACCGACGACAGGCGGCGGGCGATCACGCGTAGCGCGGAATCGCCGGCGAGGCGGCCCAGCCGGTCGTTCACCTCTTTGAAGCCGTCGATGTCGATGTAAAGCACGGCCGGCCGGTCGCCGGCGTCGACTCGCGCGTCGAGTGCCTCGAAGTAGCTTCTGCGGTTGCCGAGGCCCGTCAGAATGTCCTGGGAGGCTTCCTCCAAGGACCTTTCCCCCACGACGCTGTGCGACATCATGAGTGACGCGAGGATCAACGCCCGGTCCACCGCCGTCCGCTCGGTGGTGCCGAGCGGCCCGAGGTCGCGGCTCCAAACGACCAGGCAAGCCGAAGGTGTGGTCTCGCCGCGATTGACGACCGGGAAGCACGAGACGGAACGGAACCCCTTGGCGGCTGCTCTGGTGGGCTCGGGCAAGCCTGCGAGCTCTGTGTACAAGATGGCCGAGTCCGGGCTCATCGTCTGGTCCCAAGGCCCCGGGGCGGGCGGTGCTGGCACCGGAGGGTGCGGTGGGAAGCAGCTGATCTTGCGACCGTCGGGCGATGCGACGACGAAGTAACACTCCCCAAGCACCGGAGGCAGCGCCAGGGCAGACGCGAGGGCTGCAAGGTTGTCCTCGAGTGCCACGCCGGCCTGGGCAGCGGCGAGTACCTGATCGAAATGGTCGTAGGCGCTCTCCAACAGCAACAGGACGACGAAACCCGCCAGGGCCGGATCCGCCAGCCGATTGAGCGCCCACGCCTCGGCGAGCCGCGGCCTGCCGTCGACATGTAGGTACGGGAGCCGCACGGGACCGGTCAGCTGCTCGGGAGACTTTGCTGCCGACGCTGCCAACAGCCAGGTCAAAAGCGGCCTGTCCTTGGGCTCGAGGTGGCTGCTCAGGTCCGATCCGACGAGCTCGTCCACGGGCTGTCCGGCGAGGTGCTCGACCTGGCCGGAGGCGAAACGCACTATGCCACGTGCGTCGAGGAGGACCAGCACTCCAGGAATCGACGCGAGAAGATGGGCGTGGATTCCGAGCACGTCCGGTCCGGAGTCGATCGGCGCGCTCACAACTCAAATGTAACTGCCGGGACGGTCACTGCCTACAGAGTAGACAAGGCCCGATTCCCACACGTGGAATGGGCTGACCTGTCCCGCAAGTCTCAGTCCCGCCGGTCCTGTTCGGACCGGCGGGACTGTTCGCAAGCAGGTCAGGCCTGGCGGACTGCCTCAGCCTCGATCTCGAGCTTGACCTTCGGGGAGACGACGAAGCCGCCCGTCTCGAGGGCGGCATTGAAGCTCACTCCGAAGTCGTTGCGGTCGATCTCGCCCGAGGCTGTGAACCCGAGGCGCTGATTGCCCCAGGGGTCCTGGATCACGCCCTCGAACTCGACGTCGAGGACGATCGGGCGCGTGACGCCCCGCACCGTGAGCTCGCCGTAGACCTTCCAGTCGCCGCCTGGGTTGAGCGCGACCTTCGTGCTGCGGAAGCTGAGGGTCGGGAACTCCTCGACGGCAAGGAAGTCGTTGGTCCGGACGTGGTTGTCACGGTTCTCGTCGTTGGTGTTGATGCTCGCGGCCTGGATGACTACCTCGACAGACGAGTCAGCCGGATCGTCGGCGACGACGATGGTGCCCTCGTAGTCGGTGAAACGGCCACGAACCTTGGAAACCATCAGGTGCCGGGCGACGAAGCCGACCTGGGTGTGGGACTTGTCGAGCACGAAGGTGCCGGTGGCGGGCAGTGTGACACCGCCGAGGCTCCTCGTGTTCGGGGTTGTGATCGTGTCGGTCATTTCGAGCTCCTTGGCTGAGGGGTAGACATACACTTGCTTGCGCAACTAACTATACATAACTATTTGCTGCCGCAACTATTCCCGGGTTCCCGTTATGCTGCTGCTGTGCAATCGGCACCCACGCCAGAGGATGCGGACGATTTCGACCGGATCACCCTCGTCGGGCTCGTCTTCGAAGCAGCCTCCGGCCTGCACCGCGCAGTCGGACCACCGCTCGAGCGCCAATGTGAGCTTGCCGGCCAGGATTTTGAGATCCTGGTCCGGCTGACCAGAACGCCCGGGGGACGCCTGCGGATGGCCGATCTCGCCACCCAGACCAACTTGACGCCGAGCGGTCTTACAAGGGCCGTCGACCGCCTGTCCGAAGCAGGTCTTGTCAGCCGCGAGATGTGTGCAGAGGATCGTCGGGGTGCCTTTGCCGCCTTGACCCTCGCCGGCGAGACCCGGATGAGCAAAGCGCTCGCGCTGCACCGTGCGCAGCTCGCCCAGCTCCTTGACGGAGTCCTCGACAGCGACGAGGAGCTCGCCCTGGTGAAGGCGTTACGCAAGCTCCGCGACCGGGTCAATCCCGGGGCGTCCGCCGGCGCTCTCTAGAGTGCAGCCTGGGAGGCAGAGACATAGATGACCCTACGAGACAGTTTCGGAGCCGAGGGCGCCCTGGAAGTCGGTGGCCGGCGCTACCGCATCCACCGCCTCTCGGCGCTCGAGGGGCTCGCCGATCTCGGGCGCGTCCCCTATTCGATAAGGCTCCTCCTCGAGAACCTGCTGCGCCACGAGGACGGCGTCAGCGTCAAGGCCGAGGACGTGGAGGCCCTGGCTCGTCACGAGATCGGTGGTCCCGCCAGAGAGATCGCCTACTCACCGGCACGGATCCTCCTCCAGGACTTCACTGGCGTACCGTGCGTAGTCGACCTGGCCGCGATGCGGGACGCCGTCGAGTCGCTCGGTGGCGATGCAAGCCGCATCAATCCGCTCGTTCCCGTCGACCTTGTGGTCGACCACTCCGTAGTCGTCGACTCCTATGCCCGCCGCGACTCCCTTGGGCTGAACACCGCTCTCGAGTACGAGCGCAACGCCGAGCGCTACCGGTTCCTTCGATGGGGCCAGCAGGCCTTCTCGAACCTGCGCGTCGTGCCGCCCGGTACCGGCATCTGCCACCAGATCAACCTCGAGTACCTGAGCAGCGTCGTGTTCACGGACGATCATGGCGCCGCCTACCCCGACACCGTCGTCGGGACCGACTCGCACACCCCCATGGTGAACGGCCTCGGGGTGCTCGCCTGGGGCGTCGGGGGCATCGAGGCGGAGGCCGCCATGCTCGGCCAGCCGATCTCCATGCTGGTGCCTCCGGTCGTGGGCCTGCGCCTCGTGGGCGAGCTCGGGGAAGGCACCACGGCGACCGACCTCGTGCTCACGGTTGCCGAGCTGTTGAGGAGGCACAACGTCGTCGGCAAGTTCGTCGAGTGCTATGGCCCGGGCGTGGCAAGGGTGCCACTCGAGAACCGGGCGACCCTGGGCAACATGTCACCGGAGTACGGCTCGACGGCCACGATGTTCCCCATCGACTCCGAGACGCTCCGTTACCTGCGGCTCACCGGCCGCCCCGAGCAGCGCTGCGCCCTCGTGGAGGCCTACGCCAAAGAGCAGGGCCTCTGGCATGACGAGACGGCCGAGGCTGCCTACTCGGAACGGATCGAGCTCGACCTCTCGTCCATCGAGCCGAGCCTCGCGGGCCCCTCACGCCCTCAGGACCGCGTTCCCTTGCGCCGATCCAAGGCCATGTTCGCCGATGCGCTCCCACGCTCGCTTCCCGCGCCGGTCTCGACCGCGGCGGGCCAGGGCGTACTCACAGGTGCCACCTCGGCGCATGTGCGGCTCCCCGACGGTGCCGAGTTTGACCTCGAGCACGGCCACGTCGTCATCGCAGCGATCACGAGCTGCACCAATACTTCGAACCCCCAGGTGATGATCGCCGCCGGACTCGTCGCGAAGAGGGCGATCGAGCTCGGCCTCAGCTCCAAGCCGTGGGTGAAGACCAGCCTCGCACCGGGCTCGCGGGTCGTCATGGACTACCTGGAGCGGGCAGGCCTGGTCCCCTATCTCGAGAAGCTCGGCTTCGGGCTCGTCGGATTCGGCTGCACTACCTGCATCGGCAACTCCGGCCCGCTGCTCGGTGAGATCTCCGAGGCCATCGGCGCCAATGGACTCGCTTGCGCGGCCGTTCTGTCGGGAAATCGCAACTTCGAGGGGAGGATCCATCCCGACGTCCGGATGAACTACCTCGCATCTCCGCCTCTCGTGGTCGCCTACGCGCTGGCCGGCACGATGAACATTGATCTCGCGACCGAGGCCCTCGGCTCGTCCGACGATGGCAGCCCCGTGTTCCTCGCGGACATCTGGCCCGCTTCGGACAAGGTCGCCGAGGTACTCGAACAGGCGGTGGGCGCCGAGATGTTCCGCCTGGAGTACGCGGGAGCCACGACCGGGGACGAGAACTGGCAGTCTCTCGAGACTCCGACAGGACAGCGCTATGCCTGGGACGGGCAGTCGACCTACGTGCGAAAGCCGCCGTTCCTCGAGGGCATGGAGGCTGAGCCGGCACCGCTCACCGACATAACCGGGGCCAGGGTGCTGGCAGTCCTCGGCGACAGCGTCACCACGGACCACATCTCGCCGGCGGGATCGATCAGGCCGTCGAGCCCTGCCGGTCTCTGGCTGCAGAGCCACGGGGTGGCCATCGGCGAGTTCAACTCCTACGGCGCCCGACGCGGCAACCACGAGGTCATGATCCGCGGGACCTTCGCCAACACCCGCATCCGCAACCTCCTCGTGCCCGGCACCGAGGGTGGGGTGACCGTTCACCTGCCCGACGGCGATCAGATGACGATCTTCGAGGCGGCCATGCGCTACCAGTCCGAGGGCGTGCCCCTCATGGTGATAGCCGGCAAGGAGTACGGCTCCGGATCGTCACGCGACTGGGCCGCGAAAGGCCCGGCGCTGTTGGGAGTCCGGGCGGTGATCGCAGAGAGCTTCGAGCGGATCCACAGGTCGAACCTGATCGGCATGGGCGTTCTCCCCCTGCAGTTCTCGCCGGGGGAGAACGCAGCCTCGCTCGGGTTGAGCGGTCGCGAATCGCTCGATCTGAACGGGCTCTCGGACCTCGGTGCCGGCGAGCTCGTCGGGCGCGAGCTCACAGTCGCGGCCGACGGGCACAGTTTCAAGGTGTTGCTTCGCGTCGACACGCCGGGCGAAGCCGCTTACCTGCGTCACGGCGGCATCCTGCCCTTTGTAGTCAGGGCGCTGGCCAGGGCCTGAGGGGGGCTTCAGCCGACGGTTATGAGCCGGCCGAGCCCGATCCACCGCATGAAGGTCTCGAGCCAGCTCGTCACATCGGTCAGCCTGTCTGTGAAAAGAAGGACCCCGAACACGCCCATCACGACGGCCGACACGATGGTGATGAGCCGGGAATGCCTACGTACGAACGAGAAGGCACCCGACAAGCGGCCGAGGGCGAGGCCCACGACGAGGAACGGGATCCCGAGTCCCAACGAGTAGACGCCCAGCAACGCCGCTCCCCGCCCGGCCGAGCCCGATGTCGCTGCGGCCGCGCTCACCGAGGCAAGGATCGGCCCGAGACAGGGCTGCCAGCCGAAGCCGAAGGCGGCACCTGCGACAGGCGCAGCGAAAGGCCCGTAGCGCTCCAGTCTCGGCTGAAACCTGAACTCCCGGTACCAACCGGGTCGTTTCAACACGAGCGATCCCGCCAGGAACAACGACATCGCCACGACGAGGCCCCCCGAGATGCGCAACAACAGCACCTTGTCACGGAAGACCGCGCTCCCGATCGTCGTGGCGGTAACGCCCAACAGCACGAACACAACGGTGAACCCGATCACGAACAACGCCGTGTCCCTGGCGATCCGTAGGAGATGGTGGCGCGATCCCTGGACCGAATCGGTGAGGTCGAGTCCGGTGAGGACCGAGAGGTAGCCCGGGACGATTGGTAGCACGCAGGGTGACACGAAAGATGCGACGCCGCCGCCGAAGGCGGCGATGTAGCTCACAGTGTTGGTCATCCCGGCCTTGAAGTCTGCCCGAAACAGGCCGCCGTGGCGCACCTCACGCAACGGTCCTTGCTTCGCGAGGCAGGAATTGGCATTGTCGGGTGAGATGACGCTGACTGATCGGGAACGCAACGTGCTCGATGTGGAACGCGATTGGTGGCTTTCGTCGCCGTCCAAACGCCAGGCGATCCAAGAAAGACTGGGGCTCTCACCGGGCGCCTACTACGGCGTGCTGAGGCGCTTGGCCGACTCGCCTGAGGCTTTCGCCTATGACCCGCTCGTGGTCCACCGCGTAAAGAGCCGGATCATCCGCCGTCGCCGGGACCGTTTCGAAGGCGGTCCTCGGCTCGAGCGCCGGCCACGTTGACCGCGGTGGAACCCCCGAGGTCCGAAGGCTGACGACCACAGAGACTTCCGCTGTCGAGCTTCTCGGCCAAGTCCCGGACCGCGCCGGGCTTTGTTGCGACTTCGACGGGACGATCGCCCCGATAGTCCTCGACATACGGGCCGCCCGCGCTCTGCCCGGAGCCCTCGTGGCGTTGCACACCCTGGCAAGGAAGCTGGCCGTGGTCGCGGCCATCTCGGGACGTCCCGCGGCGTTCCTCGCCGACCGCCTTGAGCTCGCGCGCTACCGGTCCCCGCTGCGGGCTTTCGGCCTGCACGGGCTCGAAGAGGCCTTCGCGAACGGGACGGTCCGGCTGCGCCCGGGGGTCTCAGATTGGCAGCCAGTGATCGCGACCGTCCGCGATCAGCTTCGCCGTAACCTGCCCGCCAGCGTCGAGGTCGAGGACAAGAGCTATGGCGTCACAGCGCATTGGCGCTCGATGCTCGCATCGAAGGCCAACCTCGATGCGGTTACGGCACAGGTGACCGAGGTGGCTCGACACCTCGCCGCCGAACACGGCCTGGTTCCGATGCCGGGCAAGGCGAGCGTGGAGCTGGCACTGCCTCTAGGAATCGACAAGGGAACAGTCGTGACCGAGCTTTGCGGGACCAACGAGAGGGCTGGGTTCATCGGCGACGACACCAGTGACCTGGCAGCGTTCCGCGCCCTCGACGAACTGGCGAGTTCGTCCGGGCTCCGGACGGTGAAGGTCGCCGTGGCCGGCTCCGACGTGCCCCGAGCGCTCTTGGAGACAGCCGACCTCGTCCTCGATGGTCCGGGGGCCGCTGTCGGGTTCCTGGAAGCACTGGCCGCACGGGTCGTCACAACGTGATCGCGCCGGTCGTGGCGAGACCGTCCGGAGGATGTGAGGTCGGGGCCAGGCCTAGGTCGACGCTCGGTTCCAGTGCACCGCCTCTCGGGCGTGAGCGTCGAGGGCGAGACGTACACCGAGACCGACGAGCGACCAGCCGAGCCGCGCACGGATCTTCGGATGGACGGCACCGAGTCGCCGAGCCCGGGTCGCCGTGAAGATCTCCCGCTGACGCTGCGCCGCGAGCTGCTGCAGTAACGACGGATTGGTCATATGAGCCACGGTAGCGACCATTGCGGACAGTTTCGGTCCGCAATCTGGCATAATTTTCCTCATGCCCGACACGGCCGGCCGCCTCTTGAAGCTCCTCGGGCTCCTGCAACGGCGCACGGCGTGGAGCGGGCCCGACCTGGCCGAACGTCTCGAAGTGGACGCCCGAACATTGAGACGCGATGTGGACCGGCTCCGGGTGCTCGGCTACCAGATAAGGGGCACACCCGGTGCCGGCGGCGGTTACCGGCTGGGAGGCGGCACGGACGTGCCGCCCTTGCTCTTCGAGGACGAGGAGGCAATGGCGGTCGCCGTCGTTCTCGGCGTCTCGGCGGCCGCCGCTGTTCCGGGCATCGAGCGCGGATCGCTTGCCGCCCTGGCGAAGCTAGACCGCCTGCTCCCGCCGCGCCTGGGTGCACAGCTGAGCGCATTGCGGGCGGCCATCGTCCCACTTGTGTCACAGACCGAAGTGGTCTCCACCGAGTGCCTGATCCAGTTGGCCCAGGCTTGCGACGGTCACCAGCGTGTGACCTTCTCCTACGAGGCCCAGGACGGGCGCCGAAGCACGCGTCGTGTCGAGCCGCACCGGCTGGTGGCAACCGACCGGCGCTGGTATCTGGTCGCGCACGACCTGGAGAGAGACGACTGGCGGACTTTCCGCGTGGACAGGATCTCGGAGCTGGAGGTGACCGGCCACACCTTCGTGCCGCGTCCTTTGACCGACCCCGCGCGGATGGTCGCCGAAGGCCTCACGACCGCCCGGTACGCCCATCAGGCGCTCGTCTCGGTGAAAGCGCCCCTCGAGGAGGTCGCCCGCCTCATCTCCCCCTACACCGGAGTCCTCGAACGAGACGGCGACCACACTCGCGTCCGGCTCGGCTTCGACGACCTCGGCTGGGTGGCCGGCTACCTCGTCGGTCTCGGCCCGGAGTTCGAGGTGCTCGGACCGGACGAGTTGCGCCGGTACCTGTCGGCTCTCGGAGAACGTTTGGCAAGCCTCCACGGCACCGGGCGCTCGACACGACCGCGACCTATCGCGCCAGCGCCCCCGCGCAGACCGCGTCAGGAGGGAACGCGAGCCGAGTGACGGACCTCGGCCAGCCAGTGTGCCGGGGTGCGCGATCGTGCCCGGCGCCGCAGCTCTGCGGAGCGAACCCGGCGATCGGCGTGACTCATGGACAACCCGGCGGCCATCGCAGCCGCCGTGCCTGTCACGTCGAACGGGTTGACGCCGATGGCGACGTCCGCGAGCTCCTCATAGGCACCGGCTTCCCTCGAGAGCACGAGCACGCCTTCGCGTTCGTTGACGGCCGGCCCCTCCATGGCGACGAGGTTGAGACCGTCCCGGATCGGATTGACAACCAACAGGTCGTAACGGCGCAGCGCAGCCACGGTCGCCGCGAAGTCGTCCTCGAGGTCGAGCACGACCGGCGTGTAGCCCGGTGTCCCCCAGC
This sequence comes from Acidimicrobiales bacterium, assembly GCA_050012675.1. Classification (GTDB taxonomy): domain Bacteria; phylum Actinomycetota; class Acidimicrobiia; order Acidimicrobiales; family Bog-793; genus Fen-455. Next base: position 14,674 of record JBEKGS010000010.1, read on the forward strand.
GTTCGTTCACCCGGACCACGACGTGCTCCACCTCGGTCCGGTAGGCGAGGTACTCCGGCAGTGACTCCCGAGACGCGTAGACGCGGGCGAGGAAGACCAGGCGACCGCGCCACTGCGGTGATGCCTCGAGCAATTCGTCGAACGCGAGGAAACCGCGGATCAGGTTCTTCGACAGCTCGACGCGGTCGCTGCGCAACAACAGGGTCCGCCCGTCGAGCTGGCCCTCGAGGCGCTCGAGGCGCGATCGGCACGCATCAGTGGCGGCCATCTCGTCGAGTCTCGCCGGATCCGCGCCGAGAGGGGCCACGAAAGTCTCCGGCGGCCGAACTCCGCACGCCGAAGCACACCTCAAGAACGCCTCCCGCCATCTCGCTGTGTGAAACCCACAAGCGCCGAAACGGGACATGGACTCCATCAAGGCGAGTCGGGGACCGTCCGGCAACATGGCCAGGTCCTCCGGAGGGCAGAACGAGGTGTGGGAGAAGAACGCCGTCGCCAGATCGGGGCGCCGCTTGGTCAGGTACTTCCCGACCAGCGCCAGGTGGTAATCGTTCACGACCACGGTCGCCCCGGTGGCGGCCTCTTCCGCGACCGTGTCGGCGAAGGCCTCGTTGAACCGGCAGTACCCTTCCCAGGCCTCGTGCCAGACCCTGTCGAAACGCGGGCGTCGCGCACGATCGAACAAGCCGTGGTGCAAGAACCACAAGGTGCCGTTGGCGATGACGTCATAGGCCTCTCGCCCGACCTCCGCAGTGACCTCGACCATGCGCAACTTGAGCGAGTCCTGTCCGGTCGCCACCGCCCTGCCCGAGGCGTGGAGCCGATCCGCCTCCGTGAGGGCCGAGGCGATCCAGAGCGCTCCCGTTCCTGATGTCTTGGACTCCTCAACAAGGGCGCCGCTCAGGCTCGGGGCCATGCCGCCCGCGGCCGGTCGGAACTCAGGTTCTCCCCGAGGACCGCTCACGAGGGTGAAAGGCCCTCTGTTCGAGACGACGACGAGGCCGAAGCCGCTCACGCGATCTGCACCCCCGCGCGGCGAAGGGCAATTTCCAGCACGTCACGGGCCTGGGGAGCGAGCTCGTGCAGGGGACGGTTGCGGTGTGCACGAACATCGAGGTCGACCTGGGCGATGGACCCCACGCCGAAGCGGCGTGAGATGTCGATCAGCATCCCGAGCTCGACTCCGTAGCCGTCCGCCAGTTCGATCTGCCCGAGGGCCTCGCGCCGGACGGCGACCTCGCCCGCGAGCGGCTGGACCACGCCCGACAACTGAGGGAACAGCAGAGACACGAGCGGGCGTGCCACGAGCTCGGTGACGCGGCCACCGCCGGTCGGGCTCTCACCAAACGGCCGGCGGTAGCAAGCCTTGACCAGCATCGTCCCCGATGAGGCGAGAACCGGGCCCAAAAGGCCCCTCACGAAGTGCGCCCCGAAGTTCTCGACGTCTCCGTCGAGGAACACGACGATGTCGCCGTCGCTCTCGGCGAGCCCGCGACGCATGGCCTCGCCCTTGCCGTGAGCCCAGGGCGTCGTCCCCCCGGTTTTCGGCACCGACACGATGCGCGCGCCCGCCGCCAGCGCGACCACCGCGGTCGCGTCGTCTGACCGGTCGTCGACCACGAGGAGGTCGTCGACGAGGCCGGCGTCGCGGACGAGTTCGCGATGCACTGTCTCGACTATGGCGCCCACGGTCGCCTCCTCGTCATGAGCTGGGATGCAGACAGTGATGCGCTTGCCGTTCTTGGTCGCCTTCAAGTCCGCGATGGAGAAGTCCCCGTGGTGGTAGGAAGCGATCGGCGTCGTGACGTCGGATGCGGCAGCCATGGTCGACAGCCAGGTTAGGACCTGAGCCAGAGTCGACCTCACCTATTCAGGCCCACAGACCTGGGGCGGTCCCTTTGACGCGGGCCGACCTGTCGTCCACACTTGATGGCCAATCATCCAGAGCGGCCGAGGGATCGGGCCTTACGAAAGCCGCGACAACCAGTGCGAGCCGGTCGGCCGCGCCAGGTGCCAATGCCCGAACGATGAGGAGGATCTCTTGGATCATGTCGTCGGGCTTCGCTGCCGGGAGTGCGCCCACTTGTACCCGGCCGCTGCCATCCACGTGTGCGAGTTCTGTTTCGGGCCTCTCGAGGTTGCCTATGACCACGAGGCGCAGCGTGCAGCTGTCACGCGGGAGACCATCGCCGCGGGACCACCCAGCATGTGGAGGTACGCGGCCCTCCTGCCGGTCTCGGCCGAGTCTCCGGTGGACCTCGGGACAGGGTTCACGCCTCTTGTCCTCGCGGAACGCCTGGCCGCGGAGATCGGGCTCGGGGAGGTCTGGGTGAAGGACGACACCCGCAACCCGACCGGCTCGTTCAAGGACCGGGTTGTCGGCGTGGCGCTCACCAAGGCCCGCGAGCTCGGCTTCGAAGTCGCAGCGTGCGCCTCGACCGGCAATCTTGCAAACTCGGTCGCCGCCCACGCCGCCCGTGCAGGCATGGAGTCGTTCGTGTTCGTGCCGCACGACCTCGAGGCTGTGAAGCTCATCACGACCGCGGTCTTCGGTGGGCACCTCGTGGCGGTCGACGGCAGCTATGACGACGTGAACCGTCTCTGCGCGGAGCTGGCCAGCGAATTCGCCTCCTGGGCCTTTGTCAACGTCAACATACGGCCCTATTACGCCGAAGGATCCAAGACATTGGCCTTCGAGGTCGCCGAACAGCTCGGCTGGCAGCTCCCCGACCACGTCGTGGTGCCGATCGCCTCGGGGAGCCAGCTCACCAAGATCGACAAGGGGTTCCGCGAGCTTGCCGAACTCGGACTCGTCGAGGCCGAAGGCGAGGTCCGGGTTTCGGGTGCCCAGGCCCAGGGCTGCTCCCCCGTGGCGACGGCCTTCGCGGACGGGACCGACTACGTACGCCCGGTCAAGCCGTCGACGATCGCGAAGTCGCTCGCCATCGGGAACCCCGCGGACGGCTGGTACGCCCTCGAGGTTGTCCGCCGCACCAAAGGTGCAGTCGCGGCAGTCACCGACGCCGAGATCATCGAAGGGATCCGCCTGCTGGCGCGCACCGAGGGGATCTTCGCCGAGACGGCGGGAGGTGTCACCGTGGCAACGCTCGTCAAGCTGGCCGCTGCGGGTATTGTCCGAAGCGATGAGCGCGTCGTCATTTTCATCACGGGCAACGGTCTCAAGACCGTCGAGGCGCTCGCCGGAACGGTCGGGCCGTCCGCAACGATTCAGCCGACGCTCCAAGCCGTCGCCGAATTGCTCGACGGTGAGAAAAAGCTGAAAGCGGCGCGGCCATGAGCGTCACCGTTCGCATCCCGACCCAGCTGCGGCCCTTGACCGCCGGCGCGGGTGAGGTCCACGTGGAAGCCCTGACTGTGCGCGAAGCGATAGATGCCCTCGAGCACGACCATCCGGGCTTGAGGGGGCGCCTGTTGGACGAGCAGGGTACGCTGCGGCGTTTCGTGAACCTGTTCGTGGCGGACGAGGACGTGCGCTTCCTACAGGGCCTCGACACCGCTCTTGCGGCCGGCACCACCTTGTCGATCATCCCGGCCGTCGCCGGCGGCTGAAGCCCTGGAGCGCACCCCCGTGGGGACCGGCGCTCGCGCCGGCCGTGGGAACTGTGGCCCGCGCCGGCGCCGGCGAGACTTTGAGCTGGAAATTCAGGGGCGCAGTTGCGCGGGAGCGCCAGGCGTGGTTTGCTATTAGCACTCGCACCATGAGAGTGCTAACGGTTACGGATTTGTGCAGCCCAAGGAGGACATCCCCAAAATGCCGAAGTTGATCGCCTTCGACGAGCAGGCCCGCCGGGCCCTCGAGAATGGCATGAACCAGCTCGTCGACGCCGTGAAGGTCACGCTTGGCCCGAAGGGTCGCAACGTCGTGCTGGAGAAGAAGTGGGGCGCTCCGACCATCACCAACGACGGCGTCTCCATCGCAAAGGAGATCGAGCTCGAAGACCCATGGGAGAAGGTCGGAGCCGACCTCGTAAAGGAAGTCGCGAAGAAGACCGACGACGTCGCGGGAGACGGGACGACGACTGCGACCGTCCTTGCGGGCGCCATGGTCCGCGAAGGTCTGCGCAACGTCGCGGCAGGCGCGAACCCGATGTCGCTGAAGCGTGGCATCGAGGTCGGCGTCGAGACTGCCGTTGCCCGCCTGAAGCAGCTTTCCAAGGAGATCGACGCGAAGGACCAGATCGCCCAGGTGGCATCGATCTCCTCCGCCGACGACGAGATCGGATCGATGATTGCCGAAGCCATCGACAAGGTCGGCAAGGACGGCGTCATCACTGTCGAGGAGTCCCAGACATTCGGCATGGAGATGGAGCTGGTCGAAGGCATGCGCTTCGACAAGGGCTACATCTCGCCCTACTTCGTCACCGACCCTGACCGCATGGAGGCTGTCCTCGAAGACCCTTACATCCTCCTCGTGGGCTCCAAGGTCTCGGCGGTCCGTGACCTGCTCCCAGTGCTCGAGAAGGTCATGCAGACCGGCAAGCCCCTCATGATCGTGGCCGAGGACGTCGAGGGTGAGGCGCTCGCGACACTTGTCGTGAACAAGATCCGCGGCACGTTCCGCAGCACCGCCGTCAAGGCTCCCGGCTTCGGGGAGCGGCGCAAGGCCATGCTCCAGGACATCGCGATCCTGACCGGCGCCCAGGTCATCACAGAAGAGGTCGGGCTGAAGCTCGAGAACGTCGCTTTGGACCTGCTCGGCCGGGCCCGCAAGATCGTCGTGACCAAGGACGAGACGACCGTTGTGGAGGGCGCCGGTGATGACGCCGACATCAAGGGCCGGATCAACCAGATCAAGACCGAGATCGAGAACACCGACTCCGACTACGACCGGGAGAAGCTGCAAGAACGCCTGGCAAAGCTCTCCGGTGGCGTCGCGGTCATCAAGGTCGGTGCTGCGACAGAGGTCGAGCTCAAGGAGAAGAAGCACCGCATCGAGGACGCCGTGTCCACTACCAAAGCGGCCATCGAGGAGGGCGTCGTTCCAGGTGGAGGAGTCGCACTGCTTCGTTCGCAGCAGGCCATCTTGGAAGCTGCCGAGAAGCTGGACGACGACGAGGCCACAGGTGCCAGGATCGTTGCCCGCTCGGTCGAGGAGCCTTTGAAGCAGATCGCCGTCAACGCCGGCCTCGAGGGCGGCGTCGTGGTCGAGAAGGTGAAGGGCCTGAAGGGCGCCCACGGCCTGAACGCGCAGACCGGCGAATACGAAGACCTGTTCAAGGCGGGCGTTATCGACGCTGCCAAGGTGACTCGGTCGGCGCTGCAGAACGCGGCCTCGATCGCGGCCCTCTTCCTCACTACCGAGGCGGTCGTCGTGGACAAGCCCGAGGAGAAGGCTCCCGCCATGCCTCCGGGCGGTGGGATGGAGGACTACTGATCCCTACACCAGGGGTCGTTGAAGCCAGTGCCCACCAGGGACGCCACCAAGGCGTCCCTGGTGGCGCGTTCGGGCACCCGGCAGAACCCGGTCGCGGTGGCGCCAGAGGCGGCTCCGCCCACGGCGCCATCTTCTCGGGCGCTCCGTAGACTCCACGCCGTGACCTCCGAGGCCCTCTCGCACGACGACTCGCCGGTCGGCCCGAGTACCGGCTGGGGCGTGCTGCACCTGTTCTGCAAGCCGAGGCCAGGAGCCGAGGCCCGCTCTCTTCTTGCAGCGATCGACAGCGCGCAAAAAGACGAGTGCCAGGTCGTGACGGCGGCGATGCTCGGGCACAAGGCCGATATCTGCGTTCTGGCGCTCGGTGCGGACCTGAGAGCGCTGCGTCGGCTGCAGACCGATCTGCAGACGGGCGGCCTCGATGTCGTCGACTCGTACGTATCGCTGACGGAGGTGTCCGAGTACGCCGCCGGCGTGCCCGAGGAGATGAAACAGGCTCGCCTGTACCCGACGCTTCCTCCCGAGGGCAAGCCGGCCATGTGCTTCTACCCCATGTCAAAACGCCGCGCCCCGGGGGCGGAGAACTGGTACACGCTCAGCTTCGAGGACCGTCTCGAGCTCATGCGAGGACATGGGACCGCTGGTCGCGAGTTCCGTGGCCGGGTGCTTCAGCTCGTGACGGGCTCTGCTGGGCTCGATGACTGGGAGTGGGGAGTCACCCTGTTCGGTGTCCACCTTGACGACCTGAAAGAGTGTGTCTACTCCATGCGCTTTGACGAGGCCTCGGCACGTTATGCGGACTTCGGGCCCTTCTACACCGGAATGGTCGCGGAACCGGCGGCGGTGCTAAGTGGCGTCGGCATTCGCTGAACTGGCCGGGGACGATCCCGCCGAGGCGACCAGGAACGCCCTGGTCCGTCTGCAGGACGTGCTGGCCCGCCTCGGGCGGCTCGTGGTCGCCTTCTCAGGGGGTGCCGACTCGGCGTTGGTCGCCGCTGTGGCCACCGGGCTGCTAGGAGCAGAACATGTGCTGTGCGCCACGGCCGTGTCACCCTCTCTTGCACCGGAGGACCTGGCACATTGCGCCCGGATCGCGGAGGAGTGGGGCCTGCGCTGGCAAGCCGTGACCACCAACGAGCTCGACGACCCCGCCTATGTGCGCAATGATCTCGACCGTTGCTACCACTGCAAGCGCGAGCTGATGGACGTGTTGACGCCCATGGCCGACTCCGAGCGGGCAACGGTGGTGCTGGGAGTCAATCTCGACGATCTCAACGATCACCGGCCGGGCCAGAGGGCGGCCGCCGAGCGCGGCGCCGTGTTTCCTCTCGTGCAGGCGGGCCTCGACAAAGCGACGGTCCGTAACGTGTCGAAGGACCTCGGTCTGAGCACCTGGGACCGGCCGGCAGCTGCGTGCCTGGCCTCGAGACTGCCTCACGGCACACCCGTCAGCCTGGGCGTCCTCGACCAGGTGGCCGCAGGCGAGTCAGCGCTGCGACAGCTCGGGTTCAACGCCCTGCGGGTGCGTCATTATGGGGATCTCGCCCGGATAGAGCTGCCGCTCGGGGACCTTGACCGTGCGCTCGCAGTCCGTGGCGCGATCGTCTCGGCCCTGCGAAGCGCTGGCTACCGCTACGTCACGATCGATCTCGAGGGCCTGCGTTCGGGCAATCTGTCCGCTCCCGCCCACGATCGAGAAAGGCTCGGCCGATGAACGAACGTGTCCGCCTCACCTTCCCCGAGGAACTGGTTCGCGAGCCGGTCGTGGCCCAGCTCGTCAGGCGTTTCGATGTCGAGCCGAACATCCGCAGGGCGAGTGTCGAGGCTCACCAGGGTTGGGTCATCTGCGAGCTCGTAGGCACTGCCTCGGCGATCGAAGGTGCCGTGGCCTGGCTGGAGGAGATCGGCGTCAGCGTCGACCGCCTCGGCGACGTCCTGGAGAGTTGAGGCCGACCGAGGCGGGCGTCCTGGTCTCGAGCGAGGCGAGACCGCCTCGCCTCCGCTTCAGAACCTCGTCGTCGGTGGTTCCTCGTTGCCCCTGGCACGAACCTGCCAACCGCCGGTGGCAACCTGGTGCGGCTCGTAGAACACGCAACCTTCCGGGCAAGCGAACGGAACCATGTCGGCAACGTCGAGGCGGCAACGCTCGGTGCGCTCGCCCGAGCGCACGGTCCGCATGACGTAGTGCCGGCAGTCCTTCTTGACGCTCACCCCAGCCATGATCGCGCACGGGCGGTCGCGGCGTTGCCCGGCTCGGCAGCGGCATTAGGGTCGGGCGCGTGAGTGACGTGCCTGCGTCGACTCGGGACCTCGTGCGGTGGGGGGAGACCCTCGCGGCCATCGCCAGGACGGGCCTCGCCTTCACCAAGAACCTCTACGAGCAGGAGCGCTACGAGGAGATCTTGAAGGTGGCCGGCGACATCCGTGCCGTCGCCGCTTCGGCACTGGCCCGCGAGGGACAGCGCGTGGCGACGAGCGAGGCGGACGCGCTGGTTGTCGAGTGGATGGAGGACGTCCGCCAGGGTGTCGCCGGTTACGTGACGCCGAAGTTGGCTGTCGGCGCCATTGTCGGCAATGACGAGGGTGAGATCCTGCTCGTGAAGCGGGCGGACTCCGGAGCCTGGCTGTACCCGACCGGTTGGGCGGACGTGGGCTACTCGGCCACCGAGGTGGCCGTGAAGGAGGTCCTTGAGGAAACGGGCATCCTTGTCGAGCCCGTGCGCCTGGTCATGGTCTTGGACGGCCTCCGACTGGGTTTCACCCAGGTGCCCCTCTACTCGCTCGTCTTCCAGCTCCGCCCCGTGGGCGGCTCGTTACGGGCACATCCCCTCGAGTGCGCCGACGTGGGGTGGTTCGGCGAGGACTCACTTCCCGCCCCTCTCGCCAATGCCGGGGTGTGGAGCGAGCACGCCTTCGCCGCCATACGGGGCGACTCGGTCGAGGTTCTCTTCGATTGGCCGCGAGGACAGATCTGGGGGCGGTGACGACCGCCGGGTCGGACCGGTCGGAGTCTCCCTTCAGGCCCCGAGGTGCCTGGATACACTCGCCCGCATGAAGGCCGACGACGTCGTTGTGGATCGCATCTACGAGGTGACCGACGATCTGGTCGACACCATGGCACGCCTTGTGCCGCAACTGTCCTCGAGTGCCCCCGCTCCCGGTCGCGCCGAGCTGGAGGAGATCGTTGCCTTACCCGCCAGTACGTTGCTTGTCGCCCGCCTTGGCTCTCACGACGCCGCCATCGTCGGTACCACAACGCTCGTCATCTACAGGATCCCGACCGGGCTGCACGCCGTCATCGAGGACGTCGTCGTCGACGAGTCCGCCCGGGGCCACGGTGTGGGAGCCGAGCTCGTCTCCCAGGCTGTGGGGCTCGCCCGCGCACGGGGCGCCCTTCACGTCAACTTGACGTCGCGGTCGTCCCGGGAGGCGGCAAACCGCCTGTACACGAAGGCGGGCTTCGTGAAGCGGGAGACGAACGTCTACCGGCTGAACTTGAGCTGATCGACCTCGTCTTTCGAGGTGACGGCCGGAGCGGACTCGGCCGCGGTCTCGAGGTCCTCGATGCGCAGTTCTTCCCGCTCGCCCGCGACCGCGAGGGTGACGAGGCCGACCACGACGCCGGCGAAGCCCGCCATCCGCAGCCCTAGCGGACCGGCGGAGGTGGGGAGATGCTCGTTGAACAGCACGGTGCCCACCGCGATCACATAGGCGGTGGACGTGACGATGTTCACCGGCGACACGACCGACGCCGAACAACGTTGCAGACCGGTTTGGAACAGCACAAGGCCGGTCACCATCGTCACCGCCAGCACGTACAGATCGGGCGAGCTCACGAGGTGAGGCACCGAACCGAGGAGGCCCCAGCGCTGGACATAGGTCGCCGCCGACTTGAGGCCGAGCCCGGCCACGCCGTAGAGAAGGCCGGCCGCCACGCCGAAGAGCGGAGCCCGCAGGCGCCTGAACCGCCGCTCGGAGCTGTGGGCGCGGTCGGCGATCACAAAGATCGCCAGACCGACGGCAGAAGTCGGGATGGCAGCGAGCAGGAAGTACAAGAGCCGCGCCGGCCCACCTGCGTGATCGACACGCGTGTCGATCGACAGGCCCAGCAGCACCAGCGCGATCACGATCGTCGCGAGGGCTGACCACTCCATGGGCCGGAGGCGGTCGTGCAGCACGAAGTGGGACAGCACGAGCAAAAGGACGATTCCGGACGCGAAGATGGGCTGAGCCACCGAGATCGGCGCCAGGGACAAGGCGAGGCCCTGGCAAACGAGACCCCCCAGCAAGCAGGCGCATCCCCACAACCACTGCTGGGAGGAGCACAGGGTTCGTAGCATCGCCCAGAAGTGGCGGGCATGAATCTCTGGCAGCCGCCTGAGAGCGACCTTCTCCACGACCGTGCCGCTGCCGGTCAGCACCGCCGACGCCGCCGCGATGGCGATGCCCGCCGAGGTATGGGCGTCCACGCTCATAAGGGTCGCCGAGCACAAGCGAGCAGAATGGACGAGAGGCCGGGCGTGCGGCAGAACAGGCGGTCGAGCGGACGCAACGGCCGGGGTACGTCGTGGTAAGGGGCGCCGGCGATGCCGATATCGACGAATCCGGCTGCGGCCAATATCTCCTCTAGTGCCCGGCGGGTGAAGATCCGCAGGTGCCCGACAACGTCGCGGCCGGGCCGGCCGTAGATGCCACGCATCGAGACCTCGGTGAAGGCCGGCTGGATGCCGAAGACCAGCAGCACACGGTTGTACCAAGCCGCCAAGTTTGGCGTCGACAACAGCAACCTCCCGCCGGGAACGAGCACACGTCCTGCCTCTGCGAGCGCAGCATCTGTGTCCACCAGGTGCTCGATCAGCTCGCTCATGACGACCACGTCCACGCTGGCGCGAGCCAGTGGCAGGCCGAAACCGCCCACTGCCCCACGAACAACGGGGACACCGCGCTGCCGGGCACGATCAAGCGCGACGCACGACCAGTCGAGCCCGATGATAGTGACGTCGGCCCCCGGCGTCTCGTCGCATCGCGCTTTGGCGACAGCGGTGGCCATGCCGTCGCCGCATCCGATGTCGACCACCACGAGGGGCCTGCGCGACGACGCCGCGATCTCCGCGAGAACCGTCGCCTGCAGCCGGGCACGCTCCAGTCCCGAGCTGAGAGTGGTCGCCGGGTCCTCGTAGAGGCTTTGAAGAGACCGCTCCGTCATCAACGCCCGCCTGCTAGCAGAAAGCCCGTCGGGGTGCGGTGGAGTGGTCGATGACGCTGCGCCGAGGGCGCAGGTGGTTCTGCGAGGATCGCTCTGTCGTCAACGGCTCCCCTAACGAAGCTCGGGCCCGCCGCAGGGCTCTTTTCGCCCTGGAGGGATGTCCGCGGCATGCTAGTTGCCGGACGCCGAGAGGTACGGTCGGCGTCCGCACGGCGCTGTCGGCTCGCGGAGCAACCGACCCGGAGTTGGCACCGTCCGGCACTGCCATAGGATGTTGTGACTAGGACTTGAGGATCATCCCGAGACCGGGCTCCAACGACGTCAGCCTGGCAAAGAGCCGAACGGAGGTGGAGGTCGTGGTAGAGAGCGTGACGATCACCGATAACCGCAACGGTCAGTCGATCGAGATCCCGATCGTCGACGGCGGCATCGCAGCAGACCAGTGGAGCAAGCTCCTTCCCGGTGTCTGGTTCTACGACCCGGCGTTCATGACGACGGCCGCAGCCGAGAGCGCCATCACCTTCGTCGACGGCGAGAAGGGAGTCCTCGAGTACCGGGGCTACCCGATCGAGCAGCTGACAAAGGAGTCGACCTACCTCGAGGTGGCGTACCTGCTCCTCTATGGCGAGTTGCCGACCGCGGCGCAGGCCGCGCAATGGGTGCAGGAGATCACCTACCACACGTTCATACACGAGAGCATGCGCAAGAGGTTCCTGGAGGGCTTCCATTATGACGCCCACCCCATGGGAATCCTCGTCTCGGCGATCGCAGCACTTTCCACGTACTACCCGGACGCGAAGAACATCTTCGATCCCGCGGTGCGCCACAAGCAGATCATCCGCCTGATCGCGAAGATGCCGACTCTCGCTGCCGCGGCGCACCGCTACAGCGTCGGCATGCCGTTCGTCTATCCCGACAACTCCCACGACTTCCCGTCGAACTTCCTGTCCATGGTGCTCAAGACTCCTGAGTCACGCTTCGACGCGCACCCGACGCTCGTGCGGGCGATGGATGCCCTTTTCATCCTGCACGCCGACCATGAGCAGAACTGCTCGACCGCCGCGCTTCGCGTGGTCGCCTCTTCGCAGGTCGACCCGTACTCGGCGTGTGCCGCCGCCTGCGCCGCCCTGTACGGGCCTCTGCACGGCGGGGCGAACGAAGCCGTGATCAGGATGCTCACCGACATCGGAAGCATCGAGAACGTCCCTGACTTCGTCCGCTCCGTAAAGGAAGGGCACGGTCGCCTGCAGGGATTCGGCCATCGCGTCTACAAGAACTACGACCCGCGGGCGAAGATCATCCGCGAGATCGCCTATGAGGTCTTCGAGGTCACGGGCAAGAACCCGCTCTTGGACATCGCCCTCAGACTCGAAGAGGTCGCGCTGGCCGACGAGTACTTCATCTCCCGCAAGCTGTACCCGAACGTCGACTTCTACTCCGGGCTCATTTACCAGGCCATGGGCTTCCCGGTCGAGATGTTCCCGGTGCTGTTCGCTGTTCCGCGCGTGGCGGGGTGGGTGGCGCACTGGAGCGAGATGCTCGAGCACAACGCGAAGATCGCGCGGCCGAGGCAGCTCTATGTCGGGCATCGGCGCCGCGACTACGTGCCGATGTCGGCCCGGTAGCGACGACGTCGTTCAGGCGGTCGTGACGCCGCGTTCCAAAAGAGGCACGGGGCTCTACTGACGAACTGGGGTCTCTGCCGTCGCTGCGCGGCCGGGACCGCTCAGCCGGCTTCCAGGGCCCGCTGGCGCGCCACCTCGAACATGGCGACGGCCCCGGCGGCCGAGACGTTGAGAGAGTCGATGGAGCCGTGCAAAGGGATCCGCGCGACCACATCGCAGCGTTGGCGCGACAGCGGTGACAGGCCTCGTCCCTCGGCCCCGATCACGAGAGCGACCGGCCGGTCCCCGAGGCCGAGGCTGAACACCGGCTCTGACCCGCGTTCGTCGAGACCGATCGTCCAGACGCCGAGGCGCTCCAGATCCTGGAGCGCGCCCGGGACTCCAGGGACAACGGCGATGCTGACGTGCTCGACCGCGCCTGCCGCCACCTTGGTGACCGTCGGGGTGACATGAGCGCTCCGGTGGCGGGGCAGCACGACCCCGGTCACACCCGCGCACTCGGCGCTGCGCAACAGAGCACCCAAGTTCTGCGGATCGGTCACGCCATCGACCACGACGAGAAAGGCCGTCTTCTGCGACTTGCCTCGCCGACCCGACTGCTCCCGGCCTACGTCTTGGCCTGCCGACAAGCCGGTGTCGCCGTGATCAGCCTCTCCGGGCTCGGCGTCGGCGGCTCCGCCGCCCTCCCCGACTTCGGCGTCGCCGACGCGGGCAGACGTAACAGAGGCTCGAACCTCACCGGGCGCCGCGCCGACGAGATCGGCCAGGTCGACCTCGGTCAGAGGCTCGGCAAAGGCAATCACGCCCTGGGGCGCCTCGGACCCCTGCACCTGTTGGATCTGGCGCTGACTCACAAGGCGCACCGGGACGTGGCCCTCCCGGGCGAGCGACTGGATCTCGCGAAGGATCGCGGCAGGATCGCTGCCCTCCATCATCCAGATCTCGTGCACTGCCCTCCGGTGAGCGGCGAGCAGCTCCCGCACGGCTTGGCGACCTTCGACCTGGTCGCCTCCAAGCTCCCGTCGCAGCTGCGCCGAGCCGCCGCGCGATTCGGCGGAACGACCACCGCGGCCGAAGGGCTTGCTCGGGCCACCGGGGCTGCGGCGGGTGAACGACGGCGCCTTGGGACCGCCAGACGCGGGCGGTCTGCGACCCGAGGGACCCGCTACTCCCCGGTTCCCGCCGGCGAGCTCTCGCCTTGCGCCGGGCACCTCCGACCTAGGCGCGCGGGGCGGCCTCGGCCAGAGGTTGCGACCTGCGGTGGCGGCGCGGCCGATCGAGCTCGGAAGCGGCCCGGAGTCGGCCTCGCCTTGCACGTGGCCTTCCCGGTCAGTCCGGGTGCCGTCACCCCTCGAAGCAAAGGGACGGTCACGTCGAGGCGCTGGCCTATCCCAGCCACCACTCGACGTGCCGCGACGACCGTCTCGCTGCGGCGAGGGTCTCGTCGGTGCCCGACGAGCGGCACTGGCGTCCTTGTCGGAGGACTGGCCGAGGCCTCTTGACCGCAAAGCGCCGGGATCGTGGCCCCTGCCTGCCGCTGACGAGGCCGGGCGGGCGGGACCACGGTATGGGCTGGGGGCACCGGGACCGCCGCGGCCCCGATAAGGGCCAGCCGTGCCCGACCCCGGGTAGGGGGAGCCGGAGCCGCGATAACCCGTCGCACCAGCGCCTCGAGCGGTGCCGGCGGTGCCCGAGGAGCGATCACCGGCAGCCGCGCTGCGATAACCGGCCCTCGCACCTGCGACGCCACCACCAGGCCTTCCCCTACCTGCGACACCGGCACCCCGCGCCCCGGCAGCAAGACCGTCCCTGGACGTGCTCGAGGCACCCGAGCGTCCCCCGCCGCCTCGCGCACCTACTGCGCGTGACGTGCCGGTCTCCCGCGCCCCAGCGCGCCCCGAGCCCGCTGCGCGGCTGGCTGCGACACGACCTTTCGGGCCGCGAGGGGTGCGGGGCGTGCCATCTCCTTTATTTGCTTCTGGCATCACAAACCGATCTCTTCGAGCAACGCGGTGGCGAGACAGGCAATACCTTCGGCGCGCCCCAGGCTCCCGAGCCCTTCTGGCCGGGTCGCCTTCACGTGCACGGGACCCGCCGCCGCCGCGCTCAGCCGCTCCATCATGATCTCACGCGCATCGCCGATCCGAGGGGTCTCGCAGATCACCGTGCAGTCCGCGTTCGCGAGCCGAAGGCCTGTTGCCTTGAGGAGATCCGCCACCTGTGCCAATAGCGCCAAGCTGTCGGCTCCGGCCCAACGCTGGTCGGTGTCAGGAAAGTGGTCTCCGAGGTCGCCGAGTGCGGCGGCGCCGAGCATGGCGTCCGCGACCGCATGGGCCACGACGTCAGCATCGCTGTGGCCGTTGAGACCCCGCTCCTCGTCGAATCGCACGCCTCCCAGTACGAGCACCCTCGCAGTGGTCGGCCCGGCAACGAAGCCATGCTGATCAAATCCGATGCCTACTCGCAGTTTGGGGGTCACCGGCTGCTCCACTTCTCTGCCGTCGCAAGGTCGTCAGGTGAGGTCAACTTCAGATTGTGGTATTCGCCTGGGACCACCACGACGCTCAGGCCGAGAGCCTCGAGCAGGCCTGCGTCGTCGGTCGCCTCCGGCGCGCCGACGTGTGCGCGACGCAGCGCCTCGACTCGGAAGGCTTGCGGCGTCTGCACCGCCACAAGCTCGCTGCGGTCGAGTGTTTCCACAACACGGTCGCCACGAACTCGCTTGACGGTGTCCGCGACCGCGAGCCCCGGAACGGCACCGTCGGCGCCGGCCGTGACAGCGTCGACCACGGCGCGGAACAGCTCGCGCGACGCCAGTGGCCGGGCGGCATCGTGAACGACGACGATGTCGGCGTTCTCCGGAACCGCCGCGAGGCCTCGGCGGACCGAGGATGCTCGGGTCGGCCCCCCTGCGATCACCCGATCGGCACCCTTTCCCACTGCGGGGTTGCCGAGAAAGGCTTCCGGTACGACAGCCACCACGCCGCGGGCCACCGATCGCGCCGCCTCGAGGCTCCACTCGATCACGGGCCGGCCACCTAAAGAGACGAATTGTTTGGGTTGACCGAATCGCCGTCCTTGACCGGCCGCGACGACGATCACCCAGACCTCGACGCCCACGCGCCGGTTGCTCACCCTGCGCTAGGGCAGAGCGGCGTTGAGGCGCTCCTCCGCCTCGGCCTCGCTCACGCCAATTGCGAAGGTCAGCTCCGAAACGAGGATCTGGCGCGCCCGCGTGAGCATCCGCTTCTCTCCTGCGGAGAGGCCCCGGTCCTTGTCGCGGATCGAGAGATTCCGAACAACTTCTGCGACCTGATATATGTCACCCGACTTGAGCTTCTCGACGTGGTTCTTGTAGCGGCGAGACCAGTTTGTGGGCATCCGCGCCTCCTTCTTGCCAAGGACCGCGAAGACTTCCTCCACCTCCTCGTCGTTGATCACTTCTCGAAGCCCGACCTCTGCTGTGTTGTCGGACGGCACCATAAGTGTGAGATCGCCGTACGCGAGCCGGAGCACGAGGTACTCGCGTTTCTCGCCAAAGGCCTCTCGCATCTCCCGCCGCTCTACAACGGCGGCACCGTGATGGGGATAGACAACCTTGTCCCCGACATCAAACAATGGAACTCCTCACGAAACGAGGGAAGGTGGGGTCCTCACCAGGGTACGGACGTCGCGGCCATCGCTCAACTCGGGACCGTCGCCGGTCTCGGTGCTGAGGCGCGACCTGGCGGCAGGAACCACACCGAACAACAGCCGAACCGCCTCCAAGAGGGTACCTGCTCTGAGCAGCTCCAGTTCCATCGGTCCTTCGGGGGCGGACTGAGGCACGACGGCACGGCGGAATCCGAGCCTCACCGCCTCGGCGAAGCGGCGCTCGGTGGCCTGCACTTGTCGCAGCTCACCGGCCAGCCCGACTTCCCCGCAAGCCACGACATCTTCCCCGACGGCGATGCCTGTCACAGCCGAGACCAGGGCCAAAGCGATGCCTAGGTCGGCTGCGGGCTCGCTCACGCGAAGACCGCCAACGGTGGAGACGAACACGTCCGAGGTGCCGAGGGCGAGATGGCACCTGCGCTCCAGCACAGCAAGAAGCAAGGCGAGCCGGCCGCCGACGACTCCTTGCGCGACCCTCCTCGGCACTGCGGAGCTCTGCGGTCCGACCAGCCCTTGAATCTCGATCATGAGCGGCCTGCGCCCCTCGAGCACGGGCACGGCGATGCTGCCGGGTACGCCGCGGCGGCGGTCCCCGAGCAATACGGCGCTCGGATCCACAAGTCCTTTCAGGCCGGTCTCTGTCATCTCGAAGAGCCCGAGCTCGCCAGTGGGACCGAAGCGGTGCTTGGAAGCCGACACCAGGCGGAGGGACTGGTGTCGATCACCGTCGAACGACAGCACGGTATCCACGATGTGCTCGAGAGTGCGCGGCCCGGCCAGCCCACCGTCCTTTGTGACATGGCCGACCAGCAAGGTCGCGACTCCCTGGGACTTCGCGTAGCGCACGAGGCGGCCCGCGCACTCGCGCACCTGGCTGGGTGACCCGGCAGGGGACCCGCACGCCGAGTCGGTCACGGCCTGGATCGAGTCGACGACCAGGACCGACGGCTCCAGGCGGCTTGCAGCACTCATGGCGACGTCGAGGTCCGTCGTCGCCAGGACGTAGCAGTTCTCGACCACCGCGCCGAGGCGCTCGGCGCGGCGGCGAACCTGCTCGCCGGACTCCTCCGCCGCTATGAGCAGAGACGTCCTCCCCGTTGCCGCGAGACTGGCGAGCGCCTGCAGCACGAGCGTGGACTTGCCGACTCCGGGCTCGCCGCCGAGCACCGTGACCGAGCCAGCAACCAGGCCCCCGCCGAGGACCCGGTCGAGCTCGCCGATACCGGTCACGGTTGCAACGGCACCGTCCGCGTTGATCGAGCTCATTGGCAGGGCGGTCGCGTTGATCGCCGAGCCACACAACCCCGGCAAGTCCGCACGCCCGGCGGCGGCCGGGGACAAGGCCGGCACCAGCTCCTCCACGAGGCTGTTCCACTCACCGCAGGCAAGACAGCGTCCCGACCAACGAGACGAGCCGTGCCCACATGCCTGGCAGCGGTGTATCGACCTCGGTCGCGTCATGTTTCGACGTTACGAGTCGGGTGTCACAGTGCGATCCGGCAAGGCCTGCCGGCCGAAGTGCTCAGGAGTCGGCGCCCGCTCCAGCGAACTCGACAGCAGGGGGTTCGAAGCCCTCTATGGCGCGGAAGACCAGCACCCCGTCCTCCTCGTCGACGATCACAGTCTCGCCGACCCGGAATTCCTTCCAGAGGATCTTCTCTGACAGTGGGTCCTCCACGAGCTGCTGGATCGAGCGGCGCAAGGGCCTCGCCCCGAGCTCGGGCGCGTAACCTCTCTGGGCCACGAACTGCTTGGCGGCGAGGGTGAGCTCCAGTCCAATGCCTTGGCCCTCGAGCTGGTCGCGGACTCGGCGGATGAGGAGCTCCACGATCTCGACCACTTCGTCCATGGTGAGCTCGTGGAACACGATGACCTCGTCGATCCTGTTCAGGAACTCGGGCCGGAAGTGGTTCTTGAGGGCCTCCTGCACACGCAGCTTCATGCGCTCGTAGGTCACCGACTCGCTGGACTTCTGGAAGCCGAGGGACAGCTTGCGCAGGTCGGAGGTCCCGAGGTTCGAGGTCATGATGAGCACGGTGTTCTTGAAGTCGACCGTGCGTCCCTGGGCATCGGTGAGACGGCCGTCCTCGAGGATCTGCAAGAGCGTGTTGAAGATGTCCGGGTGCGCCTTTTCGATCTCGTCGAACAGCACGACAGCGAACGGCTTGCGGCGGACTGCTTCTGTGAGCTGGCCGCCCTCCTCGTAACCCACGTAGCCAGGAGGCGACCCGACAAGCCGGCTCACAGTGTGCTTCTCCATGTACTCGCTCATGTCGAGCTGGATCAGCGAGGCCTCGTCACCGAAGAGCAGCTCCGCGAGCGTCTTGGCCAGTTCGGTCTTGCCCACACCTGTCGGGCCGAGGAAGATGAACGACCCGCTCGGGCGCTTGGGGTCCTTGAGGCCGGCACGGGTACGGCGGATGGCGCGTGACAACGCGTTGATAGCGTCCTCCTGCCCAACGACACGCTTGTGCAGGTCCTCTTCGAGGCGCAGGAGCCGGGCGGTCTCCTCCTCGGTGAGCTTGTAGACCGGGATTCCGGTCCAGTTGGCGAGGACCTCGGCAATGACGTCCTCGTCGACGACGTCGAAAAGCTCTTCGCCGGCGGAGCGCCACGACAGGCTCAGCGCCGCCTTGCGCTCGAGGGCGTCGCTCTCCTTGTCGGCGAGCTTCTTCGCCTCCTCGAAGTTCGATCGGCCGATGGCTGCGTCCTTGTCGTGACGGATCTTGGAAAGCTCCTCGTCGATCTTGCGGTGCTCGGGCGGGGTGGACATGCGCCGGATGCGCAAACGCGAGCCCGCCTCGTCGATCAGGTCGATCGCCTTGTCCGGGAGGAAACGGTCCGATATGTAGCGGTCGGCGAGGTTCGCCGCGGCGACGAGAGCCTGATCTGTGATCGTCACCTGGTGGTGCTTCTCGTACCGGTCGCGGAGCCCTCTCAGGATCTCGATCGTGTGTGCCAGGGTCGGCTCCTCGACCTTGATCGGCTGGAAGCGCCTTTCGAGCGCGGCGTCCTTCTCGAGGTGCTTGCGGTACTCGTCGAGAGTCGTCGCGCCGATCGTCTGGAGCTCGCCGCGGGCGAGCATGGGCTTGAGGATCGAGGCGGCGTCGATTGCACCCTCGGCCGCGCCGGCACCTACGAGGGTGTGGAGCTCGTCGATGAACAAGATGATGTCGCCGCGCGTGCGGATCTCCTTCAGGACCTTCTTGAGCCGCTCCTCGAAGTCGCCCCGGTAGCGGCTGCCTGCGACAAGCGCGCCCAGGTCAAGGGTGTAGAGCTGCTTGCCCTTCAAAGTCTCGGGGACGTCGTCCTCGACGATCTGCTGGGACAGGCCTTCGACGATGGCGGTCTTGCCGACACCCGGCTCGCCGATGAGAACCGGGTTGTTCTTCGTGCGCCGTGACAACACCTGCATGACGCGCTCGATCTCCCGGTCACGGCCGATGACGGGATCGAGCTTGTGCTCGCGCGCCAGCTGGGTCAGGTTACGGCCGAACTGGTCCAAGAGAGGCGACCCGGCGGGGCTGTCGGAGCTTGCGGCCCCAGGCGCGGTCGTCGCGCCTTCACGTCCCTGGTAACCGGAAAGGAGCTGAATGACCTGTTGACGCACACGGGTCAGGTCGGCACCCAGGCTGACCAGGACCTGAGCGGCGACGCCCTCACCCTCGCGCACGAGACCCAGAAGCATGTGCTCAGTGCCGATGTAGTTGTGGCCGAGTTGCAGCGCCTCCCGGAGCGACAGCTCGAGAACCTTCTTCGCACGTGGTGTGAACGGCGGCGACCCTGTCGGTGCCGACCCCGCGGGTCCGATGGTCTCCTCGACTTTCTCGCGCACGGCCTCGAGCGAGATGCCAAGGGATTCCAGCGCCTTGGCCGCGACTCCCTCGCCCTCGTGAATGAGGCCGAGCAGGATGTGCTCGGTCCCGATGAAGCTGTGGTTCAAGAGACGTGCTTCCTCTTGAGCCAGGACCAATACCCTGCGTGCCCGATCGGTGAATCGCTCG
This sequence comes from Acidimicrobiales bacterium, assembly GCA_050012675.1. Lineage (GTDB taxonomy): Bacteria > Actinomycetota > Acidimicrobiia > Acidimicrobiales > Bog-793 > Fen-455. The sequence continues at coordinate 34,558 of JBEKGS010000010.1, forward strand.
AACAACTCAGACTCCCTTGTGGTCTTCCCTGTGCGAGAAGTCTACCGGCCCGTTGCGCGAAAACCCGCCGCCTCGGAAGCAAGCTCCCCCTCTTAACATCGGACTACGGCCCCCAAACCCTTAGCGGTGCGATCCGGGTCGACAAGCTGAGCGGAATTGAACACCTGGGAGGGGAAGATTACAGTGCGGCGGAATACTGGGGTGGGCGTCCGGCTGTCGGTTCGGTGCTCCTTTGGCGTAAGGTGGCGGACTTGGTGAGCAGCCTGGACCCTTTCGCCCTCCCGATACGCGAGGAGGATCTTGCTCGGCTCGAGCTGTGCCTCCGGGACTCGGTGCTCGGCGAGGACGCTTTCTTGAACGAGGTGGCGAGCCACCTCATACAAGCCGGGGGAAAACGCCTCCGGCCCTCGCTCGCGCTGGCGGCCTCCTACCTCCAGGGAGACGACGTCACCACAGACATCCTGCTCGGAGGAGTTTCTGTCGAGCTTGTCCATCTTGCCTCGCTCTACCACGACGACGTCATGGACGAGGCGACCCGTCGGCGCAGCGTCGAGAGCGTCAACGCTCGCTGGGGCAACCTCGTGGCCATCGTGGCGGGCGACTTTCTCCTCGCCAGGGCGGCGGAGATCGCCGCTCAACTCGGCACTGAGGTCGCCGGCCTGCTCGCGGCGACGCTCGCCCGGCTCTGCGAGGGCCAGGTCGCCGAGGTGCGAGCAGCCTTCCAGATCGAGCGCGACGAGGACGACTACCTGCGCTGCATCTCTAACAAGACCGCGGCACTGATGTCGACAGCATGCCGCATCGGTGCGTTGACAGCCGGTCTCAATCGGTCCCAGATCGATGACCTCTCAGCCTTCGGCGAGGCTTTCGGCATGGTATTTCAGATCCGCGACGACGTCCTGGACATTGTCGCCACCGAGGCCGAGCTGGGTAAACCGCCAGGCCAGGACCTCGCCGAAGGCATCTACACCCTGCCCGTCCAGCGTGCGCTCCGCGACCCCGCGGTCGGCCCGAGGCTTCGTGACCTTCTCGGGCACCCGCTCAACCAGGGCGAGCGCGAGGAGGCAAGGGCGCTCGTCTCGGCCTCCCCGGCAATCTCGGCGGCCCACGGGATGGCCCGGGACTACGCCCGGACCGCTGCCGCCGCGGCAGCCCGGCTCGGCGACGGGGTGATACCGAAGGCCCTCGTCGAGTTCGGCTACAACGTCGTCGACGACCTGCAGGATTCGACCGCGAAAGTTCTCGCCAGCTGATCGGCGGCGCGCGCCGGCTCAGGGCTCGGCTTGCACGGGTCCCACCTGTTCGGCCTGAGGTTCCGCCGCTCTGTCCTCGGGACGCAGCGCCGGGAACAGCAGCACCTCTTTGATGTTCGCGACATCCGCGTAAAGCATCACGAGCCGGTCGATCCCGAGGCCGAGACCGCCGGTCGGTGGCAACCCGAGCTCCAGAGCCCGCAGGTAGTCCCAGTCGACGGTCATCGCCTCGTCGTCACCGAGGGCCTTTTCCCGCTCCTGATCCTCGAAGCGGGCCCGCTGGTCATCGGGGTCCGCCAGCTCACTAAAGGCGTTGCCGATCTCGCGACCTGCGATGATGGGCTCGAACCGCTCCACATAACCGGGCTTGGACCGGTGCTGGCGCGCCAACGGCGAGACCTCTTGGGGATAGTCGCACACGAACACCGGGCCCCAGAGCTCTGACTCGGTCGTCTTCTCGTAAATCTCGAGAATCAGCTTGCCCGGGCCGTACCAGGGCTCGAAGGGCACTGCGAGGCTGGACGCCAGGCGCCTCAGCTGCTCGGCTCCCATGGACAGGTCCACCTCGACCCCGGCGTGCTCGGCGATGAGCTCTTCGAGGGTGGCTCTCCGCCAAGGGGGCGTCAGGTCGACCTCCCTGCCCTGGTAGGTGATGGCAGTTCTGCCCAGAAGCTCTTCGGCCGTGCCGGCGACGATGTCCTCGCAGATCAGCATCATGTCGGTGTAGTCGCCGTAGGCCTGGTAGAGCTCGAGCATCGTGAACTCAGGGTTGTGGCGCGGCGACAGCCCTTCGTTGCGGAACGTCCTCCCGATCTCGAACACGCGTTCCAACCCGCCCACCACGCAGCGCTTCAGGTAGAGCTCGGTAGCGATGCGGAGGTAGACGTCGGTGTGGAGCGCGTTGTAGTGCGTGACGAACGGCCGCGCGGTCGCCCCACCGAGGATGGGGTGCAACACAGGTGTCTCGACCTCGACAAAGCCGGCCGCAGCCAGTCGACGACGTATCGAGGCGACCACCTTGGACCGCAGCAGGAATACGTCGCGCACGCCGTCGTTCGCCCACAGGTCGAGCTCACGCTGGCGATAGCGGATGTCGGGATCGGAGACGCCGTGCCACTTGTCACCAAAGCCGCGCCGGGCTCGCGCCAAGAGCTCCCAGGACGCCACCTTGATCGACAGCTCGCCTCGTTGTGTGCGGACCACCTCGCCTGTCACACCTATCCAGTCACCGAGCGAAAGGCGGCAGAACTCTTCGAAATCGGGCGTGAGGGAAGCGAGTGCGAACAGCTGGATGGCCCCGGTCCAGTCCCGGAGCTCGGCAAATGCGAGCCTCCCCTGGGGTCGCGAGCGCATGATGCGCCCGGCGGCGGCCACCGTCACACCCGACTCCTCGCCAGTTTCGAGGTGGGCAAACGAGCGGGCGGCGTCACCTGCACCCGACGTCGTCTCGAAACGGTACCCAATCTCCTTCACGTCTCTCTCCCACTCCCGTCGTGCACCATGTTGCGCTCGAAGACAAGGCGGAGCCCGTGCAAAGTGAGCCAGGGCTCGTGGTGCTGGATCATCTCCGACAGGGGCGTCACGAGCCCGGCGAGCCCACCGGTCGCGATGATGGCAGAGGGCCCGAGCTCGTCTGCTATGCGCCGGCACATTGCATCGACGAGACCTGTGTACCCGTAGATGGCGCCGGATTGGATCGACTCCACGGTCGACTTGCCTATTACGCTGCGAGGCTCAACGAGCTCAACACGGCGCAGCGCCGCGGCATGTTCGAAAAGCGCTTCCATGCTGATCGCGATACCGGGGGTTATCGCGCCGCCCAGGTACTCTCCGCCCGGCGAAATGGCGTCGAACGTCGTGGCGGTGCCCAGGTCGACCACAATTGCCGGACCGCCGTACAGGTCTATGGCCCCGACAGCGTTGGCGACGCGGTCCGCTCCTACGTCCTTCGGATTGTCGTACAGGATCGGCATCCCGGTGCGGATCCCCGGCTCGACGACGACCAGTGGGACGTCGAACCAGACATGGGCCATCTCCCGGATAGCGGAAGTCACTTCCGGCACCGAGGAGGACACGACCATGCCTAGAACACCTCCGTCGGGAGGCGCTTTGAACTCGAGCCCGACCAGACGGAGCAGTTCGGTGATGAGGAGTGCGTACTCATCCGCAGTGCGTTCGACAATCGTTGCAAGACGCCAATGGTGCAACAGGCCCGCCAATTCACCTGGAGCGCCTGCCGCCGGGACGCGTGGACGAGGCGCGGACATCGGTTCGCGGCCTACATGACTGTTTGGTCCCGGACCACCGTGCGCCTCGAACAGTCCGATCACGGTCTGGGTGTTTCCCACGTCTAGAGCGAGCAGCATCACGCCTCTGTCTAGCTCATCACGGGTGCGGTCACCCCGATGACCGCGAAGGCCCGGCGAGGCCGGACGCCGTATGGTTGCATGAAAATGAGGTCCTTGACTCGAACCGACAACTCCTGCGTCCCAGGCTAGACAGCGGCCGTGACCTCCACGCTCTCTCGAGGCGACGTCCGGCTCCTTTCCGCCGGCGCGCTCTTGACAGCTGCGTCCGCCGTCACCCGGTACGTGCCCACAGGACGCGTCGCCCCGTTCGTCATTTCCGCCTTGGCCCTCGGGCTCCTCGCCGCCATCGTCGGCCGTAGTGTCGACCGGCTCGGAGACCGTCTCGGATCGGGGATGACCGGCGTCGTCCAGTCAGGCCTCGGCAATCTTCCGGAGCTCTTCTTCGGGATCTTCGCGCTCCGGGCGGGTCTGGTCGGAGTCGTCCAGGCCGCACTCGTCGGTTCGATCCTGGCCAACGTGCTGCTCGTGCTGGGCCTGGCGTTCATCGTCGGCGGCGCGAGGCACGGCACGCAACACTTCCCCGCTGAAAGCGCACGCACGATCGTCGTCCTTTTGGTACTTGCCGTCTCGGTCCTCATGATCCCGACTCTGGGTGTGCATCTCGACCTCGCCGTCCGGCGTCACGAGATCGCCCTTTCCGATGTCGCCGCCGTGGTGCTGCTGATCGTCTTCGTACTCTCCGCTCCGGGATCGGTGCGCCGGCAAGCGCAACCGTCCCCGGACCGTCTCACAGGGGCGACCGAGGCGGGAACACAGGCGACGAGCGCGAGCCACGATGGGCAGAGCGACGAGGCCGGTGACACGACCGGCCACTGGTCCGTCCCGCTCGTGGTCGTGTTGCTGCTCGCCTCGAGCCTCGCCGCGGCTTTCGTGTCGGACTGGTTCGTAGCCGCTCTCAGCCCTGCACTCTCGGCCCTCCACATGTCAGAGGCGTTCGCGGGGCTTGTCGTCGTGGCGATCGCCGGCAACGCGGTCGAAAATGTCGTCGGCGTACAGCTCGCCGCCCGCAATCGCAGCGACTACGCGCTCTCGGTCATCCTGCAGAGCCCTGTGCAGATCGCGCTAGTGCTCATTCCCGCCTTGGTGCTCCTCTCAGCAGTCATAGGCGGTGCCCAGCTCACCTTGGTGCTGTCGCCGCTGCTCGGCGTCGTCCTGGCTCTGACGACACTGATAGCGGCTTTCGTAGTGCTGGACGGGGAGTCGACCTGGCTCGAGGGTGCATGCCTCGTGGGTCTTTACGTGGTCATCGCCGCATCGTTCTGGTGGGGATGACGCGGCGCGTCGGAGTCAGCGGAATTGGCAGCGGCCCGCCTCAGGGTCGTTAACGGCCCGGTCTGGCAGCAGGGAAAGAGCCAAAAACGGCAATCGACCTCGCATTACCTGCTTGCCCAACTTGCCCAGGCGAAGTTCTCCTAAGGTTCCAGCGCCACGCGGCCGATTCAATATGTGACGATTATTCACGATCGAGTGTTGATGATCTGACAAGGAAGGCCTCATGAGACAAACCCAGGGGTTCCGTGCGCGGCGCCTCGGATTCGAGGAGGCTGGTGGGGAAGGCTTTACGCTCATCGAGCTGCTCGTCGTCCTTCTCATCATCGGAATCCTGCTCGCGATCGCGATCCCGACTTTCCTATCGGTGACCAAGACGGCCAACAACACCGCCGCGCAGGCCAACTTGCAGACAGCCCTGACCGGCGCGGACACCTTCTACACAGCCAACAACCAGACCTACAGCAATCTGATGGGTGGGTCAGCCTCGGGCGTGTCGACGATCACGGCCATAGACACGGGCTTGACCTACACGAGCACCGCCGCGTCCACTAAGTCGAACGTCGTCTCCGTCTACTACAGCGGCTCCACAGGGCTCTTGGTGATGGCGGCCTACTCTCCTGGCACCAAGGACTGTTGGATCGTCCAGGACCAAAAAGCCACGTTGGCTGGGGCCAAGAACGGCCAGGCCACCCTCGCCGCGGGCACCTATTACGGAGTAGCCAAGAACGGAGCCATAACGTGCCAGGCTGGTGCCTCGATGACCGCAGCCAGCATCACCTGGTCGTCGACCGGCTTCCCGCACGGCTGATGTCGCGGCTCGTCTGACCACGCTCGGCGCCGCGGCCCCGCTTCTCAGCGATGACCGCTCGCGGCCACGCCTTTTCACAGGTCGCGCCCAAGTCCTGCCAAGACGCCGTCAACACGGTTGCCGGCCCGGAGAACCCATTCCCGTCAGGTTCTGCCACCGGTCGGTGTCGTGGCCGAAAGCTGAGAACCGCGCCACTAGAACTGCTGCCATGGATTCTCCTTCTTGGTCACAGCTCGCAGACGCGCTCACCGCGTCACTGGACTTGACGACACCACCGATCGCGATCACCTTCGGCGCCGGGCCACCCCCGGGCATCGACGCCTACGAGGGCCCCAAGCCGCCGCCCGCGCCGGACGGGAGGACAGGACCGGTGCCGGCTGGGTGCGTCTTTTGGACCAAGGCAATCGACCGGACCTTTTCCACGGTTGCCAGTGACCACGCCAATTGCAGTGTGGGCACCTTGGTCCACGGCTTCGCGGGTCTAGACGAGCTGGCCGGCAACTCCGATGTGGCCGCACTGGTGGAATCGGGCTGGGTCAGTGTCGAGCAGATCCCGGATATCCCGGCGGTGCGCGAACGCCCGGGGTCGGTGACCTACGGGCCGCTAGCTGAGACCCCGCTCGCGCCCGATGTCGTCCTCATCCGCGTCAATGCCGGTCAGCTAATGCTCCTGGCCGAAGCGGTGCCGGGACTGCAGATCGGCGGCAAGCCGCAGTGCCGCGTCATCGCTCTCGCCAAGGAACACGGTGAGTTGGCAGCCAGTCTCGGCTGCACGCTCAGCCGGTCCCGAACCGGCTTGCCGGGCGTCGAGATGACCTGCGCCATCCCCGCATTCCGCCTTGCTGAAGTGGTGCGCAGCGTCGAGGCCACGGCGCGCATCGACGCCGTCGCCGAGTCCTATGCAGCCTCGGACATCCGCCGTTTCGTCGAGACCTGAGTCGAGGCGGCACGAAGACCCGACCGCCGAGTGCCTATTTCTTGGCGGCCTCGTAATAGGGGTTGGTCCCTGACGCGTGGTCGGTCACGTCGACGATGTTGACGATCTCGGGCACGCTCTCACGGATTGCCACCTCGATGCCCTGGCTCAGCGTCACAGCTGCCAGGCCACAGCCTGCGCAGCCACCTGACAGACGCAGGTAGGCGGTGTCATCCTCGACCGCCACGAGGTCCGCACGCCCGCCGTGTGCCGCGATGGCAGGGTTGATCTGCTCATCCAGAACCTGGAGGAGCCGCTGAGCGACATCTCCGCTCAGGTCCGGCGGCGGCCCGGTCATCGCCGGGCTCCTCTGAGCAGGAGGTGGCCGGTTCGGGTTCCTTATGACCATCCCGCCGCCGTCCTCGGCCGCGCTCAGGTCCAGAACCGAGCCACGTATCCGGTCGAGGCTCTGGCCGGGCACTATCAAGGTGAGGGCGTCCAGCTGGTCGATCCAGTCGCCTGGCGCCGCATCCGAGGTGGGCTGGAAGTACATGTCATATGTGTAGACGTCGTCGTGCGCGCCGCTGATCTCCACGCACAGGGCGAGCGACTCGGGGGCGTTCTCGGCCTCCCTCAAGGCGAGGATCTCCGAAAGGGCCGGAGCCGTGAGACGAAGGACCGGGACGCCGTCACTACCGCTGCTGCCGCTGTCGCTCATCACTCGTCCTCAATGGAAGGGGCCTGTCTCATGTTAAGGCGGTCGCTCGTCCAAGCGGTCCCCGGACGGCCCGCGGTCGCTGTGGCTATAGCGTTCCAGCGTGCGCGTCCTTCTCGTTTCCACCTACGAGCTGGGACACCAGCCCGTGCACGTAGCCTCGCCAGCTGCGGCTCTTCGGGCTGGCGGTCACGATGTGCGCGCTATCGACGTGTCCGTCGAACCGTGGGACCCCGCTCTTGTTGACTGGGCCGAAGCAGTTGCATTCTCGGTCCCGATGCACACCGCGATGAGGATGGCCGTGGCGCTCGCGGCTTCTGTGCGGGCTTCGCACCCTGAGCTCCCGATCTGCCTTTACGGCCTTTACGCCGCCATGAGCCGCGACGTGACTGGCGCCCGCACAGCCGACCGGGTGATCGTCGGGGAGTACGAGCCCGCCCTGCTCGCCTGGGCCAACGGCGACGCCACGCCCGCCGCGCGGGACTACGCGGGCGACGTCGTGGTTCACCTGGGCCGCAGCGGTTTCGTCACGCCGGCACGCGATCTGCTGCCACCGCTGGAGCAATACGCGCGCCTCGTGCTGGGAGACGAGACCCGGCTGGCGGGCGCAGTTGAGGCCAGCCACGGCTGCTCGCACCGTTGCCGGCACTGCCCTCTGCCGGTCGTATACGACGGGCGCTTGCGCGTCGTGCCCGAAAATGTGGTCCTAAGCGACGTGTCCCAGCTCGTGGCGATGGGCGCACGGCACGTCAGCTTTGCCGACCCCGACTTCCTCAACGGACCCCGACATGCCGTGCGCGTCGCCCAGGCAGTCCACTCTTGTTTCCCGGACCTGAGCTTTGACTGCACGACCAAGGTCGAGCACATCTTGGCCCACGAGGATCTGTGGGCGGGTTTGGCAAGAGCGGGCTGTCTCTTTGTCGTGTCGGCGTTCGAGTCAGTCGACGACACGACTCTGCGCATCTTGGACAAAGGGCACACAGCGGCTGAGGAGAGCGCGGCGGTGAGCTTGCTGCGAGGCCACGGGATCGAGATCAGGCCTTCATGGCTGCCGTTCACACCCTGGGCGAGAGCGGCCGAGGTCCGTGCCATGCTCGAGTTCGTCGTCGCCCATGATCTTGTGGCCAACGTCGACGCCGTCCAGTACACGATCCGGCTCCTGATCCCGGAGGGCTCCCTCCTGGCGTCGGCGCCGGAGGTCACCTCGCAGCTCGAACACTACGACGATGCCTTGCTGAGCTGGATCTGGACGGCCGCGGAGTCAGGCCTCGACGACCTCCAGCAAGAGCTGGCGGCATTAGTGGAAACAGCCGCAACGACGCCGGTCGCGACCGAGGAGGTGTTCACGGAGGTCGATGCCCGCGTGCGCGCCTACGAGTCTCTTCACGGCACGCGCTCAAGAACGACGAGCACGCGCCGCGCCAGCAAATCCGCCGGCCCCACAGGTCCGAGGCCGCGGCTGAGCGAACCATGGTTCTGCTGCAGCGAGCCCACTTCGAGCCAGAGGCAGGCAGTCGGCGTTGCCGGAAGCCAAGAACCATCGGAATGCCGACCGGCGGACAGACCAGCCGCGAGCGCGCTCGCCTCGGGTCCCCGACCGCGGGAGAGCGCCGAAGCTAGCTGACCGGCTGCGGGTCCCGGGGGATCCAGGCACCGGGCCGTCCGCAGTGGCGCTTTCCGGGCTGGAACGGGAGCCGCCCAAGCTGGCCGCGTGAGCAGTACGCGGCGAACAAGGCTCCTCCGCGGGCCCACCGGGGCGATCTGTCGTCTGTGGCGACCGGCTGGCGCGGTTGCCGGCACAGCTGGAACTGGGAAAGAAGACCGGCAGCTGCTAGTATTTCTAGCGAACCTATAGAGTAAGGTTATAATAGTGATCCCTAACGGCAACTACGACTTCTGGGGGAGAAATCCGATGAGATTACGCCTGTTCGCGCCTGCAGCGCTCCTGCTCGGTGCGGTTCTGGTGACAGCATGCTGGTCGAGCCTGGCGAGCTCCGACGCCGGCCGTGTCGTGAACGGTTCGTCGACGCAGGCGCGGGCCAGAGTCTTCCAGCTGGCGGATTTCGCGTCACCTAGCAAGATCACCCTCAACGGTGCCGGAGCCAACTCCATCGCGCCGTTCTTCGAGAAGGTGTTCTACGACTACGAGCAGCTCCACTCGAAGGTCACCATCAATTACTCACCGGCCGGCAGCAGCGTCGGCATCAAGGACATCCAGGAGAACACCGTCGACTTCGGTGACTCGGAGATCCCCATGTCCGCATCTGCCCTGGCCGCGGCAAAGGGGGGCACCGTCCTACAGGTACCTGTAGAACTGGGCGGTGTGGCAATCAGCTACAACGTTCCCGGCGCTCCGAACGGCCTGCGCCTCGACGGGCCGACGCTCGCCGCGATCTTCGACGGGGCGATCACGAACTGGGACAGTCCCGTTATCGCAAAGGTCTCGGGCGTCTCGAACCTGCCGAACCTGCCCATCGTGCCCGTGCACCGTGCCGACTCGTCCGGGCCCGGATGGGACCTCGATGAGTACCTCATCTCGACCTCGACGAATTGGGTCCTCAAGATCGGCACGTCGAAAGCGTCCACGTCCTGGCCGCTGCCGGACCTGGGCGAGGGTGAGCAGCTCAACACCGGAGTCGCCACGTTCGTAAAGGACACGCCCGGGGCGATCGGCTTCGTCTCGTTCGGATACGCCTCGAAGGCGGGTTTCACCAATGCAGCGTTGGAGAACGGGTCGGGCGCTTACGTTGCGCCGTCGTCGTTCACGATCGGCCAAGCCGGGGCTCAGGCGACGCACCTCAGTGCCAGCAGCTTCTCGATCATTGACGAATCCGGCCCATCGACCTATCCATTGGCCAATTTCAGCTGGACGCTGCTGTACAAGAAGCAGGCGAACGCCGCCAAGAGCGCCGCACTCGACAAGCTCTTCTACTACGTCGTGACTACCGGACAACAGCAGGCGAAATCGCTCGGCTACTCGCCGCTTCCTGCTAATGTCGCCCAACTTGCCAAGACGACGCTGGCCGAATTGCAGTCTTAGACAGGGGAGCGGCACCACTTAAGCTGTGAACGATCCGATCAACTCCTCGCCGCCCTCGCCTGTCACCGGGTCAGTCGTGCCCGGTGAGGGCGGCGACGGTCCGGCCGGGCTGCGTCCATGGCACAAGCGTCGGCGCCTGCCCTCGAGCCCGCTCTACGCGATCGTCCGTTGGGGCGCGGCCGGGCTTTTTGCTGCCCTTGTGATCGGCCTTTTGGTAAGCATCGTCTCGCAGTCGAGCCAGGCGTTCGCCCACTCGGGTCTGAGCTTTCTCTGGTCAGGGACCTGGAACCCCGATGCCGGAGAGTACGCGGGTGGGACGCTTGTGGTCGGGACCGTTATCACGACCTCGGTGGCCATGGTCATCGTCGTGCCCATCGGCCTCGGCATCTCCGTGTCCCTCTCCGAGCTCACTCCGCGGTGGCTGGCAGCGCCGTTGTCCACCTCGATCGAGTTCCTCGCCGCCGTACCGAGCATCGTCGTGGGCCTGTGGGCACTGCTTGTGCTCTCCCCGTTGTTCGCCACCGACGTCGAGCCGGTGCTCGAACGGCTCCCGGTCCTCGACTGGTTCTTTCACGGCCCCGCCTACGGACCGAGCATTCTGCTCGCCTCGGTCGTCCTCGCCATCATGACGCTGCCGACCGTCGTGGCCTTGAGCCGGACCGCGCTGGGCGGTGTGCCCCTCGCCGACAGGGAAGCGGCCATGGCGCTGGGTGCCACCCATTGGCAGGTGGTCAGGCGCACCGTGTTGCCCGGCGCACGGTCGGGCATCGCCGCGGCCGTCACGCTGGCAATCGGACGCGCGCTCGGTGAGAGCATCGCCGTGGCACTTGTGATCGGCAACCGCCCGGCCATCCCCCATTCGCTCCTCGCGCCCGGGGCGACACTGGGGTCGGCCATCGTCAACCAGTTCGCTGAGGCGTCCCCCGGACTAGGCACGAGCGCGGTGATCGCCCTGGCCGGAACCCTGCTCCTGCTCACGATCCTCGTCAATGTCGCGGGACAGCTTCTCGTCCGCAGAAGGGGCGGCCGCCGCCTGCTCGGTGTCGGGGGCGCCGTCGTATGAGGACGTTGCAGGCCGCGGAGGTGGGAGACGGCGCCTTGCCGGACATGGGGGCCGTCGAGGTAGCCCGTCGCCGGGTGATCGTGCGCGACTGCGCCCGTCGATCGATTCGCAGGCGGCGGCTAACGGGGCGCACCATGCAGGTGATCTGCCTGATCGCCGTGCCGATCGGTGTGGCGCCTCTGGTCGCCCTGGTCGTAGCAACCGTCTCCAAAGGCGCGGGAGCACTGAGCATCGGTTTCCTCGTGCACGCCCCAACGCCCGAGGGAGTGCCCGGTGGGGGCATCTCCACCGCGATCATCGGCTCCGGTGAGATCGTCGCCTACGCCGTGGCCATGGCGGTGCCACTCGGGCTCTTCGTCGCCCTGTTCCTGTTCGAGCGTCCGGGACCGATCGCCTCGTCGATCCGCTTCGCCGCTGATGTGATGTCCGGTGTTCCGTCGATCATCATCGGCATCTTCGCCTACGCGGTCTATGTCGAGCAGTTCCACCGGTTCTCCAACGTGGCGGCCGGCTTCGCGCTCGGGGTCTTGATGCTGCCCATCATGATCCGGGCCAACGAGGAGGCCATGCGGACCGTTTCGGTAGACCTGTGGGAGGCGGGGATCTCGCTCGGCGCGCGCCGGTCGCGCGTGGCCCGCTCCGTCGTCCTGCGGGGAGCTCTGCCGGGAGTTGTCACCGGCAACCTGTTGGCACTGGCCCGCGCCGTGGGCGAGACCGCTCCGCTGCTGTTCACGGTGGCTTCGCCCACACTTGCAATGACCTTGCTGATCTTCAACGACGCGACCCAGCCGTTCCCGGACGCCCAGCAGACCGCGTGGGGAACCGCCCTCGTGCTCCTCGGCCTGGTACTGATTCTGAGCGTGGCCGCCCGGACCCTCGCGTGGACACTCAACAGGAAGACACGATGAAGCGACACGACGATGACCAAGACGAGAAGTTGAGCCCCGCCTCCGACCGGCGCGCCCATGTCGACGACCGGACGGCACTTCTCGTCAGAGAGACGAGAACGCCGGCAGAAAGGGGTGATCCCGGACCGTACGGCACTGCCGTGACGCTCGAGGACGTGAGCATCACCTTCGGGGACCATGTCGCCGTCCGCAATGTCACCCTCCAGATGCCCGCCCGCCAGGTAACAGCTCTCGTGGGCCCGTCCGGGTGTGGCAAGACGAGCGTGCTGCGTGCCATCAACAGGCTCCACGACCACACCGGAGGTGCCGTCCGGGGAAGTGTCCGCCTCGGCAACCTCGAGGTCTACGGGCCGGACGTTCAGCCGGAGGTGCTGCGCAGCCGGATAGGGATGGTGTTCCAAAGGCCGAATCCCTTCCCGACGATGAGCATCTTCGACAACGTGATCTCCGGGCTTCGCTTCAATGGGGTGCGCAGCAAGCGGCTCCTCCGCGAGATGGGCATAGCCGCCCTTCACAACGCCGCCCTGTGGGACATCGTCAAGGACCGACTCCACCAACCCGCGCTGCGCCTTTCCGGTGGCCAGCAACAGCGCCTGTGCATCGCGCGTGCTCTCGCCATCGAGCCGGAGGTGCTCCTCATGGACGAGCCGTGCTCGGCGCTCGATCCTGTCGCCACGGCCAAGATCGAAGACCTCATCAGGCACCTCTCCAGTGAGGTGACCATCGCCCTCGTCACCCACAACATGTTCCAGGCCGCGCGTGTCTCCGACAACGTTGCCGTCTTCCTCCTCGGGGATGACCGTGTGGGCGAGCTCGTCGAGGTCGGTCCCGCGGACCAGGTCTTCGACTCGCCGAGCGACGCCCGCACCAAGGCCTACGTCACCGGGCACGTCGGCTGAGCGGTGCACGGGCCGGGCTCGTCAGCTCGCGGTGAAGGTCACAGTCTCGAGATCGAGCCCGATGTCGAGCGCCACGACCGAATGGGTCAGCGCACCGACCGAGATGACGTCCGCGCCTGCCCGCGCGAAAGCGGCGACGTTGTCGAGGTTGACGCCGCCCGAGGCCTCGACCAGGACTGAACCGGTGGCCCCACGAGAGTGGCCCCGCACGAGCTGCACGCACTCGCGGACTTCGTCCGGGGACATGTTGTCGCACATGACAAGGGTCGCCCCGGCATCGAGCGCCTCGGCCACCTGCTCGGCGCGCTCACACTCCACCTCGACCATACGGCCCGGCCAGCGCTCGAGCGCCAAGCGGACGGCCTTGCTGATCGAGAGCCCCACGAGGTGATTGTCCTTTATCAACACCGCCTCCGACAGGCTCCCGCGATGGTTGGCGGCTCCGCCTGCCCTCACTGCGGCCTTCTCGAGCGATCTCAGTCCGGGCGTGGTCTTGCGGGTGTCCCAGATCCGCGCCGACGGGTTGGCCGCTCGGGCGGCCTCGACATAGCGCCTGGCTGCTGTGGCAACGCCTGAGAGATGACAGAGGAAATTGAGCGCGGTCCGCTCGGCGGTGAGCAGGGACCGAAGCCGGCCCTCGACCCTGCCTATCACCTCGCCCGGTCCGATCTCGCCGCCTTCTCCCACCAGCCAGGTCACCTCGAGCTCCGTATCGACCTGGAGGCAGGTCTGTTCGACACAGCGCGTGCCTGCCACTACTCCTGGCGCACGGGCTACGAAGGCCCCTCTTGCGCGCGAATGTTCGGGCAGGAGCGCTGCTGACAGGTCACCGAGGGGGAGGAGATCCTCCGCGAGTGCCACCCTCACGGCCTCGTGGACCGCCCCAGCCGGTGGATGGACGTCGTCTCTGTACACCGGGGTCGACATCGTCACGGCCCGGTCACCGCCGAGCCCTGATGAGCCTGGTCTCCGTGCCGCACGTCGTGGTGCGGGCCGTGGGACAACCTGCACAGGAAGTCCTGTGACGTCTCAGGGAAGTCTGAGCGTGCCTGGGACCCCCGGGTCTCTTCGCGCTCGGTCGCCGCCTCCAACAGCGCCCTGGAGACCTCGGTGAGGTTCCGAACCTCGGCTGTCGCCCGGTCCTGTGCCCAGCAGAGCGAAGCGACAACCCCTTTGACCGCTTCGCGGGCCAGTGCGAGGGAAGAGGCATCACGCACGACACCCGCCCAATTCGTCATCGCCGCCTGCAAGACGGCGCGTTGCGCCTCCGCGTTCGCGTCTGCGTCCGGCGCGCCGGGCTCGAGCGGGGTCCGAGCTGCGAGCGGGTCTGCGCCGCAGGTACAGCCCGCAACCGGCCTCACTGCGATCGGCCCCGAGCGCGAAGCACCCAGTCGAGCCGCGCCGCGTCCGGAACCAAGCCCCGCGAGCGCCCCCGTGGGCTCGGGCCCGTCGCGGCCCGACAAGATGGCGTCGACACACCGGGCTCCGAAGACCATGCCTTCCAGGAGGGAGTTCGAGGCAAGACGGTTTGCCCCGTGGACACCGCTGCACGCGACCTCACCGGCCGCCCAGAGCCCCGGGAGCGCGGTCGCGCCATCGAGGTCCACGAGGATCCCACCGGATATGTAGTGGGCCGCCGGCGCGACCGGCAACCAGTCGTGTACCGGGTCGAACCCGGCCTCGTCCAGGGTTTCCGCGATCGTCGGGAACCTTCTCCCGAAGTCTTCGAGGCCCGTGGCGTCGAGCCATACGTGCTCGCTTCGCTCCTCCGCCAACTTGACGGCGATGGCACGGCTCACGAGGTCTCGCGGGAGAAGCTCGTCGACGAAACGGTTGCCCGCCGAGTCGCGCAGCACCGCCCCATGGCCGCGGAGCGCCTCGGAGATGAGCGGGCGGGGCATGGCCGCGTGATGAAGGGCCGTCGGGTGGAACTGGACGAATTCGAGGTCGGCAACGGGAACCCCGGCTCGAAGCGCCATGGCGATGCCGTCGCCGGTCGCCTCGACCGGATTGGTCGTGACGGCGTACATCTGCCCGGCGCCCCCGCACGCGAGGACCACGTGGGTAGCCTCCACGCGCCGCAGGCCGCCCGAGGGGTCGAGCGCCACGACGCCGGCGCACCTGGCCGCATCGACAACCAGATCGAGGGCGAACCAGTCCTCGAGGATCGCCGCTGCGCTGTCACGCACCGCCGCGACGAGAGCGCGTTCCACTTCCGCGCCGGTCGCGGTGCCACCCGCGTGCAGGACGCGTGCCGTCGAGTGACCGCCTTCCCTGGCTCGCGACAGGTGGCCACCGGGGCCCCTGTCGAAAACTGCGCCGAGGGCGATGAGCTCGTGGACCCGCTCTGAGCCTTCATCGACGAGCACGCGGACAGCTGCCTGGTCGCAGAGCCCGGCACCTGCGCGGAGCGTGTCCGCCAGGTGCAGGTCGGTCGAGTCCTCGTCGCCGGGCAGCACAGCGGCGATACCCCCTTGTGCCCAGCGCGTCGTCGACTGCTCCAGCTCACCCTTGGTGAGGACACCGACCCTGGCGCCGCCGAGCTCGGCGAGGCGGACCGCCGCCGACAGGCCGGCAACGCCGCTCCCGACGACCAGGACGTCGAGGTGCTCGAGAGCGCTCACGGCCATGGATGCCACGCAGCTCGCCCAGAGTCGAGCGCCCTCCTCGTCATGCAATCACGCCCAGGTTGTCGATCAGCCGGGCCGGGCCGACGTCAGCCGCGATGAGGAGACGGAGCTCACCGGCGAGCGATGCCGGAGCTGCGAGCGTGACGGGATCGACCACAACTGCATAATCCAACCTGGCCCGCCGCTCAGCCGCAACCACGCCGGCCATCGCCGCTTCCAGGTCTGCTGCGAGCCGGGCGCCTTTCACCAAAGCCTCGCGTCCCGCGATGAGCGCCCTGAACAGCACCGTCGCCGCCCGCCGGTCTTCGGGTCCGAGCCGGCGGTTACGGCTCGAGCAGGCGAGCCCGTCCGGCTCGCGAACAGTCGGGCAGGCCACGACCTCGGCGTCGATATCGAGATCGGCCACGAGGCGCCGCACGACCACGAGCTGCTGGAAGTCCTTCTCGCCGAAGAACGCGCGACAAGGCCCGGCAAGCGAGAGCAACTTGGTGACGACCGTAGCGACGCCGGCGAAATGCCCGGGGCGGGAGGCGCCTTCGAAACCGTCGGCGAGCCGTCCTGGCTGGACCTTTGTTTCCGGCTCTCCCTGCGGGTACATCTCTTCCACCGAAGGCGCGAACACGAGGCCTACGCCTGCTCCTTGTGCCATGGCGAGGTCCCGTTCCAAGTTGGCCGGGTACCTGGCCAGGTCCGTGGCCGAGGAGAACTGCAGCGGGTTCACGAATATGCTCACGGCCACGACGTCGCACTGCGAGGCCGCCGCCCGCACGAGCGACATGTGGCCCGGATGGAACGCACCCATCGTGGGCACGAGGCCGAGCCGCAATCCTTTGCCACGCGCGGTCGTCGCCGAGCTCCGGAACGCCTCGCGGGTTTTGACTACCTCCACTGGCCGCTCCCGCGGTCTTGCGGCCGGACGGGCCTTCCCACGGTTACCGGCCCTGGGTCACGAGGCGGCGCGCAAGGTCGACCCCGGCGTCGTAACCGCCCAGCTCCTCGGGGTCCAGCACCCGGCGGTGACCTTCGATCGTGTTGATGTCCCCGCGCGCCACCGGTCCGGTCAGCGCCGCCGCCGGTCCGAGCCGGCAGACGTCATCGAGGGCGCCCCGGGCGAGCGGAAGGAACGCCTCGAGGGGAAGGCCGACCGAGGCTGCCATGCGCTGCACCTGTCCCAGGAGCGCGACGAGGTGGTTGGAGGCCACGCAGGCCGCGGCATGGTACCCGACCCTTGCATTCGTCGGGATCTGCAGGCTCTGGCCCCCGAGTGCCCGGACGAGATCGGCGACGGCCTGGTCGCCGGCCACGGCGAAGTAGCAGCCCGAGCAGAGGCGTTCGGCGCCCACGGCCGGGTCCGGGAGGGTAACCAGTGGGTGAAGGGCGGCGACGCGCTCATGGGGCGCGAGCACGTCCAAGCCGAGGGCTCCCGAGCAATGGGCCACCACAGTGGACCGGACCGGCCTGACAGCCGAAGCGACGCCGGCGATCTCCCGGTCGGGGACCGTGATCAAGAGGACGTCGGCGCCGTAGGCCGCCGATGAGGGGTCGTCGGCACGCCCGAGAGGACCTTCGACCTGGACACCTGCGGTTGCCAGCGCAGAGGCGAAGGACCGGCCGGCGCGCCCGGGTCCGATGATGCGAACAGTTGTCATTGTGAGCTCTCTTCGTTCCGGCCCTTTGGGAGGTGCCGTTCGTGTCTCAGCCTCATGCGAGCCTACCAACCAGGTGCACGTCGAGCGACGCCGGATCTGTCTCGGCCAGCCGGGCGCGCCAGTCCGGAGGAACTCGCGAGGCGTCGAGGTCCTCGAGCGGCGCGAGCACGAAGCCCCGCTCGTTCATCCTCGGGTGCGGAACGATGAGATCGGGTTCGCGGACCTCGAGGTCTCCGGCAAGAAGTATGTCGACGTCGAGGGTGCGGGGACCGTTGCGTACGGTGCGTACCCGGCCCGCTAGTGCCTCCAAGCCGCGCGCGACCTCCAGGACCTGGCGGGCACTGAGGTCGGTCTCGAGCCGAACGACGCAATTGAGGTACCTGTCCTGGGCTCGTGGACCGCCGTGGGGTGCCGACTCGTAGACCGGCGAGACAGTGAGATCCGGATCGAGTCCCTTCAGCCCCTTCAAGGCGACCTCGAGATACCCCAGGCGGTCACCCATGTTGGAGCCGAGACCCAGGAACACCTCCACGTTCAGGCGGTCCCGTCGCCACGTTCCCGCCGCAGTCGCACCGCGGCAAAGGTCATGTCCGCCGCGACAGGAGGCCGGAGCTTACGGACCGTCACCGTGACGGCCTGGACGGCCGGGAGCTCGAGGATCCCTGATGCGATCGCGCCGGCAAGGGCCTCGAGGAGGCGGTACTGGTGTTGACGGACGATCTCGGTCGCCTTTTCCACCACGAGCGAGTAGTCCACCGTCTTGGCCAGGTCGTCGCAACGAGCTGCCTCGGCGAGATCGGCCTCCACCTCGAGATCGATCTCGAAGGGCTGGGCAGCGTCCTGCTCACCCGCCAGTACACCGTGACGGCCGAGCACCCTCAGGCCCCGCAACTCGATCCGGTCAGTCATCTATGGCAGGTTGGCGGCCGGGCCCCCGGTCCAGTCCGTGGGGATGGGCGCGAGCTCACCGTCTTCGGGGCCCTCCGCCGGCGCCTCCGGCGACTGCTCGGTGCCGGCGGCCGTGCGGCTCCCCGGTGCTGCGGCCACTTCCTCTCCTGGTTCTCCGACCCCGCTGTCCGGTGCCTGCTCGGGACCGTATGTCGCGGCCCCAGAGTCGTCTTCAGTGTCGGCGTCGGCCTCCTCGGATGGGCTCGCAACGAGCTGCGGGGTCTCACCGGGCTCGCCGGCCCTGACGCTGTCGAGGGACGGGACCTCCTCCACGACGCTGACGATCATGCGCCCGACGGTGCCCATCTGACGGCGCAGCAGCTGTTCCATAGCGGTGATCGCCCGCGGGCCGTCGGGAAGTATCTCGCTCCAGAGCAGGTAACCGGCCACAACGCCCATCACACAGTCGCCGAGCTCCTCTTGGTGCAGCAGCACGCGTTCACCGCTGCGCAGCCACCCGTGCAAAGCGGGATACAGCTGGGTGAGCACCTCACGGGTGTCCGAGGCGACCGGCATCGGGAATCGTGACCATTCGAGGTGGAGCTCGTCGTAGGCGTGGAGATTGTGGGTCGACGCCAACAGCGAGACAACTCTCGTGAAGCCTTGAGCCCTGAGCCACAACAGCTCCTCGTGCCGGCGGACCTTGCGATGGTTGGGCGCATAGCCGCCCGGCCGCTCGCTGACAGCCAGATGGTCCTTGATGATCCAGCAGAAGTTCCGCGGGACGATCCCGGCTGCCCAGCGTCCCCTCATGCCGCAACCCCGCCGAACAGTCGAGCCGCCTGGACCGTCGCCGCAACGTCATGGACCCGCACAACCGCAGCCCCGCACGCCATCGCCCATACCGCCGAGGCCAGCGAACCCTCCAAGCGCTCACCAGGTCCAAGGGGCGGAACATCCCCGACCCGGCCGTCAGGGGACCCTCCGGCACCGAGATGGCCGATGAAGCCCTTGCGGCTGGTCCCGACCAGCACAGGGACCCCGGTGGCGACTAGCTCAGGGAGCGCGGCCAGGAGCTGAAGATTGTGGCGCACGGACTTGCCGAATCCGATCCCGGGATCGATGTAGATCTCGGTGACACCGAGCGCCCGGGCCAAAGCGGCGTGTCTGTCGAGGAAGGCGCTGACCTCTCCGACGACGTCGTCGTAGCGGGGATCGATCTGCATGTCCACCGGGGTCCCCTTGCAGTGCATCGCGACAAAGCCTGCTCCATGCTCGGCGGCAACCGCTGCCAGGCTCGCCGAGACGTCGTTCAAAAGGCTCGCTCCCGCTCTCAGCGCAGCGTGAGCGACCGACGCCTTGACCGTGTCGACCGACACGCGGACCTCCCCGGCGAGCGCCTCGACCACGGGAACGACGCGGCGCAGCTCCTCTTGCGGCGCGACCGTCCCGGCACCGGGCCGCGTCGACTCACCGCCTACGTCGACCACGTTCGCGCCTTCGGCGACCATCTCGCGCCCGCGGCGCACGGCAGCTTCGTAGTCAAGGTAGAGACCGCCATCTGAGAATGAGTCGGATGTGACGTTCAGCACGCCCATCACGAGGGGGACCACGTCTCAAGAGTAGAGGTTCAAGCGCCCCGACCTCGCACGTGTCCCATGGCTTCTGCCCGAGTCCTCGGGTCAGTCCGGAACAGTCCCCGGACCGCAGATGTCACAGTGATCGCTCCGGGCTTGCGAACGCCGCGCATCGACATGCACAGGTGCTCGGCCTCGATCACGACCAGCACGCCCCGGGGGGACAGGGCGGACTCGATCGCCTCGGCGATCTGTGTCGTCATGCGCTCTTGGACCTGGAGACGACCCGCGACCGCGTCGACGACGCGGGCCAGCTTCGAAAGTCCCGTGATCCGCCCGTCCTTGCTGGGGATGTACGCGACGTGCGCCTTGCCCAGGAACGGGACCATGTGGTGCTCGCACAACGACGCGAACGGGATGTCACGAACCATGACCATCTCGTCATGCTCTGCGGCAAAGGTGACGGTGAGGAACCTCGCCGGGTCCTCACCGGCCTCGTCGAAGAGATCGCCGTACATCTCGGCGACCCGCGAGGGCGTGCGCGCGAGGCCCTCGCGGTCGGGATCCTCCCCGATGGCCGCCAGGAGCTCCCGGACGGCCCGGCGCACCCGTTCGCGATCCACCGACCCCCGGACGGAAGTCAGAGGGAGGGGATCGTCCCCCGCGTCGTTCATTGACCGAACCGGCGCGAAGGCCCTCCCGCCGCCAACGGGGTCACGCGGGTTCCCCGGCCACATAGACGCGGATGTCGGGCAGGTTGCGGTAGCGCTCGGCGACGTCGAGGCCGTAGCCGACGACGAATTCGGGCTCGATCTGGAACCCGACGTAGGCGATCTCGAGATCGGGCCGGGGCTCGACGCTGCGCTTGACGAGCAGTGAGCAGACCGCCAGGCTCTCCGGACCGCGGGCAAGAAGGCTCTTGCGCAGGTAAGAAAGCGTGAGGCCGCTGTCGAGGATGTCCTCGACGATCAGGACGTGGCGACCCGTGAGGTCGATGTCGAGGTCCTTCAGGATCCGCACGACTCCGCTGGTCTTGGTCGACCGGCCGTAGGAGGACACGGCCATGAAGTCGAGCTCCAGTGGAAGCTGGATTTGCCGGGCGAGGTCGGCGAGAAAGATGAAGGCGCCCTTCAACACCCCGACGAGCAAAGGTGGCCGGCTGGCATAGTCGGCGGTGATCAGCTTGCCGAGCTCGGCGACGCGCGTGGCGATCTGATCGACAGTGAGGACGACCCTGCCCAAAGCGGGGTCGGCATCCCACACGCTCATGACACCGGGCGGCCCGGACCCTGTTGCCGGCTCGGTCCCGTGGTCCAAAAGATCGCCCATTGGGGCCGAGACTAGTCGGGCACGCCGTTCCCGTACGAAAGATCGTCGTGGTCCCGAGCTTCGGGGCGCGCCTGACCGCCCGCCTGCTCGAGGCGCAGCCGCCCCCGCGAGCGGCGGACGCTCCTGCCCGAGCCGACGTCAGTCGCGAGGCTTTCCCCGCTCGCGACAGCCAACACCCTCTCGACGGTCGCGAGATCCGGAGGGTGCCCGCATCGCAGCCACTCGCGTACCGCCCGGCGCCCGAGCGCGGCGGGAGCCTGTGCGACCGTCCTGGCGTCGGTCGGATCGAGTGCGGCGGCGAGCTCGCCGAGCAGAGCCGCGTCGTCGGCCAACAGGCCCGCCTGCCGGGCGACCACGGGCACCACGTCGCGGCCCGCGAGCTCGCACAGCATTGGAACCAGCTCGTGGCGGACCCGGTTGCGGAGGTAAGACGGGTCGCGGTTGGTCGGGTCCTCGACCGGGTGAAGGCCGAGGTGCGCGCACATGGCTCGTGTCTCGGCCCGACGCAGAGCGAGAATCGGGTGCCGTGAACCGGAGCGCATCGCCGCGAGTCCGTCGGTGGAGGCGCCCCGCAGCAAGTTGAGGAGAACGGTCTCAGCCTGATCGTCGGCGGTGTGGCCGGTGGCCACACCCGCCGGCATGACCCCGAGACGGGCCGAGCGCGCCCGCGCCTCGAGATTGGGACCCGCCCCGACGCTCACCCGGTGCACGACGACCTCGACCCCGAGCTCTCCGGCCACCTCGTTGACGACACGGACGTCTTTTCGAGAGTCCTCCCGTAAGCCGTGGTCGACGTGATGAGCAACCACGTCGCAGCCGGCTGCAACCGCGAGCACCAACAGAGCCAGGGAGTCCGCACCTCCGGACACCGCACACGCGAGCGGCGAACCTGGAGCGGGGAACGAGCAACGTCCGATCAGAGCTGCTGCCGCCTCCTGCGCCCGTTCCCGCAGCGGGGGCGTCACGCCGGCTCGAGCGCCGGGCCCCGCACCCGTGACACCCAGAGGTCGGGTGCCTGGACCTCCGCCGCGCTCGGCAGATTCTCGGGACCCTGCCAGGCCAGCGCCAAGAGCTGCGGACCGCCGACCTCCTCGACTTCCCGGACAAAGCGCGCCCCGTCCCCGTACTGGCGCAGTTTCGCCTCGAGCCCGATCAACTGCTGGAAGAGCTTCGCAAGGCCGCCGGCTGATTCGCGCCTCGCGTGGAGCACCTGCGAAAAGTGTGCCGCACTCGGGATCAGATCCCGGGCGGCACGGTCCATCGTGACGTCACCATGACCTTCGAGCAGGCTCATCATGCCCTGGATCGAGCGGAGCGTTTCGAGTTGCGCCGGCGAGGCGAGAGCACCGACCAACCCGGACTCCGCGAGCGGGTTCCTGCCGGACACTATTTCGACGGCCATCCGGCCGATCGCCTCCATGACCTGGCGCGGGTCGGGCGAGGCGATGGCGACACTGCGTTCGACAAGATCGAGGAAGTGGCCGCGCAGCCACGGCACCCCGGTGAATTGGGCGCGGTGGGTGAGCTCGTGCAGAGCGATCCAAAGGCGGAACTCGCGGGGCTCAAAGCCGTGACGACGTTCAAGCGAGACGATGTTCGGCCCTACGTAGTACACGGCGTCTTGTGGTGAATCGCCGTCAGCGAACAGGAGGTCGTACTGGCCGAGCACGCGTCCAGACATCCACCCGAGCACGACGCCCATCTCGGCACCGGCGGCCGCGCGTCCCACAGGTCCCAGAAGACCCGGCAGGCCCTGGCCGCTCTTGCCGGCACGGGCCAGCACAGGGCCGAGCAACCGGCGAAACGACGAGATGTTGGCGTGGATCCATTCCTCGCGCGTGGCCACTTGCGCCCGGGCCGGCCCGACGAGCGACCGCAAGCCGGTTGACTCCTCCACGAGAGCCTCCGCCTGGGCCGTGACCTCCTCGAAGTCGACTACGAGAGAACGAAGCGTCGCCCAGTCGATCCGGGTGTCGGTACGGCGCGCAACCCCGCCTGCAACCCGTTCGGCGACGTCCCAGGCGACCGGCTCGGAAGGAGGCGTCATCTCAGCATGCTAGGCGGACTGGCCGCAGGATCCGAAACCGTCAGTGCTCCGCAGTTTCGGCGACACCGCCCGCGCTTGCCCTCATCTTGTGCTCATGGGCGATCACAGCGGCTATACGGTCCCGGAGCTCATCAGGCACCTTGTCCCTGCAACGGTCGGCGATGAGCCTCCTGAGCTCGGTCTCGAACCCGAAGGCCCTCAGGCACGGTGCGCACTTGTCGATGTGGCGAGCAATCTGGTCACGTCGTTCGGGCGTCATCTCGCCGTCGAGGAAGTGATAGACGCTGTGAAGCGCTTCCCGGCAGTTGATGTTCATGCCGCCCTTGTCGCCCTTCATGCAAGCTCCATCTGGTATCTCACCTCTCAGGGGGCCGCGACGAATCCTCGCGCCACTCCGAAGTCGTGCAACGTCTTCTCGAGCGCCCTTCTTCCACGATGGAGACGGCTCATCACCGTTCCGATCGGCACGTCCATGATGTCGGCGATCTCCTTGTAGGAGAATCCCTCCACGTCCGCCAGGAGAACGGTCATCCGGAAGCTCTCGGGCAGGGACTCCAACGCGGCTTTCACCTCGTCGTCGGTGACCCAGTCCAGGGCCTCGTCCTCGGCACTGCGGCCCATGCCGCCGTCACGGCCGCTCATGCGACGGAACAAGTAGAGCTCCTCGACGTCGTCGAGCTCGGTCTCCTCTGGATGACGCTTCTTCGACCGGTAGGAGTTGATGAAGGTGTTCGTGAGGATGCGGTAGAGCCAGGCCTTCAGGTTTGTGCCGGCCTCGAAGCCGCCGTAGCCGCGGTAGGCCTTGAGGTAGGTCTCTTGAACGAGGTCCTGGGCGTCGGACGGGCTGCGCGTCATGCGGAGCGCGGCCGTGTACAGCGAGTCCATGAAACCGGTGGTGTCCTCCGCGAAGCTCGCCTGGTCAGCCACGATCGCACCCTAGTCCCCGGCTGTCACGGCCGGGGAACGGCCTGGCCGTAAGGAAGCCTTCTCGGATCGAGGGCGGCCGCGATCAGCTGCCAGCGCGCGATCCTCCGCCGTGCGGCGCGGACGACCGTCCTGGCGTCTTTCGTCGCCTGGCGAACGACCAGGTCCCCGGGGTCCGAGTCGCCGTACAAAGCCGAGGTCGCCACTCGGGCCAGGTTCGACAATGCGAGCTCGGCCTCGCCGGGCAACATCTCGGTTGAGGCGACTCGCCGGGCGAGCTCCATGCAGGTCTCCGCGCGACGACGGCGGATACCGGCGAGGTCGAGCGTCCTCATCACCTCGCCCCAAGCGACCAGGATCCCAGTACGCGGCTCCCGGCGGGAACGGTGTAGTCGTGACCTCCTCCACGACATGACGGCCGCGGCCCAACAAACAAGGCCGGCGGGAAAAACGAGAAGCCACGGCGCCAACGGAGACTGGGGTCGCCTCCCCCGACGAGCGCTGCCCGCGGTACCCGCCCCACCGCCGTGACCAAGGTTGTGGGCGCCTCCCGAGCTCGGCGGCGTCCGGACCGGAACGGTCGTCGCAGTCGTCGTCGTGGACAACGAAGGAGCCGAGGACCCTCCCACACTCGCGCCGGGCGTCGGCTCGAAGTCGATCCATCCGTAGTTCTCGAACTGCACTTGGGGCCAGGCGTGTGTGTCGCTCCCGTCGACCCGCCAATCGTCGTGGCCGACTTGAGCACCGGTGAGGAACCCGACCGCGATGCGTGTCGGGAGGTGGTCGATGCGGGCGAGCACGGCGAAGGCCGTGGCGAATTGCTGGCAGTAACCGGTCCGCGACTTGAACAAGAAGCTCATGAGGCCGCCATAACCGGGAGAGGGAATGACGACGCTTTCACCCCTGCGCAGCGGAAGCTGATAGCGGAACCTCGCAGAAGTGAGGTAGACGTCGAGGTCTGACGCCTTCTGGTAGGCGGTCGTCGCGCCCGCTACAAGACTGTTCGCGAGCCTTACGAGCCGCGGTGGCACGGGCTCGGGCAGTCGCAGGTCCCGGCTGGAGCTCCCCGGAGAGTCCGCCTCGAGCTGGGCCGTGGAGGGGTCGGCCACGACCGAGTCGACCGCGTACACAAGCCCTCTTTGGACCGGCGTGACCGAGACGATCGAGCTCCCCGACCCCTTCGTTTCCACCCGGCCCGCGCCGGCGACCGCGAGGGGGGTTCCCCAGCTCGGCAGGATGCGATCACCGCTGAGCCCCGACACCTCGAAAACCTGCACGAGCTGCTCGTGGCCAGGCCCGTCAGCGGTCGCAGGCGGTGGTCGGCGCTCGTCTGCGCCAAGTGGCGGGGAGAAAGAACGCAGTGGCTTGGTGGCCTGCCCGGGCGTCGCGCTCCAGCTGTTGCCGTTGAAGTCGTCCAGCACTGCGACCACTTCCCGGGTCGGGACTGCCGAGTGCACCGTGAAAAGGGAGCCGGAGGGATTGTCGATCTCTTCCTCGGCGACCTGCACGAGGGTGCTGATCTCGACCCCCTGGGGCAGGTTCCCGCCCTGAACCGATGAGCCAGTGCCGTTGCCTGCCCGTTCGGTGCCATGCCAGGCGACAAGGGCAGCGTTGCGCGCGCCGGGCAGGTTGAGGCCGACTACGGCCGCGGCAAGGGCCGCGAGCACCGCCATGCGCAGCATCAGCGCACCTGCGTGGTAGGACGTGTCACGCTCGCCGAGACTGAGTCCTGAGTCCGAGGACGCGACGAGGGCACCCTGGCCACGTTCGCGCTCGTTCACCGCCGCCACGAGGTACCAGCACGTAGAGCCGGCCATCAGGGCGAGGCCGAGCCCCCTCCAGGTGTCGGTGCCCAGCGCCGAAGCGAACAAGTAGAGCCCGAGCGCCGGAGCCAGCGCGAACACCGCCGGAATCCTCGTCTTGGACGAGATCAGCTCGGCGAGCAGTCCCGCGGCCCCGGCCGCCCACGCCGTGGCGAGAACAAGGCCCGGTAGCTCCGGCACCGGAGCGACCCTGAAGGAGAAGACCGCCCAACCCGCGCGGAGGTCATGGGGCATTGTGTGCCAGATGCCACCACCTGGCGCTGCCCAGAAGAAGGCCGGACCGAACACGAACCCGACCGGTAACAGCACCGCAAGGACAAGGCCCAATGCCCACCAGGCGCTAGTGCGGGCCCGCCCGTTACGGTCGCTCGGATGCCGCCGTTCTTCAGCAGTTCGGCTCTTGGCGCCTTGGTGACCCCAAGACTGCATACGGGCGCCCGCACGGGCTAAGGGCGTGGCGCCGCGTGCGGCAAGGCCGACGAGGTGAGCGAGAACAAGGGTGACAAGCCCGGCAGTGAGCTCCCCCGGGCCGGTGAAGCAGCGCGCCAAGCTCGCAACGGCAATCACGTCGGTGACCACAAGGGCGAGCCAGGCGCTGCTCATCGGGCCAGTTCCTTGCCTGCCCAGGAACCACTCGTCGCACTGTCGGACCCGAACTCCGCCCGATGCCCGAGGCTCCAGGCGTCTGCCAGACAGCTCCCGGGCCCGAGCGGCACGATGAGAACCCCGGCGCCACGCAGGTGGGGCGGTGAGGAGCTAGGTCCGGGGGCGTCACGCAGGCTCGACTCGCCGGCATCGGCTCCCCCGGCGACTTCGTGCGCCTCCCGTGAAACAGGGCCAGCGCCCTCAACCAGAACAAGCACCACCGCTGCGTACGCCCGGGCGAGGTCCTCGAGGATCTCCGGACCGGGCGGGCGTGGCCCGAAGGCGCCGACGATGACGAGTACTTCGTCGCAGCCAGGACGGCCGAGTCGCTCGACAGCGGTGCCGAAACGCCCCGGAGAGCTTGTAGTCGGCGATGTGAGCCCGGCGAGGCCGATGAGCACTTCCTGCAGGCTCTCGTAGCCGCGCTGGGGCCCGCTGTCCAGACCGGCAGTCGTGACGAGACGGTAGGCGCCGGAGACATTCGACTCGTGGGCCGCCGCGGACAAGACGCTGGCTGCGACCTCGACGGCCCGGTCAAGCTCGTCGGGCGGTGTCGCGCGATCGCCGGCATCGAGCAGCACCGTGGTGGCTGTCCGGTCGGGCTCGTCCAGATCACCGCCATCGCGGACGATGAGCTCGCCGACGCGCGCTGTCGTACGCCAGTGAACGCGACGAAGATCGTCCCCTTCCGCGTAGCGACGGAGCATCGAGGTCCCCCTGAGGAGTCGTTCGACTGCCGAAGCGCCGTTCTCGGCCCTCCTCAAGTCGAGCCCTTCGGGGACAACTGTTTCGAGTGTCTCGATGCGCGGTAGCACGATGCAACGAGCAGGCTTGCTGACCGACAGGCTGCGACGGGCCAGGCCGAGCGGATCTGGTATCACCGCTTCGTAGGCTCCGGCCTCGAGCGGACCCCGTCGTTTCGTCATGAGCTCGAAGCTCGCCTGTGCCCGTCCGCCGCGGGCGAGTCGTCGCACGATGATCCTGGCGGGCTGAGAGTCGACCGGCCCATGCGAACGGTCGGCGAGAAGGGTGACGGGGCCTGGGAGCCAACCCTTGGTGGCGGACTCCTCGATCGTGAGCTCGACCACGGCCGGTTCGCCCGCGTTCACGATGGGCGGAACGGCACGTGCGGTGACGGTGACGGTGCCTTTTGGCAGACGAACCCGAACGAGCGAAGCCAGCGCGACGAGCACGGCTGCGGTGGCAAGACCGAAAAGCTCCGGGATGCCGAGGATTCGGCCGGCGGCACCCGCGAGGAGGCCCAGCGTGATCGTCCAGCGGCCTCGGGCGGTGAGCATTCCGCCGGCTATCGGCGCCCAGTGGTCTGGTCGGGCACGGGCACCGCGCGGAGTACCTCCTCGAGCACGGTCCTGACAGGGCTGCGGCCCCGGCCCGCCGACGCGCGCAGCTCCAAGCGGTGACCGATGACAGCAGAGGCCATTGCCTTGACGTCGTCGGGCGCGACGAAGTCACGGCCCTCCAGCACCGCCCGGGCCCGGGCCGCCCGCTGCAGGGCCAGCGCAGCCCTCGGCGACATCCCGAGAGCGACCGAAGGGTGGGCCCGGGTCCCGTTGGCGATCTGCACGATGTAGTGCTGGATCAACGGCGAGACGTGGACTGCTCGCGCCCTGGTGGCGAGCGCGACCACATCCTCCGGGGTGGCAACCGCCTTGAGGGTCTCGAGGGGCTCGCTCACGCCGTGCGTCTCGAGTATCACCACCTCGGACTCCTCGTCCGGGTAACCGATCTGGATCCTGAGCAGGAAACGGTCGAGCTGGCTCACCGGGAGCGGGAAGGTCCCCTCGTGCTCGATCGGGTTCTGCGTCGCTATGACCATGAACGGGTCGGGCAGCTTGTAGGTGTGCCCGTCAACGGTTACCTGGCGTTCCTCCATCGACTCGAGCAGGGCGGACTGGGTCTTCGGCGGTGTCCGGTTGATCTCGTCACCGAGAACGATGTTGGCGAATATCGGCCCGGGCCGGAACTCGAAACTGGTCTTCGTGGCATCGAAGACGCTCACGCCGGTCACGTCCGAAGGCAGAAGGTCGGAAGTGAACTGGATGCGACGGTGGCGGCACGACACCGAGGCGGACAGCGCCTTGCCGAGGCTCGTCTTGCCCACGCCGGGCACGTCCTCGACAAGCAGATGGCCGCCGGCAACCAGGCAGGTCACCGCGAGGCGAATGGCCTCGTCGTTTCCCTGGACAACCCGCGAAATGTTCTCGACAATCCTCTCGAACAAGCCGGCCGCCGCGGAGGCGTCGGAAAGGACCGGGTGCGCGCCCAGCGATGCGGCATCGCCGCTGTCGAACCCGGTCCGGGCACCGAGATCCATCCTCGCCACCTCACCTCCGAGCTCGAGAGAATCCGCCACGCAAGATCATCCCAGCCGCGGACCTGTTTTGTCGGCGGCTGGTCGGCGTCGCCGTCAAGCCCCTCCTTACACTCAGCTTAACCAGCTCCAAGGCAGACAAAGGCTCCTGCCGCCAGCGCCTCGCGGGCTTCTGGGTCACCGGAGGCAAGGTCTGCGAACGACAGCGTCTCAGGCAGAGCATGCGCCTGGGCGGTCGCGAGCGCCCGCGCCAAGCCGTGCCCGCGTGCCAGCTCGCCATGAAGGCCGATCATGACCGGGATCACCCCGTCGTCGGGTACGGGCGCCACGCTCGAGACAATGGCACGCGTCCCGAGCGACAGCAGCGCTGCGCTCGTGCCCATGAGCTCGTCACCAGGGTGGACCTCCGAGCGGCCTGCTTCGCAAGCTGAGAGCACCATCCACTCTGGAGGTCGTGCCATGCGCTCGAGGTCGTAGACCGTGAGCGGGCCGTCGTCGAGCTCGAGAGACGAGAATTGGGGATTGTCGGCACGAAAACTCCCGTGCGCTGCCAAGTGGGCGAGACGTCGTCGTTCCAGGGCGCGTGCGACCGCCTTCGCGGTTGCGGCGTGGCCTTGCAATGTCCGTGCCCCCGGATAGAAAGCCGTGCGAAGCCGGTTGATCTCCTCGGCTGCGTGGGCGACTCGCGGCCCGGCTACGAGCACGACCTCAGCGTCGCTAGCGACTGAGGGTCGTGACCCGCTGGGCGCTTCGCCCTGGCGCGAATACCACAGGGCCGCCGATGGCGAGACCGTCACGGCCCTGCCCCGCAGTGGTGGGAGAAGGGCCCAGGCGAGCGCATGAAGCTCACCGGTGGGGACCACCACGAGGTCCCGACCATCGACGTCGCGAGCCACCGGTTCGACGAGCAGATCGGACAGGCGGTTGCACGACCGTTCGAGCAGGGCCGCAGCCGCTTCGAGACTGGCCCGAGAGCTACGGCCGAGCGCTAGGCGGCGAAGAGCGAACTGGAGCATGGAGCGCTCCGCGGCCACCTCGGCCGCGGTCGCAAGACACCTCAGGTTGAACCGCTTGCGCGTTCCTGTCACGGCATAGAGACGGCCGTCGTGTGCGACGTACTCGACAAGTCCGCGCTCGCCGATAGCCTCTCGCAGGGCGCCAGGATCGGGGACCCTTGGCGGCCTGACGAAGTTGCCCTCCTCACCTCGGCTGCGCTGGCGGATCGCCTCCTCGATCCTGCGCTGCTGCGCGACGAGCGGCAGGACCTCGCCTCCGTCCAAGGAGCCCCGCTCGATGCGCGCGACTATGTCTCGCAGCGCCGACAGCATCCTGGCGAGCTCCTCATCGGTGGGAGGCGTGGCCCGCGGGGCGCGCAATGATCCGGCACGCCACCGTTCCGACCAGCGCAGCACTTCGACCGCGCGGCGCGACTCGAATGCCAGGCCGAGACCGAGATCGGCGAGCTCGGAGACCGTCGTGGCGGTTCGCACCCGCAACTCGGTGGCTCCCAGTGTCGCCCGGTGCTCCTCGGCGACCTTGAGCCCGGACCTGAGCGCCGACAAGCAGCCTGAACGGCTGCCGGCGGCAAGGCGCCCCAGCGCTTCGGCGTACCAGCCCCGTACCCGTTGCGCGGCCGGGCCGGACGCCGTGCGCCGGTCGATTCCCGCAACAAGCGACCGGACGGTACCCATGTCGCCGGTCCGCAAGGCGGCACGTGCCCCCATGAGGCGGCACTCGAGGCTCGGCAAGAACCACTGCTCCCCGCGCAGGACCTCGGCAAGGGCGCCGGCCTCCGCCGGGATGCGGGTGGTTCGGGTGCCTGTCGCCCAGCGGGACTGTGCCTCGACAAATCGGGCCAGTGCCGCCCAGCGGAGCCGGCCTTGGCGAATGAGCTGACGACGCGCGGAGCTGGCCGCCGCGCCGGAAACGACGACGTCGCCTTCTGCGAGAGCTATCTGGCTCAGCAGGAGTCGGGCCTCAGCCAGGTCGATGGAGGTTCCGGAGGCCTCCAGTGCCGTCACAGCGGCGTCGATGTGCCGGCGGGCCTCAGGAAGCAGCCTCACGGAGAGCAGCAGTTCGGCACGGTCGATCGAAAGGGCAGGGGCGCCGAGGCGCCGATCGGCGAAATGCTGCGCGGCTTGGTCATAGCGCTTGAGCGCGCCAGGCACGTCACCCCTCAGGGCCGATACGTACCCGAGGTTGTGCAGTACCTGGGCGGCTGCGATAACGCCACCGAGGAGCCGGTACAGCTGCAGCGCCTTGTTGAGGTCCGTTTCCGCCCGCGCAAGCTCACCGCGGTAGGCATGCAGGACGCCCCGGTTGGAGAGAAGTCTCGCCTCGTTCAAGCGGTCGCCGGCGCGGCGAAGAAGCGGCAGGGCCCGGCGGCTGTCGTCAAGCGCCTCTTCGAAACGGCCGATGCGGATATGAATGAGGGCTCGCTGCATGAGAACTTGCCCGCGCAGCTCCCGGTGGGCCCCTTCGGCAGCCTTGTCCAGCTCGACCAGCGCCGCGCCCGGCTGCCCACCTTGCAGGAGGGCCAAGACGAGGCTCAGGCGTGCCTCGGCGGCGCGAAGGCCCAGCTGACCTGCTTCGGCAACGGCGATGGCACGTCGTAGGCGGTGCCGCGCGGCGCCGAGCCGGCCCGTCTCACGAGCTGCAAGTCCGACGACGCGGTAAGCGACCGACGCCGCCTCCGCGTCAACCAGTCTGTTCGCCAGCACTGCCAGCGCGGCCGCCTCGGCCCCGAGCGGATCGTCGGCGACAGCCGCCAGGGCACGTTCGGCCGCGTCGAGCGACGAGTTCACAGTTGGGCGCGCCGTCAGATCAGGCCCGCGGAAGAACCCCGGGCTTGTTCAGAGCGTGATCCAGCTCGTGGCGACCGAATGAGCCGGCGGCTCGGCGGGACAGCAACGAAAGCTCACCGGCCCCTCAGGCACGGACGGGAAGTGGAAGCAACCGAGCTCGTCGGTCTCCACAGGCGTGGTCCCGCCTCGGTGTCGCAGTTCGACGACGGCGAGCTGCGGCGGCACGACCTGCCCCACGAGGTACCTGGCGCCGGACATCTCCATTTCGAGCACAAGGTCATCGCCTTCGAAGCTGAGCTGGCGGCCGGTCCTCGCGCCCGATCGGACACCTGCGAGCAGGTCGTCGTCGGTCACCGAGTCGTAGACCAGCCAGGCCAGCTCGTCGTCGATGGATCGCAGCTCGACGCTCGCCCTGGCTTCGGAGACAACGTCAGCCGGCACCGGGTCCTTCTCGAGCACCAACGAGTGGAACCTCCTGAAGGTCGCGTCCCGCGCAGCTTCGGCTTCGTCCGGCCAGTCAGTGTGGCAAGCCGAGCCGTCGAGGCGTGACGGCTCCGGGGGTGCTTTCTCGTTCTGGCTCACTGGACTCTGCCCTCGGCCGCGCCCACAGCAGTGCGTCGCGCCTTTGAGTGGTGCGGGCAGAGCACAGCTCGGTCACGCGAAGCGTCGAGACGGCGGGCGCGGGCGGGACAGATCCTGTCGGCAGGCGTCGCGGACCCGGCGCTCAGCTCCGCGTAACCGAGAAGCGGCTCGGCCGCAGGCAGACCGAGCAGGCAAGGGCCGTCCTCCTCCAGTGCCTCAAAAGTGCTCCAAAGCGCCTCGTCCCGTACCGGCATTGCCGGATCGTCGGTCGTCTCGATCGCACGATCCCGACTCACCCACCCGCTCGACAGCTGCCCTGAGCGGCACTCCTCATAGCCCAAGAAGCGGAGGCACTCGTGCCGGGTCTTGGCAGCAAACCACGCCCCGACGAGTTCCCGGCCAGGGACGGCCTCGAGGCTCGTCAAGAACGCCAACCAGGTCGGCCAGGTGCCGTCCCCGGCTTTTGCGCGACTGAGCCCGTGACCGCGCCCGACAGCCCGACAAGACCCGCGAAACGACCGACCAGCGAGCTCCAGGCTTTCGCGTCGCCTCCTGCGGTCTGACGCAAGAGGTCGTCGAGGTCGACGCCGTCCACGTACCAACTGTAACCACGCCAAGCCTTGGCCACCGATGGCCACGCTCCGCGCTCGCCCGCCCTGTCAGGTTGGCCCTGGCAACTGCCGAAGTGACGCGCGCGGGCACCGCTGGGACATAATCGCGAGATCACCTACGTGAACGAGCCGCAACCGCAAATGAGATTAGAGACTGGCACCGGCTCGTTGATCGGCTGCGGCGACGATCGAGGCCGGCGACTGTGAGACGGCTGGCCGTGGTCGGCGCCGGGATCGTGGGCTTGGCCGTAGCCCGACAGTTGCTGCTGTCCGACCCGGACGCCAGCGTCGTGGTGATCGAGAGGGAGAACAGGGTCGGATCGCACCAAAGCGGCCACAACAGTGGAGTTATCCATTCCGGCCTCTACTACCAACCGGGTTCTTTGAAGGCGGAGCTGTGCGTATCCGGAGGCAGGCTCTTGAGGAGCTACTGCGAAGAGCATTCCATCCCGGTCGAGACCTGCGGGAAGTTGGTCGTCGCAGTGGACGAGACGGAACTGCCGAGGCTCGAGAACCTTTACGAGCGCGGTATGGCCAACGGCGTGCCCGGCCTGCGCCTCGTGGAGGGGT
Source organism: Acidimicrobiales bacterium (assembly GCA_050012675.1). Lineage (GTDB taxonomy): Bacteria > Actinomycetota > Acidimicrobiia > Acidimicrobiales > Bog-793 > Fen-455. The sequence goes on from JBEKGS010000010.1 coordinate 68,212, forward strand.
CGGCGTTGCGCGAACTGGAGCCGCACGTCGTGGGACTTCGTGCCATTCATTCGCCGTCCACCGGGGTCGTCGATTTCACTGCCGTCACGAGCGCTCTTGCGAGACAGATCGCCGCCTCGGGACAGCTCTTGCTCGGAACCGAGGTGATGTCGGTCCACTCCCGGGCCGAAGGTGTGCGCCTGGAATTGGGCGGAGGCCACGCGGGACACCTCGACTGCGATTTCGCCATCGTATGTGCGGGTCTTCAGTCGGACCGGTTGGCGCTGCGTTCCGGAGCTGACCCCGAGCCTCGGATCATCCCGTTCCGGGGGTCGTACTATCGGCTGCGACCCGCCGCTCAGCACCTGGTTCGAGGGCTCGTCTACCCAGTGCCCGATCCCCGGTACCCGTTCTTGGGGATTCACCTGACAAGGACCGTCCACGATGAGGTGCTGGTCGGGCCGAATGCCTTCCTCGCCTTGTCGCGCGACGACTATTCGCGATGGGCCTTCGGCTGGAAGGACCTTCGGGACACGCTGACTTGGCCCGGATTCCCGCGTTTCGCCGTGTCGAACTGGCGGGCGGGCCTGCGGGAGATCTCTCACGCGATGAACAGGAGGGGCTTCGCCTCGGCGGTTTGCCGCTACGTTCCAGAGTTGACCGCCCGGGACCTGGAGCCTGCCGTGGCCGGCATCCGGGCTCAAGCGATGCTTCGCGACGGGTCACTGGTCGACGACTTCTGGCTGGACCTACGGGGCAACGTCCTGGACGTGCGCAATGCTCCTTCTCCTGCTGCGACTGCGTCGCTGGCGATCGCCGAGCACATCTGCAAGCGGGCCGGGTTCGCATAGGACGGCTCCGGCCGGGGCCCGTCGGCGGTTGGCGGGTCGTCGTCTGCCGGGCATGGCGCAAGGGTGTCACCCCGGCCCCCGGGGTAGCCTCTCAGCGTGCGCAAGCTGTTGGTCGCCCTCGGTCTTGTCGCCGTCGGCTTCGGGTCGTCAGCGTGCGCCGGATCGTCGTCGGCCACCTCGACGACGAGTTCGACTGCGCCGAGCAGTGAGGCAGCCACGACGACGCTGCCGACCGCGCCCGTCGCCGGAAGCAACAACGCAGCGGCCAAAGTCATGAGGGAGGCGCTGCAACACGGGTCGACACGGCCCTCTTTGCACTATGTCAGCACCTCGGTCGGCGACGGGCTCACCACCACGATCGTCGGCGACGTGAACAGGACGTCGGGAACCCAGGCCATCGCCGTCTCGTACAAAGGGGCCAAGGCCACGATGGTCATCGAGCTCGTCGGCAACGAGGCGTACTTCCGGGGCGACGCCGCCGCCATCGAAGTGCTCATCAACTTGACGGCGCCTCAGTCTGACGCCGCCGCGGGCCAATGGGTCTCGGTCGTGCCGGCTGACTCTGCCTACCAGAGCACCGCGGCTGCACTCACTGTCAGCTCGGTGATGTCGGAGCTCGCGCTCTCGCCACCCATCACCGGAGAGCGAAGGACCAGTTACGCCGGTCGAAACGCCGGCGAGATATCCGGAGCTTGGATAGGCGAAGGGGTCACCGCCAAAGATCATGCGAAGGGTGAACTCGAGGTGAGCGAGGGATCCGACTCGCTCCCGATCGCGTTCAACGGCGTGATGCCCGCGACGGCTGGTTCGGGCCGGTTCGAGGTGAGCCTCGTGGTGAGCAGGTGGGGAGAGCCCGTGCATGTGACGCCTCCCGCCTCCGCGGTGCCGCTCGCGACGATCCTCAGGGACACGACGACCACGACCACCCAGCTGGTCACGGTCTGAGCCTGAGCCCGCCATGCCACCGATCGGCGACTATGCCCTCGTCGGAGGGATCGCCGCGATAGTCAGCTACCTGCTGACGTTCCCGCTCCGGCGTCTTGCGACTCGTGTCTCCCATGTCGCTGTGCCCGACGAGCGCCACCTGCACCACCATCCCATCCCCTATGGCGGTGGCCCCGCCATGTTCGTCGCCTTTTGCATCGCGATGATCGTCGCCGACCACGTCGGCCACCTGAACGCGATCTTCCAAGGTTCCTCCGAACCTCTCGGTGTCGTGCTCGGAGCTGCGGTCATCTTGGGCGTGGGGCTCCTCGACGACGCTCGCGAGATCTCCGCTCCGGCGAAGGTGGCTGGTCAAGTGCTCGCGGCAATGGTCCTCGTCTTCCTCGGCGCCACGATGTTCTGGCTGAAGATCCCCCTCGCCGGCACGGTTGTGCTCTCTTCGGACCTCACCCCGTTGATCACCGCCCTCTGGGTGATCGGCATCACGAACGCCATCAACCTCATCGACGGGCTGGACGGGCTCGCGGCCGGCATCGTCGCCATCGCCTCGGGCGCGCTCGCCGTCTACGGACTGCGCCTCGTCGAGCTCGGGGTCCTGCAGTCCACGAACCTCGGACCGCTGATCGCTGTGATCACCTGCGGAGTCTGCATCGGCTTCCTCCCTCACAACTTCAATCCGGCGAGAGTGTTCATGGGTGATGCCGGGGCACTGTTCCTCGGTCTATTGATGGCTGCCGCCACGATGGAGATCGGTGGCCGAACTGAAGGGGTGAGCGGCCAGACGTACTTCTTCTACGCGCCTTTGTTCCTGCCGCTTTTCATCCTTGGAGTCCCCATCGCCGACATGGCCTTTGCATACATCCGACGAATGGCCAAGGGCACTGGAATCGACACCCCGGACAACGACCATGTTCACCACAGGCTCGTCCGGCTCGGCCATGGACCGCGCCGGACGGTCGTGATCTTGTGGACCTGGACCGCGGCCCTCTCCGGGTTCGTGCTGTTCCCGCTGTTCGCTCCGGAGTCCAACGCCATCATCCCCTTCGCGGTGATCGTCTTCGCGCTGCTGCTTTTCACGCTGTTCCACCCCGGCCTGCGCTACGAACGCCTCATGCGACGCAACGGGGCACGTACCAGGTCGAGGGCGCGAGGCAAGTCACGCTCGGGGGTCCACCCGGACACCAACGTTGGTCCGAAGCTCGGGGTCAGCTCGGGGAACGGGTCCGCACGAGCCCGCGATCTCAACGCCACCGAGCGCGGCCGAGCCTGACACCCGGCCGCGGCCGAAGAGCACTCCCGGTGATGCGGTGCCGGCGACACGTCCCCGCGGCCGCCCACAATGCCGGTCAGAAGTCCAGGTCCGACAGCTCCGGAACCGTCCGGAGGGCTCGGCTGCGGGCCTCGATCCACCGCCCACGGTCGAGATGGCGCGTGGGCTCGATTATCGCCCTCGGCAACAGCCCGGACGACGCCTCCTCGAGGCTCTCCCAGGTGCCGACCGCCACCCCGGCCAGGTAGGCGGCACCGAGGGTAGTCGCCTCAGTGACGGCGGAAATCTCGACCGGACGGCTGATGGCATTTGCGAGCGTCTGTGTGAACGTCCGGTTCGCGCTCATGCCCCCGTCGACGCGGAGGGAGTCAATCGAGAGGCCCGAGTCCGTCTCCGATGCCTCGAGAAGGTCGGCACCGCGGTGCGCTATCCCTTCCAGCACCGCACGAACGACCTCGGCTCTGCCTGAGCCACGTGTGAGCCCAAGCAGCGTGCCGCGGGCTCCGTAGTCCCACAGCGGAGTGCCGAGACCGAGGAGTGCCGGCACGAAGAAGACACCGCCCGTGTTGGTGCACGAAGCGGCCAGGGCGTCCGACTCGGCTACTGACGACAGGATGCCGAGGTCGTCTCGGAGCCACTCGACGCAGCTGCCGGCCGACATCATGATGGCCTCGATTCCCCATGTGAGCTTGCCACCTTGGCTCCAGGCCACGATCGGGAAGGTTCCTCCCGGCCCGCGACGTGCGAAGGCCGGGCGCACTCCTCCGACGCAAAGGTCGAGCATCGCTCCGGTGCCGAAGGTCGCCTTGGCGAGTCCGGGCCGAACGCAACCCTGACCTACGAGTGACGCCTGCTGATCACCGGCCAGACCGGCGATCGGCGGTGCCCCCGGCAATGCAGCCGCTTCGCCGAGCACTCCCATGGAGTCAACAGGGCGCGGGAGAACCACTCTCGGAATTCTCAACGCCTCGAGCACCACGTCGTCCCACTCGGCGGCATTTCCGTCGAGCAGCCCGGTCACCGCGAGGTTGCTCCTGTCGGATACGTGCAGGCTCCCTCGCGACAGCGTCCAGGCAACCCAGGTGTCTACGGTCCCCGCGCACAGGTCGCGTGACCGGTCCGGGCTGGCTATGTCCAAGAGCACGGCCAGTTTGGTCGCGCTCTGGTTGGGTGCAAGACGTATCCCCTGGGCCTGCAGCGCCAGGCAGTAGCCCACCGTGCGCAGGTCCTGCCACCCGATTCCAGGTCCGACGGGTTCGCCGGTACCTCTGTCCCAGACGACAGTCGAGGCGCGTTGGCTGCTGATCCCCACCGCGTCGACACTGCCGCCGTCTGAGAGGGCGGCAGTGGACACCTCGAGAACGGCTCGAGCCATCTCTGTCGCGTCGAACTCGACAAAACCCTGTGATGGCGTGCTCGGCAGGACCTGCAGCTGATGAACGTGATCAACCGAGGAGTCGGGCCGCACGACCGCAGCACGGACGCCACTCGTCCCAACGTCGACGGCCAGTACGCTCACCGGTTGTCTCCTCTCTCCTCTCCCGACCCGCCCACTCAGCTGGCGGCAAAGCCACAATAAGAGGTGGCGAGATCTGGTTCCTGAATGCCGGGAGGGCAGAGCTCGGAACTACCATGCGGCGATGGGCCGCGAAGCTCGACCCAGGGATGTTGCCCGGCACCGCAACAAGGTTGTCGCGGCCGGTCTCACCGCACTGGTCCTGGCTGTTGTCGGGTTCGTCGCGTACGCAACTGTCGCGTCCCAGCAGGTTCCGACGTCGAAGTACGCGAACCTCGTGTTGTACAAGTCTCCGGTCAAGGTTCCAGACTTCGATCTCGCGGGCCTCGGTAGTGCCCGGAGGCTGACCACGGCCTTGCTCGCCGATGGTCCCGCCGTGGTCAACTGGTTCCAATCGTCGTGCGTCGCGTGTCAGGCCGAGCTCGGAACCTTTGCCGCGGTCGCCGACAAGGAGCTGACGAGGATCCATTTCCTAGGAGTCGACGTCAACGACCCGTCGCCCGCTGAGGCCCTGGCCATGGTGCGCCGGGCCGGGGCGCGGTACCCGGTTGCGCAAGCGCCCGGGATCGCAAGCATCTCCCTCGCGACACGGTTCGGCGTCGGCGACCTGCCAGCCACCGTCTTTGTCAGCGCCCAAGGCAGGATCCTCGGTGAAGTACTCGGCAAGGTTTCCCGCGCCGAGCTCCTCGCTCTCCTCACGAACCTGATAGCCGGCCGACCGCTCAACTCCTGAGCGGGGCGCCCTGGACACGGACAGCTCGCTAGAGCCGTCCCGCTTTGCGCTGAAGTTCGCTGGCCTTCGCTTGGAGCTTGCGGGCGGTCTGCTCGAGCTTCTCCAGGGCCTCGGCCTTGGCCTGCGCCTTCACTGCCGCCCGGATGACGGCTCTCCCGGCGGAGGTGCGCGAGGCCAGCCCTGCAGGGACCTGGGCGCAAAGAATCGGGACCTGCGCCTCGTAGAGTTTCGCCCCTTCGCGCAGGAACGTGATGATGCTCTCGAGATCGGACATGGAAAAGTGCTGCGCCGAGGTCTTCAAGGCTTCGTGAAGACCGGCATGCAGCTCGGAGATCTGAGCCCTGGCGAGCGGGGCCAGCTCCACGAGCACGCGCCGGCGGTCCTGGTCGTCGCGGACGCGTCGCACGAAGCCGGCACGCTCGAGTCGGTCGAGCAGGAAGGTCACCGCGCCGGTGCTTAGCCCTGCCACCGCTGCGAGAGCACCGGCGGTCATCGTGCCGTACTGGTCGAGAAGGTCGACGCAGCGGACATCGGTGGCGTTCAAGCCGAGCGCGCCTCCCAAAGCCTCGTCGAAAGCATCCGACGCGGACAGGAAGGCCCTGAGCGCCTCGGTCAGTTCCGCGAGGCTGCGCTTGCGTTTCTCGTTGCTCATGTTTTACCTTAGCTGCTAATATATTTGATACTCAAATAATACAGACTTTTAGCTGTTCTTCACGGATGGCCCGGTCCAAGTGCCTGCAGGGAGACCGCCATGACACTCGCCATTGAACTTGAGGACCTCCACAAGACGTTCTCCAACAGCGTGCGAGCCCTCGACGGGGTCAGCCTCGCAGTGGAACAGGGAACGATCTTCGGGCTGCTCGGTCCAAACGGAGCTGGCAAGACCACCGCCGTGAGGATTCTCACGACAGTGCTCCAACCCGACAGCGGTGTCGCCCGCGTGCTTGGTCACGACGTCACGACCGAGCCTGATGTCGTTCGCAGACTGATCGGCCTTGCCGGTCAGTTCGCGGCCGTCGACGAGAACCTCACCGGAGCCGAGAACCTCTGGATGGTCGGAAGGCTCAACCACATGTCCAAGGGACAATTGAGGGAACGCTCGTCCTCTCTTCTCGAGCAGTTCGGCCTCTCTGACGCGGCGAACCGTCCGACCAAGACGTACTCCGGAGGCATGCGCAGACGCCTCGACGTCGCAGCGTCCCTCGTCGCCCATCCGAAGGTGCTCTTCCTCGACGAGCCGACCACTGGCCTGGACCCGGCCAGCCGGGCGGACGTGTGGACCATGATCGAAGGCCTTGTCGCCGAGGGCACCACGGTGCTGCTGACGACTCAGTACCTGGAGGAGGCTGACCGGCTCGCCGAGCACCTGGTGGTGATCAACCACGGTAAGGTGATCGCGGCCGGCACACCCGCCAACCTAAAGGCGAACATGGGCGTGACCGTTCTCGACCTTGGTCTTGACAACGAGACGACCGCGTTACGGGCGGCGCAGGTCCTGAAGAGGGTGAACGAGAAGGCTCCCGTCGTCTACGGGCGCACCGTAGAGGTCAACGTGAACGACGGACCTCGCATTGTCACCGAAGCACTGAGGATTCTCGAGGCAGAAGGCATCGCCCCGACGACGCTGGCGTTGCGGGAGCCGAGCCTCGACGACGTATTCCTCTCGCTCACCGGGCATCGCGCCGAAGCCGAGCTCGCCGAAGGAGACGAGAGCCCGAGCACAGACGCACGCCCGCAATCACACAGGAGGGGTCGCCGCTCATGACTACGACCACGATGCCCGTGCCGCACGCCCCGGCTGTCGACTCGCCGTCGGGCGGCCGGTTCTACTGGGCCGTCGCTGACATGCTGACGGTGACCAAGCGCAATCTCATCGCCTACACGCGGGTGCCGGAGGCGATTTTCTTCTCCAGCGTGCAGCCGATCATGTTCGTCCTCTTGTTCCGCTATGTGTTCGGTGGAGCTATCCCTACGCCCGGCTACCACTACGTACAGTTCCTCATGCCGGGCATCTTCGTGCAGACAGTTGCCTTCGGATCGATCGGCACATCCATCGGTCTAGCGGAGGACCTGCAAAAGGGTCTCATCGAGCGGTTCCGCGCACTTCCCATGTCGCGCTGGGCGGTGCTCGGCGGCCGGACGACGGCCGACTTGTGCCGCAATCTCTTCGTGATGATCTTGATGACCGCAGTCGGGTACGCGGTGGGTTACCGCATCGGGACCAATGTCGGCGAATACCTCTCCGGGATCCTGCTCCTGTTGTTGTTCGCCTACGCGCTCAGCTGGGGATTCGCGTTCGTCGGACTCTCCGCGCCAAATAGCGAGACAGCTCAGCTGATGTCGTTCCCTGTGCTGTTCCCGCTCACCTTCGCGTCCTCTGCCTTCGTCCCTCTGCAGACGATGCCGGGCTGGTTGCAAGCCTTCGCCCGTCACCAACCGGTCTCCATAGTCTGCAATGCGGCACGTGACCTCATGTCGGGGGTTGCCAAACCGGACCTGGTCTTCCCGCCCTTCACCAGTGTCGTGAGCACCGGCCGCACAGGCTCCACGGTCCTCTGGGCAGTCGTGTGGTCGCTCGGAATACTCGCGGTGCTCGCTCCGGTGTCCGTTCGCCGCTACCGGCGCCGAGCCCTCTGAGGGCAGCCCAAGCCCGGACGCCTCGTCGACTGGCAGCGATGTGTCCGGCCAGGGTCGGTCGCGCCTACGATGACCAGGCCAGGACCGGTGGGCTTCCAGTAGACGCCGGCACCAGGCTTTGAGATAGTCGCCCGGGTAGCTCAGTGGTAGAGCAGCGCACTCGTAATGCGCAGGTCATGGGTTCGAATCCCATCTCGGGCTCAGACAGAATAAAAACGGCGTTCTTTTCGGTGTTCGTTTTGCTGCTTCCCTGGTGAGTTTCGAAGTCGTGCAGATACGACCTCCGAAGGCTTGTCAGGCTTGAGGCTGTGCTCCTCCGGCGATTGGCCCCCGCCGCCCGTTCGCCCGTGCAGTGCCCGCCTTGGCTGGCACTGCCCAGCGAAGCGTCGAACCAGGACGGTCTTGGAGGGAGTGTGGGATCAAATCGACAAGAGGGCATCATCTCGTCATCGCCCGGACTGTCCCGTACAACTGGTACGAGATTCACACGTGCTGTGAGGGCCAGATCTGGCCCGGGAAGGCTCCGAGCTACAGGCGATGATCGCCTCCACGAAGATCCTGCAGCCCTGAGGCTGCGCCTAGAGAGCTTCTCAAGCCACGGACCCGCGGGGTAAGCGCGGTGAGGCCTATGCCAACCTATGCCGTACTGCTGGGTCGTGGCGGCTTCTGCGGCTACGCCGGGTGTGTGCCTAAGAGGGAGAGCGCGTCATCTTTGAGTCGGTTGCCTAGCGTTAGCCCGGGCGTCCGCGATGACCTGCATGGCGACGGGCGCGGGCCTTCTGCGCGCCGGGTAGACGATCGCAGCTCCGAGCCCCGCCAAGAAGATGAAGCCTGCCGCGACATAGAACGCCAGGTCGTAGGAATGCACCTGGGCGACCCGCCACACGTGTGTTGCCATGATCGTGCTGGCATGTCGGGCGAGGTACGCGGCGCTGGCGTGCGCCGCCAGGTAGGTCGCAGCCGAGCTGGTAGCGATGGTGTTGAGCAGTGAGGTGCCGATCGAGCCGCCCACCTGCTGGCCCGTGGTGACCAGTGCCGACGCCACGCCTGCCGTCTCCGGCCCCGTTCCCGCGGTGGCCATGTTGAAACAGACGCCGAACAGGGCACCCAACGCCACGCCGAAAACCAGCTCGGCTGGGAGAATCCCACCCCAGTACGAGGTCGTGAGCGTGAGCTGAGCCAGGTACAGCATCCCCACCACTCCGAGGAGCGACGCCGCGGCTACCAACGGCTTAGGGCCGAATCGCGGCAGCAGTCGGGTGTTGGTGAGCACCGATCCCGCCACGATGCATACCGTGAGAGGGAGGAACGCGAGACCGGTGCGCACGGCGCTGTACCGCGCGATCTCTTCCAGGTAGTAGACGAGGAACAGGAACACGCCGAACATTCCGATCGCCAGCAGCAGGATTGTCAGGTAGGACGCACCCCGGTTCCGGTCGAGGAGAACGCCGAACGGCAAGATCGGGTGGGCGACCCGCCGCTCGATCAGGACGAAGCCGATGAGCAGGACAACAGCCCCTGCCAATGGCGCCACGCAGGTGACGGCGCCCCAACCGTCGAGAGCGGCTTCAGAGAAGCCGAATACCAGACTGACCAACCCCGCGATCGCGAAGAGGATGCCAGGGTCGTCGATATAGACCCGACGGTCGCTGACAGTTCTCTCAAGGAGGACCGCCGCGCCGATCAGTCCGACGACGGCGATGATGTCGTTGACGTACAAGCACCAACGCCAGCTCAGATACGTAGTCAGCGCGCCGCCAAGTAGGAGACCCACCGCGCTTCCCGATCCGGCGATGGCGGAGAAGATTCCGAATGCCTTTCCCCGCTCGGGCGGTCGGGGGAAAGTCGTGGTGAGCAACGACAACGTGGCTGGCGACAGCAGCGCGGCGAAAACACCCTGCACGGCGCGCGCCCCGGCGAGCATGAGGAAGTTCTGCGCCGCGCCACCAACCGCAGAGGCCAGGGCGAATCCCGCCATACCAATCATGAAGGTCCGTTTGCGCCCGATGCGGTCGGACAGGCGGCCACCGAGGAGCAGCAGGCCTCCGAACGCGAGCGCGTAGGCGGTGATGATCCACTGACGGTCGTCGTTGGAAAAATGCAGTGCGATCTGCGCCTTGGGCAGCGCGATATTCACGACGGTGAGGTCCAGGACAACCATGAGCTGGCCTAGGCCGCATAGCGCGAGGATCCACCACCACTTCGGGTCGGGGTTGTCGGAAAGTCGGTCGCTTATCAAGGGCCTCCCCCCGAAGACATGACGGCGAGGCTACCGGCCGCCTGCCGAGAAGCCGACACCGTTTACAGTGACGGAGACAGCGTGATACCGTTTAGCTATGAGGATAGATAAAGAGGTATGCGAACCCGAGACACAGGTCCCGTCAATGGTGTTCCGACTCGAGCCGCACTCCGGCGTCCCGACGTACCTTCAGCTCGTCCATCAGGTGGAGCACGCGCTGCGCCTCGGCTACCTGATTCACGGAGACCAGCTACCACGGGTGAAGGACGTCGTCGCCTCGCTCTCGATCAACCCCAACACCGTGCTCAAGGCCTACCGCGATCTCGAGCAGAAGGGCCTGACCATTGGACGCCCAGGACAGGGCACCTTCATAGCGGCGTCTCCCGAGACGGTCGGCCTGGAAGAGCTGACATCTCTCCGGCGCAGCCTCGCTGCGGGCTGGCTCAAGGAAGCCGCTGCCGCGGGCCTCGACGAGCAGGGGACCATTGCGCTCTTCATGGCAGCGTTGCGGGATTTTCGTGACCGCCCCGTCGAGAGTCGTCCTGCCCGCCACGACGGACGGCAACGGCGGGCGGGGGCGGCATGAACGTCGTCGAGACTTCAGGGCTCGCAAAGCGTTATCGCAAGACCTGGGCCCTTCGTGACTGCAATCTCGCTGTGCCCGCTGGTCGAATCGTCGCCCTCGTAGGACCGAATGGGGCCGGCAAGACGACGTTGCTCCATTGCGCGGTCGGGCTCTGTACCGCGACGAACGGGAACATCACGGTGCTCGGAGACCTCGGCGCCGGCTCTCTCGAGGCTCTCGAGCGTGTCGCCTTCGTCGCCCAGGACGCGCCGCTTTACAAGTACCTTCCTGTCCGGTCCATGGTGGCGGTGGCCCGCAACCTGAACTCACGCTTTGACCAGGCTCAAGCTGAAGAGCGGTTGCGCGGACTGGAGATCCCACCGGACCGCAAAGTCGGCAAGCTGTCCGGCGGCCAACAGGCCCAGCTCGCTTTGACATTGGCGCTCGCGCGCAGGCCCGACCTCCTCGTGTTGGACGAGCCGCTGGCACGGCTCGACCCGCTCGCCCGCCACGACTTCATGGCACTTGTCATGGCCGCGGTGGCGGCGAGGGGCTTCTCGGTGATCTTCTCCTCCCACGTCGTCTCCGAGCTCGAGCGGTTCGCCGACTACCTGATCGTGCTCGCCAACGGTCGCGTGCAGATGGTGGGAGACATAGACGATCTCCTCACCTC
>JBEKGS010000011.1:0-75683 GCA_050012675.1 Acidimicrobiales bacterium
GTGGTGGTGACCGGGCCTATTACGTGATGCCCGACCCAGACGGTGTAGACGAAGCCCTGCGTCGGCTGGGGTACTAGTCCCGAGGGTCAGCCCGTCACAGTGTCCCCTGTAGGCATTGTTGCCGACGGGCATGGAGCCGGTGACCGGGGTGCCCGCGGTGACTTCCGTACTCGACGGCGGTCCTCGCCAGTCGGATGGCCTGTGTCCGCGGAGGTGTAGTAGCCGACGGGTGACCGGGTGTGCCGATGCCCTCGTTCCAAGGTTGAAGCCGTGGACCTAGGCAGTCAGCGCGGCGAAGTCGTGGCACGGCTCAAAGTCGGGGGGCCACATGAAGGGCATCGTACGGCAAGCGGCCCGCGAGGTTAGGGGAAGAACCAGAGCACCGTGGGGGGCATTGGGTTGTAGCCGATAGGCATCATCAGAACCAGAGACCCAAGGCCCAGAGAGCCCTTGCGGAGCGACATCCACCCCGGTAGCACGCTACGTAGGTAGGCTTTCACTCGTGGTGCCCGGCCTGACGGGATGATGGGTTTTAGCCAGGTTAGGGCGTGCGATAGGGCGTGTATTCGATAAATGAGCAGGTCAGGGGCTATGGACCTCCTGCTCCCAAAGCAGGCGCGCTACCAAGCTGCGCTACGCCCCGTTGATTGTCTGAAACTTACATGACTGCGACGACCTGCCTTAGCTGTTGAGACGAGATTCGAAACTGCGACCTCCCGGGCCGAAAGCGGCGCGCCGCCAAACTGCGCTGCGCCAGTCACTTCGTAACGCGACTCCGCGATCGTAGAGGCACAGCGCGTCGAGCGACCGAAGCCGCGCGAGCCCCTCGAGTACCGGTGACGGGCGTCACTCCGTGAGCCCGGTAGAGTACGACCGACCTATGCGTTCTACTTCTGAAGCCCTCGAGGGCAACCGAGTCAAGCTCACCGTCGAGGTCGACGAGGAGGAACTCAAAGGCGCGGTCGACGAGACCATTCGCCGTCTCCAGAAAGAGGTTGCCGTTCCCGGCTTTCGGCCGGGAAAGGTCCCTCGCCGACTGCTCGAGGTTCGTCTCGGTGCTCAAGCCATCCGGGCTGAGGTGATCCGTCACGCGCTCCCTGACTACTACGCCCAGGCCGTCGAAGAGGCTGACATCGACACGATCGCGGCCCCGGAGATCGACATCACCTCCGGTGAGGACGCCGGGGCTCTTGCCTTCGACGCTGTTGTAGAGGTGCGTCCGAAGGTATCGATCGCCGGTTACGAGGGTCTTGTCGTTACCATCCCGTCCGTTGAGCCGACCGAGGCAGAGATCGCCGCACGGCTTGACCGGTTGCGCGAGCAATTCGCCCAGCTCAGCGAGGTCGAGCGCCCGGCTCGAGACGGTGATTTGGTCACCGTGGATCTGCAGGGAATTCGTGACGGCGAGGTAGCCGATGGGCTGAGTGCAGATGACTTCGTGTACGAGGTGGGCACAGGCGGCATCGCCGAGGGCGCGGACGAGGAATTGCGGGGCAAGAAGGCGGGCGACATCGTCGAGATCGACGCCCCGCGGCTGCAGGGAGGCGCTGGCAAGCTGCGGCTTTTGGTTAAGCAGGTACGCGAGAAGGTGCTGCCGGAGGCGAACGACGAGTGGGCCTCGGATGCCTCGGAGTTCGACACGCTCGAGGAGTTGCGCGCCCACCTGGCCGCAGGCCTCACAAGCCTGAAGAAGCTCGAGGCCCGGCTCATTCTCCGCGAGCGGGTGGTCGACGCTCTGGCAGAGCTCGTCTCCGAGGAAATGCCGGAGACCCTCGTTGCCGCCGAAGCTGAGCGAGCCCGCGAGGCCCTCGCTCACCGCCTCGCGGAACGCGGCCTCACGATCGACCAGTACCTCGAGGCGTCCGGTCAGGACCCCAACGAGCTCGAAGCCGAGTTCGCCCGCCAGGCGGCCTCCCAGGTCCGGGCCGATCTTGCTCTGCGGGCACTGGCGGAAGCCGAGGAGATTGTCGTCGACGACAAGGAGCTCGCGGCCCAGGTCGAGCGCCTCGCCTCTCAGACCAATCAAGACGCTCGCAGCCTCGCGAGCCGCCTCGCCCGGACCGGTGGTCTCGAGCAGCTACGCTCAGATGTGAGGAACGAGAAAGCCGTCGCATGGCTGGTCAACTCCGTCGACATCGTCGACGAGCAAGGGGACCCGATGGATCGGACTTTGCTTCTCGAAGCGGCGGGCTCCGAGGAGGAGACTGCAGTTAGCACCGACGCCGAAGTGACGGACGGGGTTGTCGGGGTCGTGGACGAAGCTGCGCCCGACTCGGATGCGGGCAAGGAGGGCTGAGGTTTGACCGCGCACGACTATCTCGTTCCCACTGTGGTCGAACAATCGCCGAGAGGAGAACGCGCCTACGACCTGTTCTCCCGACTGCTCCGCGAGCGGATCATCTTCATCGGCACACCCATCGACGACACGATCGCGAACCTGGTCTGTGCGCAGATGTTGTTCCTCGAGTCGGAGGATCCCGAGAAGGACATCAACATCTACATCAACTCGCCCGGCGGCGATATCACCGCGTTGTTCGCGATTTACGACACACTTAAGTACGTGCGACCTGACAAGTCGACCTTCTGCTTTGGGCAGGCGGCGTCGGCCGCCGCCGTGCTGTTGGCCGCGGGCACCAAGGGCAAGAGGTTCGCGCTGCCACACGCCCGGATCCTGCTGCACCAGCCCTATGGGGGGGGCGGCGGGCAGGCGAGCGACATCGAGCTGCAGGCCAAGGAGATCTTAAGGATGCGCGATCTCCTGAACCAGATGCTCGCCAGCGACACGGGCCAGTCAGCCGAGCGGCTTCAGAAGGACACTGACAGGGACTTCATCATGGATGCCGAGGAAGCCAAGGAATACGGCATTATTGACGAAGTCATCACCAACAGGGAGGCCGTCGGCATCGCGGCGACCATCGGCGCAGCCTGAGCTACGGGAGACGATGTGGCCAAGTTCGGGGACGGTGGAGAGCTAGTCAAGTGCAGCTTCTGCGGCAAGTCGCAGAAGCAGGTCAAGAAACTGATCGCCGGGCCAGGCGTCTACATCTGCGACGAGTGCATCGAACTGTGCAACGACATCATCGAAGAGGAATTGTCGGAGCCGACGGAGGTCCGTTTCGAGGACCTTCCCAAGCCGAGGGAGATCTTCGACTTCCTGAACGACTACGTGGTCGGTCAGGAGCAGGCGAAGAAGATCCTCTCCGTCGCGGTTTACAACCACTACAAGCGGGTGCAGGCGGGCGCCTACCGGGACGGCGACGTCGAGATCGCCAAGTCCAACATCCTTCTTCTCGGTCCGACCGGGTGCGGCAAGACCCTTTTGGCCCAGACGCTCGCGCGCATGTTGAACGTGCCGTTCGCGATCGCCGACGCGACGGCACTGACCGAAGCGGGTTACGTGGGCGAGGACGTGGAGAACATCCTGCTCAAGCTGATCCAGGCCGCTGACTACGACGTCAAGAAGGCAGAGACCGGGATCATCTACATCGACGAGATCGACAAGATCGCCCGCAAGAGCGAGAACCCTTCGATCACGCGAGACGTCTCGGGCGAAGGAGTCCAGCAGGCTCTGTTGAAGATTCTCGAGGGCACGACGGCATCGGTGCCCCCCCAGGGCGGCCGCAAGCACCCCCACCAGGAATTCATCCAGATCGACACGACGAACATCCTGTTCGTCTGCGGCGGGGCCTTCGCCGGGTTGGACAAGATCATTGAGAACCGCATCGGCCGTGCCGGGATTGGCTTCCGGGCGGACGTGCGTCACTCAAAGCACCGCGAAGAGGGCGAGGTCCTCATGCAGGTCCTGCCCGAGGACCTGCTCAAGTTCGGCCTCATCCCCGAGTTCGTCGGCCGCCTTCCCGTGATAGGGGCGGTCCGCAGCCTCGACGAGGAGGCGCTCGTCCGCATCCTCGTCGAGCCCAAGAATGCCCTGGTGAAGCAGTTCCACCGGGTGTTCGAGCTCGACAACGTCGAGCTGGAGCTGACCGACGATGCTCTGGACGCGGTCGCCCAGCAGGCGATGCTGCGGGGCACGGGCGCCAGGGGCTTGCGGGCGATCCTCGAAGAGGTCCTTCTCGAGGTCATGTACGACCTGCCGAGCCGCGAGGACATCGGGCGCTGCGTGGTCGACAAGTCCGTCGTGCTGCAGCGGGTCGCCCCGAGCCTGGTTCCCCGCACGACCGGCCAGGAGAAGACCGAGCGCTCGCGCCGCGCAGCTTCCTGAGCCGCCCGCGTTCGCCAGCCTTTGAGGCGTGTCCCAGTCTGACCACCAGTTCGGACTCCCTGCCGAACCCCCTTTGCTCCCGGTGCCGGGTGCGGGAACGCCCTCGCTCGGCGAGACCCTTGCCTGGCTCGACCGCCATGTGAACCTGGAGGCGATCGAATCAGGTCGCGCCGGGCGCCTAGGCCTGCCGAGCCTCGAACGCATCGGCGCGCTCGTGGGTGCGCTGGGCGATCCGCAGGCGACGTATCCCATCGTCCACGTGACCGGGACGAACGGCAAGGGCTCGACATCGCGGATGACCGCGGCGATTCTCCAGGCCTGCGGGCTGTCGGTCGGTACCTACATGAGCCCGCACCTGGAACGAATCAACGAGAGGCTCCAGTTCGATGGCTCCGAGATCAGTGACGAGTCGTTCGTGAGCGTGCTCGGCACCGTGGCGGAGATCGAACGCTTTCTCGGAATCAGGGCGACCTGGTTCGAGCTCGTGACGGCGGCCGCCTACGCCTGGTTCGCCGACGTGGCCGCACAGGCGGTCGTGGTCGAGGTCGGCCTTGGTGGGCGCTTTGACGCGACAAACGTCGGCCACGCGGACGTGGCGGTGGTGACCAACGTCGAGCTCGATCACACCCAGATACTCGGGACGACGCGGGAGGCGATCGCGGCCGAGAAGTCCGGGATCATAAAGAGCGGTTCGCTTCTTGTGCTCGGTGAACAGGACCCGTCCGTCTCGGCCATCTTCGAGGCCGAGGCCGAGCAGGTCGGGGCGCGGGCTATCTGGCGGAGGGGCACGGAATTCGGCTGCAGTTCGAATCGGCTCGCGGTCGGGGGACGCCTGGTCGACCTTTGGACACCGCTCGGGCGCTTCAGCGAGGTGCCCCTCGCCCTTCACGGTGCGCACCAGGCCGACAACGCCGCCTGCGCGGTGGCCGCTGCGCAGGCTTTCCTCGGCACGACCATCGAAGAGGACACCGTCTGCGAGGCGCTCGCCACGGTCAAGGTGCCAGGCAGGCTCGAGGTCGTTCGCCGCCGTCCCCTTGTCGTGCTCGACGGCGCCCACAACCCAGCCGGGGCGGCCTCGGCGGGCCAGGCGCTCAAGGAGGACTTCGTCGCCGCGCGCCGGGTGATCGTCGTCATGGGCTGCCTTCGCGGGCGCGATCCCGGGGAGCTGCTGTCCGCGCTCGGGCCCGATCGAATCGCCGCGGTCGTGGCCTGCAGGCCCCCTTCTCCCCGGGCGCAGGAGCCTTCGCACGTCGTCGAAGCAGCGCAGGCCCTCGGCCTAGTGGCCGAGGAATCAGGGACGACCGCCGAGGCGCTGGAAAGGGCACTCGAGCTCGCGGGCCGCGATGACCTCGTGCTGGTGACGGGCTCCCTGTATGTCGTAGGAGCGGCCCGCACGGCGCTCTTCTGACCGGCACGCCCCCGGGGCTGCAGATTGCCCGCCTGACCCCGGGGCGATTAGCGTCGCCGCCCGTGGAGCGCACCCTTGTCATCTGCAAGCCCGACGCTGTCGAGCGCGGTCTCGTCGGCGAGATCATCGGCCGGCTCGAGCGAAAGGGCCTCAGCATCGTGGCGGCCGACCTGCGCGTCATCAGCGCCGAGACTGCCGGCCGGCACTACGCGGAGCACGTCGGAAAGCCCTTTTACGCTGACCTGGTCGATTTCATCGGGCGCGGCCCGGCCATGGTCATAGTCGTGGCCGGCCCTCCGGGCACCTGGAAGATCGTGCGGACGCTCATGGGGCCAACCAATCCTGCCGACGCGCCGGCCGGCACGATCCGGGGGGACCTGGCGACCGAGATGACCGAGAACCTCATCCACGGCTCGGACGGCCCCGAATCGGCTGCCCGGGAGATCGAGATCTTCTTTCCCGGACTGGCCTGAGCCCAGAAGCTCGTGAGCCCGCTCCGGCGTCCTGCGGCACCCGACTGAGGGGAGCGGAGGTGAGCGGGCGCGAGGAGTTCCGCCGTCGGCTGTACAAAGACGGGCGTCCGAACCGCTTGGCACGTGTGGCGAACCGGATAACGGCTTGGCTCCACTCGGCGGGCATCTGGCCGCAGCGCTACGTGACCCTCGAGATACGCGGCCGTCGCAGCGGCCGCGCCATCAAGTTCCCTCTCGTGATGGCGGACTACGAGGGCGACCGCTATCTGGTGTCCATGCTCGGAAACGACGTGAACTGGGTGCACAACGTCCTGGCAGCGGGAGGTGAAGCCGTCCTCCACCATGGCCGGCGCGAGCGCGTGCGTCTCACCCTGGTGGATGTCAAGAATCGTCCCCCCATAATCCGCCGTTACCTGGACTGTGCGCCAGGGGCCCGGCCTCACGTCCCGGTGGACCGTGGCGCGTCCCTCGAAGCCTTCGCGGAGATTGCTCCCCGGATACCTGTGTTTCGCGTCGACTCGACGGACCGCCTGTCGCAGGTTCGGAGGGGCTCCGGACTAGACGCGGACTAGGCGGTGGGGTCTCGCGAAGAGCGACTGACCACACGACCGCTGTCGATGACGTCGACCTCGTCGAAGGCTGCGAGTTCGTCGAGCCGGTGGGTGACATAAAGGAGACTTTTGCCTGCTGTTGTGGCGAAGACGTCGCTCAAGAGCCGCTCAGCCGTGGCCTCGTCCAGGCCCGAGGTCGCCTCGTCCAAGACGAGGATCGGTGTCCGTGCCAAAAGAGCCCGGGCCAGAGCGAGCCGCTGTCGTTGGCCGCCCGAGAGCTGAGCACCCTGCTCGCCGACCTTGGTGTCGAGGCCGTCCGGCAGTGAGTCGATCCAGGCACCGAGTTGAGCCGTCCGGGCCGCCTGGATGATCTCGGCCTCGCTCGCCTGTGGACGGGCGAGCGAGATGTTCCCGCGTATCGTCGTGTTGAACAGGTGGGTGTCCTGGGCGACCCAGGCGATGACGCGGCGGGGTGACTCCTGGCAGAGGCGGTCCAGGGAAGTTCCCCCCAAGGTGGCCTCGCCGCTCTCGAGCGACCAGAAGCGCAGCAGCGTGTTGACGACGCTCGACTTGCCAGCCCCGCTCGGTCCGACGAGGGCTACGCGTCGTCCCGGAGAGACCGACAAGTCGAGGCCGTCGAGGGCCCACGGGTGATCGGCCCCGTAGCGGAGGTGCGCGTCCTCGAGGGCGATCTCGGTCCCGCTGGGCTCCGGCGCGGGGTCTTCGGGGTCATGAACAGGCACCGGGAGGATGGCCAGGTCGAGCACGCGGCGCGCGGTCGCGAGGTGGTGCGAGAGCCTCGACACGGCATCTGCCACCGGCACGACCATCTCGAAGGCGCCGAGTGCCACAAGCGGCAGGACCGCCAGCATGTAACCCGGGAGCGTGTGATCGCCGACCGCCGGGACCGCGACCGCCAACAGGCCGATGACCGAGATTCCCGCCAACGCCACCGCCAGGCCGGAAACGGCGCCGGCCGTCCACGAGCGGCGGCGCGCCAATTTGACCAAGGCCTCGTCGTCAGCGAGAGCCCGTTCGAGGTACTCCTCGTCGCGCCCGAACGCCACCAGGTCACCAGCTCCCCGGAGGAGCTCGACGACATCGGCCGACAGCTCCCCCCTGAGCGCCGCCTCCCGCGCTCCCAGCCCGCCCTGGCGTCTCCAGGCGACCGCCGATGTGAGGCACAGCGCCCCGGCCAGGCACACCCCGAGGACCAGACCGCCGGGCGGCAGGATGATCGCGATCAGCACTGTGGCGAACACGGAGCTGGCGACGCCGACCAGCACCGGCGAGACGCCTCGCAAGGCGAGGTCCTGTAGGGAGTCGACGTCAGCGGTCGCCCGGGACAGCAGGTCGCCGCTTCGCCACTGGCCGAGGGCTGCGGGGGTCCGTGGCTCGACCTCGTCGTAGAGCCACAGCCGCAGGCGCCCTATCGCACCCAGTGCCGAGTCGTGGCCGAAGAGGCGCTCGCCGTAACGCAAAGGCCCGCGGCCGAGGGCGAGAATCTGCACGCCTGCCATGAGCACGGTCAGTGTGTAGATAGGGGGGCGGAGCGCGGCCCTGTCGATGAGGGCGCCCGAGCAGGCCATGAGGGCGACGGTGCTGATGGCGGCGCCGGCCCCGAGGCCGAGTGAGAGCAGGAAGCGTCCCCGCGGCGGCGCGGCTATGTCGGCCAGCGCCCGTAGCGTGGCCACGGCTGAGTGCCGCGGGGTCTCGGGGACGCTCACGGACCCGCCCCGATCGGCTCGAGGCGAGGCTCGCCCTCCTCCTCGACGAGCCGGCCTCCGACGAGGGCAACGGTTCGGTCCACACGCCCGACCAGGCCGAGGCGGTGAGCGGCGACGAGGACGGTACGGCTCTCGAGCCACGGCCCCAGGGTCTTTGCTAACGACAGCTCGCGATCGGCGTCGAGATGGGCCGTCGGCTCGTCCAACAACACGAGGGGGGCGTCTTTCAGCACGGCACGTGCGATGGCGACGCGCTGGCGTTCACCGGCGCTGAGGGTGAGGCCTCCCTCGCCGACCGGGGTCCTGAGACCGTGCGGCAGTCGCTCGACAAGGCCGGACAGACCGGATTGCTCCACGGCCCGCGAGATGGCCATGGCATCAGCCGTCGTGTCGGCCAGGCACACGTTGTCGGCGATGGTGCCGCGGACGAGATGAGGGTGTTGCGGGACCCATGCGATCTGTCGGCGCCACTCACAAAGCGCGAGGTCGCGGACTTCGACGCCGGCGATGGTGAGCCTGCCCCCGGAGGGGACGACGAAGCCGAGGACCACGGCGAGCAGCGTGGACTTGCCTGACCCGGACTCGCCGGTCACAGCCACGTGCTCGCCGAAAGCGACGTCCAGGTCGAGTCCGTCGAGGACCGGGGCCGCCCGGCCGGTGTAGTGGACGCGGAGATCGGACAGGGCGAGAGTGCCCCGAACGAGAGCGGCCACGTCCGGCCTCTCGGCCACCTTCCCCCCGGTCCCGGCCGGCGCAGCAGCCTGGACCGCCGTCGGCACCGGCTCGTCCAGGATGTCCAGTATCCGGTCGGCTGCCGCCTGGCCGGCCGTGCTGGCGTGGAAGTCGGAGGCAGCCCGTCGCAGTGGCAGGTACACCTCCGGCGCCAGCACCAGCACCGCAAGACCGACCGCGAGGTGCAGCGAGCCGTCCAGCAGTCTCAGTCCCAAGAACAGCGCCACGAGGGCGGTGCCCACCGCAGAGAGCACCTCGAGGGCCAGAGAGGAGAGGAAGGCGAGTCGCAGCGTGCTCATGGTGGTCAGGCGGAACTCCTCGCTGGCCTTCTCCAGACTGCGGCGCCCGGCGCTCGCGCGGTTGAAGGCCCGAAGCGTCGGTAGGCCCTGGAGGAGGTCGTAGAAGGAAGCAGCCAGGACCGAGAGTCGCTCCCACTGGCGCTCGGCGTGGCGTGTCGCTTCGAGTCCGAGCAAGACCATGAACAAGGGGATGACCGAGACGGTCACCCCGAGGATGAGAAACGACCGCCAGTCGGACCAGAGCACCCAGGCAAGCAGGATGAGCGGCGCAACGCCAGCAACGACCGCAGTCGGCAGGTAGCGGGCGAAGTAGACCTCGAGGGCGTCCACGCCCTGGGTCGTGACCGCGGCGAGCTCGCCCGTTCGCTCGCCGGCCAACCACGAAGGCCCCAGCGAGACCGCCCGGGACAACAGCTGACGGCGCAGAGCCGACGTGACCCTCGCCGAGCTGCGGTGCGCGGCCAGCTCGCCCAGCCATGCCAGCGCGGCCCGTACAAGGAAGGCGCCGCCCAGGCACGCCAGCAAGGGCACCAACGAGGTGAGGGTCCGATGGGCGAGAAACGCACGCTGCACGACCATGCCGAGAAGGACGGCCTGGACGACCAGGCACACGGTCGAAGCGATACCGACAGCCACGGCCCAAGCGAGATAGCGGCGCGTGACAGCGGCTTTGCGGGCCAAGCGGGAATCGACGAGCCCCCCCAGGTGGCGTCTTTGCGACGTCGTCAGCTCGTTCCGCTTTCGCTGAGCGGGGACTCGTCTGGGCTTGCTCCCGTCACGGGCGCCCCCGACCTGGCATCTTGGGCGGGACCGGGTGCGGTTTCAGCTGGTTTCACGGGTCCGGTCCCTGCCGGCCGGCTCAGCCGACCGCGGAAGACCCAGTAGGACCAACCCTGGTAGATGAGCACGAGCGGCGTGAAGATGAGGGCCACGATCGTCATGACCTTCAAGGTGTAGGGCGCCGAGGCGGAGTTGCCGATCGTGAGGTCGTACGCAGACGAAATGCTCGAGACCATCACCCTCGGGTAAAGGTTCAGGAAGATCGTGGCCACCAGGCAGATCAGCCCGACCGCTGTGGCGACGAAGGCCCATCCTTCGAGGTGTTCGCGCAAGAGCCACCCGACCACGGCGATAGAGGCGATGGCGAGGATCGGGACGATCGGCGGGACGAGCCCTGTGTTGTGGGCGTTGTGAGCGTTCACGTACGTCCATGCCAAGAAGGCCACGATCGCGGCCGTGGCCGCCGGTGCGAGCAGCTTGGCCGCCCGTGAAGCCCGTTCCTTCAAGTCGTCGGTGGTCTTGAGCGAGGCGAACACCGCACCGTGGAGGCTGAACAGGAGCAGGGTCGTCACGCCACCCAGCAGCGAATAGGGATTGAGAAGATTGAAGAACGACCCGAGATAGGTGAAGTTCGCGCCGATGGGCACGCCGCGCAGGATGTTGGCGAAGGCCACTCCCCACAGCAGGGCGGGAAGCAGGCTGCCCCAGAAGATCGCGTGGTCCCAGGCGAGCCTCCAGGCGGGAAAGGCACGCTTGGCGCGGAACTCGAAGGCCACGCCGCGGAAGATGAGCGCCGCCAGAATCAGAAACAGCGGGAGATAGAAACCGCTGAACAGGGTCGCGTACCAGTTCGGGAAGGCGGCAAAGGTGGCGCCGCCCGCCACGAGCAGCCAGACCTCGTTCCCGTCCCAGACCGGACCGATCGTGTTGATCAGCACCCGCCGGTCGAGGTCGTCCCGGGCGACGAGCCCGAGCATGATGCCAACGCCGAAGTCGAACCCTTCCAGGACGAAGTAGCCCGACCACAAGATGGCGATGATGACGAACCAGAACACCTCGAAGCCGGTGTGGGCCGAGTGGACTCCGGCGAGGATGAGGGCCACCGATCCTCCTTTCCTCAGTAGACGAGCGCCGGCATCCGGTCGTCACCGGGCTCGGGCTCAGGCTCGTCGTCGTGCTCTTCGTTGTCGCCCTCGCCCCGGGCGAAGCGGGCCATGAGCCCGAAGTCGATCGCCGCCAGCAGGCTGTAGATGGCCGTGAAACCGACGAGCGTCGTCACGACATAGCCCGTGCCGATGTGCGACACGGCCTGGGAGGTCTTGAGCAGTCCGTAGACGACCCATGGCTGGCGGCCCATCTCGGTGAAGATCCAGCCGGTCGTGTTGGCGATGAAGGGGAGCGCTATGGCCAAGACCGAGACCCTCAAGAACCAGGCCGACTGTTCCAGCTTGCGGCGGCGCATGAGCCACAGGCCGGCGGCCAGCAAGACGAGCATGAGGATCCCGCAACCCACCATGATCCGGAACGTCCAGTAGGTGACCCACAAGATGGGCTTGTAGTTGCCCGGGCCGTACTTCGCCACCTCCTCGGCCTGGATCTGGTTGATGCCCTGCACCGCACCGTCCCAGTTGTTGTCGGCGAGGACCGAGAGCATATGGGGGAGCCGGATCTGGAAGATCGGGTTGCCGGACAGGTCCCCGATGGTGAGCAGCGAGAAGCTGGCACCGTTCTCGGTGTTGTAGATCGCCTCGGCGGCGGCCATCTTCATGGGCTGCTGGCGCTCCATGATCCTCGCCTGGTTGTCGCCGAAGAACATCGTGGCGACGATGGCGACCACGCCAATGACAAGGGCGAGCTTGGCCGAGGTGGCGAAGACCGGTCTGGGTGCCTGCCCCGCGCGGCGGTCCTTCAACAGGTGCCAGCCGCTCACGCCCAACACGAGCATCGTCGAGGTCACGAGTGCCGAGAAAAGCACGTGGAGGAACGAGCCGATGAGGGTGCTGTTGGTCATCACCGCCCAGAAGTTGGTCATCACCGCACGGTTGCCGACGACCTTGTAACCGACGGGGTGCTGCATCCAGGCATTCGCAGCCAGGATGAACAGCGCCGACAGCATGGTGCCGATGCTCACGATCCAGATGGAGGCCAGGTGGACCCGTGCAGATACGCGGCCCCGCCCGAAGATCCAGACTCCGAGGAACGTCGACTCCAAGAAGAAGGCCAGCAACGCCTCGACGGCGAGCGGAGCACCGAAGACGCTGCCCACGTAGCGTGAATAAAGGGACCAGTTCATGCCGAACTGGAACTCCTGCACGATGCCCGTGACCACGCCTATGGCGAAGTTGATCAGGAACAGCCGCCGCCAAAAGCGCGTGATTCGTTCCCATTTGTCGTGGCGCTCGGCGTCTTGACGAGTCCGGTAGGCGGCTGTCTGCATGATCGCGAGCAACAGGGCGAGGCCGATCGTCAGCGGGACGAACATGAAATGGAAGACGGTCGTGATCCCGAACTGCCAGCGCGAAAGATCAAGCGTCATTGCAATGATGAAAGCGGTCGGGCGAGCCGTGCGTTAGGGCCAAAGGTCCCGTTGGAGTCGCCGGCGGGCACCGCCGTTTACTGGCCGATGCCCGGGGCCAGGCCTTGGTGCCGGCGCGTTTCGAGCCGGCGGACGCTCGGGCGTCGCGTCCCTAGGCCCCCTCCGCTCTTGTGACCTGGGCACGCATCCCCTAGCCTGGTGCCACAAGCCCGCCTAGTCCTGGAGCACTTGTATGCCTGAGAGCAGGTTCTCCTTCATCGGTCGTGACATGGCCGTCGACCTCGGCACCGCTAACACGCTCGTCTACGTGCGTGGCCGCGGGATCGTGCTCAACGAGCCGTCTGTCGTCGCGATCAATGTCAAGGACGGCCACCCGCTTGCAGTCGGTGTCGAGGCAAAGCGGATGATCGGCAGGACCCCGAGCAACATCCAGGCGATCCGGCCCCTCAAGGACGGGGTGATCGCGGATTTCGAGATCTGCGAGATGATGCTGCGCTACTTCATCCGCCGTGTGCACCCTCATCGTTTCTCCAAGCCGCGCATGGTCATCTGCGTGCCCTCGGGCATCACCGGCGTCGAAAAGCGCGCTGTGCAGGAAGCCGCCGAGTACGCCGGTGCTCGTAAGGCCTACATCATCGAGGAGCCCATGGCGGCGGCCATCGGCGCGGGACTGCCCATTCACGAGCCCACCGGCAACATGGTCGTCGACATCGGCGGCGGCACGACCGAGGTGGCGGTGATATCGCTCGGCGGCATCGTCGTCAGCCAGTCGATCCGGATCGGCGGGGACGAGCTCGACGAGGCCATCATCTCATTCGTCAAGAAGGAGTACAGCCTCGCTCTCGGTGAGCGGACGGCCGAGGAGATCAAGATCGCCCTCGGGTCCGCCTACGAGCTCGAGGAGGAGCTCCACGCCGAGATCCGTGGCCGCGACCTGGTCACCGGGCTTCCGAAGACCGTCGTCACGACGACCGAGGAGATCCGCAAGGCCATCGAGGAGCCGGTGTCGGCCATCGTCGACGCAGTCAAGGTCACCCTCGACCGCACTCCGCCCGAGCTGGCGGCGGACATCATGGAGCAAGGCATCGTTCTGACCGGCGGTGGCGCGCTCTTGCACGGGCTCGACAGCAGGCTCCAGTCCGAGACGCACATGCCGATCGTCGTGGCTCCAGATCCCCTCAATTGCGTTGCGCTCGGCAGCGGCATGTGCCTCGAGGAGTTCGAGGCCCTAAAGCAGGTCCTCATCTCCTCGACCAACCGCTGACCTTCGGGGTCGCGGTGGCCGCCTCTCGCCGCAACACCAGCCAGCGCCTCACGCTGGTTATCCTGCTTCTCGCCTCGATCACGGTGATCACCGTCGCCTACAAGGGCGAGGCACGACGGGCGATCACCTCGGTGAGAAATGGCGCGGCCGACGTGGTCGCCCCGCTCCAGAGGGGCGTGGCCGCCGTTCTGCACCCGATCGGCAACCTGTTCGCGGGGATGGCAGGCTACGGCGGGGCGCTCTCGGAGAACCAGCGACTCCAACTGGAGGTAGGCCAGCTCCGCCGCCAGCTCATCGAGGCCACCCAGTCTCAGGTGCAGCTCGACCAACTGCGCTCGGAGCAGAACCTTCCCTTCGCGGACGGGATACCCGAGGTGCTGGCCGAGGTGATCTCCTCTCCTTCGTCCAATTTCGACGTCACGATCGAGATCGACCGCGGGACCTCCGACGGGGTCGGCGTGGGGATGCCAGTCGTGTCCGGCGTCGGGCTGGTCGGCTCGGTGATCTCGGCCGGGCGCGATACGGCGATTGTCCAGGTGCTTACCGATCCCAGATCAGAGACCGGTGTGCGCTTCGGGACGGGCAACGTGGCCGTCGCCGTGGGCCAGGGCCAGGGCGAGCCCCTACAGCTGCAGGACGTGTCCGAGACGAGTGTCGCGAGCCGGGGCGCTCCCGTGTTCACGAGCGGCCTCGACCTCGCCGCCTACCCTTCGGGCATCCCGGTGGGTACCGTGTCGTCGGTGCATCACACGGGTGGGTCGCTCACGTCCCAGGTACTCGTCACGCCGCTCGTCAACCTCCTCGTTCTCCAGTACGTCGCCGTGCTCCAGTGGTTCCCACCGGCTTGAGAATCCCCCGGCCCAAGCTCGCGGCCGAACCGGCCGGGCGACGAGTGAAGGCTTCACCATGAGCCTTCGGACCTGGGGCCGGCTGGCAGTCGTCGCCCTGGCGGTGGTGCTCGTGCAGGTCTGCGTGCTCAACCAGATCACGATCGGGGGAGCCCATCCCGACGCGCTCTTGCTGCTAGCGGTCTCGGCCGGCCTCGTGGCCGGCCCTCAACGCGGCGCCGTGATGGGTTTCGCCTTGGGGCTCGTCGCCGACGTCTTCGTGCAGACGCCTTACGGCTTGTCCTCGCTTTGTTACGTGCTCGTGGCTTTCGCCGTCGGCCTCGCGACCGGGACGGTGACCACGCGGCCGACATTCGGCTTCCAGGCAGCCACGGCCCTGCTCGGTGGGGTGGGCGGCACACTGCTGTTCGCCGGCCTCGGGACTCTGATCGGTCAGCCCAGCGTGCCGCGCCACCAGCTCGCGGTGATAGCGGTGGTCGTCGCCGGCGGATGTGTCCTGTTCGCCAATCTCGCCTACCGCCTCATCGAGTGGACCCTCGCCGTGGCACCGGGCGCCCACCGCGACGCGGGCGCGTTCGCCAGCGGGAGTGCCCGGTGAGCGCCTCGGACAAAGGGGGCCCTGAGCCACCGGACGGATCGGGTGACCGGCGCACAGCCCGGGACCCGCGCACGGCACGTGAGTCGCGAGACCCGGCTTCGGCCCGCGTGCGCAAGCATGTCCAGGCTCCTTATTTCCCGGCCGACGAGGAGGCAGACCGCCACAGGACGAGGATCGTGAGCTCAAGCCCGCTCAAGCGCCTGGAGGACGAGGAACGCGAGCAGCAACGTCGCCAGGAGAGCGCGCGCTTCGGCCTTCGCCTCACCATCATGGGCCTCGTGGTGCTCGTTGCTTTCTCAGCTGTGGTGGTCCGGCTCTGGTCGCTTCAGGTCCTGCACAGCTCGCAGTACCGCAACGCCGCTCTCGTCTATGAACAGCAGACGGTCCCGATCACGCCGGCGCGTGGTCTCATAATCGCCCGCGGAGGACAGGTTCTCGTCGGCGACCAGGTACTTCCGGTGGTGACGCTCAGCCGCTCGGAGGCGACCCCGGTGGTCATCGGGCGACTGGGGGCGCTGCTCGGCGAAAGCGTCGCGGATGTCAACACGGCGCTCGAGAACCCGCAGGCGAGCCCCTACCAGCCGGTGCCGATAGCTATCGGGGTACCGCAGTCGACCATCGTCTACCTGTCGGAGCACAGGGCGATGTTCCCCGGGGTCTCGGTCAACTTCACGGCCGAGCGCACCTACCCCCACGGCGACACGGCGGCGCAGGTGCTGGGTTACACGGGTGACATCGACTCCGCCGAGCTCCACTCGCTGGCGAAGTACGGCTACACCTCGAACGATGCGGTCGGCCAATCCGGTGTCGAGGCGACCGACGAGCTGTGGCTGCGAGGCCGGCCCGGCTCGCAGGTCATCAAGGTCGACGCCTCGGGCAACCCCGTCGGGACCGTGAAGACCGTGCCCCCGGTAAGCGGTGACGACGTCGTGCTCAACATCGACCTCAATCTTGAGACCGAGGTCGAGAGTGCTCTGTCGAACCAGATCCGCAGCCTGCAGGCCAGCGGCCTGCCGGCCGACTCCGGCGCGGCAGTCGTCCTCGACCCCGAGACCGGAGCCGTCTTCGCCATGGCATCGGTTCCCTCCTACGACCCGTCCTGGTGGGTAGGGGGCATTTCCGATCAGCACTATCAGCTCCTGACAAGCCAAGCGGAGCACGATCCGCTCCTCAACCGGGCCCTCCAGGGCCTGTGGGCGCCCGGCTCCACCTTCAAGCTCGCAACTGCGACGGCGGCCCTCAACGACGGTCTGCTTGCCAGTCTCGGTGACTACATCGACGACCGCGGCTACTACCAGATCGCTCCGCCCTGCAGCGGTCAGTGCACCTATTACAACAACCTGGACGAGAGGGGCCAGGGGCCAATCAACGTGACGACGGCCCTCACGGTGTCCGACGACGTGTTCTTCTACACGCTCGGCGCCGACTACTGGTACGACTCGGGGACCTACGGCGAGACTCCCATCCAAGATGTCGCCGAGCAGTACGGCTTCGGGCAACTCACCGGAATCGACCTGCCCAACGAGTACACGGGCCAGGTCGACAGCCCCAAGCTGCGCCGGCTCCAGCACGCGGAGGCACCACAGGCGTTCCCGAGCACCTACTACGGCATCGCAGACAACATCGAAATGGCCTTCGGACAGGGCGAGACACTGGTCACGCCGTTGCAGGAGGCCGTCGCCTACGGGACCTTCGCGGCCGGGGGAACCCGGTATGCCCCGCAGGTCGTCAACTCGGTCGTCTCGCCGACCGGCAAGGTCCTAAAGCCGTTCAAGCCGCGCGTCACGGGGCACGTCGACCTGCCACCGAGCACCTACGAGCAGATCCTCGACGGCCTCGAGGGAGCGATCTACAGCCCCAACGGCACGGCGTATGCCACCTTCCAGGGCTACAACGGCATGCCGCTCGCGGGAAAGACGGGGACGGCCACAGAGAGCTCGAACGCGAACGTGCAACCAACCGCCTGGTTCGTCGCCTTCGGACCGACGAGCGCCCCGCGCTATGTCGTCGCCGTGGTGATCGACCAGGCGGGCTACGGGGCGGCGGCGGCGGCTCCCGTCGCCCGTCAGATCTTCACCTACCTGACCAACAACCCGGTCGGTTCTCCGGATCTGCGCCCCCCCTCGAACGTCCCCTGATCGCCCCACCCGCCGGGTCGCGCGCTCCAAGGCGCGCGGAGTCGTCAGTCGGGCTGGCGCGGGACGGTGAAGGGTGGTGACTAAACTGCTGGCCAGGATGACGACGTCAAGCGCCCTCGCAGCATCGAACTCGGTCGCCAGAGCCGTTTCGATCGCCGCGGCGGCCGTAGCTTGCTACGTCATTTTCGCTGTCACCGACCGTACCGTCTCCCCGGTTTTCGCGGGGTCCCGCGAACGAGACGACAAAGAACGTGCTCTCGCATTCGATCTCGGCAATCTGTCCGAGTGCACCGGAGAGGTGACTCCCGGCGGTGCTGCTCGACGAATGCCGCCCGCGCCGCTTGTTGGCGCGACCTTTAGAAGGGATCTCCCCGATGTTGGATCCGACGACCGGCCGCCCGGCGTCTGTACCGGACGCGCCCGAACGCGCGACCGTTGCGCCCGAGGCGACGAGCGCCGCCCACAACGACGAACCGCTCGGCCCGTTTGCCAGCGGCACGAACGCGACGGTGGCACCACAAAGACCGAAGATCGGCGATACGAGGCCTGCGCCCCCGTTCTCTAAGCCGTCGGAGTCGATCGCACCACCACCGGGTGACGGGCGTAGAGCGCCCTCGGGCCAACAGGGCGAGCTGCAGCGTGCAGAAGACGAGGACGCCGCAACAGCCTCGGCGCCAACGGGGGGCGGTCCACCGAGACGACGGCGCGGCGGCCGCGGGCGATCACGGCGAGGCAACGGTAGCGGTTCCACCGAGGCGAACGCGGCCGGCCCCGACAGCTCCGCTTCTGAGCTCGGCGCGGGCCTGGGGCGTACGGCCCCTCCACGGGCACCGAGGAACAAAGGTGGAGCGAAGGCCCAGACGCGTCACGCGCCCGCGGTGCCGCTGAGCCCGGCGGCCGCTTCGGTGGGGTCCGACGCCGGGCAGGTGCAGAGGCTGGCCCGGGACCGGCGGGGTCGGCCTGTCGGTCGCTACCTCATGTGCGTGCACGTCGAGCACGAGGCGACCCACATCGCCGTGCTCGAAGGCAGGGCGCTCATCGAGCACTTCGTGGCCCGGCCGCAGGACGACGCGAACCAGATCGTCGGCAACATCTACCGGGGGCGGGTGAAGAACGTGCTCCCGGGGATGGAAGCGGCCTTCGTCGACATAGGGACCCCGAAGAACGCCGTCCTCTACTGGGGTGACGTCTCCTACGACCGGGACGACGTCGAGCGCCAGGCCGGCGCCGACCGGATAGAGCACCTCCTCCGCCCCGGCCAGACGATCGTCTGCCAGGTCACGAAGAACCCGATTGGCCTGAAGGGCGCCCGCCTCACCCAGGAGGTGTCGATCCCGGGACGTTTTGTCGTGCTCGTGCCCGAGTCCGCGACCTATGGGATCTCGCGTCGCCTGGACGACAACGAGCGCCGCAGGCTGCGAAGGATCCTCGACGACGTCCGCCCGGACGGCCACGGCCTGATAGTGCGGACGGCCGCGGCGGGGGCGAGCGCCGAGGACCTGCGCCGCGACGTCGAGATGCTCGTCGGCCGCTGGCGCGAGATCGACGAGCGCACGCGCAAGCTGCCTGCGCCGGCGCTTTTGTACTCAGAGCCGCACATGGCGGTCCGCATCATCCGCGAAGAGCTGACCGACGAGCACCGGTCCGTGCTCATCGACGACCCGGAGCTGTTCGCGATCGTGCGCGACTACGTCTCCCAGTTCAACCCCGAGCTCGCCGAGCGTGTCGAGCTGTACGACCTGTCCAACGAGCCTCTCCCCCTCTTCGAGCGGCACCACGTCCACGAGCAGCTCCACAAGGCGCTCGACCGTAAGGTCTGGCTGCCCTCTGGAGGGTCGCTCATCATCGAGCGCACCGAGGCTCTCACGGTCATCGACGTCAACACCGGCAAGAACGTGGGTTCCTCGAGCCTCGAGGAGACCGTTTTCGAGAACAACCTCGAGGCTGCGGAGGAGATAGCCCGCCAGCTGCGTTTGCGGGACATCGGCGGGATCATCGTGATCGACTTCGTCGACATGGAGATCAAGGCGAACCGCACCTCGGTGCTGGCAGCTTTCAAGGCCGCGCTCGCCCGCGACAAGACACCGACGCAGGTCTATGAGATCTCAGAGCTGGGCCTTGTCGAGATGACCCGAAAGCGCGTGGGAGAAGGCCTGGTCGAGGCCCTTTCGGAGACGTGCCCGACCTGTGCCGGGCGGGGGATCGTCTTCCCCGATCAGGACTTGTGATTCCCTGCGCTATCGTTGCCGGCATATGTACGCGGTAATTGACGCAGGTGGCAAACAAGCACGTGTCCAGGTCGGCGAGCAGCTCGACGTCGAGCTGCTGGGTGCGGGGCCGGGGGACGAGGTGAGCTTCGTGCCCAAGCTTGTCGTGGACGGCGACCACGTCGTGACCGATCGCGGCCCACTTGGTGCCTCGAGCGTCAAGGGCCGCGTGATCGGCCTTGCGAAGGGACCGAAGATCGTAGGGTTCACCTACAAGGCCAAGGCACGGGGACGGCGCCGTTACGGCCACCGCCAGTGGTACACGACCGTCGAGATCACCTCGATCGAGTTTCCCGGGGCGACAAGAGACAGCGCGGAGTCACAGCCGCCCACTGACTCCGAGGACGAGCCCGCCGCGGCCGTCGAGGACTGAAGGAGCAGTTTCATGTCAAAGACCAAAGGCGGGGGTTCCACCCGCAACGGCCGTGACTCGAACGCCCAGCGCCTCGGCGTGAAGGTCTTCGACGGCACGGCGATCAGCGCCGGCACCATCGTCGTGCGCCAGCGCGGCACGCACTTCCACCCCGGCCACAACGTCGGGCGTGGACGCGACGACACGTTGTTCGCGCTCGCCGACGGCAAGGTGAAGTTCGGCTCGCGTCACGGGCGTCGCCTCGTGGACGTCCTACCGGCCGAGGACTGACGCCCGACGGCAGATGGTCGGCATTCCCGGCAAGGGGTCGTTGCTCGTCGCATCGCCGACTCTTGTCGATCCCAACTTCTTCCGCAGCGTCATCTTCCTTCTCGCCCACGACGATGACGAAGGCACCCTCGGCGTCGTGCTCAACAGGCCGAGCCCGATCCCCGTCGAGGAGGTCGTCCCGGAGTGGGGGGTTTTCGCGGCCACGCCGCCGGTCCTTTTCATCGGCGGTCCGGTGCAACCGAGCGCGGCCATCTGCATCGGGCGCACCGAGCTCCCCGAGGTCGCCGAGGCGGCCGGCTTTGCCCCGCTCCTCGGCCACCTCGGCACTGTCGACCTTCACGAGGACCCCGCGAGCGTCCCGGTGCGCTTTTCTGAGATCCGCGTGTTCACCGGTTACGCGGGCTGGGGCCCCGGACAGCTTGCCAGCGAGATCGGGTCGGGATCGTGGCACGTGCTCACGGGCTACGACCAGGATGTTCTCTCGGACGATCCGGAAAGGCTCTGGTCGCGCGTGCTGCGGCGTCAGGGCGGGTGGCTTGCGGTGCTCTCCCTGTACCCGGCTGACCTGGCGTCGAACTGAACCTGCGGTGCGGCTCCCGGCGGCTCGGCCCCGCCCGGCCGTCCGGAGGCGGTCGCGCCCGGGCACCTCGGAGCTGAGGGGCTGAGCATGGCGTCCGACTTCGTCGACGAGTCTCAGATCCACGTCAAGGGTGGAAACGGCGGTGCCGGTGCCGTCTCGTTCCGCCGGGAGGCGCATGTCTCCAAAGGTGGCCCCGACGGGGGCGACGGTGGCCGTGGAGGGAGCGTCTATCTCGAGGCGACGACGAATCTGGCCTCGCTTCTCTCCTTTGTCGACCACCCGCACCGGCGCGCCGGGGACGGCGGCCACGGAGGCAGCAAGAAGAAGCACGGCCGCAACGGGGCCGATCTCGTAGTGGCTGTCCCGGTCGGCACGATCGTCAGGCATCCGAACGGAGACGTGCTCGCCGACCTCACCTCGAGCGGGGACCGCTTCATGGCCGCAGCCGGCGGTCGGGGCGGCCGGGGCAACGCGCGCTTTTTGACCAACCGCCTGCGCGCTCCCGCCTTCGCGGAGCAGGCGGAACTGGGCGAGGAGCACTGGTTGAACCTCGAGCTCGAGCTGATGGCCGACGTCGCCGTCGTCGGGTTCCCCAACGCCGGCAAGTCGACGCTCGTGTCGCGGATCTCCGCCGCGCGGCCGAAGATCGCCGACTACCCCTTCACGACCCTCGAGCCCAACCTGGGCGTCGTGCGCTTCGGGGGCACGAGCCCCACCGACAGCGACGCCGTGGAGTTCGTCGTCGCCGACATCCCGGGCCTGATCGAGGGCGCATCGGAGGGACGCGGCCTCGGGCACAAGTTCCTTCGCCACGTGGAGCGCTCGAGAGTGCTGCTGGTCCTCGCCGACCTTGCAGAAGACGAGGGCCGCCCACCTTTGGAGCAGGTGCGCATCCTCCTCGAGGAGCTCCGCCGGTACCGTCCCGAGCTCACCGAACGACCGCGGGTCGTCGTGGGCTCGAGGGCCGACCGCCGCCTCCGGCCGATCGGCGACGCGCCCGACACCTCGGTCGCCCAGGCGGGCGGCGACCACGCTCAGACCGGCATCGAGCTCGAGATCTCAGCTGTGACCGGCGCCGGGCTGTCCCAGCTACTCGGCCGGCTGGCGGTCCTGGTCGAGCGGGCCCGTGCCGAGGCGCCGTCGCCCAGTCACGCAACGGTGGTGCACCGTCCCGAACCAGAGGGCATCAGGGTGGACCGGGAGGGCACGGTGTTCGTCGTGGCGGGAAGGGAGGCCGCCCGGGCCGTCGCCGTCTCCGACCTCACCGACCCGGACGCGCTCGAGCACATCCACCGGCGGCTCAAGCGCATCGGCGTCGACCGAGCCCTCTCACGGGCCGGGGCGCGCGACGGGGATACGGTTCACATCGGCGAGCTGAGTTTCACCTACGAGTCGGAGCACTGAGCGCATTGATCGTCGTCGCGAAGATCGGCACGAGCTCGGTGACCGCGGCCGACGGTTCTGTCGACACGGCCGCCGTCTCCAAGCTGTGCGGTGAGGTGGCCGACCTGCGCCGCCAGGGACACACGGTCGTGATCGTCACCTCTGGTGCGGTTACAGCGGGCGTGGCGGCCGTCTCGCCCCTCGGTGGCTACCGGTCCGACCCGAAGACGCTCCAGGCCCTGTCTGCGATCGGCCAGCCGCGCCTCATGCGCGTCTACGAGGACGCCCTGGCAACCGAGGGCCTGCTCGTCGGCCAGGTGCTTCTGGCCCCGCTCGACTTCGCCCACCGCCAGCGTTATCTGCACGCCCGGGACACCTTCCTGCGTCTGTTGGAGCTCGGGGTCGTCCCGATCGTGAACGAGAACGACGCCATCGCCGACGACGAGATCCGTTTCGGCGACAACGACCGGCTGGCGGCCCTCGTGGCACACCTGCTGCGGGCGGACATCCTCGTGTTGTTGACAGACACGGCCGGTCTGCTGAGCGCAGACCCGCGCCACAACGCGGAGGCGACCCTCATCGAGGAAGTCACCGAGATCGACCACGAGCTCGAACAGGTAGCGGGGGGCGCCGCCAGCGTCATGAGCCGCGGCGGCATGTCGTCCAAGCTTGCCGCCGCCAAGATGGCCGTGTGGTCCGGCTCCCGGGTCGTCATCGCCTCGGCGCGCCGCCCTTCGGTCCTCGCTGACGCGCTGAGCGGCCAGCCGGGCGTGGGCACGATCTTCCTGCCCCAGCGTCGGTCCTTGGGGGCGCGCAAGTTGTGGATCGCCTTCGCGTTGCGCCCGGCCGGACGGATCGTCGTCGACGACGGGGCCAAGCGCGCCGTCGTCGAGCGCCACAAGTCACTGCTGCCGGCGGGGGTCATGTCCGTGGAAGGCGCCTTCGAGGCCGACGACGCTGTCGAGATCGTCGGTTCCGATCGTGTGATGTTCGCAAAGGGCATCGTCCGGCTCGCCGCCTCCAGGGCTCCGGAGTGGATGGGCCTGCACACGGGCCAGCTGGCCGACGACCTGCCTCACGAGGTCGTTCACCGGGACGACCTCGTCGTGCTCTAGCGTGTGACAGCCTTGTTGAGCTGAGCGGGAGGTCGTTGCCGTGTCCGATCGATTCGTGGCGACCGACGCCGATGGCCTGCAGCACCACGACGGCCAACGCAGGCGCTGGCCGTTGCCGGTCCGCGAGGCGGGTCGATGGCAGCCGGGAGACGTCGTCGGACCAGACGAGAACGGCGCCCCCGTGCTCGTCGACGCGGACCAGCTGCTGGACCAGCTCGGCGAGTGCGTCTTCAGGGCCGAGGCAGGCGGCGAAGCCGGCACCGCCCGACTCGTCGCCGGCACCTCCTGGTCGGAGAAGCAGGCCGCGGCCTTCGCGCTCGACTGTGTCGAGCACATCTTGCAGATAGTCCCCGGCAGTGCCGAAGCCGAGCTTCCCGACGGGGGCACCCTAGGGACGATCATCGCCTCGGCTCGCCAATACCTCGACAACGGCACGGGCGGCGACACGCACCGGCTCGGTTTCGTCTCGCGGATGGCTGCCGCACGCCGGCTCCGCCGTGAGAGCACGGCCATCGGCGATGCCGCCTTCACAGCAGCCACACAGGCCGAAGGCCAGGGCGTCGACATAATGAGCGACCCCGCCTGGGAGACCCTCGCCGCCGCCCGTGACGCAGTGCTGGCCGCGGTCGAGGCGGTTCGCCATGTCGCCTTCCCCTTCCTCGCCGAGCGCGAGTCCCGGCGCTACGAGGCGCACGAGGAGCACAAGGTGGCCGAGGTCGACCAGGTGGACACCCCGTGGGGCCGCTTCGCGGTGGGCGGGGCGGGGCCGAAGTACGCACCGTCGTGGGTCGCGGCACGCGATGCCGCCGAGCGCTCACGCCAGGCCGCGGCCGACCTGCACGGTTCTCAAGCGGGCGAGTCCGAGCGATCGTGGCAGGTGGGGCGCCTCCTGGAGCGGCTCAGCGCCGAATAGTCCCGGGCGCCGCCCAGCTAGCCTGGGTCCATGTCCACCACGCCACTGCCCGAGCTCGGCCGGCGCGCGAAGGCGGCTGCCCGCATCCTCGCCACCGTGTCGTCCTCAGCGAAGAACGACGCGCTGGCCTTGGCCGCTGATCGTCTCCTCGACCGGTCCGACGAGATCCTCGGCGCGAACGCCAGCGACGTCGAGCGCGCGGTCTTGTCGGGCGCGTCGCCGACGGTTGTCGACCGGCTCCGGCTCACCGACGCACGGGTGGCCGCCATGGCGGCAGGCCTGCGCTCGGTCGCGATGCTGGCCGACCCGGTGGGTGAGGTCGTCGAAGGTTACGTGCGGCCGAACGGGCTTCGCGTCGAGCGCGTGCGTGTGCCGCTCGGGGTAGTCGGGATCATCTACGAGAACCGTCCGAACGTCACGGCCGACGCCGCGGCGCTGTGCCTCAAGGCGGGCAACGCGGCCTTGCTCAGGGGCTCCGCCGGAGCTCTCGAGTCCAACCGCGTCATCGCCGCATCGCTTCGCCAGGGCATCGAGAAAGCGGGCCTCCCGTCCGACGCGGTTGTTCTGGTGGAAGACACCGCCCATGAGACGGCTGTCGAGTTCGTCCGGCTGCGCGGCGTCATCGACTGCCTGATCCCCCGGGGCGGGCCCGCGCTCTTGTCGATGATCCTCGAGCAGGCGACCGTTCCCTATGTGCTCGACGGGGACGGGAACTGCCACGTCTACGTCGACGCGGCAGCCGACCTCGACATGGCCGAGCGCATCGTCGTCAACGCGAAGATGCAAAGGCCGAGCGTATGCAACGCCGCGGAGTCGCTCTTGGTGCACGCCGATGTCGCGGGCGAGTTCCTTCCGCGGATGGGCCGCGCCCTGCAAGGAGTCGTGCTCGCCGCGGACGACCGGGCACGGCCGCTTCTGCCGGGGTCCCGGCCGGCGACCGAGGCGGACTTTGCCACCGAGTTCCTGGCCCTCGAGCTCGCAGTCGCCGTGGTGGACGACATCGACGCGGCGATCTCGCACATCGCGCGGTACGGCTCAGGGCACTCAGAGGCGATCATCACCTCGGACCTCAAGGCCGCGACGCGCTTTGTCCGCCAGGTGGACGCGGCCGCCGTGGTCGTCAACGCCTCGACGAGGTTCATCGACGGCGGCGAGCTCGGCCTCGGGGCCGAGGTCGGCATCTCGACCCAGAAGCTGCACGCCCGGGGGCCGATGGGCCTAAGAGAGCTGACCTGTGTCAAGTACGTCGTCTACGGGGAAGGCCAGATAAGGGCGTGATCACCGCTGCCGGGAAGGCTGCGCCCCGCTTTGCATCGGTCGACCAGGTTCGACAAGGGCTGGCATCGGTGGGCTACATCGCCGACGACGGCCTGTCGGGCGTCGTGTACCTGGGCGACAGGCTCGCGAAACCCGTCCTCGTGGAGGGGCCCGCGGGCACGGGCAAGACCGAGCTCGCCAAGTCCACGGCGTCGTTCCTAGGAGCCCGGCTCATCCGCCTGCAGTGCTACGAGGGCCTCGACGAGGCCAAGGCGCTCTACGAGTGGAACTACAAGAAACAGCTGCTGAGGATCCAGGTCGAGCGCGGGGCTGAAGCCGATGGCGGCAAACGACCGCTCGGCTGGGAGTCACTCGAGGAGGACCTGTTTTCCGAGGAGTTCCTCTTGAGCCGGCCCTTGCTCGAGGCGATCCGCGCCAGCGACCCGGTCGTGCTGCTCGTCGACGAGATAGACCGTCTCGAGATCGAGACCGAGGCGCTGCTCCTCGAGGTGCTTTCCGACTACCAGGTCTCGATCCCCGAGCTCGGCACGATCCGAGCCACCCAGATCCCTCTCGTCTTCCTCACCTCCAACAACACCCGGGACCTCTCCGAGGCCCTGAAGCGGCGTTGCCTGTTCTTGCACCTCGACTACCCGACGCTCGAGCGCGAGCGCGAGATCGTCCTGGCCAAGGTCCCCCAGGTGACCGACGAGCTGGCGGACCAGGTCGCGAGGATCGTCAGGTCTTTGCGGGCGCTCGATCTGAAAAAGCACCCGTCCATCTCCGAGACGATCGACTGGGCCCGGACGCTCGTTCTGCTCGGGATCGAGTCCGTCGACGCCGAGACCGCGCGGGCAACTTTGCACGTCTTGTTGAAGCACCGGTCCGACATTGAGATCGCGGCCAAGGAGCTTGCCGTCGCGTCCGGGCACTGACCCCGGCCACTGAGCGGAGTCAGCTCCCGTGCTCGACGTCCTCACCGGGTTCGTGGCCGAACTGCGCCGTGCGGGGCTTCCCGTGTCGGTGGCCGAAGAGGCCGACGCTGCCGAGGCCATCTGCCAACTGCCCCTCGAGGACCGACAGGCGATCAAGTTCGCCCTCGGTGCGACGCTTGTGAAGTCCGCCAACCACTGGCGCGCCTTCGACACCGCCTTCGAGATCTACTTCTCGATGCGGGGTCCCCAGTTCGCGCCCGGCGAGGACGACCCTTTCCCGGTCAGGCGGCTCGACTCGGCGCCCATCCAAGGTGAGGCCCGGCCGTCCGGGCAAGCCTCGAGCTTGGAACAGGTCACGCCCGAACAGATCGCGGCCATGCTGTTCAGGGCCCTCCGCGATGGCGACCAGGTGCTGCTGGGCGCCGTCGCACGGCTTGCGGTGGCGCGTTACGCGGCGATCGAGGCGGGGCGTCCCGTCGGTGGCACCTACTACTTGTACAGGACCCTTCGGAACCTCGCGCTCGACGACGTGCTCGCCCGGCTCGTGGCCGAGGGCCGGGCGCTTGCGGGCGACGGGGACGGGCCCGACGCGGCGGGCGACGCAGAGGTCCCGGGCGGACCGGTGCTGCGCGGCAGGCGCCCGGGCCGCCTCACAGCGCTCGAGGAGCGGCTGTTGGAGGACGAGTACCGGGCCCGCGTCGAGGACCTCAAGAAGGAGATCGAAGCCGAGATCCGGCGCCGGCTGGTCGCCGACAGGGGAGCCGAGGCCCTGGCACGAAGCGTCCGCAAACCCCTGCCCGAGGACGTCGAGTTCATGCACGCCACCCGCGACGAGCTCGAGGCGATGCACAAGGCCATCGCGCCCCTCACCCGAAAGCTCGCCACGCACCTCGCGCGAAAACGTCGCCACCTGCGCAGGGGCCCGTTGGACTTCCGCTCGACGATGCGGCACTCGCTCTCCTAT
This sequence comes from Acidimicrobiales bacterium, assembly GCA_050012675.1. Classification (GTDB taxonomy): domain Bacteria; phylum Actinomycetota; class Acidimicrobiia; order Acidimicrobiales; family Bog-793; genus Fen-455. The sequence continues at coordinate 27,634 of JBEKGS010000011.1, forward strand.
GGAGGTGTACCGGCCGAGCCGCGCTTCAAGCATCCCAAACAGTCCAAGCCCGAGATCTGGGTTATCGCCGACATCTCAGGCTCGGTGGCCGCCTTTGCCCGCTTCACCCTTCATCTCGTCTACGCCATCGCCTCCCAGTTCTCCAAGGTGCGCAGCTTCGTGTTCATCGACGGCATCGACGAGGTGACGGGGATATTCGACCGGTCCGACACCGTGAGCGAGGCGGTGCGGCGCGTCAACCTCGAGGCCGACGTGGTCTGGGCGGACGGGCACTCCGACTACGGGCACGCCCTCACCGTCTTCTACGAACGCTGGGGCCACGAGATCGGGCCGAAGGCGAGCATCCTTCTGCTCGGCGACGCCCGGAACAACTATCACGCCTCCCAGGCCTGGGTCGTACGTGAGCTTCGCAACCGGGCGCGCAGGGTGTTCTGGCTCAACCCCGAGCCCCGTTCGTACTGGGGCAGCGGTGACTCGATACTCGAGCAGTATGCCCAGTACTGCGACGCCGCCTACGAGTGCCGGAGCCTGCGCCAGCTTCAGGGGTTCGTCGAGCACCTGGTATGACGAGGGCGTCCGTTCGGGGCCCTTTGAGGCACGGACATGTAACGTTGCTTCAATGACGATCGCATTCGAGCGGCGGTTCGCGCCCGAAAGGCCGGTCGCGCCCGGCACGCGGCTCGTGATCATCCGCCACGGCGAGGCCGTGAGCAACGCCGAGGACCGCGTCGGAGGCCATCTCGGCTGCCGGGGGCTCACCGAGCGGGGCCGCCTGCAGGTGCGCGCACTTGCCGACCGTCTGGAGCGCACGGGCGAGCTCGAGACCGCCGTGGCCCTCTACTCGAGCGTGCTGCGCCGCGCCGTGGAGACCGCCGAGATCCTGTTGCCGGCGCTCGGGGAGGTCTCCTATGAAGCGAGGTGCGCCCTCTGCGAGCGACACCCAGGCGAGGCGGACGGCCTCACCTGGAGCGAGTTCGACGACCGCTACGGTCGCCTGCTGCCAGGTGAGGAGCCGGACCGGCCCCTCTCGCCGGGAGGGGAGAGCTGGCTCGAGCTCCTCGACAGGGCCGAGGAGGCCTTGTACGAGGTCGCGCAGGCGCATCCAGGCGGGCTCGTCGTGGTGTCGAGCCACGGGGGCGTCATCGAGGCCTCGCTCATCCGGTTTCTCGGCTTGCCCTCGAACGGGAGCCTCGTCCGGCTTTTCCCCGACAACGCCTCGATGACCGAATGGGCCTTCACGGGGGCGCGGTGGTGGCTGGTCCGGTTCAACGACGCCGCCCACCTCGATGCGCGCCGGCCTGACGAACCGCGCGGACTGCGGAACCTTGCCCCTATCTGGGTCCGCCGGGAAGAGCCGGGCCTTGCGGCCCGTGCCCTGTAGCCCGCGCCGGGCTCAGCAGGCGTAGTCAGGGTCGAAGGGGTAGTCGTTCGGTCCGGGCGTTTCCTGCAACAACCACGTGGCGCCGCCGGCGAAGGCGTACCTGGCGCCGCAATACGGCGCCAGTTGTGACGGCGGGTAGTAGCCGTAGCTCGACGGGTATGGCGGCGAGGTCCAGTAGGCACCGGCCACCCAGATCGGCACCTGCGCGCCGGAGGGCACGTAGCCGCCCGTGATCCCCTGCCACTGCACAGAAGTCGAGTAGATCCCGGCCGTGATCTTCAAAGAGTGCAGGTAGTCGAGGGCGCCCTGGATGGTGAGCGAGTTGAGGGTCTGGTTGCACGACCAGTACTGGCCACAGAGGTCGTTCTCGACGTCGAGCCACCACATGGGCGACGAGGCGCCCTGCGAGCTCGCGTACTGCACCGCGTCCAGTGCCGCGTTGTAGCCGTAGTTGTAGGCGAGGCAGGCGGGCTGGCCCGCGGCCGCGACGGCGGAACAGGTGCCGGCCGGACCCTGCTCGTCGACGGTGGTCGTCGCCGAGGGGGAATTGAGGAACATGTACAACTCGTAGGGAGCGCCGTCGGTCCCTACCGCACCCGCGGCCCACTTCGCCTCCGCCGCGAGGCAGGGGTTGTCGTCGCCCGCAGCCCATCCGTCCACGCCGACCACGGCGACGGTGTACTGGAGCGTGCCGGAGGGGTAGGAGGGCGGACCGGGAAGGGCCGCCGTGTCCGGCGAGCCGGGCTCGGAGCACTGGGGCCAGTTGATGTCGTAGCCGAAGCTTCCGCTCGGGTACCTGAGGGGGGAGACCGTCTCGACCGGCATGGCGGCGATGGAGGTGACCGGCGAGGTCGCGATAGTGCCTGTGAGCGTGCCGTGGACGGCCGCGGTGCCGAAGCTCAAGACGGTCCCGTTCTCTTCCGCCATCCAGTCGCCTGTGCCGTCGGGGGTGACCGCGAGCCCCACGACGGGCGAGGCGGCCCTCACGGGCGCGAACCTGGCGAGGCGACGGGCGTCACCGAAGCCCCATACCCTCCCGTTGGCATCGGCCAGCCAGTACCCGTGGTCGTCGGGCGTCGCGGCCATGGCGACGATGGGAAGGCCCGCGGTGGCCGCCTTGGCCGAGCCGTAGAACCTGGCGTCCCCGAAGGCGAAGACTCCTCCGGCGCTGCAGGCGATCCAGTACCCCTGGCCGTCTGTCGTGTCCACTATCGAGATGACGTGACCCGATGAGGGGCATGTCGTCGATCCGTAGTTCCGGGCGTCACCGAAGGCGATCACGCCGCCGGACGAGGTCACGAGCCAGTACCCGCCGCCGTCCGGAGTGGCGGCGGCGGCCACGACGGGGTCCCGCCGCAGCTTTCCCCCGGCCCCTCCCTCGTAGCCGGCGTCCCCGAAGGCGTACACGCTGCCGTCGGCGCCGATCAGCCAGTAGCCCTTGCGGTCGGGCGTGGACACCAGGGCGACGATGGGAGCGATCAGGTGCTTGCCGTAGGCAGAGCCGTAGTAGGCGGCTCTGCCTACGGCGGCCACTTTGCCGTTCGCCTCCGCCAAGTCGTAGGCGAGGGTGTCCGGGGTCGGCATCAGTATTGCGGTGATGGAGGTGACCGGCGACGTGGCCGGTACGCCGTTGAGCGAACCGTGGGCGACAGCGGTGCCGAGGTTGACGACGGTGCCGTTCTCCTCTGCCATCCATGCCCCCGTGCCTTGAGGCGTGACCGCGAGGGCCACTACCGAGGACCCGACACCCACCGGGGACACCGGTGCGAGCGGCTGGGCGTCGCCGAAGCTGAAAACTGTCCCGCTGGCGGCGACAAGCCAGTAGCCACCTCCGTCAGGTGTCGCCGCCATGGCCACTGTCGGCACGCCCACGATGTCGGGCCCCCAGAAGAGCTGGGCGTCGCCGAAGCTGAACACGCCCCCTGAGCTGAGGGCGATCCAGTAGCCCTTGCCGTCTTTGGTGGGCACGATGGCCACGACGTGAGCCCCGATCGTCGGCGAGAGCGAGCCGTAGTTCACAGCGTCGCCGAAGGCCATCACCTCGCCGGACGAGGTCACCATCCAGTAGCCGGCGCCGTCGGGCGTGGCCGCCGCCGCCACGACGGGGTCGGGGCGTATCTTCCCCCCCGCGCCGCCTTCATAGACGGCGTCCCCGAACGGGTAGACGCTGCCGTCGGCGCCGATCAGCCAGTAGCCCTTGCGGTCCGGTGTGGAGACGAGGGCGACGATGGGGGCGACGAGCGTCGTGCCGTAGGCGGAGCCGTAGTAGGCGGCGCCCCCGAGAGCCTCCACCTTGCCGTTCGCCTCCGCCAGGTCGTAGGCGACGTTGCTGGGAGGGGGCACGAACACAGCCGCGATGGACGAGATAGGGGAGGTGGCCCCGAGGCTGGCCAGCGAACCGTGGGCGGTGGCCGTCCCGAGGTTCACGACGGTGCCGTTCTCCTCTGCCATCCAGGCCCCTTCCCCGTCGGAGGTGACGGCGAGGCCCACGACCGGTGAGGTGACCTTGACCGGGGACGCCGGTGCGAAGTGCGGCGCGTCGCCGAAGTTGAACACCGTGCCGTCAGCGTCCGCGAGCCAGTACCCGCCGCCGCCGTTGGTGGCCGCCATCGCCACGATGCCGAGACCAGGCGTGCCGGCCTTTGCGGAACCGTGGAAGACGGCGTCACCGAAGTTGAAGACTCCACCGGTGCTGCAGGCGATCCAGTACCCCTTCCCATCGGGCGTGGCCACTATCGCCACGGCATGGGCCCGTATCGGCGTGGAGATCGAGCCGTAGGCCTTGGCGTCGCCGAAAGCCATCACCTGGCCTGACGAGGTGACGAGCCAGTACCCCCTCCCGTCGGGCGTGGCCGCCGCCGCCACGACGGGGTCGGCGCGCACGCTGCCCCCGGCACCGCCCTCGTCGCGGGCGTCGCCGAACGGATAGACGCTGCCGTCGGCCCCGACCAGCCAGTAACCCTTGAGATCGGGCGTGGACATCATGGCGACTATGGGAGCGGTGATGTAGGCGCCGTAGGCGGAGCCGTAGTAGGCGGCTCCACCTAACGGCTCCACCTTGCCGTTGGCCTCGGCGAGGTCGTAGGCGATCTCGGGCGTCACGGCGAGCCCTGTGGTCAGGGCCGGGGTCGAGGCGGTGAGGGGAGTGCTCGAGCCGCCTCGAGCGAAAGCCGCGCCGCCCCGACCGGTGGTGGCACCGGCGGCGCCCGTGCCGAGGTATGGCCCGGCGCCGAGCCCGAGGGCGAACGCGAGAGCAACGACGGGGATCATTGCGAGTCGGCTCGGTCGGTGCCGGCTATTCATGATCGATGTCACTGCCATGGCACCTCATGATTCGGGCGTCCTCGATGTTTGGACGCGGGCCGCGACTTGCCGAACGATGCCGACGGGCCCGGAATGGTGGTTCGCTTGTAACCGTTGTGAACGCTAAGAGTGGATTCTAGACCACTCATCGTCACAAATACAAAACTTTGGTCACTTTCCCACCATTGGCACCACGACCGTCAGGCACGCCTCAGCCGCGCAGGAGCTCGGCCACCCGGAAGGCGAGGTCGGTGGACTGGCGGGCGTTCAGCCGGGGATCACAAGTAGTCGTGTAGCGCAACGGCAGCTGGGCCTCGCGGATGTGCTCGATCCCGCCAAGGCACTCTGTGACGTTGTCACCTGTCAGCTCGATGTGCACGCCCCCTGGCCAGGTTCCCTCTGCCTTGTGGACAGCGAAGAACCCCTGTATCTCGCCCAGCACGTCGTCGAAGTGGCGCGTCTTGTGGCCGGACTCGCTGGCAAAGGTGTTGCCGTGCATCGGGTCGCAGACCCAGGCCACCGGGTGCCCGGCGGCCTTGACGGCGCGGATGAGCGGGGGGAGCGCGCTCTTGACCTTGTCGACGCCCATACGGGTCACGAAGGTCAGCCGGCCCGCCAGGCGCTGCGGGTTCAGCCGCTCGCAGAGCGCTGTTGCCTCCTCGGGGCTGGCGTTCGGCCCGAGCTTGACCTCGACGGGGTTCCCGATTCCGGAGGCGAACTCGACATGCGCGCCGTCGATCGCGCGGGTGCGCTCGCCGATCCATACGAGATGGGCGGAGCAGTCGTACCAGCCACCGGTGAGCGAGTCCCTGCGCGTGAGCGCCTCCTCGTACTCGAGCAGCAGCGCCTCGTGGCTCGTGAAAAGGTCGACCTGGTGGATAGGGGAGTCGACCGAGAGATCGACACCGCAGGCGTTCATGAACCGGAGCGCTCTGTCGATCTCCTCGGCTATGGCTTCGAAGCGTTGACCCTCGGCGCTCGTCGCCAGGAACTCGAGGTTCCACAGGTGCACTTGCGACAGGTCGGCAAAACCGCCCTTGGTGAAGGCACGCAGCAGGTTCAAGGTCGAGGCCGACTGGTGGTAGGCGGAGAGCATGCGCCGTGGATCGGGCACCCGGGCCGCCGCGGTAGGCGTGTCGCCATTGATTATGTGGCCCCTGAAGGCGGGCAGCTCGACCCCGCCGACGATCTCGGTCGCCGAGGAACGCGGCTTGGCGAACTGCCCGGCGATGCGTCCCACCTTCACGACGGGCACGCCCGAGCCGTAGGTGAGCACGACCGCCATCTGCAATATGACCTTCAGCTTGTCGCGGATCGAGTCTGCCGAGAAGTCGTCGAAGGACTCCGCGCAGTCGCCGGCTTGGAGCAGGAAGGCCTTGCCGGCGGCGACCTCCCCGAGCGCACGGGTGAGCCGGCGCGCCTCACCGGCGAACACGAGCGGTGGCAGCCTGGCCAGCTGGCCGAGGACTTCCGCGTGTGCCGCCCGGTCCGGCCAGGGCGGCTGTTGGGCGGCGGGACGTGAGTGCCACGACGCCGGGTGCCACTCGGTCGTGGGCGCTGGTGCGGGCGCCGCCGGGACGGTGTCGTGGAAAAGCCCCTGCTGCACGGAGTCCGATGTGGTCGCCACCTCAACAGCGTAGGCAGCAGCAAGCTCCCGGACCGACACCAGCCCGGGACGGGCCCGGGGGCTCGCTACGCTTCGCACGTGAGCGGTCCCAGGCGACTCGGCATCTTGGGGGGGACATTCGACCCCGTGCATGTCGGCCATCTCGTGGCGGCCGTGAACGCGAGACACGAGCTCGGCCTCGAGCGTGTCCTGCTCGTGGTGGCGAACGAGCCTTGGCAGAAGGTGGGAAATCGTCCCGTCACCCCTGCTGCGGACCGTTTGGCACTGGTGGAGGCCGCCGTCGAAGGCGTGGAAGGCCTCGAGGCAAGCGGCATCGAGATCGATAGGGGCGGCCCGTCCTACACCGCCGACACGGTGGCCGAGCTCGAGGCGCGCTGGCCCGGCGTCGAGCTCGACCTGATCGTCGGCGCCGATGCCGCCGCGGGGCTCGGGTGCTGGGAGCGCATCGGCGAGGTCCGGACAAAGGTCGTCCTCGTGGTGGTCAACCGTCCCGGCACGACAATCGACGACTCCGGCCCGGACAGCCCTCTCGAGGGCTGGGATGTACGCATGGTCGAGGTGCCGGCACTGGAGATCTCGAGCACGGACCTGCGCGACCGGGTTGCCTCGGGGCGCCCCCTAGACTTCCTCGTTCCCATGCCAGCCATCCGCGTCATCCGCCAACGGGGCCTGTACCCTGTGCCCAGATGAGTCGCCACGGGAGGTTCCGGTTCGCACCGACAGATGCGTCCGGATGTGTGCGGCGCCTGGGCACGGTTCGCCTCGTTCGGCTCGAGCAAAGGGCCGTCCGGTCGCGTTGAGTCCTGACCGCGTGTTCGTCGCGGCTGACGCCGCGTCGTCGAAGACCATCGATCCGACAGTCGTGCTCGACGTCGGGGACCTGCTCGGCATCACGGACCACTTCGTCATCACGAGCGGCAGCAATGTGCGCCAGGTACGCACCATCGCCGAGGAGATCGAGCTGCGCGTGAAGGAGCAGGGTGGGGGTTCGCCCCGTTACATAGAAGGCCTGGACGACGCCCGCTGGGTGCTGTTGGACTACGGAGAGTTCGTCGTCCATGTGTTCTTGGACGAGGCGAGGCGCTACTACGACCTGGAACGGCTCTGGTCCGATGCGCCGCGAGTGGACCAGCCCATCCCGAAGTCTCGTCGCGTCGGGGTCGAGACTTAGCCGCCTCGAGCCATCCCGGCCCGTCGCTCAGCGATCGCGCCAGCACGGCCGCCCGCGTGCCCGTGCTGCGGCCTGAGGCGGCCAGGCGGCGCCGCCGGGCCGACCGAGAGGGTCCACGTCTGCCCTGACCGCATCACGTCGGCCTACGAGATCCTCGGCCGTCCGTGAGGGGCCGGGCGACGAACCTCACCGTCCTGCCCGTCCCCGTAGCCTGAGCGACAGGGCGGCAGCTGGTTCGACTCGTGTGGCCCGCTCTTGTCAGGGGACCAGCTGCGCGTAGTCGGACCGGTAGACGACGAAGCTCGCCGCGAACGAGCCGTTGCCGATCACCGGCTGGATGATGGCGCCGTCGTACTCGAACAAGACGCCGTGGACCTGGGGGAGGGACGTCACCGTGTAGACGATCTGGGCGAACTCGTAAGTCGCTTGACCGGGCCGCGGTGATCCGAAGCTCGATTCGAGCACGACCGTGAGGTTGCCCCCGTTCAAGGCGCCTGCGACGAGGTTGGCGGACGACGGGATGGCGCTTTGGATCCCCTGGTTCAGCTCAGTCGGTGACGGTCCTGCCTCGAGGGCGTCGAGCATCTCTTGTGGCGTGGGGGGCGGGCGAAGGTAGCGGATCCGCGCCACCAGCTGGGCGTCCGGTCCGAGGAGGTAGATCTCCTCGGGTATCGAGCCGAGGATCCTCGAGACGCTGGGTACCGTGGCATTCGGCTCACTCAGTGCGATGGGCATCTCGTCGGCAGGGATGGCCTGGGGCGAGGTGTCGACCGGCAGCCCGCAACCTGCAATTGCGGTCAGGGCCAAAGCCAGACACCCGAGCGCGACGATTCTGCGCAGTCTCATGCCGTCTCCTCATTCCAAGCCGGGAGCTCGACGACAAAGCGCGAGCCCCCGCCTTCACGGTCCTCGACCCACACCCGGCCTCCATGCTGGCTCACATGCTGGGCGACGATGGCCAGCCCGAGACCGGTGCCGTCGCCGAGCCCGCGGCGCCGGCCCGTCGAGCCGCGCGAGAACCGCTCGAAGATCCGGCCCCGCTCCTCGGGGGCGATGCCCGGCCCGGCATCATCGACGAGAAAACGCACGGTGTCGCCGTGGTCCTCGATGGTCAAGAGTGTCACGCCTCCGGCATAGCGTTGCGCGTTCTCGAACAGGTTGGCGAAGATCCGCTCGAAACGGCGCTTGTCCACGAGGATGTGCTGCGACGCGACTCCGGGAGCGAAGCGAATCGGCACCTCGGCCCCGGTCGCTTGGACGGTGTGCTCGACGAGCGCCCCCAAGGTCACCTCGTCGCGGGAGATATCCCCCGGCTTGGCGTCGAAGCGTGAGATCTCGAGAAGCTCGTCGACGAGGCGCCGGAATCTGCGGACCTCGGCGCCCAGCAAGTCGAGCGCCTGAAGTGACCTTGGCGGTAGCTCGTCGCGTCGCGCTTCCAGCACCGACAGCGAGTTGGCGAGGGTCGTGAGCGGGGACCGCAACTCGTGGTTGACATCGGAAGCGAACCGGGCCTCACGCTCGATGCGTACCTGGAGCTGGTCCACCATCTGGTTGAAGGCCGAAGCGAAAGGAGCCAGATCCGCGAAGTCGGCGCTCTCGAGGCGTGTGTCCAGGCGCCCTCCGGCGATCGCCAGCGCCGCCTGGGTGGTCTCGCGCAGCGGCCGCAGCGTGCGGGCAGCCGCCCAGAGCCCGAGAACGGCCCCCGCGACCGTGGTGATAAGGGCTGCGATGGCGAGCGCGGCGAGAAGGGCATGCAGGGTTCTCACGAGGTCCGACAGGTCGAAGATCTCGAAGTAGGCGGCGTTCACGCTGTGAAAGCTGGACTGGGCGTGGATGGGCACCCCGACGATCAGCTGCGCGGTCCCGCCGGACGAGATGAGCTGCCACGCCGGTGCGCCCGTGAGCACACGTCCTCTCAGGGCCAGTGGCAGCTGAGTGGGTGACAAGGTGACCGCCGACGGGTACCAGTGGCCCGTGCTGTAGATGAGCGAGTCGGTGTTCGGGCCGGAGTCGAGCGTGGTTATGAGCGCCGGGATGTAGGCGGTGGGCACTCGAAGCTCACCCCGCAAAAGGACCGCGTTAGCCAGGGCCTGGTGCCTCATCGAGGTCAGCTGCTGGTTGACGATCGAGCTGCGGACCGCCAGGTAGCCGATACCGGCAAGGACACCGGAGAGAGCCAGTGCCCCCAGGGCGAACGCCGTTGTGACCCGGGCACGCAGACCCAGGTGTCGTTTCCTGTGCGGGTGGAGCACCTCGGTGACACCGTCCGGCACGGCGGCGGACGCTGGCGAAGGCCGATCTGTCGCCACAGCGTCCGTTTGCATCGCTACGGAGCGAGTTTGTACCCGAGGCCACGCACAGTGAGCACGTGGCGGGGCTCGCTCGGGTCGCTCTCGATCTTGGTGCGAAGGCGCCGGACGTGGACATCGACGAGGCGACCGTCCCCGAAGTAGTCGTAGCTCCAGACACGTTCGAGCAGCTGCTCGCGCGATAGCACCTTGCCGGCGTTGGAGGCGAGCTCGCACAGCAGCAGGAACTCCGTCCTGGTCAGGTGGACCTCCTCCCCGTTGCGGCGCACGACGCCGGCTTCGGGCAGGATCTCGAGATCGCCGAACTCGAGCTGCACGAGGACCGGCTCGCCCGCCCGGGCACGGCGCAGCAGCGCCCTTATACGGGCGGCGAGCTCCTTGGGCTCGAACGGTTTGGTGACGTAGTCGTCGGCGCCGGCCTCGAGCCCGGCCACGACGTCATGGGTGTCTGTGCGGGCCGTGACCATGATTATCGGTACGGCGCTCGCTTTTCGCAGTTCACGGCAGCACTCGAATCCGTCCATTCCGGGCAACATGATGTCGACAACGAGCAGATCGAACGGATTTGAGACGAGTGCCTGAGTCTGCAGCTCAATCGCCTCTTCGCCGGTGCCCGCCTCCTCCACCTCGTAGCCTTCGTCCTCGAGCGAAAGACGCATTGATGCGCGGATCCGTTCGTCGTCCTCCACTAGCAGCACTCTGTGGGCCATGGCCTACATTGTCGCTCAAGTTGGGGTCTGCGGGGGGCGGGACCGAATTGATGACGGAACAGCACTTTCCGCGCGCGTGTCGGGTACCGTGGAGCTGTGGGCTTCGAGCTCGAAGACTTTGTGCGCTCGCTCGCATCCGACGCCTCGGCGACCCGCCGTGCGTACCGGAGCGACGTCGAGGCGTTCGCCGCGTGGGCGGCCCGGGCCGGGATCTCCGACCCGGGCGAAGTCGACCGTCTCATGTTGCGGCGCTACCTGGCCTACCTTGCGACGCGCAGGTACTCCCGAAGGACAATCGCCAGGAAAGCCGCCGCAATCAGGCGCTACTTCGCCTGGCTGCGACGCCACGAGATCATCGGCGTCGACCCCTCCAGGCGGCTGTCGGCTCCTCAGGGAGAAGCGCGCCTGCCCCGCGTACTTACACCCTCGGAGCTGGAGGCTCTCCTCGAGCCGCCGCCGGGTTCGTCGCGGGCCAAACTGCCCGCCTCGGTCAACACGCGCGATGACGCGCTCTTGGAGCTGCTTTACGGCAGCGGACTGCGTGTGGCCGAGTTGTGCGGGCTCGCTTTATCGGACCTGGACCTGAAGAGCCGGTCGGTGACCGTCTGGGGCAAGGGCGGCAAGCAGCGCCGCGTGCCCTTGAGCCACCCCGCCGTCGAGGCGGTGGGCCGTTATGTCGCCTCGGGCCGGGCGGCGCTCGTGAACGCCTCGACGCCCCAGGGCTCGCTGTTCATCAACCGGCGCGGACGGCAGATGACCTCCCGAGACGTGCGCCGTGTCCTCGACCGCCGCTCACCGGTCCCGACCCATCCCCACGCCCTGCGCCATACCTACGCGACTCATCTCGTCGACGGAGGGGCCGACCTGCGCGTGGTCCAGGAGCTGCTCGGCCACGCGAGCCTGAGAACTACAGAGATCTATACCCACGTGTCCACCGAACGACTGGTCGGAGCGTACCGAAGCGCTCACCCGAGAGCCTGATGACTCAGACCGGGGTCGACCGCATCCAGTCCGTCGATGAGCTGTGGGCGGACTTCAAGGCGACCGCGGACCAGTCCGCGCGCGACCGGCTGATCCTTCACTACTCGCCGCTTGTGAAGTACGTGGCCGGACGCGTGGCCGCCGCCATGCCAAGTCACGTCGACTACTCCGACCTCGTGAGCTACGGCATCCTCGGACTGATCGACGCCATCGAGAAGTTCGACCCTTCAAGGGCGATCAAGTTCGAGACCTACGGAGTACCGCGCGTGCGCGGCGCCATCCTCGACGAGCTCCGTTCGATCGACTGGGTGCCTCGGTCGGTCCGTGCCAAGGCGCGGGCCGTCGATGCCGCCCTTTCCAAGCTCGAAGGCCAGCTCGGTCGTTCACCGACGGACCGTGAGCTCGCCGACGAGCTCGAGATGTCGACGGGCGACCTGGACGACATCTTGCGCCAGACCTCTCGGGCCGGCCTGCTGCAGCTCGACGACGTCCTGTTCCGCCAGGGCGGGAGCGGGGGCCAGACGCTCGGTGACACCCTGCAGGACCAGGGCGACGCCCCCGGTGCCACAATCGAGCTCGAAGAGACGCGTCGACAGCTCGCCAAGGCCATCCAGCGGCTCGATGACCGCGAGCGCAAGGTGCTCACGCTGTACTACTACGAAGGTCTGAACCTCGCCGAGATCGGCGAGATCCTCGGCGTCACCGAGAGCCGCGCATGCCAGATCCACACGAAGGCAGTGCTCCACTTGAGGCAGCGCCTTCGCGACGAGCTGACCACCTGAGCACCGGCGACTTCGGTCGTCGCCGGTGCTGTAGCCCTGCTGCTGACCAGCTACCATTGCGGCGAGGCCCGACCGGGCCTCTTTCAAAGTGCGTCCTGGCATGCCCGCGGTCGTCCTTCGGGGCGCGGTGCCGGGATTGACTCGAACCGTCGGGAGGAGACACGCGTGGCTGTCGTCACGATGAAGCAACTGCTCGAGGCCGGAATGCACTTCGGCCATCAGACGCGTCGCTGGAACCCGAAGATGAAGCGCTTCATCTTCGGCGAGCGCAACGGCATCTACATCATCGACCTGAATCAGACCCTGGAGCGCGTCGACACCGCTTACTCCTATGTGAGAGACCTCGTCGCCGGGGGTGGGGTCATCCTCTTCGTCGGCACGAAGAAGCAGACCCAGGACCCCGTGGCGGAGTTCGCGGTCGCCTGCGGGATGCCCTATGTGAACCAGCGCTGGCTCGGAGGCATGCTGACCAACTTCCAGACGGTCGCCGGGCGGGTCCGCAAGCTCCAGGAGCTCGAGGCTTCGCGCGCCGCCGGCGACTTCGCCGCCATGCCCAAGAAAGAGGCGCTGTCCCACGAGCGCGAGCTCGAGAAGCTCGATCGGAACCTCGGCGGACTGCGCCGGCTGGACCGGCCGCCGGACGCGATCTTCGTGATCGACACGAAGAAGGAGCACATCGCCGTCACTGAGGCGAACAAGTTGCACCTGCCGGTCGTCGCCGTCGTCGACACGAATTGTGATCCCGATGTCATCGACTACGTGATTCCGGGCAACGACGATGCGATTCGGGCGGGTCGGCTCATGTGCCGGGTCATCGCCGACGCCGTCGTCGAAGGTAAGTTCATCGCCTCGCGACGTGCCGTGGACGCGGCCCAAAGAGCCCGCCGGGCGACCCAAGAGCCCATTTCTCAGGCTTTCGCGCCGGCCGTGAGCGAACCTGCGGATACTTTGGTTGAGACACCGCCGGCCACCGAGCCGGCGGCCGAGCCCGTGCTCGCCGAGGCCCCGGCTGTCGAGACGGAGCCGGTTCCCGAACAGGCCGCCTTGAAAGCCACGACGGCCGAGGCTGATGAGAGCCCGGTGCCAGGCCAAGGTGAGCCAGGCGGCGAGATCGCCCACGAGACGGCGGTAGAGGAAAAGGCCGCCCCCGACATCGAGCACGTTACGGAGGATTGAAATATGGCAGCCATCACCGCCAAGGAGGTGCAGACGCTCCGGAAGAAGACGAGCGCCGGGATCCTTGACTGCAGGCGTGCGCTCGAAGAGGCCGAGGGCGACATGGACGAGGCCGAGCGCATACTGCGCGAGAAGGGGATCATCAGCGCCGCGAAGCGTCAGCACCGCGAACGCACCGAGGGAGCCGTCGCCGTCGTCGTCCACGGCGGGCACGAGCCGGTCGGAGCGATCGCCATGCTCGAGTGCGAGACCGACTTCGTCGCGAAGTCGCCCGAGTTCGTGTCCCTCGTCGAGGAGATCGCGAACGAGCTCGCCTTGAAGGGACAAGACGCGCTCGCCCAGTTCTCCGGACGGATCGAGGACCTGACCCTCGTTTCGAAGGAGAACATCGCGCTCGGCCAGACCTTCCGCTTCGAAGCGCCCAAGTCGGCCATCATCGGCAGCTACCTGCACCTGCAGAACGGCCGCGGCGTAAACGCCGTGCTCGTGGAGCTGGCAGGCGGGACAGAGGCGCTCGCGCACGACATCGCCCTGCACATCGCCTTCGCCCGTCCGGAGTACCTGCGTCGCGAGGACGTTCCCGCCGAGCAGATCGATGATGTCCGCCAGACGGCGGCTGTTATCGCCCGCAACGAAGGAAAGCCCGAGGCGGCGCTTGACAAGATCGTCGAAGGCCGGCTGCAGGGCTGGTACAAAGAGCGCGTGCTGCTGGACCAGCCGTTCGTGCGCGACGAGCAGTACTCGATCGGGCAGCTGCTCGGCGGTGCGCAGCTGCTTCGCTTTGCTCAGGCCGTCATCGGCTCGTGAGCGGGCCCGCGCGGAACCCGTGAGCGAAGTGCCCCTCGACCAAGCCGGAGGAGTTCGGCCCCGGTGGCACCGGGTCGTGCTGAAGCTTTCCGGAGAGGCCCTGGCAAGCTCGTTGTCCGACGAGACCATCGACGCGTCGACGGTAGGGCGGCTCGCCAAGGAGATCAGCGCCGCCCAGAGCGAGCTGGATATGCAGATCGCCATCGTCGTCGGCGGTGGCAACATCTGGCGGGGCACGACCGGCGCCGGTCAGGGAATGGACCGGGCCACCTCGGACATCATGGGCATGCTCGGCACGGTCATCAATGCCCTGGCACTGCAGGACGCGTTGGAACGCGTCGGCTGCCCGACCCGGGTGCTGTCCGCCATTCACATGGCCGAGGTCTGCGAGCCCTACATCCGCCGTCGCGCCATCAGGCACCTCGAGAAGGGTCGCGTCGTGATCTTCGCGGCCGGGATGGGTAACCCGTACTTCACGACCGACACTCCCGCGGCTCTGCGCGCGGCCGAGATCGAGGCTGACGCCATCTTGAAAGGAACCCATTCCGGCGTGGACGGGGTCTACAGTGCCGACCCCCGCTCGGAGCCGGATGCGACACGCTACGAGGAGATCGGGTTCCTCGAGGTCGTGTCGAGGGACCTGCGTGTCATGGACCACACTGCGGTCACGTTCTGCCGGGACAACGGGATCCCCATCCTCGTGTTCGACATCATGCGGGAGGGCAACATCCGAGCAGCCCTCGTGGGTGAGCGGATAGGTACGCTGATCAGGTGACTGACGCCTCGCTCATTGAAGCAGCTCTCTCCGACACCTCCGAACGGATGCACAAGGTGGTCGAACACACCAAGGCCGACTTCGCGATGGTCAGGACCGGCCGCGCCTCGCCGGCGCTTGTCGAGAAGCTCAAGGTGGACTACTACGGCACCGAGGTTCCCCTGCAGCAGATAGCCGGGTTCAGCGTCCCTGAGCCCCGCGTGCTCGTGGTCAACCCCTACGACAAAGGCGCCATGAAGGCCGTGGAGAGGGCGCTGATCAGCTCCGACCTCGGTATCAACCCGTCCAACGACGGCCAGGTGTTCAGGCTCGTGTTCCCCGAGCTCAACGAGGAGCGGCGGAAGGAATTCGTGAAGGTCGTCAAGCACCGAGCCGAGGAGGGACGCGTCGCTGTGCGCAACGTCCGTCGTTCGACCCGGCACGACCTCGAAGCCCTGGAGCGGGACGGTGACATCTCTTCGGATGACCTCGAGCGCGCGGAGAAGGAGCTGGAGAGCCTGACCCATGAGCAGATCGCGGAGATCGACAGGCTGTTGAGCCACAAGGAACGGGAGTTGCTCGAGCTCTGAGCATCGGCGGTCCGGCACCTAGCCGTCGCCGCGCCGGGAGCTTTCGATGCCTGACACGTGTTCGGTGCCGGCGTCATCGAAGGAACCCGCGAGGGAGGAACTGTGGAGGACGGACAAGAGCCTCAAGGGACCGGAGAGCCGGTTGCCGAACGGGCCCGGATTGCCGGCGTGGAGGCGGGAGTTGCGGCAGGGTTGGTGCCTTCGCCCGAGGCAGTGGCGCGCCCCTCGAGCGATTCGGTCGTTGACCGCCCGGTCCCTCACGGCAGCGACGAAGCCCAACAGGTCCCCGAGTCACAGTCGGTGGCCGAGATGCTCGCCTCCTACGAGCTGCCGGACTGGACCGACCCGCCCACCTTGCAGCTTCCCCGGGTGCTGCGCGACCTCGAGCATGAAGCGGCTGTCGAACGCGGCGGCCCGCCCCCGACGCCGCCCGGAGGACCCGTGTGGCGTGAACGCCAGGAGGACTGGAACGACAGCGACGCCATCCTCGCCGACCTGGCCAAGGCCGGCCTCAGCGTCACGGCTTCGGAGGAGTCGTCCTCCGACGACCCGTTCGCGTACGACTTCCTAAGTGATGACGGGGAGGCGACGTGGGTCGAGCGCAAGGAGGGCGCGGACAACGCCGCCGAGCCCGTAGGGCCGACGGAGTCATCACCTGTGGCCGAACCCGTGTCTGGCTCAGACGGCACGCCGGAAGCACCCGACGGTCCCGACGCCGGAGATTTCGACCCGGGCACGGCCGCGGAGCCCGACGAGGCGGTTGTGGCGCCGGTCCGGCGCCGGCGCCACGTCGCACGACGGGCCCGCCGGCGCGAAACGCGGTCGATCGCGGTCACCAAGAAGGGCAGCGAACCGGTCTCCCGCAACCCGGTGGTCGCCACCGTCACCGGTGTCGTGCTGGCCGGCGTCCTGCTGCTGTGCTTCCTCGCCGGGCCGCCCGCCGTCCTGGCGCTCGTCGCAGTGGCCGTGACGGTAGCGACTGCTGAGCTGTTCAACTCCCTGCGCCTCGCCGGCTACAGGCCGGCGACCCTCCTGGGCGTCGTGGCCGTGCCGGCGGTGATCGTCGGGGCCTACTTCAAAGGGCCGGACGCGATCCCGTTTGCCCTGGCCGTTTTCATCGTCGTGTCGATGCTCTGGTATCTCGCCGGGATCACGCGCCGTTCGCCGCTCACCAACCTCTCGGTCACCGTCTTCGCCTTCGGCTGGACAGGAGTGCTGGCTTCTTTCGCCGGCCTGCTCATCGACCCGAGGGTCTTCCCCGACCGTCACGGGATCGCGTTCATGCTGGGGGCGATCATCGCCGCCGTCGGTTACGACGTGGGTGGTTACGTGGTCGGCAGTCGCTTCGGGAGGCACGGCCTCGCCCCCACGATCAGCCCGAACAAGACCTGGGAGGGCCTCGTGGCCGGTTGCCTGGTCGCGATCGCTGCCTCGGCGGGCATTACGAGCCAGATCCACCCCTGGCATGTCGCAACCGCGCTCGAGCTGGGCGTCATCGTCGCAGTCGTGGCCCCTTGCGGCGACCTCGTCGAGTCCATGATCAAGCGCGACCTCGGTGTGAAGGACATGGGGTCGCTGCTGCCCGGCCACGGCGGCATGCTGGACCGGATCGACGCCCTGCTCTTCGTCCTCCCGGCCGCCTACTACTTCGTTCGCCTGGCTCACGTGTGATGACAGTGACGATGGACCAGCCGACGCCGGTCCGGACCACGACTACCGGGCACGACTCGAAACGGCGCGTGGCGGTGATCGGTTCGACGGGGTCGATCGGTACCCAGACTCTCGACGTCCTGCGGTCGGCGCCGGACCGTTTCGTCGTAAGCGCCCTCGGGGCCTCGAGATCGGTCGATCTGCTTGCGGCCCAAGCCGAGGAGTTCCACCCCCGTGTCGTCGCCATCGCCGACAGCGCTTTCGAGGCGAGGCTCGCAGAGCTGCTGCCCGCCGGCATCGAGCTGCGTGCGGGTCCCGGGGCGCTCTCGTCGCTCACCGAGACCGCCGACGTGGTCGTAAACGCCGTCGTCGGCTTCGCCGGGCTGGGTGTGACCGTCGCGGCCCTGCGGGCGGGGCGTCGCCTGGCGCTCGCGAACAAGGAGTCGCTCGTGGCCGGGGCGCCGGTCGTGCAACGCGCCCGCGCCACGGTCGGGGCCGAGCTCGTGCCGGTCGACTCCGAGCACGGTGCGATACACCAGTGCCTTGCCTGCGGTCGTCGCGAGGCGGTGGCGCGCCTTGTGATCACAGCCAGCGGTGGACCGTTCCGGGGAAGGACCGGGGAGGATCTGGCCACAGTGACGGTGGCCGACGCCCTGGCTCATCCGACCTGGCAGATGGGACCGAAGATCACCATCGACTCCTCGACTCTCATGAACAAGGGGCTCGAGGTCATCGAGGCGAGGGAGCTGTTCGGCGTCGACTACGACAGCATCGAGGTCGTGGTCCACCCCCAGTCGATAGTGCACTCGATGGTGGAGTTCTGCGACGGGACGACGATCGCCCAGCTGTCGGTCCCCGACATGCGCCTGCCGATCGGTTACGCCCTCGGATATCCGGACCGCCTCGCCCATCCGTACGGCTCGCTCGACTTCCGCACCCGGCTCCACCTCGACTTCGAGCCGCCGGACCTGGCGACCTTCCCCTGTTTGCAGCTCGCCTACGAGGCGGGCCGGGCCGGCGGCAGCGCTCCGGCATGGCTGAATGCCGCCAACGAGGTCGCCGTGGCGGCATTCCTGGAAGACCGCATCAGCTGGAGAGCCATCGCCGCGGTGGTAGCCGAGACGCTCGCGGCCCACGAGCCCAGCGAACTCGTACAGGTGGAGGACGTCCTGGAGGCCGACGCACAAGCCCGGGCGCGGGCGACGCACGCTGTCGCCGCCCGTGAGCGCACCGCATGACGAGGAAATAGGGCGGGGAAGCGGGAGACTTGTCCTGATGGGCGACGCTTCAGGCGCGGGTGTGCCGGCCGCGCCCCGGCTTCAGGGGTCCGGGCTCGGGCCGTTGTTGCGGCTGGCGGTCGTCGTGGCCGCCGGCATCGCCGTCGCGCTCGCATTCGGGGCCTTGCCCGTCCTGGTCGTGGTGCTCGCCCTGGTCGCCATGATCATGCTCCACGAGCTCGGCCACTTCGCCACGGCCAAGTGGAGCGGGATGAAGGTGACCGAGTACTTCCTCGGTTTCGGGCCGAGATTGTGGTCGATACGCCGGGGAGAGACCGAGTACGGCGTCAAGGCGATCCCGGCGGGCGGCTACGTCCGGATCGTCGGCATGACCATGCTCGAGCAGGTCGATCCGGCCGACGAGGAACGCAGCTACCGCCAGGCGTCGTTCCCGCGGCGACTCCTGGTCGCCTTCGCCGGGTCGGGCATGCACATGATCATGGCCTTCGTGCTGCTCTTCTCGCTGTACGCCTTCTCCGGGGCGCCGACTCTCACCTCGCCGACCGTCACGAGCCTCGGGCAGTTCTCGACCGGCTTGAGCCCGGCACAGCGCGCAGGGCTCAAGCCCGGTGACGAGATCCTGGCCGTCGACGGGCACAAGGTCACAAGTCTCGACTCGCTCATCACCTTTGTGAACGCCCACCCCGGCGACACGCTCAGCTTCGTCGTCGAACGCGACGGCCACGACCTGACCCTCCGGGTGACGCCGGTCGACGGCCGCCACGTCGTGGAGGTGATCGACGGTGAGCGGATTAGGGCCGCGAGCCCTTCGGGACCGGCGAAGGGTGTGATCGGGGTCGAGCTCACCAATGTGAGAAACGTGTCGGTCGGGCCGGTCACCGCCGTCGGCCACGCCGGCGCGGAGTTCGGCTCGCTTTTCGGCCAGACCTTCAGCGGCCTGGCCCAGGTCTTCTCGCTGCACGGGCTGAGCAACTTCGCCCATCAGGTCGCCGTGGCCGGCGACAACCAGTCCTCGGGGTCCTCGGCCGGCTCCGGGAGCGGTGGCGGGGGAGGGACGATCCTTTCCATCGTCGGGGCTGTCCAGATCGGTGCCCAGGCCGCCAGGCAGGACGTTGCGGAGCTGCTGGTGCTGCTGGCGGCGATCAACCTGTTCGTCGGCATCGTCAACCTGTTCCCGATGCTGCCTTTGGACGGAGGTCATGTGGCCATCGCCGTCTACGAGCGGTTGCGCTCGCGCAAGGGGCGCAGCTATCACGCGGACGTCGCCAAGCTCATGCCCGTCGCCTACGTCTTCCTGCTCTTCGTCGTGCTCGTCGGGCTCGGGGCCCTCTACATGAACATCGTCAATCCCGCTCACCTGCCCGGGGGCTGAGGCCGGAAGCGCGCGTCCCAGGTGCGCGCGAGCCACCGGGTCGTGCGGCGGTGCCCCGCTAAGCTGGCGATCGATGCCCAGATCAGGCGTGGCGGCGGCCGAACGACGCAAGACCCGCCAGATAAAGGTGGGGAAGGTCGCCGTCGGCGGGGGAGCGCCCGTCTCGGTCCAGTCGATGACGGTGACCAAGACGGCGGACGCCGAGGGGACCCTCGCCCAGGTGTACGCCCTCGCCGCTGCCGGGGCCGACATCGTGCGCTGCACGTGCAACGAGCAGGAGGCGGCTGAGGGGTTGGCCGTCATCGTCCCACGCTCGCCCGTGCCGATCGTGGCCGACGTGCACTTCCATTACGAGATGGCTCTCGCGGCCCTCGAGGCCGGGGTCCACGGGCTGCGTTTGAACCCGGGCAATCTACGAAAGCCGGAGGAGATCAAGCTCGTCGCCTCTGAAGCGCGTGACCGGGGAGTCCCCATCCGGATAGGTGTGAACGCCGGTTCGTTGCATCCCAGCCTGTACAAGAAGTACGGCGGGGCCACGCCCGAGGCGCTGGTGGAGTCCGCCCGCATGGAGCTGGCCTATTTCGAAGAGGTCGGCTTCGAGGACGTGAAGATCTCGGTGAAGGCGTCCAACGTCCCGCTCATGATCGAGGCGTACCGCCTGGCGTCGGAGACCTTCGACCATCCGCTCCACCTCGGTGTGACAGAGGCCGGACCCCCTCCCGCCGGTCTCATAAAGGGCACGGCGGGGATCGCGACCCTCCTTGCCGAGGGTATAGGTGACACGATCCGCTACTCACTCACTGCCGACCCGGTTCAAGAGGCGCGCGCCGGGCGCCAGTTGCTCGAAGCCCTCGGGCTTCGAGAACGCAAGGGCCTTGACCTCATAGCGTGTCCGTCGTGCGGCCGCGCCGAGATCGACGTGATCGAGATCGCCCGCCAGGCCCAAGAAGCCCTGGAATCGCGATCGTTGCCCCTGCAGGTTGCCGTGATGGGCTGTGTGGTCAACGGCCCCGGGGAGGCCCGCGAGGCCGATCTCGGGATTGCGGCGGGCCGCCACAAGGGACACCTGTTCATAAAGGGCAAGATCGTGCGGGTCGTGCCTGAGGACGAGATGGTCGAAGCGCTGGTTGCCGAGGCGGAGAAGCTCGTCTCAGAAGGCATCGAGGCTCGCCTTGCCGCCGCCGACGCGAACGCCGAGCTGGAAGCCGAACAGGACCGCAAGGCGCTTTTCGAGGCCAAGGGCAGCGACGTCAACAGCGCTGCGGAACGAATCCAGATGATCCGAAAGACGATCGCCCAGGAGCACGAACCCCGCCCGCTCGGCAACTGAGCGTGCGCCTCTGGCGCCCGAGGCGGGAGGTTTCCCACGATGACGGACTTTGAGCTTCGACCAATCGGCGCACACGAGATCTATGCCTTCGCCTCCTGTCAGGCGGCCGCGTGGGGCGGCCGCTACACACCAGACAAGCTGGAGAGTCTCGCTGAGGAGCTGCAGCTCGACCGGTCGCTGGCGGTGTTCGAAGGCGGGGACCTCGTCGCAACCAGCAGTTCTTACCTGATCCCGATGACATTGCCGGGTCTCGTCCGCTGCGAGGTGGCGGCGGTCACCGACGTCGCGGTGGCCCCGACTCACCGCCGACGGGGCCTTCTCAATTCCATGATGAGGCGCCAGCTCGATGACCTCCATTCGGCCGACGAGATCCTCGCGGTCCTCTATGCCAGCGAGGGCGGGATCTACGGCCGTTACGGCTACGGCCCGGCGACCTTCGGAGCCCGCTACGAGGTCGACAAACGCCATGCCGGGCTCATGACACCGGTCGCGACGCGGTGCGGCTCGAGCACAGGCGACGGGCCCGGCTCGGTCCGGCTCCTCGAGCTCGCCCAGGCAGCCGAGGCCTTCCCGGTCGTCCACGCCGCCTATGTGCCGACGAGAGTCGGGGAGATGGACCGTTCCCACGGGGAGTGGGCCGAGTTGCTGGGGAGCCCTAACGACGCAGGCGAAGAGACGAGGCACCGTTTCTACGCCTGTTATGTGAAGGCCGGCCGCATCGACGGCTATGCCGTCTATCGGGTGGGCCCGATAGACCCGGCGGACCGCCGGCGCCGCGCCGTGATGGTGGAGGAGCTGTGCTCGCTGAGCGACGAGAGTTACACGTCGCTGTGGCGGTATCTGCTCGGCATAGACCTGACCGAGCAGTTGCGCACGGGCAGCCGGCCGGTCGACGAACCGTTGCGGTACCTGTTCGCCGACCAAGGGCGTCTTCGTACCGTGAGCCTCACCGACCGCATCTGGGTCCGGCTGGTGGACGCAGAACGGGCGCTCGCCCGGCGCCGCTACCAGGAAGGCGAAGCCCTCGTCATCGAGGTGGAGGACCCGTTCTGCCCTTGGAATGAAGGTCGTTTCCGCCTGTCTGTCGACTCCGGAGGCACCGGGACCGTCGAGCGCGTCGCAGCCGCGCCGGACCTCGTCGTGCCGGTAGAAGCGTTGGGGGCCCTGTATCTCGGAGGGGTCCCCTTCACCGGCATGGCTGAGGTCGGCCGGATCGGCCAGTGCACCGAGGGTGCAGCGCGACGCGCCGACGAGATGTTCGGCGTCCGACGGGCGCCGTTTTGCATGTCGCATTTCTGAGCCTGATACCGCGGTCGCCGCCCGCGAGCCATCGCCAAAGACCGAGCTGCACCTTCGCCCGACAAGGCGAACGGCAATGAGGGCGGGCGGTCCTCAGATCCTCTCGAGCCGCACCACCTGGACGTCTGGCTCGACACTGCGGACGAGCTCTTCGAGGTGCGGGTGGCATGTCATGAACAGCACCTGATGGTGCTCCGCAGTCTCCGCGAGTGCCTCTGCCACTGCCACCGCACGCCCGGGATCGAAGTTGACCAGCACGTCATCGAGGATGAGCGGCAGTGCCTCGGAGCGCTCGGCAAAGGTCTCGGCGAGCCCGAGCCGCAAACAGAGGTACAGCTGCTCGATGGTCCCCCGGCTCAGGTCGCCGGCATCGATCTCGGCTCCCTGGGAGGAGAGGACCCTGATGGCCTGCCGGCCGCCTTCGTCCTCTAGTGACGGAAGCAGGCGCACATATCGTCCTTTGGTCACCTTTGCGAAGCGATCACCCGCGCGCGCCAGCACAGCGGGCTGATGTTCCTTCTCGTGACGCTTCAAGGTGCCTTCGAGGAGCAGCCGCGCCGATCCGAGGACGGCCCAGGACATGAGCACTCCGTCGAGCTCCTGCTCGAGGGCTAGCCGTCTTTGTTCGAGCTCTGCGACTCGGGCCGAGCCGGCGATGACGCGCAGTTCGTTCGTGGCGTCCTGATGGGCCCTCAGCAGCTGTTCCAAACGGTCGCGGGCTTCGGAGCGGACGCCGGCCAGCCCCGCCTGCTCCTGGCGCCAGGCGAGCAGCTCTCCCGTCTCGAGCTCTGCACGCAGACGACGTGCCCGGTCACCGAGGCCGAACGAGCGCTCAAGGTCCGCGCCCTCGTCCTCGACCACCCGCACCAGAGCTGCCCTCGTCGTACGGCGCTCGGTCCACATTTCGAGCGAGGCGCACAGCTCCTCGAGGCCAGCTTCCGGGTCGCTCTCGAGCGACTCGCCGTCACCGCCGAACTCGCCGAGCCCCGCCGCGAGCTTGCCGAGCCGGGCCCCGAATTCGAAGACCTCGACTGCCAGCTGGGCGATCCTGGCATCGACGCGATCGAGGGCAGCGAAGTCCTTCCAGGCTGTCTGGAGCGCCGTCAGGCTCTCGAGGACGCCCTCCGGTGACAGCTCTGGTGCCAGATCGTGGGCGAGCTTCCACGCTGTGAACGCCGAGAGCTCTAAGCGGAGGCTGTTCGACGCCGTGTCGAGTGACCTGTGAGCCGCCCTCCGCCGTTGGAGGGCGGCGGTCGTCCGGCGACGGTCGTCTTCTCGCGCGCGGGCGACGGCTCTGGCGTCCTCGATCGCCTCGGCGGCGGTCTCCACGTCGGAGTCGCTCGGCATCCCCGGCAGGCCGAGAGCCGCCGTGAGCTCGGCGACGCGGGTGGTCACGCGCTCGCTGGCCGTCTCCGTGCCCGTCGCGTCTGTCGGCTCGGCCTGCCGCCAGCGCCGCCGTAGCGCGACCGCGACCGTCACCAGCACGCATCCGGCGACGGCGAGCACAGCGCACAGGAGCCGAACGGCCGCCTGGCCCGGGACGAGCGCGGCTACGAGTGCGAGGCCCACTATGGCGAAGGCCACCAGTGCGATGGAGGCGACGCTCGTAGCCCAGAAGACTCCGGCAGACGCACCCGGTCGGCCTTGCTCGGCTTGCCGTTGTGCCGACAACAGGCGCTGTTCGGCGAGATTCTTGCGCAGCTCGCCCACCAACTTCGCCTGACGCTCGGGATCGGGGCCCCCCGCGGTGCCGGTGGCCCCGGTGGTCAGGGCAGCACTGTCGTCGTCCCCTATGCCGGCGAGCTCCGGTGCGGAGTCGGCCTCTTTGACCAGAGCGGCCGCTGTTCGCCAGTTCGTCTCGAGATCCCCGAGCGCGGTCCGAAAGCGCCGGGCCTCGTCCATGAGCCGGATCCAGCCGTCAGACGTGCACACACGGTCACGGTCCCAGTCCGGGCCGAGCGAGCCCATGGCGGCCTGGATGGACTGTTCGATCCCACTACGTTGGTTCTGCAGGTCGCCGAGCCGGTTCACGCGTTCGAGATGCCCCGAATACGCCGATCTGAGGGACTGCAGCTCTGGGGCTTGCGTCTCGAGCCACAAGATGAGCGGCTCCGGCTCCTCCCAGCAGGAAAGGCGCTGTTCCGCTTCGCGCTTGCGCTCGAGGACGTCCCACAGGCGGATCAGCAGGTCGAGATCACGTGTCCGGCGATCGCAGCGGTCCACCTCCTCGCGCGCCTCGGCCACGTCGGCTTCCAGGCGCGACAGCTCGGCGCATCGCGCAGGGTAGCCGGATGCTTCCCGGTTCGCTTCGGTGAGATCGCGGCGAACGCCTTCCAGCTGAGCCAGCAGATGATTGGCCAGCGCCTCGCCTTGTCGTGGGCGAGCCAGCTCGAGGCGCTGCTTTTGCAGGTTGCCCATCGCCCGTGCCGCGGACCGGCGCTGGCCCACGATGCTCGCCGAGAAGAGGAGTTCTCTGACATCGTCTCTGTTCACGGCTTCCGCGTTCGCGAGATCGGTCAGGTCGACGGCGAACACCGCGCGGAACAGGGCCTCGTCGGCGCCGCCGAGGGCCATGTGTAGGTCCTCTTCAGAGGCAGGCGCCCCACTACTGCGTCGGATGCTCAAGAGCTTGTGCGGGCTGGAGTAGCGCTCGATCCGCCACCCGGGGTCCATGTCCGGTCCCTTGCCAGCGCCGCCTGCCAAAGTGAGCTGCCCACCGTGGCGTCCGCCCCGGACAGGCGCGCGAAAGCGGGGATTGTCTCGCCGGGCGGGGAATCCGAACAGCATCGCCGTGAGGAAGTCGAGCAGTGTTGACTTGCCGGCTTCGTTCGGCCCGCTGATGACGACCAGGCCGGGGGAGAGCTCGTCGACGCCGAGGTCGGACAGAGCGCCGAAGCCGTCGATGTGGAAGCTCGATATGCGCACGGGACTCCAGCCGGTCTCAGCGCCTGTCGCCCTCGAGCTCGCCGAGCGCGAGCACGAGGGCTCGATCGATGAGCTCGGCCGGCGGCAAGCCGGACGACTTCAGCAGCCGCTCGATGGCGCGCCGGGTCTTGAGTGGTCCCGGGAGTCCTTCGGACAGTTCGGTCGCGAAGCCGTCCAGTGCAGCGTCGTCGTTTGCCAGGCTCAAGGCCAGCGCGTCCGCGAGCGAGATGAGATCGGCTGCGAAGTCCGATCCGGCCCGCGCCACCTCGAGGTCGATGGCCGGACGCGACCGGTCGTCGATGCAGTCCCACCAGCAAAAGGGCCTGTCCTCCTCGAAGTCTTCGCGGAGCGCGGACCGCAGGTCCTCCGTGGCTCCCGGGCGCCGGAGGTCAGAATGAAGTTCTCCCTGACCCACGAGATGTCCCCGGAGCACAAGGGCGCGCCCGTCGGCGCCGCCAAGGCGTTCCCGCGCGGCACTGACGAGTCGTGTTCGCAATTCGGCGAGATCGGCGATCTCAGCTATGTCGAGCTCTACGAGGTCGAAGCGCACGACATCACAGGCGACCGGCTCGATGTCTTGGACGTGCCCGTCGCTGACGTGAACGAGCGTGGCGCCCTTGGACCCTCGTTCGCTCGGTTTGGGGCTGCGGGCCTGAATGTTGCCGGAGTAGACGACCCAGGGCTCGTCGGAGCCCTTCCGGCCCGAGAGGGTCAAACGGGTGTGCACGTGGCCCAGCGCCCAGTAGTCGAGGCCGATGCTCCGCAGCTCCTCGAGAGTGCACGGGCTGTAGTCGTCATAGCCGGATGCCGCGCCTTGCACGTTGCAGTGCAGGACGCCGACTTGGAGACCGGGTCCAGCCTTAGGGGCGAATCGGAGCGCCAGGTTCTCGCGTTCGCTTCGATGGGCGAAGCTGATGCCTTGCACTGTCGCGAGTGCGCGCCCGTCGACCTCGACACTGACCGCCTGCACGTCCTTGCAGCCGAAGACTGTCACGCGCTCGGGCCAGGGGCCGTTGAGAGCCGACCAACCTGTCTCGACGGGGTCGTGGTTGCCGTGCACGACAAAGCTGGCGATCCCGGCCCTCGACAGGCGGGCGAGGCCGTCGCGGAAGCGCAACTGTGCCCGAAGCCCACGCTCGGGTCCGTCGTAGATGTCCCCGGCTATCACAAGGAAGGCAGCGTGGCGGTCCAGGCACAGATCGACGAGGGAGTCGAACGCGCCGAGCGAAGCCTCGCGCAGCTGGTCGGCAACGTGTGGAGCCGTTGAACCGATGCCCTTGAAAGGCGTATCAAGATGCAGGTCCGCTGCATGGACGAAACTGAAGTCGGGAGTCCGGGAAGGATCTTCCATCGAAACGAGGCTACCCGTGGGGTGTATCGCCGCCCGGTGATCCCCATCGACGAAGAACTCAGGACGGGAGCGAGATGAGTGAGCGAACAGGTGGCGAGGTTGTCGTTGAGGTGCTCGCGGGCTCGGGAGTCGATGTCGTCTTCGGGATCCCGAGCGTCCACAACCTCCCGATCTACGACGCGATAAGGCGTGACGGCCGGCTTCGTGTGATCGGCGTCCGCCACGAGCAAGCTGCCGTCGCAGCCGCCGACGGGTTCGCGCGTACGACCGGCCGCCTCGGCGTGTGCCTGACCTCGACGGGTCCGGGAGCGGCCAACGCCATGGGGGGCCAGCTCGAGGCATTGGCTTCGTCATCGCCGGTTCTGCACCTGACGGGCCAGATCGACAGTCGGTTCCTTGGCAAGGGGCGGGGCTTCATCCACGAGGTGCCGGACCAGCTCGGGATGCTGTCGCGGCTGTCCAAGGCCAGCTACCGGCCGGCCTCGGCCGAAGCCATTGGAGAGACGGTGGCGCGCGCGGCCCTCGAGGCGGCGACGGGCAGCCGTGGACCGGTGTCGGTGGAGATACCCATCGACTTCCAGTACGCCTCGACGGCCTCGACCGGAGAGCCACATGAGCTCGTGGGCTTGCCCTTGTCGCAGGGCACTCCTGACGGCGCTGAGGTTGCCCGCGCGGCTGAGCTCATCGCCGGCTCCAGGCGGCCCATCGTCTGGGCAGGCGGAGGCGTGGTTGCCTCCGGCGCCGTCGAGGAGCTGCAGCGGTTCGTGCGACGCCTGGGGGCCGGGGTGCTGACGAGCCCTAACGGGCGCGGTGTCATACCCGAGAACGATCCCTCCTGTATCGGAAACCTCACCTGGGATCCAGACGTGAGGGCACTTTGCCTCGAGGCGGACCTGCTCGTGGCGGTCGGGACGCGTTTTCAGGGGACGAACACGGAGAACTGGAGGATGAAGCTGCCCGCCCGGCTCGTGCACTTGGACCTCGACCCCACCGTGCCGGGCAGGAACTACCCCGTCGAGGCGGCAGTGGTCGGTGACGCCAAGCTGACGATCGGGGCCCTCTTGGAGGCGTTGGACCACAGGCAAGTGCCGCCGGTCCTCGCGGAGCCACTCTGGGCCGACCGTGTCGTCGCGGCCACGCGGTCGGCCCGGGAGCGGCTGCGGGGCACCCTCGGCGTTCAGGTCGGTCTCCTCGACGCGTTGGCCGGCGCCATCGGTTCGGGCACCGTCGTCGTCAAGGACTCGACCATCTCCGCGTACACGTGGGGCAACCGGCTGTTGCCAGTGATGCGGCCCCGGACCTCGATAATGCCGAACAGCTTCGCGATCGGGCTCGGAATGCCGCATGCGCTCGGCGCAGCTGTCGGTTCCCCGGTGCTACCGGTCGTGCTCCTCGTCGGAGACGGCGGGTTCGTCCTGTCGGCGAGCGAGCTCGCCACTGTGGCTCAAGAGGAGCTCGCGATCGTGGTGCTCGTCTTCGTGGACGGCGGCTACGGGATACTCCGCAACATCCAAGAAAGCCAGTACGGGTCACGCGAAGCCCACATCGGCGTGGACCTCAAGCGCCCCGACTTCTGCGGCCTGGCGGCGGCATTCGGGATCGGAGCCGAGCGCGTGAAGTCGGTCGCCGGCTACGACAAGGCGGTGAGACGGGCGCTCGGCGAGCGCGCACCTTTCCTGATCGAGGTGGACCTGGACGCCATCGGCCCGATGAAGGTGCGCTACACGGGCACGTCCAAGCCGCCCGCGCGTTATTAGGCCAAGGCCCCGACGACCCGGTGCATGGCGTCGCAGCCGGCGTCGACCTCTTCTGTCGTCATCGACAGCGCCGGGCGGAGGCGGAGCGTGCGCTCGCCGCAGCCGAAGGCGATGACGTGCTCGTCGTTCCAGAGCTTTTGCAGCACCGAGGTGCGCAGCTCACGGGTGGCAAGGTCGATGGCGGCGACAAAGCCACGCCCGCGGGCGTTGGACACGGCGTCCGGCCAGGAGTGCTCGAGCTCGACCAACCTGTCGAGGAGGTGGTGCCCGACTTGGGCGGCGTTGGCGATGGCACCTTGTCGCTCGATGAGCTCGAGCAGGCGGCGCGAGCGCACCATGTCGGTGAGGTTGCCCCCCCAGGTCGAATCGATGCGGCCGGAGGTGACAAAGACGTTGTCCTTGACCTCGTCCACGCGTCTGCCGGCCATGACGCCCCCGAGCTGCACCTTCTTGCCGAAGGCGACGAGGTCAGGGGAAAGCCCGAGCTGCTGGTAGCACCAGGGCGTGCCCGTGGCGCCCGCGCCAGTCTGCACCTCGTCGACCACGAACAAGGCGTCGTAGCGGTGGCACATCTCCTCGATGGCCGAAAGGAACTCCGCGCGCAGGTGGCGGTCGCCGCCCTCGCACTGGATGGGCTCGGCGATGAAACAGGCGATGTCGTGCGGGTAGGCCTCGAACGCGGCCCTGGCCTCTTCGAGGGCCGTTGCTTCGCTGGCCTCGACCTCGGCGCGGTGGGCATCGAAGGGAAAGCGCAGCGCGGGAGAGGAGATGCGCGGCCAGTCGAACTTCGGGTAGCGGTCGGTCTTGACCGGGTCGGTGTTGGTCAAAGACATCGTGTAGCCGCTGCGGCCGTGGAAGGCGTGGCGCAGGTGGAGGACCCGGGTGCCGAGCTCGGGCGGGCGACCGGCCGCCTCGTTGCGGCGCGACTTCCAGTCGAAGGCGCACTTGAGGGCGTTCTCGACAGCGAGGGCACCGCCCTCGATCAAGAACAGATGGGGCAGCGCCGGGTCCCCGAGCACACGGGTGAACGTGGCCACGAACTCGGCGAGCTGGACTGTCGGCACCTCGGCGTTGGCCGGCTTGTTGGAAGCCGCCTCGACGAGCTCGTCGCGCGTCGCCGCGTCGTCTGAGAGCCCGGGCGGGTTCATCCCGAGCGGGGCCGAGCCGAAGAAGGTGTAGAAGTCGAGGTATTCGGTGCCGTCCCGGGCGTCGACGAGCCGGCAACCGTGGCTCTTCGACAGGTCCAGCACTATGGGGAAGCCGTCCACGAGCATGTGCTCGGCGAGGCGCTCACGGACCTCGTCAGGCGCGATATGGCACTGATCCTGGGTCGTTTTCATTACCGGAGCGTACCGCTACTACGCTTTCGCGAAACACAACCGCTGAGGAGAATAGCGATGACCTTCGAGCTCAGCTCGTTGATCGAGGCCCGCCAGGGCGAGAATTTCCGGCTCCACAGTGAGTATCTGAATCCCCAGCTCGTGAAGGTGCTGAAGACCCTCGGCTTCGACCGCTTCTACGTCAGGGGAGAAGGCTCGTACCTGTACGACCGGAACGGAGAGCGTTATCTCGACTTCCTGGCCGGGTTCGGTGTATTTGCACTCGGACGCGGGCACCCTGTGGTCAAAAAGGCGCTGCACGAGGCGCTCGACATGAACCTGCCGAACCTCGTCCAGCTCGACGCCGCGCTGCTGCCCGGGTTGCTCGCAGAGGCGCTGGTGGCCAGGACCCATGACGGGATCCAACGGTGTTTCTTCTCCAACTCCGGCGCGGAGGCGATCGAGGCCGCGATGAAGTTCTCGAGGTACGCGACGAAGCGTCCCCGGATACTCCACGCCGATCATGGGTTTCACGGCCTTAGCCTGGGGGCGCTGTCGCTCAACGGCGGCAAGGAGTTCCGCGAGGGCTTCGGAGCGCTTCTGCCTGGTTGCCACGAGGTGCCCTTCGGGCAGATCGACCCTCTCGAGCGTGAGCTTCAGCGTGACGACGTCGCGGCAGTGGTCCTCGAGGTCATCCAGGGAAAGGGCGTGAATCTCGCCTCGGACGAATACTGGGCCGCCGCCGCGGAACTGTGCCGCAAGCACGGGACTCTTCTCGTCATCGACGAAGTCCAGACCGGCCTCGGCAGGACCGGCAAGCTGTGGGCCCATGAGCACTACGGTTTGAGACCCGACATCATCACTGTGTCGAAAGCCCTCTCGGGCGGTTTCATCCCGGTCGGGGCGATGATGTGCTCGTCGGAGGTCTTCGATCGCGTCTATTCGAAGATGGAGCGAGCCGTCGTCCATTCCTCGACCTTCGGGCGTAATCAGCTCGCGATGGTGGCGGCGCTCGCAACCTTGCAGACGATCGACGACGAGGACATCGTCGACCGGGCACGCGTGAGCGGCGAGGCATTCATGAAGGGCTTGGCGCCCCTGGTCGAAAAGTACGAGCTTTTTCACGAGGTACGCGGCAAGGGGCTGATCATCGGACTTGTCTTCGGCGAGCCGACCTCGTTCGGGCTCAAGTCTCGCTGGAAGATGATGGAGGGTGCCCGCAAGGGGCTCTTCTCCCAGCTGGTTGTCGGACCACTCTTCCATCGGCACAGGATCTTGACCCAGGTCGCCGGCGACAACATGAACGTTGTCAAGCTGCTTCCCCCGCTAATCATCGGTCAGGAGGAGGTGGACTACTTCGTCGAAGCGCTCGACGACGTGCTGGAGGACGCCCACCGCAACTCAGCCCTCCTGTTCGAGTTCGGCAGGACCCTTGCCAAGAGCGCCCTCAGAAGGGAGCCCTCCTGAGCTCGACTGGCCCAGGTGGCCCGGGTATGCAACCAGTGGAGGCCATCAGGCCAGGTGACAGGATGCTCGTGACGGGCGCGGCCGGCTTCATAGGCTCGGCTGTGACACGGGCGCTTTTGGCACGCGGAGCCCAAGTTGTCGCTCTCGTGCAGCCCGGGGTGCCGAGCGCCAATCTCGACGGCCTGGCCGTGGAGCCTGTCGTGGCTGACCTGCGAGACGCCTCGGCCGTAGCGGCCGCCGCCGCCGGATGCCGCATGATCTTCCATGTCGCCGCGGTGTACCGGTTCTGGACGCCAAACGCGGCGGACTTCTACGAGGTCAATGTCGGCGGCAGCCTGAACGTGATCGACGCCGCCAGCGCCCGCGGAGTCGAGAGGGTCGTCTACACGAGCACCGTCGGCACGATCGGCTTGGACGGGACGGAAAAGGGCTTTGCGGCCGACGAGACGGCGTGGGCACGCATCGGCCATCTGTTCGGGCTGTACAAGCAGTCGAAGTACGTCGCCGAGCACGAAGTGCTGCGCGCCGGGGCCCAGGGCCTGCCGGTCGTCCTCGTCCAGCCCACCTTGCCTCTTGGCCCCGGTGACCGGGCTCCGACGCCGACCGGAAAGACGATCCTCGAGTTCCTGAACGGACGCATCCCCGGGTGGTTCGACACGGCACTGAACGTGGTCGACGTCGACGACGTCGCCGCCGGGCACCTGCTCGCGGCCGAGCTCGGAGCCCAGGGGCGCAGCTACGTGCTCGGTGGCGAGAACCTTGCGCTTCGTGAGATCCTCGACGTGCTCGCTGCAGGAACCGGCCTGCCCAGGGCCACCTTCAAGGTTCCCCGGCAGGTGGCCCTGATCGCTGCGCACGCCTCGGACCTGGTCGAAGGGCGCCTGCTTCGCCGTGAGCCGAGCGTTCCGCTCGAGGGAGCGCGGATGGCTTCGACCCGCATGATCTTCAGCGACGCTCGGGCCCGCAGTGAGCTCGGCTACAGGTCCCGACCCGCCGTCGAGGCGATCATGCGCTCGGCGCGTTGGTACGCGGAGAACGACTACGTGTCGGCGAAACGACTGGCGCGGATCCGCTGGAATGACGTGACCGACTTCCCGCTCGGCGGTCACGCCGCGAGACTCAACATCGGGGCCGAACCGGGTCGATCCCCGACGGGCTCCGCTTGATGATCCACCGGCCCGCGCGCGAACCCTCCGGTTTCGCGCGCGATCGCCGGCGCGGCCCGGCCCGGTTGGCGGCACTGGTCGTGTCCCTGGCATGCGTGCTGCTGCTCGCGTCGTGCAGCTCCAACCGGGGCGCCCCCACCACGACCTCGAGTGCCGTCACGAGCACGACGACGACTACGCCCGCAACGACTTCCTCGACGACCACGACCACGACGCTCCCTGTTCCCGTTGCCGGGACGTCGATTCTCCGCGTCCTGGTCGCTGCGCTGCCACCAGGTGACGTGGCCCTTCCTGTCGTCTCGGAGGGAAGTGGCGCCTGGTCCAGGATGGTTCCGATCGCGTACCAGAGCTTTGGGAGCGGTCCCGATCTTCTTCTCATAGCGGGCCAGGACGGGACCATGTCGTGGTGGGATCCGACGTTGTTGTCGGATCTCTCCAGTCATTACACCGTGACCATTTTCGACCTTCCCGGAACAGGCTACTCAGGACCGGCT
Organism: Acidimicrobiales bacterium; assembly: GCA_050012675.1. GTDB lineage: Bacteria > Actinomycetota > Acidimicrobiia > Acidimicrobiales > Bog-793 > Fen-455. The sequence continues at coordinate 60,593 of JBEKGS010000011.1, forward strand.
AGGAGCCCGCTTTCACTCCCCTGGCTCGCTGACATGACTGCAGGACTGGCACTCACCATTGGGCTCAATGATCCCGTCGTGCTTGGCTGGGGTCTCGGCGGCGAGATCGCCCTCTCTTTGGCGGAGCGCCATTCCGAGATCGCGTCGTCGCTTGTTCTAGTCGACACCTCTGCCGCCGGTGCCGGTGCGTGGCGCCCCACGCCCGAGGTCGTACGGCTCCTCGCGACGCCGGGAGTGACCCCGTCGCAACTCTCGCGCCTTTTGTTCCCGCCGACGACCACGGGACTGAGGGACCGCGTGCAGTGGCAGAACGACCTGTTCTCGGGGACTCCTGACTGGCCGACGGCGACGACCGTCAAGGCCGAGGCTGCGCTCCAGGCAGCAATTTGGAAGAGCACGATGCTGCTGAGGTACCTCCCACGCGTGAAGGTGCCGACCCTCGTTGTCTCAGGTGCCGACGATGTCGTGTTTCCGTCGGGAAACGCCAGTGAGCTCGTCAGCGAACTTCGTCACGCGTTGTTGGTCGTGCTCCCGGACGCGGGCTACGACGCGATTGGCCAGGACGCGCCGACGTTTGTCGCCGCGATCGAGAAGTTCACCGGCTAGCAGCCGGCACAGTTCCGGTCAGCGATTCGGATCGCAAAGCTGGAGCTAGAGGCGTGACTGGTACGGGTCGTTCTCAAAGTGCCGCGCTCGTCCGCCTGGCGTCCGGACTGTGATCGGAACGCTCGTACCATGCACGGAGCGGAATGGGTCGCCCTCCAGCTCGTTGAGCGTCCGGCGCTTGTCGGTCGTCGCGTCGCTTGTCCCGTCGGTTCGTTCTGTTCGCTGTACCGGTCTCTCTGTGTTCTCGATGTTCGCGCTCGCACGTGCTTGCGAACCGGTGGTGCCCCCAGGCTCAACTGCAAAGAGCACATTGGAAGGTGACGGCCGCACTGTCACCTCGGAGGTTGGGCGAGGATCCAAAGCTGCGGAGAGCAGCTGCGATCGGCGGCTTTGGGTGCTCGTGGTGAGGACATTTTGGCTGCCACCGGCGCGCGCCGTGCCCGAAGCGGGAACTGGTGAAGACGTCAATCTCCAGGGCGGTGCAAGTGTCGCCTTCGCGAGCTAATCACGGGCCGTGGTCCTGTCTTGTGCCTCGTTGGGGTCGGTTCCCGCCAAGCGCAAGAGCCCGAGGCCGTCGTGGGGGACACAGACGTACAGCACGTAGGTCCGCCCCGCCCGCTGGGCTTCGGCCCAGCCCAGGACCTCGGTCACCTCGGCCTCGCTGAGCTCGTACTCGTCGCTTGATCCGGCGGGCTCGTGGAAGTGGACGCGATACGAAGGGCGGTCGATGCCCCATGTCTGATCGCGGGGATCGACCCGGCGCACCCTCACGGGGCAATTATCACCGCCCTCGAGTCAGCGGGGAGTGCCGAGCCGACCGTTGGCGGCGCGCCCTGTGAGCGGGCCGTTGCCACACGGTGTAGAGGGGAGCCGGCAGACCACGACCTGTGCCCGGTTCGGGGGCAAGCCGGGCCGTTCGGGCGCTCGACCCGTTGTGCGGTTCTCGCCCGGGGGAGGTCCGCGAGCTACCGGACGAGGAAACCGGCCTCGTTTCGAACCGGCTCCTCTGTCACCTCCACGTTCTCGACTCTGGCCCGCGGAGGGCCCGTGCGGCACCACGAGACCATCTGGCTCACCGCCTCCGGGGACCCCTCGAACACGGCTTCCACGGTGCCCGCTGAGCAGTTCCGTACCCATCCCGCCACGCCGCGGGCCAGTGCTTCGTTGCGGCAGCTGTCGCGGTACCAGACGTTCTGCACTCGGCCGGTTACGACCACCTTGAGCCGCTGGACACTCATGGCCGTGAGGCTACCCGGAACCGGTGAGCGTCACCCAAGCGTCCCCGTCGTCGCAGACGCCTTGGTTGTCACCAGTTGTGCCCCGGTACGATCGTCTCGGATGACTACCCTGGCGGTTCCGCCCACGCGCTCCAGGCGTCAGGCTCTCGGGCTAGGTGCTTCCGGCTTGGCATCGGTCGGTTGGGGTTTTGGGGCCATCTTCGCCAGACTCGCATCGGCTTCCGGCCTCGTACTGTGCTTCTACCGACTGTGGTTGGGCGCCGCGCTCTTGTCGCTCGCGGTGTACGCCTCCGGGCGCCGACTGCGCTGGGAGGACTTTCGCGCCTCCTGGCTCGGCGGTGTCTTCCTGGCCGGGGACATGGCCATGTTCTTCTGTGCCGTCAAGCTCACCAGCGTCGTCGACGTGACGGTCATCGGCGCCGTTCAGCCGGCTCTCGTGCTCGTCGCTGCGCGGCCCTTGTTCGGCGAACGGATGGGACGCTGGGACGTCTTCTGGATCCTTGTGGCCATAGCCGGCGTCTCAGCAGCGGTGATCGGGCCCGGAGTTACGAGCCACAACCAGCTCCTGGGAGACCTGCTCGCCACCGGGTCGATGCTGTCCTGGTCTGCCTACTGGCTTGCGTCCAAGCACGCTAGGGCGAAACAGAACGCCTTGGAGTACACCGCTGTCGTCACCATCGTGGCGGCTGTCGCCTTGAGTTTGGCCGTGCTCGTGTCAGGGCAGTCCCTCGCTCGGATGCAAGCCGGCGACTTGCTGTGGATAGCCCTGCTGGCGGTCGTGCCGGGAGGTGCCCATCTGATGATGAACTGGGCCCACCGTTACGTCGACGCCTCGGTTTCTTCGGTGATCGGGTCGAGCAACCCGGTCGTCGCGGCTTTGGCCGCGTTGGTCATCCTCGGCCAGCCCCTGACGGTTGTCCAGGTCTCCTGCGGCCTCGCTGGACTTGCAGCGATCGCCATCGTCGCAGCGCGGCACCGCCACCCTCTCGAGTCCGCGCTGGAGTGACAGGGCGCAACGAGGGTGAAGCGCCCTCCGGTCGGAACCAGCGCGGACCGGACCGCCCCATGTCGGCGAACGAAGAGAGCAGGAAGTGTCGAAGACCTCGCTCGTTAGACTTCCGGCCATGCGCGAGCCGGCAGCTGAGGCCTCCCGGCGGCCTGATGAGCTGCAAGAACGGTTGTCGACCCGTCCCGCCACCCGTCGTGCGACCGCGGCGGTCCAGGTGCTCGCCGCAAGGGGGGTCGGTCCCGGCTTCGAACGTCCGGACCGTCTCGCCACCGAGGAGCCAATGGCGATCCAGGTACGGGGACGGCACCAGGACCCGGTGAGCGTTGCTGTGACGATGCGGACGCCGGGCAACGACTTCGAGCTCGCCGCCGGCTTCCTCCTGAGCGAGGGCCTCGTCCACGGACTGCACGAGATTGCCGGCGTTCGCTACTGCGATGTCGCCCCCGAGGAGCAGCACTACAACGTCGTGACCGTGGATCTCACCGTGCCGTTCGCCATTGACTTCGCCGAGAGGCACTTTTATGCATCTTCGAGCTGTGGCATCTGCGGAAAGGCCTCTCTCGACCAGGTCGAGATCGACTGCCCGGTCATCGGACCCGGCCCGCTGATCGCCCGCTCGACGATTGTCTCCCTGCCCGAGGTGCTGCGCGCCTCCCAGCACATCTTCGAGCAGACGGGCGGCCTTCACGCCGCGGCGCTGTTCGACCCGCAAGGGCGCCTCCTCGAGTCGCGTGAGGACGTCGGGCGGCATAACGCGGTCGACAAGCTCATCGGCCACGGGCTTCTCTCCGGCGCAATGCCGCTCAGGGACCGGTTGCTGCTCGTGTCGGGACGGGTGAGTTTCGAGATCGTCCAGAAGGCGGCCGTGGCCGGCATCCCCATCACCTGTGCAGTCTCGGCGCCGTCGAGCCTCGCGGTCGAGGCCGGCGAGCGACTCGGCATGACCGTCGTCGGGTTCCTGCGCGGCGACAACTTCAACGTGTACAGCCATCGCGAAAGGGTGGATCTCGAGGCCTGACGGCCGCACAGCCGGCCGGGTAAGCGAGCGCTAGGCCGGCGTAGCCTCCGCGAGGAGATCTGCGGCTAGGACAACGAGCGGATCGAAGCCGCCGTTGTGGACGTTGTCCAGAAGCTCGCGCCGCATCAGGGGCGGCCAGAACATGCGGATGTGCTCGGCTACCTCGGCTGCGGCCTGCGCCTGTGGGTGGTGGCGGAAGTTGGCCGCAATCTGGTTGGCCATTCGCACTAGATCAGCTCTTACCATCGGTCGATACCTCAGCGCAGGGCCGGCACGTCGGCGTCCACCCGGTCGGGCAGGACGCTCGGGGGCCCGGCGCTGCCGCCCACATGCACACGCGCCCGCACCTGCACGGCCGTCACCTTGTACTCAGGGCAGTTCGTCGCCCAGTCCGAATACTCGGTGGTCACGACGTTGGCACCTGTGACGGGGTGATGGAAGGTCGTGTACACGACCCCTTGAGGCACGCGGTCGGTGATGTGGGCACGTAGCTCAGTCTCACCGGAACGGCTTGCCAGCGTCACCCAGCCCCCCTCGGCCACACCGCGCTCGTCCGCGTCGTAAGGGTGAATCTCGAGAAGGTCTTCGGGATGCCACGCAACGTTCTCCGTCCTTCTCGTCTGGGCGCCGACGTTGTACTGGGAGAGGATGCGACCGGTCGTGAGGATGAGCGGATAGCGACGGTTCGTCCGTTCATCTGTCGGTATGAACGGAGTCTCGACGAACCGGCCCTTGCCTCGGACGAACTTGTCTATGTGCATTATGGGCGTGCCCAACGGGGCTGCCTCGTTGCACGGCCATTGAACGCTGCCGAGAGCGTCGAGCTTGGCGAACGACACGCCGGCGAAAGTCGGAGTCGTCGAGGCGATCTCGTCCATGATCTCGCTGGAGGCACGGTAATGCATCGGGTAGCCCATCGCCGTGGCGAGCTCGCAGACCACCTGCCACTCCTGTTTGCCGTTCCTCGGCGCCATCACGGGACGGACCCGGTTTATGCGGCGCTCGGCATTGGTGAAGGTCCCGTCCTTTTCGAGGAAGGACGTTCCAGGCAGAAAGACGTGTGCGAACTTGGCCGTCTCGTTCAAGAAGAGATCCTGAACGATGCAGAGCTCGAGGTGCGCGAGCGCCGCCTGCACGTGATGGGTGTTCGGGTCGGATTGGGCGATGTCCTCGCCCTGCACATAGAGGGCCTTGAATGTCCCCTCGACCGCCCCGTCGAACATGTTGGGGATGCGCAGGCCAGGTTCCTTGTCGAGCGGTCGTCCCCAAGTCTCCTCGAACAGGTGGCGAACCGCGTCGTCGGACACGTGGCGATATCCGGGGAGCTCATGGGGGAATGAACCCATGTCGCAAGAGCCCTGCACGTTGTTCTGTCCTCGCAGCGGATTGACCCCGACACCTCGCCTGCCGATGTTGCCCGTCGCCATTGAGAGGTTCGCCAAGCCCATAACCATCGTGGAACCCTGGCTGTGCTCTGTGACCCCGAGGCCGTAGTAGATCGCGGCGTTGCCACCGGTCGCGTACAAGCGGGCCGCGGCGCGCAGGTCCGCGGCCGGCACGCCGGTGACTGCCTCGGTCGCCTCGGGGCTGTACTCCTGCGCCGAGATGAACGCTGCCCATGTGTCGAAGTCTTCCGGTTCGCAACGCTCGGCCACGAACCTGTGGTCCACGAGGTCCTCGGTCACCACGACGTGGGCGAGGGCGTTGACGACGGCCACGTTGGTACCAGGTTGCAGCTGCAGGTGATAGTCGGCCTCGACGTGCGGCGAGCGGACGATCTCAGTGCGCCGCGGGTCGATCACGATGAGCTTGGCGCCCTGTCGGAGCCGGCGCTTCATGCGGGAGGCGAACACAGGATGCGCCTCGGTCGGGTTCGCTCCGATGACGACGATGACGTCACTTTCGTCGACCGAACGGAAGTCCTGAGTGCCGGCCGATGTCCCGAAGGTCTGTTTCAGGCCGAACCCGGTGGGGGAGTGGCAGACCCGCGCGCAGGTGTCGACATTGTTGTTTCCGAAGGCGGCCCTGACCATCTTCTGCACGACGAAGACCTCTTCGTTGGTGCAGCGCGAGGAGGTGATCCCCCCGATGGCGGCGATGCCGTGGCGAGCCTGGATGGACTTCAGGCGATCAGCCGTGTAAGAGATGGCTTCTTCCCAGCCCACGACGCGCCACGGGTCGGTGATGGCCTCCCGGACCATCGGCGTTAGCACCCGTTCTTTGTGCGTCGCGTAACCCCAGGCGAAACGGCCCTTCACACAGGAGTGGCCTTCGTTGGCGCCACCCTGTTTGTAGGGCACCATACGGACCACTTCGTCCCCGCGAAGTTCGGCCTTGAAAGAGCAGCCGACACCGCAGTACGCGCAGGTCGTGAGCACGCTGCGGCGTGGTACCCCCAGGGTGATGACCGTCTTCTCCTCAAGTGTCGCGGTCGGGCAAGCCTGCACGCATGCCCCGCAGGAGACGCACTCGGACCCGAGGAAGTTGCTGTTCCCGGGAGCCACCCGCGAGTCGAAGCCGCGGCCCGCGATCGTCAAGGCGAAGGTTCCCTGGATCTCCTCGCAAGCCCGCACACAGCGCGAGCAGACGATGCACTTTGAGGCGTCGAAGGCGAAATAGGGGTTGCTCTCGTCCTTGGACGCGTCGAGGTGGTTCTCTCCGGCATAGCCGTAGCGGACCTCCCGCAGACCTACGGCACCCGCCATGTCCTGGAGCTCGCAGTCGCCGTTTGCCGCGCAGGTGAGGCAGTCGAGGGGGTGGTCCGATATGTACAGCTCCATCACGCCGCGGCGGAGCTTTTCGAGGCGCGGTGTCTGGGTGGAGACCTTCATGCCCGCTTCCACGGGCGTGGTGCAAGACGCGGGCGTGCCACGACGCCCGTCTATTTCCACCAGGCAGAGTCGGCATGAGCCGAAGGCGGCGAGGCTGTCGGTGGCGCACAGCTTCGGAACGTCAATGCCGACGAGCCCGGCGGCATGCATGATCGAGGTGCCCTCCGGCACGCTCACAGCCAGCCCGTCGATCTCGAGGCCGACCGTCGCCGGGCCTGGCTGGGCCGGGGTTCCGAGGTCGTGGTCTTCGAGAAGCGTCATGGCAGGTCTTCTCGGGTCATCGTCGACTCCCTCCCGATCCGGCTGCGATCGAGCCCAGGTCCATTATGGCACCGCGGCGCCACTAACAAGTCCTCGCGCCTCACAGCAGGGTCGCCTCTTTAGGAGCAAAGTCCTCGGGGAAGTGCTGGAGGGCGCTGCGTACGGGAAGGGGAGTGAGCCCACCCATCGCACACAGCGATCCATCGACCATCGTCTCGCACAGGTCTTCGAGCAGCTCGAGATTCGCCTCGCGATTGTCCCCGGCGATGATGCGGTCGATGACCTCGACGCCTCTCACGGCTCCCACCCTGCAGGGCGTGCACTTGCCGCACGACTCCTCTGCACAGAACTCCATGGCGAAGCGCGCTTGGCGACTCATGTCGACCGTGTCGTCGAATACAACGATGCCGCCGTGCCCCACCATGGCGCCGACCTCGGCGAACGCCTCGTAGTCCATCGGCAGGTCGAAACGGCTCGTCGGCAGGTAAGCACCTAGGGGACCGCCGACCTGCACGGCCCGTACGGGCCGGCCGCTCGCGGTGCCGCCGCCGTAGCCCTCGACGAGCTCGCCGAGGGTGATTCCAAAAGCAGTCTCGACGATGCCGCCGTACCTGATGTTGCCTGCGAGCTGGAAGACCTGGGTCCCGCGCGAGCGCCCGACGCCCAGCTCGCGGAACGCCTCGGCCCCGTTGGCGAGTATCGGTGGCACCGTCGCGAGCGAGAGCACGTTGTTCACGACCGTCGGCTTGCCGAAGAGCCCTGCGATCGCGGGGAGAGGCGGTTTGGCCCTGATCACTCCCCGCCTGCCTTCGAGGCTCTCGAGCATGGCGGTCTCCTCGCCGCAGATGTACGAGCCCGCGCCCACGCGCAGATACAGGTCGAAGGAGTGGCTCGTCCCGAGGACCGATGGCCCGATCCAGCCTTTCAGGTGGGCGATGTCGACAGCCGTTGCCATCATCTTGATTGCGTCAGGGTATTCGGAGCGGATGTAGATGTAACCCTCGCTGGCCCCCACGGCCAGCCCGGCGATCGCCATGCCCTCGATCAGCAGGAAGGGGTCTCCCTCCATGAGCATGCGGTCGGCGAAGGTACCACTGTCGCCCTCGTCCGCGTTGCAGGCGATGAACTTGAGTTCGGAGTCCATGTCGAGAACCGTCTGCCACTTGATGCCCGTCGGGAAGCCCGCCCCGCCCCGACCGCGTAGACCCGAATCGGTCACCGTCGTCACGATCTGCTGGGGCGTCATCTCGAGCGCACGGCGAAGTCCGCAAAGGCCGCCGGTCGCCTCGTAGTCAGCCGCCGACAACGGGTCGTTGACCCCGACTCTCGAGAATGTGAAACGCGTCTGGCGTCTCAGCTGCGGGATCTCCTCGGTCCTCCCCAAGAAGAGCGGGTGGGGCCCGCCGTCGAGCATCCCGGCCTCCATGAGTTCACCGACGCCGCCGGCCTGTACCGGGCCGTAGGCGACGCGCCCATAAGGGGTGGAGACCTCGACTAGCGGCTCGAGCCAGAACATCCCGCGCGAGCCGGTGCGCACGAGGCGGACGTCTCGTTGGCGAGCGGTCGCCTCCCTCACGATGGCACTGGCGACCTCATCGGCGCCGACCGAGCACGAAGCGGCGTCGAGAGGCACGAACACTGCGACAGGTTCCATCACTGCTCCTCGGTGCCACAGGTGGCGAGGAGCTCGTCGAGCCGGGCTTCGTCGATCCTGCCCTTGAGCCGGCCGTCGATCATCACCGCCGGCGAGAGCGCGCAGTTGCCGAGACAGAACACCTGCTCGAGGGTCACCGCGCCATCGGAGGTCGTGTCGCCGAACTCGACGCCGAGGTAGTCACGCGCGTGCCGGGCGAGGCGTTCGGCGCCCATGGACTGGCAGGCTTCCCCGCGACATACGTGGACCACGGACCTGCCCGGCGGCCCGGCGCGAAAGTCTCTGTAGAAGGTGACGACCCCATAGACCTCGGCTTTGGACAGGTTCAGCTCGCCGGCCACGAGGTCGACTGTGCGGTCATCGATGTGGCCGAACACGTCCTGCAGCTCGTGAAGGATCGGCATCAACGCGCCACGTTGCGCTCGATGCTTCTCGACGATGGCTACGGCCCGCTCCTGCGACCAAGGCACGTAGGAGCTTCTCGTCTTCGAAACCATCGCCACACCTCATTCGGGTTGCGCAGCCCGGCTGGAGTGCGCGTCAACTCCGAAATCGAACTTGAGTCCCAAGGCCATGTTAACGAACCACGCCGACTTGCCACCTCAGCGGGGAGACGCGCCCCGGGCCGGTATCGGCACGGTGCGGGCTTGCCGCTCAGCCGCACACGAGCGATCCGCGGGTCGCGAGCACCTCGTCCGTCTCGGGCCAGGTCTTGAGATCCGAGAGGATCACGGCCAAGTCCCACAGAAAGGGCGGTGGCTCCTTCGTCCAGCTCTTCGCGGGACAGTCAAATGGCGAGAGTTCGCGACAGGCTCGATCTGCCCAGCGCCAGGCGTGACCGAAAAGCCCCGGCCCGGCGCGAAGGTTGTACCTGCGCCTGAGCTCAGTCGCAATGAGCGCTTCCCGAAGGCGTTCCGGTGTGCTTCGGACAGATCTCGAAGACCTCTTCCGCCGGCCGGTCCCATCAAGGTTGTAGTCCTCAACGCAGCTGATCAGGCGATGCTGGGTCTCAGCGTCTGCGCCGCCTGAGCGAACCGATCGCCGAGATCGTCGTCGTCAGGCAGGCCGAGCACCGCGGTGAGAGCTGCAGCCCATCCGTGGCAGAACAGCTGCCAACCGTCGTGAACTTGAAGCGCAGAGCTCCCTGCTTGAGCCAGCGCGTGTTGGTAGAACTCGAGGTCACCCCTGTAGTTCAGCTCCCAGACGACTGAGCGCGGCGGAAAGCGTGCCCGGCCGGTTATCGGCGAGCCAGGCCGGTCTTTGCCCAACCCGGTCGCATTGACGATCAGCGACCCGGGCGGCGCCTCTGCGACGAGGTCGTCCCAGGGCCGATTGCCCACATGTCCGGCGACAGGACGACCGGCCGTCTGAGCGAGCTGCTCGACAGAGGCGCCGACGGCGTCGGCACAGACGAATCGTAAGGGTGGGCGGGTCGCGAACAGGTGCTGGGCAAGGGCGCGTGCCGTGCCGCCCGCGCCTAGGCATACGACCTCTCCTTCAGACTCGGGCCAGATTCGGTCGACGACCCGCCCGACCGAGACTGGGTCACGGGCGAAGCCCCACAGCCCGGCGGACGTGCGTCTGATGGCGTTGACCTCTCCGCATGAGATTGCCAAAGGATCGAGCCCGGCAAACAAGCTTCGCCCGGCGCGCAAGACACTGATCTTGTGCGTGGTGATGACAGCCCCGGCGACGCTTTCGTCCTTGGAAAGGCCGGCGAGGAATCGAAGGTAGGCGTCGTCGTCAGCATTGAGAGCGATGTCGAAGCCGCGGATGTCGCACCGCGTGGCCAGCACTGCCTGCCAGGCTGAGATGGCTTGATGGACCAGAGACGCTCCCGTCGTGACGCCCAGGAACACGACGGTGGTCATGGCGAAAAACTAACCGGCGTGGGATACCGCAAAGGAGTCAGCGAGCCAGGGCGCGAGGTCAACGCTCGCTTCTCCTGCGCGAGGTCCCTGACCGAAGCCTCAGCTCTTGCGACGGAGTGCCCCGACCGCCTCCTGAGCCTCGTTTGCGATCTGATGGGCGGCTTGCCAACCCTCGCCCGCGGGCAGGAGGGGTTGCCCGACGACGATGCGGATCGCCCCCCGGCGTGGAAGGCGCCGGCCCGCAGGCAGAATCGCCCTCGTGCCGATGATCCCTACGGGGACAATCGGGCAACCGGTGTTCGCGGCCACGACGAAGGCCCCGAGATGGAAGCGCCGAAGCTCGGCAGTGACTGTGAGCCCACCCTCTGGGAACAAGACGATGGAGCGCCCTGAGCGCACCACCTCCTCCAGGGTCGCCAGGACATGTTCTGCCGACGACCGTCCTTTTCCCCTGTCGCTTCCAACGAAGACCGCCCCTATTCGCCGCAGGAACGAGCCGACGACCGGTTGGCTCGACAGGACGCCGCCGGCCACGAACACGACCGGCTCCGAGAACATCAGGCCGATCGCGAACGAGTCGAGGAAACTCTCGTGATTTGCAACGTACACGCACGCTCTGCCAGCCAACGGGCCGCCGTCGGTCTCGAACGAGATGGCGAGACAGGTACACAAAAGCCGCGCCATGACCCAGGTGAGCTTCCAGCGCCAGGTGAGCTTCGGCAGGAGGACGAGGGCAGGCCAAACGAGGGCACCGACGACGCAGAGCAGAGCCCAGAAGGCGACGCCGTACAGGGTGTCTCCTAGGTGACGGGCGGCACCGGAGCAGCTCGCGCGAAGACTTGCCGGTCCACGCGCAGGAGCTTTCTTGGTCGGGTCACCGTTCATGACGAGCCAGTTGGCAGAGGCTTGTTCCCCGTGTAACGCGAGCCGAACGCCTGCCAGTGGGGACGCCGGCGCCACGGGCTGTCGAGACCGCGCCGGTCAAGGAGTTGCACGACACCTTGCGATCATTGCACCTCCGTTGCCACGTGCTGGCGCGCTTGAAACTGGCGCACGCCCCGCCGAGGCATCGGTTCCCCGGGCGGGGTCAGCGCTCAACCGAAGCGGGTTGCTACCGCACAACCTGGGGCGCTTCCTCCGCCCGCGGTTTGCCCTCGATGTGCGAGACCGTCGGTTCCGACTGGTCCGGGCGCCGGCTGTCGCACAGGGCGCAGGATCAAGCCCGTGCCTGCTCATTCCAGGGCTGGTCACCATAGCGATCGAGATGCACGACGGCGCCGATCGGCTTGCGAGCCTTGCGGCCGTAGCGTCCCGTGGGCCAGCCGAGAGTCACGATGCAGCACGGCTCCACGCGTAAGGGCAGTTCGAGGACCCTGCGAGCCACAGTGTTGGACCACAACGGGAGCGTGATGAGGGCACCGCCGAGGCCGACAGACCTCGCGGCCAGAAGAAGGTTCTGGACGCTTGGGTACAGCGAGCCGTAGTGGCTCGACACCGATATCGGAGGTCTCGGGACGAGAGGCACACGGACGCCTCCCCGCAAACAGCACACGACGAGAACCGGGATCTGCTCGAAATGCTCGACCTGCCAGCTGACCGACTTCAATATCTTGGTCGTTTGCTCGTCTGGCTTTGCGAGCCGTGAGAGGCCGCCGTACACGGTCCAAGCCCGCCGATACTGCGCTGCCAGCGAAGCCTTGACTACAGGGTCCTTCACGACCACGAACTCCCAGTTCTGGCCGTTCGACGCGGTCGGGGCCTCGAGTGCCAACTCCAGGCATCGCAGCACGACGCCGTCGTCGATAGGGTCAGGCAGGACTCGGCGGACGGCGCGCTGGGTGAGCATTGCCTCTGCCAGGGGCATGGCGAGGCGTGCCTCGACTTCGGCTGGATCGCTCGTCGGAGTCAGGGTCTCGTCCATCGCTGAAGTTTGGCGGATCTTCTGCCTCTGGTGCACAACCGCCTGCGTCTCCGTCAGATCCTGTCTGAGTGCTCTCCCTACGCCGTCGACCGACATGCCAAGGCATCGAGGCGTTCGCGGCACATATCAACGCCTCTCATGGCCCTGTCGGACGCGAGAAGAAATGTCCGGCTTCCGTGCGAGGCAAGGTCCGCTTCACGACGGCCGAGTGCTGCTATCGCAGCCGGCGATTGCGCGTGCCTGATAGGTCGACCGGAACGGCAAATCCGCGCCTTACGAGCGGAGGCACCTCGCGCGAACGCCAGGCATTCGCGAGGTTCACGAGGACGATGCCACCCCAGGCGACGGCGAGGCCTGCAACATGCCCGTAATTCCCGGCAACAGCACTGATCGGAATCCCGATCGCCAGCGAATAGACCAACACCCCGCTGCCACCGCGTCTTCGGGACGCTCGCAGACCGGCTCCGAGCTCGGCAACACGAGCGTCGACGCGCTCGTCAACTTCCGTGGTTAGCCGCTCGACGACGGCTTCAACGAACACCTGGTCGTACTCGTCTCCAAGCTCCTTGTGAGCGGCCAGGATGGCAGACCAGTCATCACTGCGAGAGTCATTCGCCACAGGGCGAGAATCGCGCCACCAGGGAAGTACGTCAAGCGAGAGAGAGAACGCGAAAGCGAGTGGTCCGACTGGATTGGTTGCGTTTCAAACAATGTCATGCGTGACCGTGCCGGTGGTCGCGAAGTCAGGGTCGTTGAAGCACGACCATCTCAGACGTCGCGCGACGTAGCCGGTCCGTGGCCGGTAGGGCCCGCAGCGCCTCGACGGCAGGTCTGGTCACTTCTTCTATAGCGGTTTCGTCGAGCTCGCGCATGGCCGGCCATTGGCGGTAGGCGATCGCCCTCAATTCATCGGCCGGCGACGAGTGCCATTCGCGTTCGAGTTCGTGAATGGTGCCTTCGAAACCGGCCTCGCCCGCCCAGGCGAGCACTTCGTTCATCGACACAGCGCGGGGGCGTCTGGCTTCCCGGCGGGCGTCCACGCGGGCACTCATCTCGGCGAGGATATTGCCCACCTGGTCGTCGGCAGCCGGGCGCTGGGTGGTACACACGACGTATAGGCCTCCCGGCCGGATCACCCGGCCTGCCTCACGAAACAGCGCTTCCGGGTCGGAAACCGAGTGGATTACCCATACGGAAAAGGCATGCGCGACGCTGGCCGTGGCGAGCGCCATGTTCATCGCGTCCGAACGCACGACAACAGGACCCAGGCGCGACCGGGCACGGGCCAGCATCGGAGCGGAGACATCCAGGCCGACAACTTCCCGTCCGAGCCGGCGCAGACCGAGCGCTACGACGCCCGTGCCCACTCCGATCTCCAGGATCGGCCCTTGCCCCGCTGGGAGGTGCGCGTCGATGTCGGCGGCGTACTCGTCCCCGCGTCGTTCGCCCCCACGGGTCTCGTCGTAATGCTCGGCCAACCTGTCGAACTCGCTCATTGCCGAGATGTTGTCATGATTGAGCCGTGTTCCGGACGCCTGCGGCGTGCTCGGTTACATCGGCGCTGCGTGCGGTCATTCGGTGTGACCGACAGCGGTGTAGACAAGCCGCGCGGGCCGTCGATCACGGGGGGAGGCCCTATTCGAGGGCAGAGTTCTCGATCCAGAAGTCCACGAGTTCGTTGGTGCCCTCCACATCGACCTCGGAGTCGGTCAACGAGAGGCGCCGGTACAAGACAAGTGTCAAGCTGACCGCCCCGCCCGACACCCTCGCCGCCGCCGAGTGCTCGCCGATGAGGACATCGAACCGGTCAGGATGGAGCTCTACGGTCCACGCGCTCTGCGTGTCGGTCGCGCGAAAGACGATGTTCTCACCACTTCCTCGTAGGTTTGCGACCTTGGGCGAGAAGTAGGCCGCTTCCGCAAGGTTGCCGAGGAACTCGTCGATTGTGTCGGCGGCAACATGGGCAGCTATTGACGGGCGAGCGCCTGTTGCGAGTTCGAGGTCAAAACGGTGGACGAGGGTCTCATGGAGTTGTCGACGCGACCAGAAACGTACGTGCTGATCTGATCCCCAAGCCCACATCGAGTCCGTGGGTTCGCTCGCCCGCAGAGTCCCCACCAAGGCCGCACCGCCACGGCGGATCCACTCGCCGTCGACGGGACCTTCGTCTGGGCCTATCTCTGCAGACGGGATCCGCCCCGAGGCGCGGACCCGGACGAGGTGCTCCGCCCACCGGTGGATGGTGCCCAGGTGCAGGGTGAGATCGCGCACAGTCCAGCCCGGACAAGACGGCACCGACAGCGACGGTGACGCGGTTTCAACCAGAGCGGCGAACCGCGCGATCTCTGCTTCGAGAAGATCACAGTGCTCCAGATGGTCCATTGCTCCCAAATTATGTTCCGTACGGGCCAACGGCGCCCCTGCAGCTCCTGACGCTTAAACGGGGGTCCGCGCCTTGCAGTCGAGTTGTCCCTACCGGACCGGTGGGTGTCAGCAGAGGGTGTTCAAAAGCCCGTTCCCTCTCCTTGCAGGCGTTGGGGAAGATGCTTCATACCGCTTTCATGCCGAAGCGAGCCATGAGCGCGCGCTCTTCCTCGCCCGACGGAGATCCTTCGCGGTTCCACAGCTCGTGCAGTCCGGCGAAGTATTCGTCCATCGCGGGGGCGTGGATCACAAGCAGGC
>JBEKGS010000012.1:0-82785 GCA_050012675.1 Acidimicrobiales bacterium
TGCCGTCGGCGGGTCCTGTGCCTGGGCCGGGCTCGACAGGACGGGCACGAGCGCCGTACCGAGAGCGAGAATCGAGGCGACGCGGAGGCCCAACGCTAACTTTCGCGACAGTTTCACGTTCTCACGGCCTTTCAAGGTTTCGTCCACGAATTGCCCAGTTGTCCGCGACGGCAGGGGACCTCGAACGTGTTCCCACCCCTCGTCCTCGGGAAGCCGACATTGCTTGTCTCATCCGCCAACCCTGTCAGAGGAGCCACTATACCCCGGCCAGGTCGGCTGGCTGAGCGATGGCGGGACCGGAAAGCCTTGGTCCAATGATGTTCCTCATATAGGTCGAGAATTACGGTCTATGCGGCTCGGGAGTCGGCCCTGTTGAACTGGGGTAACACCTCGCTATCGGTCAGTGGGCGGTCCGCCGCATTCACCGAGCCTGGTGCCGGTCACAGACGGCGTGTATCGCGTCGACTCTCGTGTGTACCTCCGTGGAGATCCGCTTGCACCGGACCGGTGATCAGTCCGGAGTATCGGTTCATTTGCCCGAGCACTTGAGCCGTCGTCGCGGGCCGGGAGGAACGGCGAACGCGAGCCCGTTGGAGGCGCACTGCCACCTTCGTACCCGCCGCCGCGCCAGACTGGCGGCAATGGACAGACAAGAGCTTGCCACTCTCATCGACCAACGCTGCCGGCTCGAAGGCAGCTTCACTCTCCGGTCGGGCCAGGTGTCCGACCACTACTTCGACAAGTACCTGTTCGAAACCGACCCAGCGCTGCTCCGAGAGGTCGTGGCGCACGCCGTTGAGCTGATACCGGACGGCACCGAGGTCCTGGCCGGACTCGAGCTCGGTGGTGTGCCTGTTGCCACCGCGCTCTCGCTCGCGACCGGCCTCGAGGCCGTGTTCGTACGCAAGGTGGCCAAAGCCTACGGGACAGCCAAGCTCGCCGAGGGTGGCGAAGTCGCCGGCCGCCGGGTGCTCGTCGTCGAGGACGTGATCACTACCGGGGGACAGGTCGTGATGTCGACCGAGGACCTCCGCCGGCTCGGAGCCCTTGTCACTCATGTCCTTTGCGTCATCGATCGCAGCGGGGGCGACCACGATCGGCTGCGGGCGTCCGGGCTCAGCGTGATCGCTGTGTTCACCTCCGGCGAGCTCGACCGCGCCTCGTCGAAGGCGAGCGAGCCGCCGAAGTAGCGGCGTTGCCCACTTCTGGCCAAGGTCGTAGCGGCTTTCCGCCGGCGCCCGGGTCACCCTTTTGGAGGGCTACGCTCGGATCCGCACCGACCCGAGAGGTGAGCTGATGAAAAACGGGGCCACTACCACCGCGCAGAGCCGTGGGCGGTCGCGTGTCCTGTTCGGTTGCGAGCCGGCCGGACGGCGCCCGTGAGCACCGTCACGGGAAGCTCGATCGTCGGTGCGGGTAGCGGGGCGGCGGGTGGGATGCTCGCCGACCTGCGCCGCTCGGAGTCGGACCTGCGCCGCTTCCTGCACGGCCTTCCCGCTGTCGATCAGGTCGGCGCCGATGCCAGGGCGGCCTCGCTTTCCACCCGCTCGATCAAGACCTCCGCCAAGCTCTGGGCTCTCGAGATGGCCGTCGCCATGGTGGACCTCACGACCCTCGAGGGGGCCGACACGCCCGGCAAGGTCCTGAGCCTGTGCGCGAAGGCACGCCGGCCCGATCCCACTGACGCGTCCGTACCGCCAGTGGCGGCCGTGTGCATCTACCCCGACCTCGTGCCGGTCGCCAAGGCGGCTCTGATGGGCTCCAGCGTGAAGGTGGCCTCGGTGGCCACGGCGTTCCCCTCCGGGCGCGCCTCGCTCGCGGTCAAGCTCGCCGACGTGCGGGACGCCGTTGTGGGCGGTGCCGACGAGGTCGACATGGTCATCGACCGGGGAGCGTTTCTCGCCGGCCGCTACGGCCTTGTCCTGGAGGAGGTGCAGGCCGTAAAGGAAGCCTGCGGGCAGGCGCACCTGAAGGTCATCTTGGAGACGGGGGAGCTCGTCACATACGACAACGTGCGCAGAGCCGGTTATCTCGCGATGGTGGGCGGCGCGGATTTCATCAAGACCTCGACGGGCAAGGTCAGCCCGGCGGCGACTCTTCCCGTCGCGCTCGTGATGCTGGAGGCGGTGCGCGACTTCGCCGAGCTCACAGGAGTGCTCGTGGGCGTGAAGGTGGCTGGCGGGATCCGCAACGCCAAAGATGCCATCCGGTATCTCGTCATCGTGAACGAGACCGTCGGAGAGGCCTGGCTCGACCCGTCCCTGTTCCGCTTCGGGGCCTCCAGCCTCCTCAACGATCTGCTCCGACAGCGTTCCAAGCAGCTGAGCGGCGCCTATGCAGGGAGTGAGGACTTCAGCATCGAATGACCGAGAGTCAGCCAACCAACAGCTCCCCGGGTGAGATCGACACCGCCAAAGAGCCGGACGCACCCGGGCGGGGCCCTTCAGGCGACGGGCCGCCGGGCCCGCTCGTCGCTGCCGATCGTCTCGGGCAACCGGTCTTCGAGTACGCCCCGGCACCGGAGTCCCGTTCCATCGTCCACCTTCAGTCCTCCTACGGACTTTTCATCGACGGGGCCTTTGTCGAGCCGGCCGACGGCAATGCCTACAAGACCGAGAACCCCGCCACCGAGGAGGTACTGGCGGAGGTCGGCGCGGCGGGCATTAACGACGTCGATCGGGCCGTCGAGGTGGCCGGCCGGGCCCAGCGGGAGGTGTGGGGCCCCATGCCGGGCGCCGAGCGGGCGAAGTACCTCTTCCGGGTCGCCCGCATCATCCAGGAGCGGTCGCGCGAGCTGGCCGTGCTCGAGAGCCTCGACAACGGAAAGCCCATCCGCGAGTCGCGCGACGTCGACGTCCCCTTGGCGGCGGCCCACTTCTTCTACTACGCCGGCTGGGCCGACAAGCTCGAGTACGCGGGCTTCGGTCCCCACCCGGCACCGCTCGGAGTGGCCGGCCAGGTGATCCCCTGGAACTTCCCGTTGATGATGGCGGCCTGGAAGCTCGCGCCGGCGCTCGCGGCCGGCAACACATGCGTGTTGAAGCCCGCCTCGACGACGCCGCTGACCGCGCTCTTGCTCGCCGAGATCATCCAGCAGGCGGACTTGCCGCCCGGAGTCGTCAACGTCGTCACGGGGGCCGGGTCGCTCGCCGGGGCGGCCCTCGTCTCCCACCCAGGGATCGACAAGGTCGCCTTCACCGGCTCCACCGAGGTCGGCAAGGACCTCCAGCGAGCCATCGCCGGCACGGGCAAGCACCTGACCCTCGAGCTCGGCGGCAAGGCGGCGAACATCGTCTTCGAGGACGCCCCCCTGGACCAGGCCGTCGAGGGCATCGTGAACGGCATCTTCTTCAACCAGGGCGAGGTCTGCTGCGCCGGCTCGCGCCTTTTGGTGCAGGAGTCGATCGCGGACACCGTCGTCGAGCGGCTCAAGCGCCGACTGGCGACTCTTCGAGTCGGAGACCCGCTCGACAAGAACACCGACCTCGGCGCCATCAACAACGCCGCCCAGCTGGAGAAGATCGAGGAGCTGGCAGCCGCCGGTGAGGCCGAGGGCGCCGTCAGGTGGTCACCTGCCTGCAAGCTTCCGGAGAAGGGCTACTGGTTCGCGCCGACGGTGTTCACCAACGTCTCCCAGGCGCACCGCATCGCCCAGGAGGAGATCTTCGGGCCGGTTCTCTCGGTGCTCACATTCCGCACGCCGCAGGAGGCGGTGGCCAAGGCGAACAACACCGTCTACGGCCTTTCCGCCGGCGTCTGGACCGAGAAGGGCAGCCGCATCCTGTGGATGGCCGGTCAGCTCCGGGCCGGGGTCGTGTGGGCGAACAGCTTCAACCGCTTCGATCCGACCAGCCCCTTCGGCGGCTACCGCGAGTCGGGCTTCGGCAGGGAGGGCGGCCGCCAAGGACTGGGGGCGTACCTCGATGTCTGACGAACGCCTGGCAGTGCGCAAGACCTACAAGCTCTACATAGGAGGTGCCTTCCCGCGTTCGGAGTCCGGCCGTTCCTATGTCGTGGTCGACTCGGACGGTGCTTTTCTCGCCAACGCCGCGCAGGGCTCCAGGAAAGACGTCCGCGAAGCCGTCGTGGCCGCGCGCAAGGCCCAGCCCCGCTGGGCCGGTGCCACCGCCTACAACCGGGGGCAGGTCCTCTACCGAGTCGCCGAGATGCTCGACGGCAGGCGTTCCCAGTTCGCCGAGGAGGTCGCTTCGAGCGAGGGGACGAGCCGAGACCAGGCGATCGCCAGTGTCGACGCCGCCGTCGACCGCTGGGTCTGGTACGCCGGCTGGGCGGACAAGGTTGCCCAGGTCGTCGGATCCGCCAACCCGGTCGCCGGCCCGTTCTTCAACTTCAGCGTGCCCGAGCCCACAGGCGTCGTGGGCATCGTCGCCCCGCAGGTCTCCTCACTCCTCGGTCTCGTGAGCGTGCTCGCGCCGGTGCTCGTCACCGGCAACACCGTGGTGCTGCTCGCGAGCGAGACGCGGCCTCTCCCGGCCATCACCCTTGCCGAGGTGCTGGCCACCTCGGATGTTCCCGGTGGCGTCGTGAACCTCATCACGGGCAAGGTCTCCGAGCTCGCGCCCGTGCTGGCCGCCCACCGCGACGTCGACGCCCTCGATCTGGCCGGAGCGCCGGAGTCTCTCCTCGCCGATCTCGAGCGAGCCGCGGTGACCAACGTGAAGCGGGTCCTTCGTCCGAACGACGGTGACGGCGACTGGACCGCAGCGCCCGTGCCTCGCCGCATGCTGGCATTTCTCGAGACCAAGACCGTCTGGCACCCCATCGGTCTTTGAGGCGCGCGTCCGCAAGGGCTTGCGGGCACCCGCCTCGCTAGCCTTGGCCCCCATGACGGCCGCAGGTGCCCCACCAAACCCTTACGAGCTCGCGGCCCAGGCCGCCTCGGAGCTGACGCGCTGGTCGGGACCTCCACCGCCCGACGTGGCCATCGTCCTCGGCTCGGGGTGGCAGGGCGTCGCGGACGGGCTCGGGGCCCCGGAGATGGAAAGGACCACGTCCGACCTCCCGGGGTTCTCGGCGCCCACGGTCGCGGGCCACCACGGTCAGCTGCGCTTGCTCAAGCTCGCCAAGCACCGGGTGCTGCTGCTCATCGGGCGTACCCATCTCTACGAAGGCCGCTCACCGGCCGAGGTGGTCCATCCGGTCCGCACGGCGGTGATCGCCGGCGCCCGGATCGTCATCCTTACGAACGCGGCCGGCGGTCTCGATCCGGCCATGAGGCCCGGTCAAGCGGTGCTGATCCGTGATCACATCAACCTGATGGGTGTCTCGCCGCTCAGCGGGCCGCCGCCTCCGGCCGGTTACCGGGGACGCTTCGTGGACCTCACCGAGCTGTACCCGGCGAATCTGCGGGCGCTCGCCAAGCAGGTGGACCCCACGCTCCAAGAAGGCGTCTACGCGGCCTTGGGCGGTCCCCACTACGAGACGCCCGCCGAGGTCACGACGCTGCGGTGCCAAGGCGCGGACCTGGTCGGGATGTCGACTGCGCTCGAGGCCATCGCGGCCCACCATCTCGGGGCCTCGGTGCTGGGCATCTCGCTCGTCACGAACCTGGCGGCGGGGGTGAGTCCCACCCCGCTCGATCACGAGGAGGTTCTGGCTGCCGGAGCCGCGGCCGCGCCCTACCTGATCGAGCTCTTGTCGGGAGTGCTTTCCGCGCTGTGACGAACCGGCACGGGGAGATCGAGCCCGTCCCCTCTGGCCTCGACGGCGAGGTTCGGGCGTGGATGGCGGCAGACCCGGACCCGTCCACACGGGCAGAGCTGGCCGCACTCCTCGACGCCGGTGAGGTCGCCGCCCTGCGAGCCCGGTTCGAGAGCCCGCTCACCTTCGGGACCGCGGGGCTCCGCGGTGCGCTCGGCGCCGGCCCGGCCAGGATGAACCGGCTCGTCGTCCGTGCCACCACCGCGGGCGTGGCGCAGTGGGTGCTGGGGCAGGGCGCCGAGGCGGCCCGGCGGGGGATCGTCGTCGGGCGCGACGCCCGTCACGGATCGGACGAGTTCGCCCGCGATGTCGCCGAGGTCGCCGGCCGCGCCGGGGTGCACGTGCGGGTCTTCCCGCGGCCGTTGCCGACCCCGCTCACGGCATTTGCCGTCAAGCACCTCGCCGCGGCGGCCGGGGTGATGGTCACGGCGAGCCACAACCCCGCCCCCGACAACGGATACAAGGTCTACGCACGAGATGGGGCCCAGGTGATACCGCCGGACGACGCCGTCATCGCCGAGGCGGCTCGCAGGGCGCTCACGAAGGCGCTTGACGCCCCGGCCGGGCAGGCGCCCACACCGGAGAAAGCATCGGACGGGCGCGTCGAGACGATTGACGAGGCGGAGCTGCTCGGGGCCTATCGGCGCTCGGCATTCGCGTTGTTGGACCCGCAAGGCCCGCGCCGCCTGCGGATCGTGTACACGCCCCTTCACGGAGTCGGCGGTCAGATAGTCCCCGAGCTCTTGGAACAGGCCGGTTTCGGGCCGGTGTCGGTCGTCGGCGCCCAGGGCGCGCCCGACCCCGACTTCCCGACGGTGGCCTTCCCCAACCCCGAAGAGCCCGGAGCTCTCGACCTCGCTTTCGCCGATGCGGCCCGTCTCGGGGCCGACTTGGTCCTGGCGAACGATCCCGACGCCGATCGCCTCGCCATCGCCGTGCCGGACCGTGTCAAGGGGGCCTGGAGGATGCTGACGGGCGACGAGCTCGGAGTGCTCATCGGCGATCACGTGCTCTCTTCCACGAGCGGCCGGGACCGGTTGGTAGCGACCACGATCGTGTCTTCGACAATGTTGTCGGCCATGGCACAAGCGGCCGGGGTCGCCTACGTCGAGACGCTGACCGGGTTCAAGTGGATCGCACGGGCGGCGCTCTCGCATCCGGGAGCCCGGCTCGTCTTCGGCTACGAGGAGGCGCTCGGATTCCAGATCGGCGACGCCGTCTCCGACAAGGACGGCCTGTCGGCAGCTCTCGTCGCCGCGGAGATCGCGGCCGGCGCGAAGGCGCGGGGTGGATCGGTGATGGACCGCCTGGACGAGCTCGCCTCCCGTTTCGGAGTGCACGCGACCGCCCAATGGTCGCTGCGTCTCGAGGGCCCGGATGCGCAAGAAGAGATGGCCGAGATCGTCGGGCGCTTCCGTACCGAGCCACCGGCGGCGCTCGCCGGCCTGGCCGTGGAGGAGCTGGTGGACCTCTCAAAGGGGGGTGGCGAGCTCCCGGCCACCGACGCCCTCGTGCTACGGCTGGCGAACCAGGCCCGTGCGGTGCTGCGGCCGAGCGGTACCGAGCCGAAGCTGAAGGTCTATTTCGAGGTCGTCACCGCGCCCGTGCCACCACAACGCCTCCCCGGCCTGCGGCGCGAGGCCGACCGGCTGCTCGCTTCGCTCAGGGACGACGTCGCCGCCCGCTGTCAGTCGATGAGAGGTTCTTCGACAACCAGGCCGTGAGCCTCGGTGCGGTCCTGCGACGGCGCGCCATGGGCGCCGGGGTCGAGTGCCGCGAAGCCGGGCTTGATCAGCCCGTCGATCAGCGCCAACCGGTCGTCGAAGGGGTAGAAGGCGCTCTTCATGGCGTTGATCGTGAGCCAGTTGATGTCCTTCCAGGTCCAGCCGAAGGTCTCGACGAGCCCGGCCAGTTCCGAGGAGAGGCTGATGCCGCTCATCAAGCGGTTGTCGGTGTTGACCGTGACCCTGAACCGGAGCCGGCGCAGCAGCCCTATCGGGTGCTCGGCGAGCGAGGCCACCGCGCCTGTGTGCACATTCGAAGTCGGGCACATCTCGAGGGGTATGCGGCGGTCTCTTATGTAGGCGGCCAGCCGGCCCAACAGGACGGCCCCGTCGGAATCGACGACGATGTCGTCGACGATGCGGACCCCGTGGCCGAGCCGCTCGGCATTGCACCACTGGATGGCCTGCCAGATCGAGGGGAGGCCGAAGGCCTCCCCGGCGTGCAAGGTGGCGTGGAAATTCTCGCGTTGCACGAGGTGGAAGGCGTCGAGGTGATCGGCAGGGGGGTAGCCGGCCTCGGGACCGGCCACGTCGAAACCGGCGACGCCGACGTCGCGGTAGCGCACCGCCAGCTCGGCTATCTCGCGCGAACGCGCTGCGGTCCGCATGGCCGACAACAGCGCACGCACGACGATCGGCCGCCCCGCCTCCGCCGAGCGTGCCATCGCCGAGTGGAAGCCCCTGAGCACCGACTCGAGCACCTCTTCGAGCGTGAGCCCGCGAGCGGTGTGCAGCTCAGGAGCGAAGCGCACCTCGGCGTAGACGACGCCGTCGGAGGCCAGGTCCTCGACGCATTCGGCAGCGACGCGCTCGAGTGCCTGGGAGGTCTGCATCACAGCCACGGTATGGGCGAAGCCCTCCAGGTAGCGCACGAGGTCACGACGGGGAGCGGCCGACACGAACCACGCCGCCAGCTCTCCCGGATCGGACGTCGGCAGGTCGCGGTAACCGTGTTCGGCCGCCAGCTCCACCACCGTGGCCGGCCGCAGGCCGCCGTCGAGGTGGTCGTGGAGAAGAACCTTCGGGGCCTTGCGTATCTGATCGAGCCCGGGCGTGGCGCTCATGAGATCACCTCCAGCACAACCGGCGTGCGAGCCGGGGGCTCGTCGCAGATGTCGATCGCGTCCTGCAAGGCTTCGCGCGCCCACCCGAGGCGCTCGGGGTCGTCGGTGTGAAGCTCCAACAGCGTCTCACCCGCGGTCACCTCGTCGCCCGGCTTTGCGCAACAGACGACACCGGCCGTCGCGCTCACGGCGTCCTCCTTACGAGCCCTGCCGGCCCCGAGCCGCCAGGCCGCGACCCCGACCGCCCGGGCGTCGAGGCGGCCCACCAAGCCCGGGCGGTCGGCGGTCAGAAGCTCGATGTGAGCCGCACGGGGGAGCGGAGCGTCGGGATCACCTCCCTGGGCCACCACCATCGCCCGGTACCGCTCCAGGGCGGAGCCGTCCTTGAGCGCGACGGCGGGATCGCAGGCGATCCCTGCCAGTTCCAGCATCTCGCGGGCAAGCGCGAGCGTGAGCTCGACGAGATCGGCGGGACCGCCACCGGAGAGCACCTCGAGCGACTCGGCGACTTCGAGGGCGTTGCCGGCAGCCCAACCGAGGGGGGTGTCCATGGCGCTCAGGACGGCCCTCACCTTGAGACCGTGGTCGCGGCCGAGGCGGACCATCGTCCGGGCGAGCTCGGCAGCCCGGGCCCGGTCGGTCATGAACGCCCCCGAGCCGACCTTCACGTCCAAGACGAGGGACTCGGTGCCCTCGGCGATCTTTTTCGACATGATCGAAGCGGCGATGAGCGGGATCGACTCGACGGTGCCCGTGACGTCGCGAAGCGCATAGAGCTTGCGGTCCGCCGGGGCGAGACCGGCGCCTGCGGCGCAGATGACGCAGCCGACTTTTTCGAGCTGCTCGAGCATCTCGGCGTTGGAGAGCTCGGAGCGCCATCCGGGGATGGAGTCCAGCTTGTCCAAAGTGCCGCCCGTGTGACCGAGGCCCCGTCCCGACAACTGCGGCACCGCGGCCCCGCAGGCGGCCACGAGCGGTGCCAGGATGAGCGACACCTTGTCACCGACGCCGCCGGTCGAGTGCTTGTCGACGGTGGGCCGGGAAAGCCGGGTCAGGTCCATCCGCTCGCCGGAGGCGATGATGGCGGCGGTCCACGCGTTGAGCTCGGCGACCGAGAGCCCGCGCCAGAAGATCGCCATCAACAAGGAGGCGACCTGTTCGTCCGCGACCTGGCCGCGGACGTAGGCGTCGATGACCCAGTCGATCTCGGCGTCGCTGAGCTCGCGGCCGTCCCGCTTCGAGCAGATCAGGTTCACCATGTCCATTCGCCGGGACCTCCTCGCGGTTCGCCAAGTCTCGCGCAGCGGTCCTTGCCCTACAGCCGCTCGCCCATCTCCTCGCGCCCCGGTTGCTCGGACCGCAGCCGCCTCAGACGACGGGTGCTTCAGGCGCCCGGTCTGCCGCCCACTCCTCGTACGCCGCGAACGCCCGCGGGCCCCAGACGGTGCCCGGGCCGCCGTTCATCATGATCACCACACCCATGGCCTCGGCAACCTCGGCGGCGCTGGCGCCCGCCCGTTGGGCTCCGCGGGCGTGGGCCCCGATGCACCCGTCGCATTCGCGAGTGGCCGCGATGGCCAAGGCGATGAGCTCTTTGGTCCGGGCGCTGAGCGCGCCCTCGGACATCGCCGCCCGGCTCATCTCGGCGTAGCCCGAGAACACGTCTCCGATCTCGTTCCTCAAGGCGCGTGCCTTGGGTCTCAGCTCGTCCGACAGCTCGTGGGCGCTGTGCACGGGATTCCCCCTCGTCATCTGGGCGACAGGTGCTCTAAGCGCTCGGGCGACGCCGCCGGACAGGACCGGGGCAGGGGCCAAATGGAGCGCCGGCGCCATTCTGCCCGGTTCTGAGCCCGGTCGTATGATCCCGGCCATGATCGATCATCTATCCATCCAATGTGCAGACCCGGGCGCGGCCACCGCGTTCTACGACGCTGTCCTTGCGCCGCTCGGAGGCGGCCGCGTCATGGACTTCGGCGCGGTCATCGGCTACGGAAGCGACGGAAAGCCGGACTTCTGGATCGGCCCTCTGGTCTCGGGCACGACCAATCGTGAGAACCACCTCGCGTTCAGGGCGAAGGACCGGGCCGGCGTGAGGGCCTTTTTCGAGGCGGCCGTCTCCCTCGGCGCCCCGGTCCTCCACGAGCCGCGGGCATGGCCCGAGTACCACGAGAACTACTACGGAGCCTTCGTGCGCGACCCCGACGGCAACAACGTGGAAGCCGTCTGCCACGAGGCGGAGTAGTCCTTCGGCCATGGCTTTCGAGATCACCAAGGTCAGGTCGTCATACCCCGCCCTCGACGACGGCTACGCCTATCTCGACGCCGCGGCAGGCACGCAGATGCCCCGCAGCGTCATCGAGGCGATCTCGGGCGCGTATCTGGCCGGTCTGGGCAACCTCGGAGGAGCCTTCCCGGCCAGTCATCGTTCCGACGAGATCGTCCGCGCCTGTCGGACGGCGCTCGCCGATCTCGTCGGCGGCGAGCCGGAAGGAGTGATCCTCGGGCCCAACATGACCACGCTCACCTACCGGCTGGCGGAGACCTTGTCCAGGAGCTGGGCCAGGGGCGACGAAGTGGTCCTTTCACGGCTGGACCACGACGCCAACGTGCGGCCCTGGGTCCAGGCAGCCGCACGCGCCGGCGCGGTGGTGCGCTGGGCCGAGGTCGACGCGGCCACCGGCGAGCTCGCGAGCGGACAGTACGACGAGCTCTTGTCGGAGAGCACGCGACTCGTGGCGGTCACGGCGGCCAGCAATCTCATCGGCACCCGGCCCGACGTGGCCTCGATCGCCCGCAAGGCCCACCGTCTCGGAGCGCTCGTCTACGTCGACGGCGTCCACGCGACGCCGCACGCGGCTGTCGACGTCTCGGCTCTCGGAGCGGACTTCTATGCCACGAGCTCGTACAAGTGGTCCGGTCCCCACGTCGGTGCCGTCATCGCGAGCCCGCGGCTTTTGGAGAGCCTGCATCCGGACAAGCTCGCGCCGGCGCCCGAGTCGGTTCCCGGTCGTTTCGAACGGGGGACGTTGCCCTTCGCCGACCTCGCCGGGGTCGTGGCGGCGGTGGAGCACCTGGCCTCGCTCGACCCGGCCGCGACAGGCACGCTTCGCGAGCGGGTCTCAGCTTCCATGACCGCAGTCGAGGCCTACGAGGCGGCCCTGTTCGCTTCGCTCACCGGCGGCCTGGAAGCCATCGAGCGGGTCACGACCTACGGCAGGGCCGGTTCTCGTGCACCGACGACCTGCTTCAACCTCGCCGGGATGAGGCCACGCGAGGTCGCCGAGCAACTTGCACGTCGGCGGGTCAACGTGTGGAACGGAGACAACTACGCCTGGGAGCTGGCAAGGGTGCTCGGGATCGCCGACAGCGGTGGAGCGGTGCGTGCGGGGGTCGTGCACTACAACGACGAGTCCGACGTGAACCGGCTGCTCGAGGCGGTGGACGCGCTCGCGGCCGACCTCTAGGTCTCCGAGGCTGCCGGGTGTGCCGGCCTCAGTACAGCTCGAAGGCCTCCGGCAGCAGATCGTCGACTGTCATCGAAGAGAAATGCCCGTCCCTTAGAAAGCTCACGACCGCCCCCCGCCCGAATTCCGCCAGCACCTGGCGGCAAGCCCCGCAAGGAGATGCCGTCTTAACCTTCTTGCCCGGCGAGCGGGCGTAGACAGCCACGGCTTGGATCTGGACCTTGCCGCCCTCGGCCGCGACAGCCGCGAACACGGCGTTGCGCTCCGCGCACGAGGTCAGCCCGTAGCTGGCGTTCTCGACATTGCAGCCGACGTAGACCCCTTGTCGCGTGCGCACCGCGGCGCCGACGTTGAACTTGGAGCCCGGCGCGTAAGCCTTGAGGCAGACCTCGAAGGCCCGCGAGGCGAGCTCGCGCTCGAGCGGGTCGGTGATCTTTGCGAGAGCCTCCGGCAGTCGGGCCACACCGTCACACTATGACCAGCGCCGAGCTGCAGGAGGGCATTTACCTACGAACGTGTGTTCGGTAGACTGAGGGCGTGAGAGAGCAGGGGGGACCGGACCTCCGGTGGCGCCTGGCCGAGCACGAGGAGTCGGGGATGCTGTTCCCCGAGGCGGTTCTCGGCGTGCGCCATGTCGGTACGGGCGAGTACGCCAACATGGAGTTCCTCCACGTCAATGCGCGCACGATCATCAACAAGGTGCCGGCGTCGTCGCGGATGCCGTTTGGCTACACGATCAACGCCTATCGCGGGTGCAGCCACGCCTGCACGTACTGCTTCGCCAGGCCCACCCACAGCTATCTCGGGCTCGGCATCGGGGAGGACTTCGAGCGCAGGATCGTCGTCAAGGTCAATGCCGTCGAACGTCTCGCCTCTGAGCTGCGCTCACCGAGATGGAAGGGCGACTCCATCGCCATGGGCACCAACACCGACCCCTACCAGAAGGCCGAGGGCAAGTACCACCTCACCCAGGGCATCGTGAGGGTGCTCGCCGAAGCCCGCAATCCCTTCAGCATCCTGACCAAGTCGACGCTGGTGCTGCGGGACCTGGCGTTGCTGGCCGAGGCCGCCCGGCGCACGCAGGTCCGCATCGCCCTGTCGATCGGCACGCTCGAGCGCGAGGTGTGCCGCCTCACCGAGCCCGGGGCGCCGCCTCCTGACAAACGCCTGGAGGCCGTGCGTCGCATCAGCCGAGCCGGTATCGGCTGCAGTGTGCTCATCGCGCCCGTCCTGCCCGGGCTCTCGGACTCCGACGACCAGCTACGGGCCGTGGCGCGAGCCTGCCTCGAGGCGGGGGCGGTCTCGGTGACGCCGGTGGCTCTGCACCTTCGCCCCGGGGTCCGCGAGCACTATCTCGACTGGCTGGCCGGCACCCGGCCCGAACTGGCAGAGCTCTACGCCGAGCGGTTCCCGAAAGGCTCCTACCAGGCACGTGCCGAACAGCACCGCATCTCGGAGGTCGTGCGGGCGGTGGAGGAGCTTTTCGGACGCGGCCAGCAAAAGCACCGCCACAAGGGCCACGAGCCGGCCGGGCACCCGCCGGCGCCGTCGGCTTCACGTGTGCGTCCGGCGAACGAGCAGCTCCGCCTGGTCTGAGCGGGCGGGCGCGCGGTCTGGTACAACACGGCGATGCGAGACATCGAACCTGGCGGCGCGCCCGAGCTGGCGCGCTGCGGCTGGGCGGCCGGTGAGTTCCTCGAGCCTTATCACGACTCGGAGTGGGGCGTCCCCGTGCACGACGATCGCCGGCACTTCGAGTTCCTCGTCCTCGAGTCAGCCCAGGCCGGCTTGAGCTGGCTCACGATCCTCAAGCGCAGGGACGGCTATCGCAAGGCTTTCTGCGAGTTCGACCCGGAGGCCGTCGCGGATCTCGGGCCGGGCGACGTCGAGCGGCTCGTCGGCGATCCGGGCATCATCCGCAACCGCGCCAAGGTGGAGAGCGCCCTCACCAACGCCCGCGCCTTTTTGGAGATTCGCCACGATTTCGGCACCTTCGACAGCTACATCTGGAGCTTTGTCAGCGGGGTGCCGATAGTCAACGCCTGGGAGGACCCTTCCCAGATCCCGGCCGAGACCCCCCTTTCGAAACAGGTGAGCGCGGACTTGAAGCGGCGCGGCTTCAGGTTCCTCGGCCCGGTTGTCTGTTACGCGCACATGCAGGCGACCGGTCTTGTGATGGACCACGTGACGAACTGTTTTCGCTGGCGCGAGCTCCAAGGTGCCAAGGCCTCGAGCACGGCGGCCCGTCGCTACCGTCGCGCACCATGACGAACCACAAAGTGGCCGAGGACCGGGACCGGGCCGATTTCCTGGAGACATTGTCCACCCACAGGTCCCTTCTGCGCCGGACCGTAAGGGATCTCACCGACGAGCAGGCACGCGAGCGCACGACGGCGAGCGAGCTCTGCCTCGGCGGGGTGATCAAGCACCTGACCCGGGTCGAAAAGCGGTGGTGCGACTTCATCGAGGCAGGGCCCGCGGCCATGGGCGAGGGCGGCGCCGATATGGATGCGCACGCGGCGAGCTTTCGCATGCTGGAGGAGGACACGCTCGCGGGCCTGCTCGAGAGCTACGAGAAGGCCTGTCGCCGGACAGACGACCTGGTGGCCTCATTGGGCTCCCTCGACGACTCCCAGCTTCTGCCGTCCGCACCCTGGTACACCCCGGGTGCTAGCTGGTCCGCCCGTCGCGTTCTCCTGCACGTCCTCGCCGAGACGGCCCAGCACGCCGGCCACGCCGACATCATCCGGGAGTCCCTCGACGGCGCCAAGACGATGGGCTGACCCGCGCAGGGGACCGAGGGCGGAAGACACCGGCAAGGGCGGGATCTCATGCGACGGCGGCAAAGCTCCGCTCAGGCGTCGCGCCGGACGAGGAGCACACCTCCGACTGTGAGCAGCGCCGCCGCGTAGGCGAAGAGCACCAGGAGGCCTACGAAGGGTGGGAGCGTCTCTTGGCCCATGTGAAAGGTGACGACAGCCGCCCCGATGTGGTCCGGCATGAACATCTCGATCCTGTTGGCGAGCGAGCTGGGAAGCGCCCGGATGACCACCGGCACGAGGAGCAGGATGCCGAGGAACGTGCTTATCGCGCCCGCGCTGTGTCGCACGATCGTCGAGATCCCGAGCGCGAAGAGCCCGATCAGGCAGAGGTAAAGGCCGCCTCCCGCCACGGCACGCAGCGCCCCCGGGCTCGAGATGGTCGCGTGGATCGCCGGCGGCGACAAGAGCGCCTGGCCGAGGAAGAAAGAGGCGAAAGCCACGACCTCGGCGACGACGAGAGACACGACGCCGAAGACCAGCGCTTTTGCCAAAAGGACGAGCGGACGCCGTGGCGCGGCGGAGAAGGTCGCCCGGATCGTGCCCGAGCTGTACTCCCCGCTCATCACGAGCACGCCGAGCACGCCGATGGTGAGCTGGCCGAAGAACAGCCCGATGAGGCTCGTCCCGGTCGGGTCGAAGCCCGAGATCTGACTGGAGGACCAGTGCGCCCGGGTCTCCGCAGTCGCGATCGCGCTGATCCCGATGCCGAGCACCACGGTGATGCCGAGCGTCCACATCGTCGAGCGCAGCGAGCGGAGCTTGGTCCACTCCGAGGCCAACAGTTCGGGCAGGCCGTAACGCCCGGGTGGCAGGGCCTTTACCGGGCCGACCGAGGGCCGTATCGTCCCGGTGCTCATCTGAGCACCTCCCGCGATACGACCGGGCCGGTCGTGAGCTCCCCGTGGTACTCGATGGCGTCCCCGGTGAGCTCCATGAACGCCTCCTCGAGCGAGGCCGACTGCGGGGCGAGCTCGTGCAGGACGACGGGAATGGACGCCGCGAGCTCGCCGATCTTGACCTCGTCCGGGCCCTGTACCGTGAGCGAGCCGTCCTCGCCGAGGACCGTCGTGGCCCCCTCGCGCTCGAGGGCGGCCTTCAGCTTGGCGATCTCGGGCGAGCGGACGCGGACGTAACGCTGCGAGCTCTGTGCCAGGAGATCGTCGATCGGGATCTGCGCTATCAGGCGGCCCTTGCCGATGATGACGACCTCGTCGGCGGTGAGGGCCATCTCGCTCATGAGGTGGCTCGAGACGAACACCGTCCGGCCCTCGCGGGCGAGGCCCTTCAACAGGTTGCGCACCCAGCGGATCCCGTCGGGGTCGAGCCCGTTGACCGGCTCGTCGAACAGCATCACCTCCGGGTCGCCTAACAAGGTGGCAGCGATCCCCAGACGCTGGCTCATGCCGAGGGAGAACTTCCCGGCGCGCTGACCCGCTACGGCCGAGAGCCCGACGATGCCGAGCACCTCGTCGACTCGCTTAAGGGTGATGTGGTTCGCCTGCGCCAGCATCCAAAGGTGTGCGCGGGCCGTGCGACCGGGGTGGATCGCCTTGGCCTCCAACAAGGCGCCCACCTCGTGCAGCGGCCAGGGGAGATCGTGGTAGTGCCGCCCGTTCACCGTGACGTTCCCGGCGTTCGGCGCGTCGAGACCCACGATCATCCGCATCGTCGTCGACTTCCCTGCGCCGTTGGGGCCGAGGAAACCGGTCACGACGCCCGGGCGCACGCTGAAGCTGAGCTGGTCCACGGCGAGTTTCGAGCCGTAGTGCTTGGTCAGGCCCTGTGCCTCGATCATCGGCGAGTTCTCATCGCAGCTGCCGGCATTCGCCCTCCAGGTGGCTGGTCGGTTCACGGCCGTAGCGTTGCGGCCGTGACTCTCCTGTGATTTTCCGCCGATTCGTGCCCGTCGGGTATCGGGGATGACCCTGAGAGGCCCCCAGGGTCGAAGGAGCGGGGCTCAATAGCCCACCACGTAGCTAATGCCCGAAAGGGAGTAGAAGTCGCTCGTGCCCGGCCCCTGGACCAGAGCCCGGCCGTTGGCATAGATGTGCAGCGCCCCTACCACTTGGGTGTTGGTCTCCGAGAAGACCGAGAAGCAGTCGTAGTAGCCCGGGCGGGCGTCCTTGGGCATGATGAAGGCGGGAAGGGACTGGTTCGCCGGGCCTGTGAGCGAGCCCGCGAGGTACACGACCCCTTCGGGGGAGACGGCGTACTGGGGGGCACCGGTGCCGTAGGCCTGGGCGGACTTGGCGCCGTTCAAAAGCGTGAGCGGGTGGAACACCAGCGTCGTGCCCGTAGTGGTCGGCGTCGTGCCGGAGGGCCAGGTCGTCGTGGTCGTGGTCGCGGGTTTGGACGCAGACGACCCTCGGGTGGCGGCGTAGCCGACGCCCGAGAAGGTGCCCAAGAGCACGGCTGCCGAGACGATGAGAAGAGGGATGGGCCGCCCGAGGAAACGGGCAGGGGCGCTTTGCATCGCGGGTCTCCTTTTCTTGTGGTTTGCAGGTGGTGAGCCCCCGTGACGTCCGTGCGCGGCTGCGTGCGCCTCGGTGTTCTCCAAGCGTGGCGGAAACGACGGGCCCCCGCTCGCCATTGTCGCGCGGCCCGGTGCCGTGGCGGTCCGCGGCCGGGCCCTCCGGCTGAGCGGGCCTTCAGCCGAGAGGTTCGAAACGGGCCGTGAAGTGGCGGAGCTGGGGCGCTTCTTGGACGATCTTGTACCCGCGAAGCGACGGTGCCTCTTCGGCGACCGCCTGACACACCTCGATCACGTAGTCGATGTGGCTCTGGGTGTAGGTGCGCCGTGGGATGGCTAGACGGACGAGGTCCGTCGCCGCCGGCCGCTCGGTGCCGTCGGGCTGGCGGCCGAACATCACGGTCCCGATCTCGCTTCCGCGGATGCCGCCCATCTTGTACAGCGCCACCGAGAGCGACTGGCCGGGGTACTCGAGGGGTGGGATGTGGGCCAGCAGTCCACGGGCGTCGAGGTAGACGGCGTGACCCCCGATGGGCAGGAACACCGGGATGCCGCTGCGGTGCAGGGCCTCGCCCAGGTAGGCCGTCGACTGCACCCTGTAACGCAGGTAGTCGTGCGAGACGGCCTCTTTGATCCCCTGGGCGATGGCCTCGAGGTCCCTCCCGGCGAGCCCGCCGTAGGTGGGGAAGCCTTCGGTGAGGATCAACATGTTCCGGAACGACTCTGCGAGCGCGTCGTCGTTGCAGGCGAGCCAGCCGCCGATGTTCGCCAGCGGGTCCTTCTTCGCGCTCATCGTCATCCCGTCGGCCAGCGAGGCCATCTCGCGAACGATTTCGACGACGTCGCGGCCCTGTTGGCCCTCCTCGCGCTCGTGGATGAACCACGCGTTCTCGGCGAAGCGGCAGGCGTCCAGGAACAGCGGCACCTGGTGCCTGTCGCAGACGGCCCGCACCGCGCGCAGGTTGGCGAGGCTCACGGGCTGGCCGCCGGCCGAGTTGTTGGTGATGGTCACCATGACCACGGGCACGTGCTCACGCCCGCGGGTCGTGATGAGCTCGTCGAGGGCGGCCGTGTCGAGGTTGCCCTTGAACGGGTGCAGGCTGGCAGGGTCGCGTCCCTCGGCGATGACGAGATCGACCCCTTCGGCACCGGTGAACTCCACGTTGGCCCTTGTCGTGTCGAAATGGGTGTTGCTGGGCACGACCTGACCGGGGCCGCCGATCACCGAGAAGAGGATCCGTTCGGCCGCGCGGCCCTGGTGGGTGGGTATCACATGGCGGAACGGGAAGAGCTCGGTGACGGCGTCGCGGAAGATGAACCAGGACGGCGACCCGGCATAGGACTCGTCGCCGTGCTGGACCGCCGCCCACTGGTCACGGCTCATCGCCCCGGTGCCGGAGTCGGTCAGAAGGTCGATCAGCACGTCGCGGGCCGCCAGGTTGAAGACGTTGTAGCCGGCCTCGCATATGGCCGCGGCACGCTCTTCGGGGGTGGTCATCCGCAGCGGCTCCACTGCGTGGATACGGAACGGCTCGATGATGGTGCGGAAGGTTCGTGACGTGGTCGTCACGCTAGTTGGTCTGCGACCGCGGGACTTAGATCAGGCGCCGCTCGGTCGCCCATCTCGTAAGCTGGTGACGCGTCGAGAGCTGAAGCTTGCGCAGCACGGCCGAGACATGGCTCTCGACGGTCTTGATCGAGATCGTGAGCTCCCGGGCGATCTCTTTGTAGGTGTAGCCGCGCGCGATGAGGCGCAGCACCTCGCGCTCGCGCGGCGAGAGCTGGTCGAGCTCGGGGTCAAAGGGGCCCAAAGGCTCGAGGTCCGCCGGCATCGAAGCGAAGGCGTCGAGCACGAAGCCGGCCAGGCGGGGCGAGAAGACAGCGTCGCCACCGGCCACGCGCAAGACCGCGTCGATCAGCTCCGGCCCCGAGATCGTCTTTGTCACATAACCGCGGGCTCCGGCCCTGATGACGCCGATGACGTCCTCCGGCGCGTCGGATACCGACAGGGCGAGGAACTTGACGCCCGGATTGGCAGGTTTGACGGCCTCGATCACGGCCTTGCCGCCGCCGCCGGGCATGTGGACGTCTAGCAGCACCACGTCGGGCAGCCGCTCCGAGATCAGCTCTATGGCCGCAGGCACCTCGTCCGCCTCCCCGACGACCTCTACCGCGTCCCCGAGCTCACTTTTGACCCCGGCGCGGAACAGGTGATGGTCGTCGACGAGGAAGACGGTCGGGACGCCTCTTCGGGTCACGGCCGGCCCTGACGCCTCGGAACCGTGAGCTCCACCTCCGTCCCCTCCCCGGGCACCGAGCGGATGACGGCGGTCCCACCGTGGCGCTGCATCCTGCCGTGGATCGACTCGGCGATGCCTTTGCGATCCCCGGCGACCGCCTCGGAGTCGAAGCCGGCACCCCGGTCGCGCACGAACATCGACACCCGTCTCGGCTCGGCCTCCACGTAGATCGACACCGAGCTCGCGCCGGACCACTTGGCGGCGTTCACGGTCGCCTCCCGCCCGGCCTCCAGAAGTGCCCTCAGCTCTTCGTCGAGCGGGGCATCGCCGACGGTGACGGCGTCGACCGCGACGCCGTGCGCCGCTTCGACCTCGCGTTCGATCTGCTCGACTCCTGCAGACAGCGTCGCGGCCCCCTCGGTACCGAAGGATCCCGGCGCCCGGCCCTCGAACAGCCACGAGCGGAGCTCGCGCTCCTGGGCGCGGGCCAGCTTCGCCACCTCCTGGGGCTGGTCGGCCGAGCGCTGGATCAAGGCCAAGGTCTGCAGTACCGAGTCGTGGACCCGAGCGGCCATGTCCGCCCGCTCCTCGGCGCGGATGCGAGCCTGGCGCTCGTGCACCAGGTCCAGGGCGAGCCTCAGCCACCAGGGGCCGAGGAGCACCACCGTCCCGGCGACTATCAACAGGGTGCCCGCAAAAGGCCTGAGCCAGGACCGGCTCAGTGATCCCTCCGAGATGGCCAGCACGCCGAGAGCCAAGAGCACGACACCCGAGCCGAGACGGATGAGAAACGAGCGGCGCGACTGGCGCGGCTCGGAGTCCAGCTGCAAGAGCGCCTTCACTGAGTCGACGAGGAAGCCCCGTTCGTCGTCCTCGGCGTTGCGGGCCACAAGGACGAGTCCCGCGGCGGCGATGAGAAGGGGTGTTCCCCACGACGAGACGAAATTGGCGTGCAGCACCGAACCCAGGAGCAGGATGATCACGAGCGCCGGAATTGCGGCCAGCACGATGGTGATCCCTTGGCGGTCAGAAAGAGCACGGGCGCCGATCGTCTCGGTCGAGCCCTCGACAGGCAGGAAGAGCCACGCGAGCACGTAGGCGGCCACGCCGAACCCGCTCACCAGCCCGAAGAGAACAAGGACGATGCGCACGACCGTCGCGTCGCGCCCAATGCGAGTGGCGATGCCTCCGGCAACGCCCGCGATCATCCGGTTTTCCCGGCTCCGCTGCAGGCGGCCGTGCCCGTGGTAACGCCCGTAGCGTCCCTTTCGAAGGGCGCGGGCCGCGTGCCTGTCCTCGAAGTAGTGCTGCTGCCAGGGATTGAACTGATCGGTGATGCAACGATGATCGCGCCTTTGGGCCCCGGCAACCATCAGGGGGGCCCCTGATGCGCGCGGGGTGTTGTTAGGGCTCGATCCGGGACACCCCCGATTTTCAAGCCGGATCGGCGGGCGCACGATGGCTGCATGGATATCACGACTGACCAGAACAACAGGGAGGAGACGCACCTCCTCCGCAGATCACGGGAAGGCTCGATGCTGGCCGGCGTCGCTGCCGGGGTGGCGGACTACTTCGAGGTGGACGCGACACTTGTGCGGATCGGCTTTGTGGCACTCACGCTGCTCGGTGGAGCCGGCGTACCTCTCTATGTGGCCGCCTGGCTGTTGATCCCCGAGGAGGGCTCCGAAGTGGCCATAGCCGGAGAGGTCCTTGGCCACTCGTGGCACCGGTGACCGCCACCGTATCGGTCGAGCCCATATCTCCGGAGGAAGGAAGCAAATGCAATCACGATGGGATAGTCCCTGGGGATCGCCCCCGAGGACCAGTGAAGACGCCAACATCCGCATCGGCGACGCCGAGCGCAACGAGATCAGCGAGCTGCTCTCCAAGCACTACAGCGACGGGCGCCTCGACGCGGCGGAGTTCCAAGAGCGGCTGGACCGGGCCATGAGCGCGAAGACGCGGGCCGACCTGTCCGGGTTGCTCGTCGACCTGCCCAGGCTGCAAACCCCCGCGGAGCAGGCGGCCGCCCTGGAACCGGCGCCCCGCCGCAGGCCGCGGGTTCTCAGGATCGTGCTCTTCGCCGTCTTCTCCTTGTGGGTCCTCTCGATCGCCGCCGCGGTCACGAGGGGCTTCTGGTGGTTCGGCTGGATTCACCTCCCGTGGTTGGTGATCGGCCTGATCGTGCTGTTCCTTTGGTCACGCGATCGCCGGCACCGGCGCTGGCGTTATCGGCGCCAGTTCCTCGACGACCGTCCCCAGTAGAGCGGCCCGTGACCCGTCCGGCTGTGCAGGCGGCGCTTTGCCGGCGCCTGCACAGCCTCGTCGGCGAGGCCGGCCGTGGTGGGTCGGTCACCGTCGCTCGTGGTGGTGAGGGGTTTGCCGCCATTGGACGAGGTCTCTGTGCCGAAGGCGGTCGGGGCCGTGCCGGCGCCGACCACGGCCTGGTCGGCCGGCTGAGCGGCTCGCTCGGAGGCGGCGAGGCTGCGCGTGAGGGGGCGGGCGATGACGAGCGCGACGACGCACTGGGCCGCCCCGGCGATGTAAAGCGGCAGGCGCAGACCTCCGAGCACTGCCAGACCGCCGCCGATGAGCGACCCGATCGGGAACGCCCCCCACACGACGCCTCGCCACGCGGCGCCGATCCGTCCCATCAAGTCCCTGGGCGAGAGGCGCTGGCGTAGGGAGTTGGCCACTACGCTCCCGGCGTAGACGGCGAAGCTGACCACGGCAAAGCAGATGCCCGCGAGCAGCCAGCCCTTGGCCGATCCCATGACCAGATAGGCGATCCCCGAGACGAGAGCGCTCGCGATCAGCGTCCGGACGTTGCCCATCCTGCTCGCGAAGCTGTCCGCCAACAGGGCCCCCGGTACGTTCCCGACCGCTCCTGCGGCCAGGAACAGCCCGTACAGCTCCTTGGGCACACCCCAGTCGACTGTCGCGATGATGACGAGCACGCCCATGACGAAGCCCTGCAGGCCGGCCAGTGCCGCCAACAGGGTCACCAAGAGGCGCAGCGAGCGGTCCCTCACGAGCTGGCGGGCGCCGTCCAGGATCGAGCCGTGCGCACTGGAGCGATCGGGGTGCTGGGTGCGAAAGCCGAGCAGTGACAGGCCCGCAGCACCGACCGCGGACGCGTCTGCGACGAAGGGGAACGCTCTCGCCACGGAAAAGGCGAGCGTTCCGAGGATCGGGCCGCCGAGGTGTTCGGTGGCGGCCTCGGTGCCGCTCAACAAGCCGTTGGCGTGAGCGAACGAGCTCGGTTCGACCAGTTCCGGCACGGTCGCCTGCGAGGCGGAGTAGTAGATGGCCCGCGCGCCCC
Organism: Acidimicrobiales bacterium; assembly: GCA_050012675.1. GTDB lineage: Bacteria > Actinomycetota > Acidimicrobiia > Acidimicrobiales > Bog-793 > Fen-455. Next base: position 22,888 of record JBEKGS010000012.1, read on the forward strand.
CGTTTATGAACACGAGGGCGATGAGCAGAGCCAGATCTATGCGGCCGGTCGCGACGAGCAGCGCTAGGGCCACGAGAACGAGAGCACGGCTCATGTTGGTCACCGCCATGAGCCGGCCCCGCTCGAAGCGGTCGGCGAGGGCTCCGGCGGGAAGCGCCAGTACGAGCCAGGGGAACGTGTCAGCTGCCGCGACCGAGGCCACAGGGAGCGGATGGGGGTTCACGAACAACGCAAGAAGGGGGACTGCTCCGTAACCGAACCCGTCCCCGAGGCTCGACACCGCGAAGGTCGACCAGAGGTAGCCGAATCGTCGTCCCAGCGACTGGGTCGCTCGTGGCGTGGGCCGGGGCCCTGTGTCAGGTCGCACGCCCCGTCCGAAGCTCACGTTTTCATCATTGCTCGCATTTGCCAGGCGCGCTGGGATCACCGAGACCCGCCCGGCCTGTTCGCGGGATCGATGTGCCTGACCATGCCGTATCGGTGGGTACTGACGCGGAGAACGGCAGGCGGCGATCCCATACCGCTAAAGGATTCCGCCTGCCGTTCCGATAACTAAAGGCAAGAGCCGCCTCAATCTCGAAATGACAGCGACTCCAGCTCTGAGTTCAAGCGGTCAGAAACCGCATGGCTCAGCCCCAAACGGGTCCAAGGCTGACCAAGTCGACCACCTCCCTTCACACGCAGGGGACCACGGTCGGGGGATACGAGGGCGATAAACCGAGCTACCGGTGCCCTCAAGTCCCCCGCGTTCACAATCATCCCAGTTCAGGGGGCTACTGCACAACAGTCACACTAAGCACGCTGTTAACGGCGATGCAAGGGCCACCTTGGCAGCGGTCGATGGGGCGCGCGGCATCAGGGATCATCCCTGAGCGGGCTCAGCTCCGGGGGGGAAGGCTGTTTCACTACCTACGCGCCGCGTCGCTTTGCACGGCGGCCGACTCAGCCCCTGAGCTGGGAGTTCTCTTTCCTGCCTTCCTGGAGGGCGTCTTCTTTGCGCCCGGAGATGATGCGGAGGGGCCGCGACGAGGGCAGCTCACGCGAGAACCTGAGACGCGGCTTGGTGGCGAACCACCGCAGCAGATCGTCCTCGCCGAGCGGGGGCGAGAAGTAGTAGCCCTGGAGGGCGTCGCAGCCCGCATCGGCGAGGATGGCGCAGGTGACCTCGTCCTCGGCGCCCTCGGCGACCACCGACAGGCCCAGTGAGTGCGCCATGGCGATGGAGGAGCGAACGATGATCGAGTTGCTCTGGTCGGCGGCCACGTTGGCGACGAACGACCGGTCGAGCTTCAGCTCGTTGGCGGGCAGGCGGTGCAGGTAGGCGAGCGACGAGTAGCCCGTCCCGTAGTCGTCGACGGCGATCTGCACTCCGAGATCGGCGAGTTGGCCGAGCACGTCGCTGGCCTCGGCGATGTCGGCCATGACCTCGGTCTCGGTGATCTCGAGGGTGAGCGAGCTGGCCGGAAGACCGTTCGCTCCGAGGTGGGCGGTGATGTTCCGGACAAGAGAGCGGTCCGAAAGGTCCCGCCCGGAGATGTTGATCGCGAGCCCGATGTCGAGGCCGCTCTGGCGCCAGCGGGCCGCCTCTGCGCAGGCTTCGGTCAGCACGAAGTCGGTGATCTGTCCGATCAGGCCCATCTGCTCTGCAATATGGATGAACTCGTCGGCTGGGACCTGGCCGTGCACGGGATGGAACCAGCGCGCGAGCGCTTCGACACGCACTACCTCTCCCGAGACCATGCCGGCGATCGGCTGGTACATCACGCTCAGCTGCTGGTGGCTCGACAGCGCCTCTGCGAGGTGACCGCCCAAGAGGAGCTTGCGCTGCATGCTCTGGTCGTGCTCGGGCAGGTACAGCTCGATGCCCGACCGCTTGTCCTTGGCGTGGTACATGGCGATGTCGGCACGCTGGAGCAGGGTTGCGACGTTGTCCCCGTGCTCAGGTGCGAGGGCTATCCCTGTCGTGGCCGTGACCGCCAAGGTGATCCCGTCGATGTTCATCGGCTTGGATATGGCCGCCAGCAGGTCACGCACGATGCCAAGGGCCTCTTCGGGCCCGATGATGTCCGGCACGACGAGTGCGAACTCGTCGCCTCCGAGGCGGGCGACGGTCGCTCGGCCGCTGCTCGCGCGCACCAGGCACTCGGCCACCTCGCAAAGCAGCCGGTCGCCGGTGTCGTGGCCGAGGGTGTCGTTCACCTCCTTGAAACGGTCGAGGTCCAAAAGGGCGACTGCTGCCCTGCCCGTCTCGGTGAGGGCACTAGCCGCGCGGTCGAGGAACAGGGTGCGGTTGGGGAGCCCCGTGAGCAGGTCGTGAGTTGCCTGGTGCCACTTGCTCTCGGCCTCGAGGCGGAGCTCCTCGACGAGCTGGGCACGCTCCATGGTCGTGCTGGCGTGAGCCGCCATAGCCTCGAAAAGCCTCAGGTCGTCGTCGTCGAAAGGTGCGAAGCCCTCATCGCGGTCGAGCGCGACGAGGGCTCCCAGTGTCCTTTCTCCGCTGGCGAGCGGCACGACGACGGCACCCCGGAACTCGCCCAGGAGAGAGTCGGCGTCCGGTTCGCGTTTGTGGCTCCCCGCCGTGCCCAACAACAGGCTGGTCTGGTGGTTGTTGATCGCCCTGGCGATGACCGACGAGGAGTCGACGATCGTCCGCTCCACTGTGGACCGGGCCTCGCCACTGAGAGCGATGTGCCGGACGGCGGGCCATTCGTCGACGATTATCAGCTCCGCCCGGTTCGAGCGCATCACCGACTGCACCTGTTCCAGCACGGCCCAGGCGGTCCCGGTGGTCTCGAGATAGGGACCGCTCACCGACCTGGAGAAGTCGTAGAGCTGCTGGAGGGCGCCGAAACGGTTCGTGAGGCGCAGGTAACCCCGGTAGGCGAACACGATCAGGGCGCCGACGGTCACGAGAGGCAGGATCGCCCATCTGTCCCACCAGGCTGCGTCGAGCACGACGAGCGCGAGGGCGATGCTCGAGACGAGCACCAGAGCGACCGTTGTGAACTCGAAGCCGTACTTGCGCTGCCGGGGGCGACCGGTGAGGCGCACGACGATGCTGACCGCCAGGTGGCCGTAGACGAATGCCGCGCTGAGCGCCAGGGCCCCGGCTGCCCAACCGATGGGGAGCACGGCGACGCGCGAGCCGTCGGCGGTGATGAACTGACCGAGGATCGCCTGGTACACGAGGACGGCGACGACACATGACCCGGCGCCGGAGGCAAGGTTGAAGGCGAGCTTGGCGGGCGACTGTCGCCGGATCGCCCCGAGCACGAACGCCTCCCCGAGCACGCGGCAGATGACGAGGACGACGGGCGCCGCGATCACGAGCCCGAGCAGCATGGGCACTTCGCTTAGCACGAAGAGGTATGTCTGGCCCCGGTAGTGGACAGAGACGGGCCCGATCATCACGGCCGCGAACGTGATGGTCAGCAGTGCGGCGACGAGTGGTTGGGCGATCAGGCTGCGGACGGGCCCGAGGCCGGCGATCGGCCCCCAGATGAGAAGCGTCGCCGCACCGAGGCCGAGCAGGCAGGTGAAGATCGGGATCGCGAGCCTTGTGGCGAGGTTCGCCTTGGTGACGGGCACTCCCGGTGCGTCGGGCAAAGTGGCGGGGGGCGACTGGGGCTCGGCGTGCTCGCGTGACTCGACCGGTCCAGGGGTGGCCTTCGACGAGCGCGGGGCGACGCGATTCTCGTAGCGGTCATCCGAGGCCACGGAAAAAGTTATCGGCACCTGGGCGTCATCCTTGAGACATCTCCTCCCACCGACACGACGGTAGCGGTCCGCGGCGCCGGATTGGGTGTTTCTCGCCCGGGAGGGTCCGGGCCAGCTAGCATCGAACATATGTACGGCGACGCTGGATGGGACGCCGACCTCGACGAGGCGCAGCTGGCAGCGGTCGTCCATGGCGACGACCCGCTTGTCATCGTCGCAGGCGCCGGCACCGGCAAGACACGGACGCTGACGGCGCGCGTGGCCCGATTGCTCGAAGCCGGGACAGCCCCCGAGAGGATTCTCCTCCTGACTTTCACGCGGCGCGCTGCGGACGACATGCTCGCCCGGGCAGCCGCCCTGGCCGGCCACCGCGACTGGGCTCGGCGACTTCGCGGGGGAACGTTCCACGCCGTGGCCCACCAGCTCATCTCCGCGTGTTGCGAGCCCCTCGGACTGCAACCGGGTTTCTCGCTCCTCGACCCTGCCGACGCCGCTGACGTGATGGACCTGTTGCGGGACGAGCACGGCCTCGGGGCGGGCGATGTGCGGGTGCCACGCTCGGCCACCCTCGTCGATGTGTACTCGAGATGCGTGAACACGCGCCATCGCCTGAGCGAGGTGCTGGCGACGGACTTCCCCTGGTGTGAGCCCCACGCCGAAGCCATTGCGGGCCTGTTCAGGGCTTATATCTCCCGCAAACGGGCGAAGGGTCAGGTGGATTTCGACGACCTGCTGCTGTTGTGGCGGGCTGCACTCGCAGACGACAGGCTCGGGCCGCAGATGAGCGCCATGTTCGACCATGTGCTCGTCGACGAGTACCAGGACGTGAACGCCCTGCAGGTCGAGATCGTGCGCGCCCTCAAGCCCGACGGGCGCGGCCTCACGGTTGTCGGCGACGATGCGCAGGCCATCTACGGCTTCCGTGGTGCCGACGCGCGGTACCTGCACCAGCTGGCGACCTCGTTGCCGGGGGCGACGGTCATTGCGCTCGAGCACAACTTCCGGTCCGTGCAGCCGATCTTGAACCTGGCGAACATCGTCCGGCCGAGCGGCTCGGGGCTCCGGCTCACACTGCACGGGGAACGCCCGGGTGGCCGCCGACCGGTCCTGGTCCGCTGCCACGACGCGCCGAGCGAGGCCCGCGCCGTCGTCGACCGCATTCTCGAGGTCCACGAACAGGGGACGCGCCTGCGCGACCAGGCGGTGCTCGTACGGGCGGCCCACCACAGCGATCTCATCGAGCTCGAGCTCACGGCGCGCCGGGTGCCCTACCGCAAGTACGGAGGTCTTCGATTCGTGGAGGCGGCGCACGTGAAGGACTTCGCCGCGGGCGTCCGCCTGCTCGACAACCCTGCCGACGAGCTGGCGTGGTTCCGGTTGTTGCGCCTGCACGAGGGTATAGGGCCCGCCCGGGGCCGAATGCTGCTCGGTCTGGTGGCCCCCGAGGCGGGCGGAAGCGCTCAGTGGGCACAGGCGGTCGCCGCCGCGCCCGCGAGGACGCGCGTCGTGCTGGCACAGACCCTTTCGGACCTGGACGCGGCCCGCGGACAGCTCGGCGCGGCTGCGCGGGTGACAGCGGTGTTGCGCATCCTCCGTCCGCTCGTCCTCAGCCGTTACAGCGAGGGCCCGGCCAGGGTTGAGGACCTCGATCGGCTGTGCAGCGCAGCTTGTGCCATGGACGACCTTGCGACATGGCTCGCCGAGATCACGCTCGATCCTCCGGTGGCAAGCGGGGACCTCGCCGGACCGCCCCATCTCGACGAGGACTACGTGGTCATCTCGACGGTGCACTCCGCCAAAGGCCTCGAGTGGTCGGCGGTGCATCTTCCGCACCTGGTAGACGGCGCTTTTCCTTCGGACATGGCGCTCGGTTCGAAGGCAGGCCTGGCCGAGGAGGGCCGCCTGTTCTACGTCGCCGCGACGCGGGCCCGTGACCTGCTCACGTTGTACACGCCGCTGCGGATGCCGGTCTACCGGCGAGCCCACAACGACCGGCACTGCCTGGCTCCGGCGAGCCGCTTCCTTTCCGAGGAGGTCCTCGGCGCTCTCGAGGTCCAAGAGCTGGCGCCGCCGCGCCCGAAGGTTGCGAGCATCGGTGCACCTCACGCGACGATCACGGTTGACCTCGATCACCTGTGGCGCTGATCGGGACAGCGCGGGAACGGCACCGCCTTCGTGCTCGCGTCTTTGTCGTTCACGGCGTCGCAGTTCAGGGCAGAATCCTTTCCATGAACAATGACCCGTCAGTCCCCGAACCGCCCCAGGCAGGCCCGTCCGCCCTCGTGCCGGCCGAGGTCGCCCAGCCGGGCGCCGTGGAGGAGGAGGAGTTCGTCTCGCAGCCCGCCAAGCTGATGCGGATCGCTTCGATGGCAAAGCAGCTCCTCGAGGAGGTTCGCATGGCCCCGCTCGACGAAGCGAGCCGCACGCGTATGAAGGAGATCTACCAGGAGTCGGTCCGCCAGCTCGAAGAGACGCTCTCGTCCGAGCTCGCGGCCGAGCTCGGACGGCTCGCCCTGCCCTTCGACGAGGGCGCGCCGAGCGACGCGGAGCTCCGGGTTGCCCAGGGCCAGCTCGTCGGGTGGCTGGCCGGGCTCTTCCAGGGCATTCAGGCGACGCTTTTCGTCCAGCAGGTGGCTACCCAACGTCAGCTCGAGCAGATGCGGGGCGTTGGGCCGTCCCGCAATCCCGCAGGCGGAGACGACGGGGGCGTTGGGAGGACTCCCTACCTGTGAACTGGGCAGCGATGCGCGCGAGCATTGCTGGGGCCGTTCCCGGAGCCGGCAGGCGACTAGCTGCCATGAGCGCCGGTCCGATTTCTAGTCGCGAAGATTCGCGCCGCAAAGAGGGGACGCGTTGGGCTCGCAGACCGAGAACGTCGAGATGGTCCGGGAGGTTCCCGGGCAGGTGACAAATGCGGGCGCCGGCGCGCCCGCGCTCTTCGGGTCCGTCCTGTTCCTCGACCGTGCTGCGAGCCGCCGCAATGCTCTGACCTGCGATCGCTCTCAAGTCGGGGCGCGTTCGGGCCGATGTTTAGAGGCGTGACCACGGCGGATGCATAGTCAGATGGCTTCCGACCCTCCGTTCGAGCCGCCGACCGCCAGATCGGCGGCTCTCACTGACGCGATCGAGGCGTGGTCGGTCTTCGAGCAGTTCTTCGTTCTCTCCTACAGATCAGCCCCCGGCATTCCCGTGCTGATCAACGATCTCAGCATTCGCAGCGGCACGATGCTCGGGATCACGCCCGACAGCGCCCTCAACGACTCGGAGCTGTTCTCGAGGCTGCTGCACCCTGACGACCGGGACCGCGTCCTCACCGAGCACTGGGAGGCGGCGGCCAACGCCCAGCCCTTCGTGAGCGAGTACCGCATGGTCAGCCAGGACGGGACCATCTTGTGGATATACGACAGGGCCGTCCCGGTCACCGACGCCTCCGGCGCCGCCACGCTTTATGGGAGCTGCCTGGACATCACGCCGCGGGACGATACCGAGACGGACACGGTCCGAGCCGAGGAACGGCTCAGGTCGGTTGTCGCCGGCATCCCTGGCGTCGTCTATCGCTGCGCCTGTGACGAGGCGTGGACCGTCGAGTACCTGAGCGACCAGATCCACGACCTCGCCGGTTACCCGGCGAGCGATTTCGTCGGCGGTGCCGTGCGCTCCTACGACTCGATCATCCACCCCGACGACCTCCCGTATGTGGCCGAGGAGGTGAGCGACGCCCTCGAACGCGGCTCGTCGTACTCGCTCGAGTACAGGCTGATCCATGTGAGCGGCGAGATCCGCTGGGTAGCAGAGCACGGGCGCCCGGTGCTGGGCCCCGACGGAAGCAGGCAGAAGACGGTCGGGGTGATCCTGGACATCACCCGGCAGAAGGCGGCCGAGAAGTCTCGCGAGATCGTGGATCGCCAGCTTCGCAACCAGGCCTTGCACGACTCGCTGACCGGCCTTGCCAACCGCACCTTGTTCCACGCGAGTGTCATCCGGGCGATCTCCGAGGCCCAGGGCGACGGTGGCGAGCTGGCCGTTTTCGTCATGGACCTGGACGGGTTCAAAGACGTCAACGACGCGCTCGGCCACATGAGCGGCGACCGGGTGCTCAAGCACGTCGCGCAACGGCTCCAGGAGGCACTGCGCGAGAGCGACGCGATCGCCCGCTTCGGCAGCGACGAGTTCGCCGTGCTCGTGCCCCAGGCGCGTCGCGCGCAGGTGCTCGAGGTCGTGCGCCGCGTGCGCGAGGCCGTTGAGCAGCCGATCGATCTCGAGGGGCTGGCCGTGAACCTGGGCGTGAGCATCGGCATCTCCGCCTTCCCCCGCGACGGAGTCGACGTCGACACCCTGCTGCGGTGCGCGGACACGGCGCTGTATGTGGCCAAGGACACCGATCTCGGCTACGCCTTTTACGACGCATCGGTGGACACCCGGGCGGCGACGCACCTCGGCCTGATCGCAGACCTGCGACACGCCATAGAGGACCAGGAGCTCGTCCTGCACTATCAGCCGAAGATCGCCGTGCGAAGCGGACGCGTCGTCGGCGTGGAGGCCCTGGTCCGCTGGCACCACCCTGCTCGGGGTCTCATGATGCCGAGCGAGTTCATTCCCGTCGCCAAGGAGACGAGCCTCATCAAAGAGCTCACGCTCCATGTCATCGACCAGGCAGGCCGCCAATGGCGCGCGTGGGCGGACGAGGGCCGCCGGTTGCCGATCGCCGTCAACGTCTCCCTGCGGGATCTCGCCGATCCTGGCTTCCCGGGAGAGGTGGCCACGCTTATCGGCAAGTGGCGGATGCCTGCCACAATGCTCAAGCTCGAGATCACCGAGAGCTCGGTAGTGGAGGACCCGAAGAGGACAGAGGACGTGCTCGAGCGCCTCGGTGCCATGGGTCTTCGGTTCTCGGTGGACGATTTCGGCACGGGCTACTTCTCCCTTGCGTACCTGAAGCGCCTCCCGATCGACGAGATCAAGATCGACCGCTCGTTCGTGGCCGCCATGACCGTCCACGAGGAAGACGAGGTGATCGTCCGCTCCACGATCGAGCTCGGCCACAGCCTGGGACTGAGCGTGGTGGCCGAAGGCGTGGAGACGCGCTCTGTCATGGAGCGTCTGGCGCCCTTCGGCTGCGACCTCGCCCAGGGCTACTACCTGGGCCGGCCGATGCCTCCTGACGAGCTGGAGATCTGGCTCGATCATCATCCCGCCTCGGGAGAGCCCGTCAGCGCGAAACGGAAGTTCCGCGAGGGAACTGTCCTCAAGAGCGTCGCCTCAGCCTGAAACCGGGCCGGCGCTTGACCGACGGGATCAGGTCTCGGCCAGGGGCCGCTCGGCGCCGAGGCTTCCGGGAGGCAGCCCGTCAGGCGCTCGGGTAACCTGCGAGAGATGTCACACTCGGGAAGGGGGCTCCGACTCGTCACCGAGCCCGCGAGGCACCCCTCAGCAGGAGGCCCGCGCGTGCTCGTGGTCGACCACCCGATCGTCGCACACCGCTTGTCGGTGTTGAGGGCCGTCGAGACCGACAACGCCACGTTCCGGACGATCATGGGAGAGCTCTCCGCCTTTGTCGCCTACGAGGCGTTGCGGGACCTGCGCACGGCCGAGCACCGGATCGACACGCCCATGGCCAGTGACGTCGCCTGCCAGCGGGTGAACGAGATGGTGCTTCTCGTCCCCATCCTTCGTGCGGGCCTCGGCATGATCCCCGCCATCCAAGAAGTGCTCCCGTTGACCGAGGTCGCACATGTGGGCTTGCGCCGTGACGAGGAGACACTGCTCCCGACGGTGTACCTGGAAAGGCTTCCGCGCGACCTGTCCGGCAGGCGCGTCATCATCTGCGACCCGATGCTGGCGACGGGAGGATCACTCGTCAGGGTGTGCGACCTCGTCAAGGAGCGGGGCGCCACCGAGATCCATGCGCTCTGCCTGATCGCCTCGCAGGCCGGGCTGGACCTGTTCTGCAGCCATCACCCGACGGTGAAGGTGGCTTGCGTGGCCGTGGACCAGGACCTCAACGAGCACGGCTTCATCGTTCCGGGCCTCGGCGACGCAGGCGACCGGCTTTTCGGCCCCCCTGCCTGATCTGTAGTTGCGCCCGGGCGCGTAAAGGGCGAGCATCGCGGGCATGGTCATCGCCGCAGGTACCTATCGTGCGACAGTCGGCTCCCAGGAGATCGACCTGCCGCTGATCCCGATCACCGCGGATCTGGCGATCGCCCTACTTATAACAGTCGACCACGGTGTTCGCTTCGTCGAGCGGGCCGCGACCGAGCTCGCCCGGCTTCTCGAGCCGTACGAGATCGAGATCGTCGTCTCGGTGGCGACGATGGGCATCCCTTTGGCGATAGAGGTGACCAGGGCACTCGGCCTCGACGACTACCTCATATTGCAGAAAACGCCGAAGCTGCACCTACGCGACGCCATCACCGAGCCGGTGAAGTCCATCACGACCGGCGCCCAGCAGAGGCTGCTCTTCGACGCCGCCCGGGTCGACGCGGTAGAGGGCAGGAGGGTCGGGCTCGTCGACGACGTCATCTCCACCGGAGCCTCGATGCGCGCGGCGCTCAACCTGCTCAACCGGGTCGGGGCCGAGCCGGTCGCGATCGGCACCCTTGTCACCGAGGCGGCCACGTGGCGGCGCCTGCTCGGTGACACGGTGGCGCTCGTGCACGCCTTGGGTGCCATCCCCGTGTTCCGCCGCGACGCCACGGGGGCACTCGTCGAGGACTGGGACGGGGGCGGCGAGCCCGACGGCTTGGCTATAGCTCCGGTCGGCCCCGTGCCGGCCGAGCGCTAGCAGGCGATCCGGGCCTCCACGCCTTTAGGAGCCCGGCCGCATCCTCGAAGCCCTCAGGTCCGAAAGTCGAACAGCGGCCTAAGCTGCACGGGGGTGGGCGGAGTAGTGACACATCCCGACGGCACATCGGCTGTGGCAGCTCCCGCCCGCAAGGAGTCCTCCCAGCCAACGCTTCCGGCGTCGTCCAGGGGCCCTGGTCCCTCCTCGCAGCTCCTCCGGTGGGGACCGGTCGTAGCTCTCACGGCAGCAGCAGCGCTCCTGTCGGCCTACCGGCTCGGCTCCTCACCGATGTGGAGCGACGAGACCGCCTCGGTGTCGATATCGGTCCAGCACGGCCACGCCCTGTGGAGCGCTGTCGCGAGCGACGGCGGGTCCATGTCCGGGTACTACCTGTTGCTGCACGTGCTGTTCCTCGCCGGCATGGGACAGTCCCCGGTCCCGGTGCGGCTCGTGTCGGTGATCGCCTTCATCGCCACCGTCCCGTTCCTGTACGGCCTCGTACGGCGCTGTTTCGGCGCCCCGGCTGCAGTCGTCGCCACGGCGATCGTCATCACGAACCGCATGGTGATCGAAAAGGCCCAAGAGGCGCGCGGCTACGCCCTCGGGCTGCTGCTCGTCGTCGCGGCGGCGTGGCTGCTAAGTGTTGCGGTCGGGCGGCTTTCTGCCGCTCGTGTCGTGCCATGGGCAGTCGTCTCGGTGCTCGCCTGCTACAGCCTGCTCCTGTCGCCTCTGTTCGCCGTCGCGCAGTTCGTGTCGCTGGGCACCATGCGCCGGCGGCGGGGCTTCGTGCGGGCGGCTCTGATCGCGGCCGTCCTGGCCGTCGTCCTTCTCGTGCCGCTCGCCCTGATGGCCCTTCACCGCGGCACGGCTCAGATCGACTGGATCGCCCCGTTGAGCACCGGGTCGGTGAAAGGCTTCCTTTACGGGCTCGTCGTGCCCTGGTACCCGACGTGGCTTCGATGGCTCATGCTCGTGGTCATTGTCGTGGGGGCGGCCCAGGCGAGCGTCGAGGCCAAACGCAACAAGGCGGGCTCGCCCGAGCGATGGCAGCGTGTCCTCTGGTTGGCCTGGGCGGCCCTGCCGCTGGCGGGCGTGCTGGCGATCTCTTCTTCTGTGTCGCTGCTCCAGTCGGACTACCTGATCGCGTCCGTGCCCGCTTTCGCCGTTCTCGCGACGCTCGGGATCAAGACGGTCGCCGACTGGGCCGTGTCGGGCGCTCGCGGAGTCGTCGAGAAGCTCCGCTCAGACAACGGCGCTCCGCGGGCGAGGGCCCGCGTGGCCGCCCCCGTCCTCGTGGCGGTCGTGGCCGCCCTCGTCGTGGTGAACCCTCTCGTGCGCTCCTGGGGCCGCTACGGCGCGGTGATCGAGAACGGGCCCGGTACCACCCGTCTCATCGTCTCCCGGGCACGTCCCGGGGACGCCATCATCTTCGATCAGCCGGCGCAGAGGATGATCTTCAACTACTACCTGCTCGCCGATTTCGACAAGGCCGGCAGGCTCCCTTTGTTGCCGGTCCCCGTCTGGCCCTCGGACGCCTGGGGCGGCGAGCTGCCCTACGCCTCAGACCACAAGGTGCCGACGCCGGCGGCCATAGCCGCCCTCCACGGCCGTTTCACCCGCATATGGGTGGTCGACGGAGGCTGGGCACCTCTGCCCCGGTACCAGGCACAGAGCCGTCAGATGCTCGCGGCGATCGACAAGGGCTATCCGGTCGCCGGCGAGGCCGACTTCCGGGGTGTGAAGGTGCTGGTCTTCTCGACCTCGGGGCCGTTGCCGCCCGGCATGCACGCCTGGGCAGGCGGGACCTGACCGCGACGGGGTCAGACCCCGAGGTGCACGTGCCAGACCGCCTCGATCTCCTTCACGACGGCGAGGGCGATGATGTCGCAGCCCCCCGGAGGGGCGATGTGGACGCCGTCGGCGTCCCTGGCGAGCACCGTCTGGCCCGAGCTGTTGGTGAGGTAGGCGCTGTATTGGCCCTCGGCGTTCGAGAACAGCTTCCAGGTCGGGAAGAACGTGACACCCGGGTGCAGGGCCGCCTGCACCTTGTAGATGGCATTCAGCATCTGCATGGAGGCCGCGAAGCTGGGGTCCTGCATGATGGGCAGCCCGACCCAGAGCATCTTGGCGCCGGCCTTCAGCGTCTCTTCCATCATGAGGGCGACCCGCTGTGAGTAGATCGTGTGCCACTGGGCGCTTCCGAAGACGACCGGCTCGTTGTCGACGAGGAAGTTCTGGGCGTCGTTGCCGCCTATGAGGATGGTGACTATCTGAGGGTGGTACTCGGCCAGCTCGGAGTCGAGGACGGCAGGCCAGTTGTAGTAGTCGGGCCGGGCGAGCCCACTGTCGCCGTGCGCGTCCTGGACGATTCGCACGAGGCGGTTCGTGCCCATCGTGTAACCGAGGCCGAGACCGAGATCTTCTCCGAGCGAGTCGCCGACGTCGAGGATCGTCAAGGGTTTGGCGGCCGTCGGCTGGCGCAGTGGCATCGTGGTCGTGGTCGTCGTCGTCGAGGACCTCGTGGTCGCGGAGGATGCGGTGCCGGGAACAGCAGCGTTGGCGCCACAGCCCGCGCCCAACAGGCAACTCAGGGCGAGCACGGCGCCCACGCTCAGCCGGGCCGGCGTGGCGGCTTTCTTGGACCGGAATTCGGGCACGTCGTGAAACTAGCCGCGCCGTGACCACTGATCAGGGCGGCAACGGGGCCTTTCCTCCTCTCGCCGCGTGCGCCTAGCCCTGGTCGAGCCTCCCGTGCAGGTAGTCGTCGTAGGCGCCGAGGTCCAACAGCCCGTGGCCGGAGTACGAGAAGAGGATCACCTTCTCCTCGCCGGCCTTCTTGGCCTCGAGCGCCTCGTCGATCACGGCCCGAACGGCGTGCGCGGTCTCCGGTGCCGGGATCGTCCCCTGGGCACGGGCGAACTGGACGGCCGCCTCGAAGACCTTGCCTTGTGGATAGGCGACTGCTCGCATCCTGCCGGTCTTGACGAGCAGCGAGATGATCGGAGCGTCCCCGTGGTACCTGAGGCCTCCGGCGTGGATCGACGGCGGCATGAACTCGTGCCCGAGGCTGTACATCGGAAGCAGCGGCGTCATCTTGGCGACGTCGGCGAAGTCGTACTCGAAGGTCCCCTCCGTGAGCGTCGGGCAGGAGGACGGCTCGACGGCGAGCAGGCCCACGCCGGCGTCGGGAACGAACGGCAGGGAGATGCCACCCAGGTTCGAGCCTCCGCCGCACGAGCCGACCACGAGGTCTGGGAGCCGCTCACCGGCCTGCTCGAGCTGCTCCTTGGCCTCGAGGCCGATGACGGTCTGGTGCAGCAGGACGTGGTTCAGCACCGACCCGAGCGAGTAGTGGGTGTCCTCGCGCGAGACGGCGTCGCGTACCGCGTCTGAGATGGCGGAACCGAGCGATCCCGGGCTGTCCGGATCGTCGACGGGGGAGGGGACGACCGATGCTCCCCAGACCTCCATCATGACCCGGCGGTAGGGCTTTTGCTCGTACGAGGCGCGCACCATGTACACCTTGCACTCGAGCCCGAAAAGGGCGCAGGCGAAGGAAAGGGCGCTGCCCCACTGGCCCGCCCCGGTCTCGGTCGCGAGCCTCGCGATGCCGGCCTGCTTGTTGTAGAAGGCCTGCGGGACCGCGGTGTTCGGCTTGTGCGACCCGGCGGGGGACACCGACTCGTCCTTGTAGTAGATCCGTGCGGGGGTGTCGAGCGCACGCTCCAGCCGCCTGGCGCGCACAAGCGGCGTCGGGCGCCACAGCCGCAGCACGTCGATCACCTCTCCGGGGATGTCCACGAAAGGCTCGGAGGTGACCTCCTGGGCGATGAGCGCCATTGGGAAAAGAGGGGCGAGATCGTCGGGACCGACCGGCTGGCGGGTGCCTGGATGAAGGTCCGGTTGCAAAGCCTCCGGCAGCTGCGGCACGACGTTGAACCACGCCTCGGGCATCTGTCCGGGTGGAAGGTTCCAGCGCATCTGAGGCTTCCTTTCTCGGCTGGCCGAAACTGGATGAAGGCGCACTGTACCCAAACAGCGCCCAGGACGCGCCGGATCCGCCCGGTATGACCCGAGTCGTTCCGTTCGCTCCGGCGGGGAAACCGCCGTCCGCAGGTAGATTGCGGCAAGCTCGGGGATTGGTGAGGTAATGGGACCTGGACACGGCATGGCCGGTGCACACGGGATGTGGTCGCTCACGAGGGACCGCTCGGTCACCAAGGAAAAGCTTCCGCCGGGCACACTCCGACGGATCATGAGATTCGCGGCTCCCTACAGGCGGATGCTCGGGGTCTTCCTCGGCGTGATTGTGGTCGACGCCCTGATAGGGGTGTGGAACCCCCTCATCTACCGCCAGATAATCGACGGGGGCATCGTACGGCACGACTCGCGCCTGATCGTGGAGCTCGGCCTGCTCCTGGCCGGCCTGGCCCTCGCCGACGCGCTGTTGTCGCTCGCACAGCGCTACATCTCGTCGCGCGTTGGCGAGGGACTCATCTACGACATGCGCGAGAAGGTCTTCGGCCACGTCCAGGAGATGCCGCTGGCCTTCTTCTCGCGTACCCAGACAGGTGCGCTCATATCCCGGCTGAACAACGACGTGCTCGGGGCGCAGCAAGCCTTCACCGACACGCTCTCCTCGATCGTCTCCAACCTCATCACCGTGGTCCTCACGGTGGCGGTCATGGCGTTCCTCTCCTGGCAGATAACCGTCGCGGCCCTGTTGCTGCTCCCGCTTTTCGTGTTCCCGGCGCGCCGCATCGGGCGAAAGCTGCAACAGCTGACGAGGGAGGCGTACAACCTGAACGCCCAGATGAACAACACGATGACGGAGCGCTTCAACGTCTCGGGCGCGCTGTTGGTCAAGCTGTTCGGCCGCCCCGACTCCGAGCACGAGCAGTTCGCGAACCGGGCGGCTCGCGTGCGCGACATCGGCGTGCAGACGGCCATGTACGGAAGGGTCTTCTTCCTGTCCCTGGTGCTGACCTCGTCGCTAGCGACGGCCCTCGTGTACGGCTGGGGAGGCGTGTTGGCTGTGGACGGCCGCTTCAAGGTCGGCACGGTCGTCGCGCTGGCGGCGCTGCTCACCCGTCTCTACGGTCCGCTGACCGCCTTGTCGAACGTGAACGTGGACGTGATGACCGCCCTGGTCTCTTTCGACAGGGTCTTCGAGGTGCTCGACCTGCCTCCCCTGATCGCCGAGCGCCCCGGGGCTGTCGCCTTGGCCCGCGGTCCGGTCGCGGTCGAGTTCGACCACGTCGACTTCAGCTACCCGACCGCCGAGGAGGTCTCCCTCGCCTCGCTCGAGTCGGTCGCCGTCTTGGACCAGACGCCGTCCAGCCAGGTCCTCCACGATGTCAGCTTTTGCGCTGAGCCCGGCCAGCTCGTGGCGCTCGTCGGGCCTTCCGGAGCAGGCAAGACCACGATCAGCTACCTCGTCTCGCGCCTTTACGACGCCCGCAGCGGGGCCGTGCGCCTGAACGGCATCGACGTGCGCGACCTGACCTTCGCCTCGCTCAGGGACTCGATCGGCGTCGTGACCCAGGACGCCCACCTGTTCCACGAGACGATCCGGGCGAACTTGCTCTACGCCAAGCCCGACGCGACCGCGGACGAGCTCCGCGAGGCCATGGCCGGCGCTCAGATCCTGGCCTTCGTGGACTCGCTCCCCGAGGGCCTCGACACCGTGGTGGGCGACCGTGGCTACCGGCTCTCGGGCGGCGAGAAGCAGCGGATAGCCCTCGCCCGCCTGTTGCTGAAAGCTCCGGACGTGGTCGTCTTGGACGAGGCCACCGCCCATCTCGACTCGGAGTCGGAGGTGGCGGTGCAAAGGGCGCTGCAAAAGGCACTCGAGTCAAGGACTTCGATCGTCATCGCCCACCGGCTCTCGACCGTGCGCGGCGCCGACCAGATCCTCGTCGTGGCCGAGGGCCGCATCGTGGAACGGGGTCGCCACGAGGAGCTGCTCGCGGCCGGTGGGCTGTACGCGGACCTCTACGAAACCCAGTTCGCGCGCCAGGCGGTCGAGGAGACGGCCGTCGTGGTGACCTAGGCCGCTTGAGGCGCAGAGGCGACATACTTGGCGCCGTGGCGCTGCACGACCTTGACGAGTTGTTGGCTCGGCTCTCCGTGCGCCGCCGACCCGGGCGTTACTGCCTGCTGAGCGACGTCCCGGTTCCTGCCGGGACGTCGGTCGCGGCCACAATCGTCGAAGACGAAGGTATTACCACGGTCATGTCGGTCACCGACGCCGAACGGCTCGGAGCACGGCCCGAGTTCGTCGCCGCCTGGCTGACCGTGGAGGTGCGCTCGGCACTCGACGCCGTCGGCCTGACCGCTCGGCTCGCGACGGCGCTCGCGAGCGAGAACATCGCCTGCAACGTGCTGGCGGGCTATCACCACGATCACCTGCTCGTTCCTTTCGAGATGGCGGATCGGGCCGTTGCGGTGCTCGAGGCACTGCGCGGGTCGCGTCCTTGTTGACGGCCGGCTCCGGTGCCGCCTGGCCGCCGAGCTAGCTTAGGAGCCCGGCATCAAGCCAGGTCGAGGGGCGCGGCCCGAACCGACGAGGAAGGGAGTGCTCGGTGTCATCCAAAGAGCACTGGAAAGCGGAGCCTGACGACCACGACTACCCGGCAGCCGCGAGCTACCTCTCGCTCGTCTTGGCCGGGCCGTTGGTCGAGGCGGTAGTGGCCGAGCTGCGGGCTGCGCCGGTGGGCCACTGGAAGGCAAAGGACCTTCTCCGTGCGAGCGGTCTCGAGCTGTTGCCCGAGGACAACCCGCATGTCAGCTCGGACCTGAAGAAGGTAAAGGACGGCGAGAAGCTCTCACCGGTGCTCCTCGTCAGGGGCACCATGAGCCGCTCGGTCCGCTTGCAGATCGCAGACGGTTACCACCGCATCTGCGCGAGCTATCACCTCGACGAGAACGCCGACATCCCCTGCAGGATGGCAGAAGAGCCGCAGGCCTGAACCGCCCTTCGTGCGATCTAGGGCGTCTTCGGCCCATGAGGTGCCTTTGAGGCACGCAGACGGCTGGGGTTATTGTCTCTCGCAGGGACCGTCCGCTAGGAGATTGGCCTTGACAGAGCCGTCATGACAATTCCGCACCGAGCCATGAAGGTCTACCCGGGCTACGTCTTCGACCTCGATGGCACGGTTTATCTGGGGGACAGTCTGCTGCCCCGTGCCGCCGAGACGATCCTGGAGCTTCGCCGTAGGGGGTCACGGGTGATCTTCGTGACCAACAAACCGCTCGAGACCGCCGGCGACTACGCCCGCAAGCTGACGCGCCTAGGGCTTTCGACCGAGCGCTGCGACGTCGTGACCTCTGTGGACGCGCTCGTTGACTACCTCGGCCGGGAGCACCCTTCGGCGAGGCTGCTCGCCGTGGCCGAGCGGTCCACGACCGAGGAGCTCTCTCGAGCGGGGTTCACCATCACCACCGAGCCCCTAGAGGCTGAGGTCGTGGTCGTCTCCTTCGACCGCACCTTCGACTACGGGAAACTGAACGCGGCCTTCCAGGCGGTGCGCTACGGCGGCGCGGCGATCGTCGCCACGAACCCGGACCCCTACTGCCCGACGCCCGAGGGTGGGATACCCGACTGCGCGGCCATGCTGGCGGCGCTGGAGGCGTGCTCGGGCGCAAGAGCCGAGGCGGTCGTCGGCAAGCCGAGCATCCACATGGCCCGTGCCCTGCTCGGTCGCCTCGCCATGGCGGCCGGCGACGTCGCCGTCGTCGGCGACCGTCTTCTCACCGATATCGCCATGGCGCGGTCTTTGGGCATGACCGGGGTGCTCGTTCTCACGGGGGCGACGGCGGCCGACGCAGTCGCCGGCGCGCCCGTGCAACCCCACTTCGTGATCGACTCGCTGGACGAGCTCTTGGCCGAGAGCCCGGCCGACATGCGAGCCTCGTGAAGCGCACGGCTTGGAGGAAAGCTGCATGATGACCTCGGACACCGAAGCTCGTTTCGGACCCGCCGCCCGCACCCGAGCGCTCGAGCGACTGGCGGGCGAGACCTTCGACGTGCTCGTCATAGGCGGCGGCGTGACGGGCTGCGGCGCTGCTCTCGACGCCGCCAGCCGCGGCCTTTCGGTGGCCCTCGTCGAAAAGCGCGATTACGCCGCGGGGACCTCCAGCCGCTCCAGCAAGTTGATCCACGGGGGCCTGCGCTACCTCGAGAGCTTCGACATCGAGCTCGTGCGCGAGGCGCTGCACGAAAGGCGGCTGCTCGTAGACAAGATCGCCCCCCACCTGGTCCATGCGACGCCTTTCTTGTTCCCGCTCAAGCACAGGGTCTGGGAACGCTTCTACATGGGCTCGGGGCTCGCCCTCTACGACGCCCTGGCCGGGCTGCACCCGGCCATGCCGCATCACCACCACCTGACGCGTCGTGCGTGCCTGAGGGCTGTGCCGGGGCTGCGCGACGACTCTTTGACCGGTGGCATCCGTTATTTCGACGCCCAGGTCGACGACGCCCGATTCTCGCTCGTGCTGGCGCGAACGGCCGCGAGTCACGGTGCGGTCTGCGTCTCGGCGCTCGGGGTCGTCGGCTTCCTGCACGAGGGCGACCGGGTCGCCGGTGTCCGCGCCGAGGATCTCGAGTCCGGTCGTGAGCTCGATGTGCGTGCCGGCACGGTCATCAATGCCACCGGTGTGTGGACCACCGAGATGGAGCGCCTCGCCGGTGTCGCGGACCCGATGATCGTACGGCCGTCCAAGGGAGTGCACCTGGTCGTGGCAAAGGACAGGATCGACTCGGAGTACGCCCTGATCCTGCGGACCGAGAAAAGCGTGCTCTTCGTGCTCCCCTGGGGCGACCGGTGGATCATCGGCACGACCGACACCGACTGGCACTACGGCCTCGACCACCCGTCGGCAACGCACGCCGACATCGAGTACCTCCTCGACCACGTCAACGAGGTGCTGCGACGTCCGCTCGGCTTCGACGACGTCATCGCCGTGTTCGTGGGCCTGCGCCCTCTGCTCGGCGGCACAGCCGAGGAGACGGCGAAGCTCTCCCGCAACCACGCCGTGCGGCGCAGCGCTCCAGGGTTCGTGAGCGTGGCCGGCGGCAAGTACACGACCTACAGGCTCATGGCGCGCGACGCCGTCGACCTCGCGGTCCGGGACCTGCGCTTCGCGGTCGACTCAAGTCGCACGTCCGATGTGCCCCTCCTCGGCGCCGTGGGCTTGTCGGGTGCCGAGCTCCGGTTGGCCGGCCATCCCGGCGCAGGCCACGTGACGCCCGCTCAGCTGCACCACCTGGTAGCCCGTTACGGCACGCTGGCGGCCGAGGTACTCGACCTGATCGCTGCCGACCCTGGGCTGGCAGCCCCGCTCGAGGGCGCCGAGGGGTACGTGTCCGCAGAGGTACGCCACGCGGCCGCCTGTGAGGGCGCTCTGCACGTCGACGACGTGCTGACGCGTCGCACCCATATCGCCTTCGAGGTGCCCGACCGAGGCTGGTCGGCATCGGACGTCGTGGCCAGGCTGATGGCACCCGTGCTCGGTTGGGACCAGACCGTCATCGAGCGCGAGATCGCCCGCTACCGGGCCCGGCTCGACGCCGAAGCCGCTGCGCAAGCTCTGCTCACCGACGCCGCCTCCGACTCGGCCAGGGCCGAGGTGCGCGACCCACGGCTGGAACATTTCGGCGGGCGGGGACGATAGAGACGCCACCCGACCAGACCCGGACTGTCTGGATCAACGGCAGGCTGGAAGCGGCCGGCGAGGCCCTGCTCACCGTCACCGACCGCGGTTTTCAGCTCGGTGACGGGATCTTCGAGACGCTCCGAGTGGTCGGTGGACGGGTCCTCGAGCTCGGAGTTCATACGAACCGCCTGCGGGCTTCCGCCGCGGTGCTGGAAATCGCGCTCCCGCCCGACCTCGAGGGTTGCCTGCAGAGCGCGCTGACGCAGGTGTGCAGGGCCAACGGGCTGGACGAACCCGGTATGAAGGTCGCGGTCCGGGTCACCGCGAGCCGTGGTGCCGTTGACGGACGCGACCTGCGCCCTCCCGACGAGGTCACCCCGAACCTCGTGGTCCAGGCATGGCGGGTCGACCCACCATCGCCGGAACTGCTGCAAAGAGGCCTGGCTCTGGTCGTCTCAGGTGTGCGCCGTGACCCGACGAGCCCGCTCGCCACGGTAAAGACGACCAGCCGGGCCGAGTTCGTCTACGCCAGGCTCGAGGCGCAGCGCAGTGGCGCCGACGACGCCGTCTTCCTCACCACTGAAGGGCACCTCGCCGAGGCGACCTCAGCCAGCGTCTTCCTCGTCACACGAGCCGGCCTGACTACGCCCTCGCTCGAGTGCGGCATCATCGTCGGCACCACGCGCTACTGGGTCATGTCCGAGGGCGCGCCCCGGCTCGGCATGGCCGTTCGCGAGGGCCGCCTCGTCCCAGATGAGCTCTTTACGGCCGACGAGGTCTTTCTTGCGAGCTCGGTGGCGGGAATAGTCCCGGTCTCGAGCGTCGACGGCCGACCGATTGGTGATGGCAAGCCGGGAGAGGTGACCATGCGCCTGCGGGCGCTGCGTGAGGCATCGGCATCCGGCGGGCGTTGTTAGGTGGGCGCCCGGCCCGCTCGCAACCGTGCGGACGAGCCTTCTTGGTGTAACGGCGAGGGTCCAGACGAGACTGAACAGCATGTTCCGATCACGAGCCGCAAAGATGTCCACGGCCGAGGACGAGGCACCACGAGAGGTCTCGCTGTCCGAGGACGAGTGGCGTAGCCGCCTCACCAAAGAGCAGTACGACGTGCTGCGCAAGGCCGGGACCGAGCGCGCCTTCACCGGCAAGTACTTCGACTGCCACTTGGACGGCACCTACCACTGCGCGGCCTGCGGTGCCGAGCTCTTCTCCTCCGAGGCCAAGTTCGACTCCGGCTCGGGTTGGCCGAGCTTCACCGAGCCGGCGGTGGCCGCTGCGGTCGAGCTGCACCGCGACCGGTCCTTCGGGATGGAAAGGACCGAAGTGCTCTGTAGAGCCTGCGGATCGCACCTCGGGCACGTGTTCGACGACGGCCCGCGGCCCACCGGTCAGCGGTACTGCATCAACTCGTGCTCGCTGGATCTAAAGGAGACCAAGCAGTGAGCTTCTTCAACCGCAAGTCCGAGATGGTGCGCCCCGAACAGGCCTTGCCCGGCCGGGAGGCCGAGATGGTCGTTCCCGAGCGCCATCTCGTGCTCGGGACGCCGCTTCGCCCGGTCGGCTCCGACGGCTTCGAGCGCGCCATATTCGCCATGGGCTGTTTCTGGGGCGCCGAGCGCAAGTTCTGGGCCGCGGACGGCGTGTACACGACCGCGGTCGGCTACAGCGGCGGCTACAGCGCCAACCCGACCTACGAAGAGGTCTGCTCGGGGCGGACCGGCCACGCCGAAGCGGTTCTCGTGGTCTTCGACTCCTCCAGGACCTCCTACGACAAGCTGCTGTCGATCTTCTGGGAGAGCCACGACCCGACCCAGGGCATGCGTCAGGGGAACGACACCGGTACCCAGTACCGCTCCGCCATCTACACGACCACAGCCGCCCAGCAGGTGATGGCCGAGCAGTCGCGCGACGAGTACCAGCGGGCGCTCGACGCGGCTGGTTACGGCGAGATCACGACCGAGATCAAGCCCGCAGGCCCCTTCTACTACGCCGAGGGCTATCACCAGCAGTATCTCGAGCGGAACCCGAACGGCTACTGCGGCCTCGGCGGCACGGGGGTATCGTGCCCCGTCGGCCTCGGTTCGGCGGAGGGCTGATCCAGCCCGCGTCACCCCCCGCCAGATGCCCCCCTGAGGCATTGGCTCAGCCCGGGCCGAGTCTTTTGGCCGGCGCTTCGTACACTTCCCACCGTGGTGTGGCTGGCTGCGGTCCCGTTGCTCATCTGGGTCTACCTGTTGTTGTTCCGGGGCGGGTTCTGGCGCACCGGGGTGCGGCTGCCGACTGCCCCGGACCCCGGTTCATGGCCCGCGGTGGCGGTCGTCGTCCCGGCCCGCAACGAGGCGCTCGTGCTGGGTTCCAGCCTGCCGACGCTGCTCGATCAGGACTACCCCGGCCCGCTGAGAGTGGTCCTGGTCGACGACCACTCGGCGGACGAGACCGCCGAGGTCGCCCTGAAGATCGGGACCCAGTGCGGCGGGCGCGTCGTGCTCGAAGTACTAAAGGGCGACGAGCCCCCGCCGGGCTGGTCGGGCAAGCTCTGGGCGCTCGCCCAGGGCGTAGCGGCCGTGTCGTCGCCCGCTTCGGCCGCGGAGTCTCCAGCCGGTCTCGAGGTGCCGGAGCTCCTCGTTTTCACCGACGCCGACATCGCCCATCCCCGGTCGTCGGTGCGGCAGCTGGTCGCCTGGGCCGAGACCGCCCGCCTGGACCAGGTTTCCCTCATGGCCCGCTTGCGGGTGCACACGGGCTGGGAGCGCCTCATCATCCCTGCCTTCGTTTACTTCTTTGCGGAGCTCTACCCGTTTCGCTGGGTCAACCGGCGCGGCCGCAGGACTGCGGCGGCGGCAGGTGGTTGCGTCCTGGTCCGCCGCACGGCGCTGGAACGCGCGGGTGGGATACCGGCTATTCGTGGCGCCGTCATAGACGACGTAGCCCTGGCGAAGGCGCTCAAGAAGAGCGGATCTTCGATCTGGCTCGGCCTCGCCGACGAGGTGCGAAGCGTCCGCCCCGACGCGGGGCTCAAAGAGCTGTGGGACATGGTGGCCCGCAGCGCCTACACCCAGCTCGGCTTCTCCCCCGGCTTGTTGATAGGCACCCTTTGCGGCCTCGCCGTCACCTTTCTGGGGCCGCCCGCCCTTGTGGTCGCCGGGCTCGGCACCGGCGCGCCGGCGGTCGCGATCGTCGGAGCCGTGGCTTTCCTCGTCATGGGACTCACTTACCTCCCCATGATCCGTTACCACCGGCTCGGCTGGTGGAGGGCCGCGGAACTGCCTGTGGTGGCTTGCCTGTACGGGGCCATGACGGTGACTTCGGCCTGGCGTCACTACCGAGGGGGCGTCGGGTGGAAAGGGCGGCGCTACGGCGCGGCGAACGAGTAGGGCGAGGTGGGCTGTGGCTCACTCGAGGCGGCTCTACCTCCCCGGTAAGCGCGGCGGCCATGACCGGGGTCGGCCTTCGCGATTGCCGCGGTCCACGCGGGTCTCTTCTCGGATCGGGCGTCACCGCAGTCAGGCGAACTCGCGTAGCGTCGCGTCATGCATGAAGGTATGGAAGTGATCCACGACGGTGACACGGTCTGGCGCTTCGAGAGGGACTTCCTCGAGTCGAGGTGGGCTTGTATTTGGGGTCGGGGCTGCCTTGGCATCGGCACCGAGCCGGCGGCGCATCTCGGGCTCGGGTGCTGTTCTGTCGGCGCTGAGCTCTGTGACGTGGACGAGGCCCGGATGATCGCCGCGCTGGCAGCGACTCTCGACCCGGGCCGCTTCGAGCATCACGGTGAGGCCCGCGAACGTGGAATCTTCAGTGACGCGGCACGCAACCACACACGCGTAGTCGATGGCGCCTGCATCTTCCTCAACCGTCCCGGGTTCGCCGGCGGGGCTGGCTGCGCACTTCACCTGGCCGCCCTCGACTCGGGCGAGCGACCGATCGATTGGAAGCCGTCGGTGTGCTGGCAGCTGCCCATCAGGGTCGACTGGGAACCTGGTGCCGACGACACCGAGATGGCGACGGTGCGCCGATGGACACGCCGCGACTGGGGCGTGGAGGGAGAGGATATGGCGTGGTGCTGCACGGAGGGCGAGTTGGCCTACGTGGCCGACCGCCCTGTTATCGAGTCACTGGGCGCCGAACTGGAGGCGATCCTCGGCGTGGACGTCTACGGCGAGTTGCGCCGGCGGATCACTGGTAAGTAACTCTCCGACGGGTCCATGTTCCTCATCGGGCAGGGACACGATCGGCGAGCCGTTGCCCCTCTTCTGCAGATTCATTTCCTCCCGGTTTGTTCGGGACGGGCGTGCCGGGGCAGATCCCAGCAGCCAAGAACAAATTGGCCTGATTTGTCGTTTCACGCGGCTCGAAGGGAGCCAAGAACGCCCATCTACACCGCTCTCTTTTTGTACTGAGGAAAATTCAGTACCTAATTACTGCCAAATTATCTAGAATTTTCGGTAAGCTAGAACAGCAAGTCGAGCCCAGACCCCGCTCTTCTATCCGGACTTCAGTGCCGGAGCCAAGAGCAACAGCAGGGAGGCTGGGCAATGGGTCCTGCGAATCTACTGTCACTTCCGCGTCTCGCCGACGATCTCGTCAGGCGTCCGAAGCTTGAGCAGCGATTGAGCGAGTGGGCCCCGATAACGGCTGTGCGCGGGCTTCACGGCTACGGGAAGACCACTGCAGTCGCGGCCTGGCTGGCGGGTCAACGCTCAGAAGATGTCACGGCAACTTGGGTGTCGGCTCGCCCGGGGAGCGACGGCTCCGGGTCCTTTGCCGACTGCCTGGGCCAGTCGATGCGAAACGCCGGCCTGGTGAACGGACCGCTGCCGACCGATTCATCACTAACTGTGTTTGCAGAACTGAGCTCCGTGCTGCTCAAGATGTCTCCCGGTCAGAGATTCGTCCTTGTCATCGACAATTTTCACCATGTACGCGACGAGCGGGTGATTGCAGAGCTGATGAGCCTCGTGGAACGCAATCGGCACTTCCATCTCTTCGTGTGCAGCCGGGGCTACCATCCGATCGAGTCGTCGGCCGCCGGAACGGTGCGAGTCAACGTCATAGACGCCAAGGAACTGCGGCTCGGAGTGGACGAGATCATCGAGCTCGCGAAAGCCATGGGAGTGCCTCTCGACCGCCCCGGCGCCGATCATCTGTACGGGCAGGTCGGCGGTTGGATCTCGATGGTCCGCATGGCCTTGACTACCGCCAACGGTCGAGGGAACGGGCACTGCGGCATTGAGGAGTACCTCCGTACCAAGGTCCTGCCAGATCTCGGCAGTGAAGCGTTGATGGGTCAGCTGATGCGCTTCTCGCTCGCGGAAACGGTGAACTGGAGGCTGTTTCGCGACCTGTGCGACGACTCCGACCCGCGCGGACTTCTCGAGGATCTGGAGGCAACAGGACTACTGGAGCGCGTCTTGGGCGACGACGAACTGCTGTTCACCATCCCCAAACCGATCCGCGCGGTCCTTCGTGACCAGTACGTGTCGGCCGCGCCCGACGAGGCACAGGAGTTCCACCGCCGCCTCGGTGAGTGGTTCGTCTCGCACACCAACGGGAGTCACATGTCCCAGACCTTCCGTCATGTTGCCAACGGCGGGGACTGGGAGCTGATGGACAGGCTCTGGTCGGAGCACCTCTTGATGACGCTCATCGCGAACCCCCTCATCTTGGGCGAGACCCTCGACGAGCTGCCGCCGGAGATCCTCGCCGCTCGCCCCTCCATGCAGGTCTTTCGTGACCTGCTCAAAGTCGCGGTCGCGGACATGGACTCGGACGGTCGCCGGGCAACCCAGAGGGCCTTCGCCGAGTCGTGCTCACGTTTGGTGAAAATGCACTGGGACAAGATGTCTCTGAGTGAGCTCCTTGTCGTCGCCACTGGTTACCTGATGCAGCTGCGTCTCCTCGGGCGGTTTCAGGACTCGGCCGCATTCGCTGACCGTGTGAGCGCCAGGGCGAGCGCGCTGGCTGTGACAGAGCGAGCGGGCAAGGCCAGGTTCGCCTTTTTCCACGCGCAGCGCGGCCTCAACTACACCTTGCTTCATGACGACGGCAACGCCGTTCGCTCCTACAAGCGCGCGTGGGACTACTCGACGGGATCCGGAGCCGACTTTCTCCAGTCCCAGGCGGCCGCAAACCTGGCTCTCACGCACGCGATCGCAGGCGACACGGCGCGGGCGCACGAGTGGCTGTCGCGTCATCGCAGCTTCGACACCCGAGACTGGCCGGGGAACTATCTGATCGGCATCGGTGGCCACCTGGCAGCAGGGTTCCTGGCCCTCGACCGACTTGATGATGCCGGGGTCCTGTCTGAGCTTGACCACCTGGGCGACGGCTCAGCTCCTCTCGAGCTCTGGGCGTTCATATCGTTCCTCTATTCGCAGCACGCGCTGCACTCGGGCAATGCCACCGAGGCGTTGGCTCGCCTCGAGGAGCTGCAAGCGGCCTGCGAAGACGGCCAGTCCACAAGAGGGGCCGTTGGGGCACTCATGTCTCGGGCCAAGACCGACCTGCTCATCGCATGCGGGAGGGGCGAGAAGGCCAAACACCTCGTCACCGCCATGGGCACCTGCAAGCCCCTCAACCGGGTACCGGCGGCGAGGATTCGCCTCTTGAGCGGAAGCTGCACAGCTCCGGGGGGCATCGACGCGTTGACGTGGGATCCGGCGACCTCAACTCGTGACCGGCTCGAGATGCTGTTGCTCGGGGCGGTTGCAGCCTCTCGCGGAGAAGACACGCCTACTGCCCGGCACCTCGTGAACCAAGCGCTCTATCTGTACGGGGAATCAAGGATCCTGCGGCCGTTCGCCACGATCCCGGCCGCTGACCTCGCCCGACTCCTCGAGCTTGCCGAACGGGACATGGACCCCGACGATGCCGAAATCCTTGCCCGTCATGCACCGGTCTATCCCGAGGAACTCGTGTTCATCGATCTGAGCGAGCGCGAACAGTCGGTTCTGGAAGCCTTGGCCGGCGGCGGCTCCAGGCAGTCGATCGCCGACTCGCTGTTCGTGTCGGTCAATACCGTGAAGACCCAACTGGAGAGCATCTATCGAAAGATGGGAAGCAGCACTCGCGCAGAGACGCTCACCAAGGCTCGTGAGCACGAGCTTTTGTTCTCGGAAGAGCCCGACTAAAGAGAACGGGGGCGGGACTCTCGTCCGTCCCGTCCGGACCGATTTGGTGAAAGGACTGCCTCGCGTCCACGAACCGTCAAAGCTCGTGCTACTTCTTTGGAACCGTCTTCCGATTGCGCTCAATACTCGCGGGTGGGTATGCGGGTGATGGGAAGGATGTGTGCCCGGCGAGGTGAACCGGAGGGTGATTGAGGCCCAAAAGGGGTGAGGACGGAGGTGATATTGCCTCGGTTGCTTGACCTATCAGAGGACAGTGCCGATGCTTGAAACGGGAAGTCCCTTCCGCAATTTCCGCAGCACGATGACGGAAATGAGCGGAGTCGAGGTCTCATGTCCAGCACGCAAGGGAGCGGACATTGACTGAAAGGCTAGATAACGGCAGCTCACCATTCGCTCCTCTGACGCACTTCGCGCCAAGCGAGGGTCCTTCTGCACGCTCAGGCGCCTCGATCGCTTATGACCCGGCCACCAGCCAGACAATCCTCCTCGCCAAGCAGCTGGCAGTCGGTGCTTACGGCATCGTCGCCTCCTGCAGCGGCAGCGAGTTCTTCGGACCCTCGGTCGCCGAAGACGGGCTCGTCGTCGCGTAGCCATCCCTCCCCATCAGGGAAACAAGCAGCGCCCGGGTGCCCAGACCCGGGCGCTGCTTCATACACGGTCGGGGGAGCGAGGTACTCCCGCGGTTCAGCCCCCTTTTGAGACGCGGATGACGGCGGCGCCGTTCACGGCGTCGCCGGCAAGGTCCTCGAGCGCGTCGGCCGCCTTGTCGAAGGGGTACTCGGTCGTGGTGGGCCGCACCGGTATCTCGGCGGCCAGGGCCAGGAACTCCTCGCCGTCGCGCCTGGTGTTGGCTGTCACGCTCACGAGCTCACGCTCTTGGAACAGGTAGGCGTCGTAGTCGAGCCCCGGGATGTCGGAGAGGTGGATGCCCGCTATGGCGAGCCTGCCACCGCGATCGAGAGCGGCCATAGCCGGGAGAACGAGGGTCCCGACCGGCGCGAACAAGATGGCCGCGTCGAGCCGCTCCGGTGGGGGATCGTCGGCACCTTGGGCGGACGCACACCCGAGGGAGAGGGCGAGCTCTCGCGCGTCGGCCCCCCTCGTCATGACGTGCACCGTCGCGCCCTCGTGGAGGGCGACCTGGGCGGTCAGGTGCGCGGAACCCCCGAAGCCGTAGATGCCGAGCCGGCCACCCGGCCGTAGTCCGGAGCGCCTG
This sequence comes from Acidimicrobiales bacterium, assembly GCA_050012675.1. Classification (GTDB taxonomy): domain Bacteria; phylum Actinomycetota; class Acidimicrobiia; order Acidimicrobiales; family Bog-793; genus Fen-455. The sequence goes on from JBEKGS010000012.1 coordinate 51,392, forward strand.
AGAGCGCGGTAGCCGATGATGCCGGCGCAAAGCAACGGGGCGGCCTCGCGGTCGGAGAAGACCCCCGGGATGCCGTAGGCGTAGCGCTCGTCCACGACGGCGAACTCGCAGTAGCCGCCGTCGGCGTCCCAGCCCGTGAACGCGGGCGTCGTACAGAGGTTCTCGTCACCTCGCAGGCAGAACCGGCAGACGCCGCAAGTCGAGCGCAGCCAGGCGATCCCGACTCGCTCGCCCTCGACGAAGCGCCCGGCACCCGGGCCCTTTGCGACCACGTGGCCGACCACCTCGTGGCCGGGCACCACGCCCGGGCGGCGAGGGGCGAGGTCACCCTCCACGAGGTGGAGGTCCGTGCGACAGACCCCGCAGACGTGCACCTCCACGAGGACCTCGTGCGGTCCGGGCCTAGGGACCGGGCGCTCGACGAGGCGCAGGGAGTGCTCGGCAGCCGGCGCCGGGTGGTCGAGGGCCCAGGCCCTCACGCCGCGGCCGATCCCTTCTTCGACACGGCCGATCCGCCCGCGGGTTCGAGGGCCGAGGCGACGAGCTCGGCGACATCGGTCACGAGGTGCACACTAAGGCCTTCGAGGACGTTGGCCGGAACGTCGTCGAGGTCGGGGCCGTTGCGGGCCGGGAGGAAGATCTCGGTCAGCCCCGCGCGGTGAGCCGCCAGCAACTTCTGCTTGACGCCGCCGATCGGGAGCACCCGACCGTTCAAGGTGACCTCCCCGGTCATGCCCACCTCGGAGCGTACCGGTCGTCCCGAAGCGAGAGAGGCCAGCGCGGCGACCATCGTGACGCCCGCGGAGGGCCCGTCCTTGGGCACGGCCCCCGCCGGGACGTGCAAGTGGATTGCACCATTGGCAAGGCGCTCTGTGTCGATGCCGAGGGCGCCCGAGTGCGAGCGCAGGTACGAGAGAGCTATCTGGGCCGACTCCTTCATGACATCGCCGAGCTGGCCCGTGAGCACGAGACGCGGCTCGCCTTCCATGACAGTGGCCTCGATGAACAGCACATCGCCGCCGGCGCCGGTGACAGCCAGGCCCGTCGCGACACCCGGGACGGCGGTGCGTTCGGCCGACTCCGGCGTGAAGCGCGGCCGGCCGAGAAAGCCTTTCAGCTCCGTCGTCCCGACCTTGACGAGTGTGCCTTCGGGCCCGCCGGCGAGACGCGTCGTGACCTTGCGGAGGACTTTCGCAATCGCTCGCTCGAGCTGGCGGACGCCAGCCTCGTGGGTGTACTCGGTGGCGATCACCCGGAGGGCCTCCTCGTCGAAGGCGACCTCATCGCGAGCGAGCCCTGCGAGGTCGATCTGGCGTGGCACGAGGTGGTTGCGAGCGATGGCGACCTTCTCGTCCTCTGTGTAGCCGTCGAGGCGGACGAGCTCCATCCGGTCGAGAAGGGGCGCGGGGATCGTTTCGGCGACATTGGCGGTGGCAAGGAAGAGCACGTCCGACAAGTCGAGCTCTATCTCGAGGTAATGGTCCCTGAAGGTGTGGTTCTGCGCCGGGTCGAGCACCTCTAGCAACGCCGAGGTGGGGTCGCCACGGTAGTCGCTGCCGAGCTTGTCGATTTCGTCCAACAGCACGACCGGGTTCATCGAACCGGCTTCACGGACCGCCCGTACGATGCGGCCGGGAAGGGCGCCCACATAGGTGCGTCGATGGCCACGGATCTCGGCCTCGTCGCGCACCCCTCCGAGCGACACGCGGACGAACTTGCGCCCCAAGGCCCTGGCGACGGACTCGCCGAGCGAGGTCTTGCCGACTCCGGGCGGGCCGACCAGTGCGAGCACGGCTCCGGACCCGCGTCCCCCGACGACCTGAAGGCCGCGAGCCTGGCGGCGGCTGCGGACGGCGAGGTACTCGACCATCCTGTCCTTCACGTCCTCGAGGCCCTCGTGGTCGGCGTCCAGCACCTCACGGGCGGCCTTGACGTCATTGTTGTCATCGGTGCGGACGTTCCACGGCAGTTCGAGCACCGTGTCCAGCCAGGTCCGGATCCAGCCCGCCTCGGGGCTCTGGTCGCTCGCGCGCTCGAGCCGCCCGACCTCGCGCAGCGCCGCTTCGAGGACCTTGTCGGGAAGATCGGCGGACTCCACGCGTGCGCGGTAGTCGTCGGCGCCGTCAGGCTCGCTCTCGCCCAGCTCCTTGCGGATCGCTTGAAGCTGCTGGCGGAGCAGGAACTCGCGCTGGCTCTTCTCCATGCCCTCGTGCACGTCGCTGCGGATGCGCTCGGCGACGTCGAGCTCGGCGAGATGCGCCCGGCCCCACTCGATGAGCTTGGACAGGCGTTGCTCGACCTCAACGGTCTCGAGCAGGAACAGCTTCTGCTCGAGCGACAGATAAGGGGCGTAGCCGGCCAGGTCAGCGAGCTCGCCCGGTTCGGTCACGCGCTGGACCGAATCGATGACCTGCCAGGCTCCCCGCTGCTGAAGGATCGAGACGACGACGTTCTTGTACTCACGGGAGAGCTCGCTCACGGCCTCGCCGCCGCCGACCTCCTCGAGCACCTCTGCCTCGACCCACAGCGCCGATCCCGGTCCGGTCACCCCCGAGCCGACGCGGGCGCGCGAGACGGCCCGCAGCACGGCGGCAGGCTCACCACCGGGGAGCTTGCCGAGCTGGTCGATCGTCGCGACGACGCCGACGACGGCGTACCTGCCGTCGAGACGGGGAACGACGAGGACCTGGTCCTCACCTCCCGCGTTGGCGGCGTCGATGGCCGCTTGCCGCTCCGCGTCGTCGAGGGTGACGGGCACGACCATGCCTGGCAGCACGACCACATCGGCGAGCGGCAGAACCGGGAGCTGTTGAGTTGTTGACACCAGTCGATCTTCCTCTCGTAATTGAGTCCTCAACACTCAACCGTCTTGAGCGCCTTGATGTTCCCAAGTCTAGTTGGGCAGCTCAGCAGGCTCGACCGGCTAACGTGTGAGGCCATGAGCGACGCCGGAGAGAAGAGCGAACGATTCATCGTCGTCGGAGTCGACGGTTCCGAGCCGTCGCTCAAGGCCCTCGGTTGGGCTGCGGCACAGGCACGTCTCACCGGAGCGAAACTGCGCGTGGTCACCACCTGGGAGGTCTCGACAGGCACGGGATGGGTCCCGACGTTCCCGGTCGACTACGACCCGGAGGTGCTGGCACGACAAGCCCTTGACGAGGCGGTCACAACCGTGCTCGGCGCCGATCCCGACATAGAGGTGGAAAGGCTCGTCAAAGAGGGCCACGCTGCTCACGTGCTCCTGGCCGCGGCGGGAGGCGCCGACCTGCTCGTCGTCGGGAGCCATGGTCATGGCGCTGTCGCGGGCATGCTCATCGGCTCGGTCTCCGAGCACCTCGTGCGTCACGCGCCTTGTGCCGTCGTGGTCGTCCACGGCAACAGGCACTCGCCTCACTAGCTCTGGCCGGTCGAGGGCCCCGGTTCGTCTGACAACCGGTTCGGCCTGACAGGTCGTGGGCTGCGCGAGACTTCCGGCCAATGAAGGGCGGGCGAGCCGATGGTCGAGGCTGACGCAGAGCCGACGACGGCGTTCGCTGCGCTGCTCGACCGCGCGACCGTCACGACACCCGACGGGCGACGCCTTTTGGGGCCGGTATCGCTTGCCATCCGCTCCGGTGAGCACTGGGCGGTGCTCGGCGCGAACGGTGCCGGCAAGACCACGCTGCTTCGCCTGCTCGGTGCCGAGCGTCATCCCTCCTCGGGTACGGCCATCGTGCTCGGCGCCCGCTTGGGTGCGAGCGACCTGCGCAAGCTCCGCTCGCGGATCGGGGTCGTGAGCCATGCCGTGGCGGACCGGCTCCCCCCTGGTGCCGCCGCCCTCGGCATCGTGCTGACAGGCGGTCGCGGTGTGCTCGCGCCCTGGTGGGCCTCGAGCGACGAGGCGGATCTCTTGCGGGGACGGCGGATCCTAAAGGCGCTCGGATGCGAGGACCTCGCAGAGCGCCCGTTCGGCTCGTGCTCCCAGGGTGAGCGCCAGCGGATCCTGCTCGCCCGCTCGCTGTTCGTCGAACATCCCCTGCTGCTGCTGGATGAGCCGTGCGCAGGCGTGGACCTTCCAGGCCGGGAGGCCCTCGTGCTCGCGCTCACGGCACTGGCTCGTTCCTCGGACGCCCCTACGACGGTGCACGTGAGCCATCTCCTAGAAGAGCTGCCGGCCACGACTTCCCACGCCCTACTGCTGCGGGAGGGCGAGGTCGTGGCGATGGGACCGATCGAGGACGTGCTCACGGAGCGCTCATTGGAGGACTGCTTCGGCCTGGCGGTGACTTTGACGAGGGAGGAAGGCCGTTGGACGGCCCGCGCCTCTCCATCATGGTAACACTTGCAAACTCACAAGTAATCATGTAATCTCAGTCTATGACATTTCACGAACATCAACACGACCCTCGCCAGCGCGGCGGCAGGCGTGGTGCCGGCCCGCGCTGGGCGCGCCGATGGAGCTCGGGCTCCGAGGAGCGCACTTCTTCCGAGCAGCGAGCCGAGATCAAGGCCTGGTTCACGGGCCGGCTTCCCGGCGACTTCTATCTCGGGGCTCCCGAGGTGACCGTCGACAACGATGAGATCCTCGTCATCGGTGCCTTGGACGCCGTGGAGCTCGGGGAAGGGGCAACGGCCGGAGAGGCCGCGACCGCCGCGGAGGCACGGATCGAGCGATTCCGCGAGGACACGAGGGACCACCGGGTCCGCATCGCCGAGGAAGCCCAGGCACGCTTCGGACGCGTCGTGTCCTGGGGTGCCACTGCCGGCGGCACGACCCGGCTGTTCACGACGGCGAACGTGCCGGTGATGACGCGCCTGCGCATGTCGCAGCGGCAGGTGCTCGACACCCTCATCGACGCCGGCATAGCGCGCAGCCGCAGCGAGGCGCTCGCCTGGTGCGTCGAGCTCGTCGGCAGGAACGAAGCGGCCTGGATCGAAGAGTTGCGCTCGGCCTTCGCCCGTGTCGAAGAGGTGAGGGCACAAGGCCCGAACTCGGGCCGCCCAGAGGAGTCGTAGCCAACAGACGCCCCGCACCGCCCGGCCGGCGGCCACACGGCGCCGGACGGGCAGTCCCACAACCCTGGCTTTCGTCGGGCAGATCGTGTAGGAAACAAGCCTCATGGCCTGGGTCGGCTTTGTAATCGGGGTGCTCGTCGTGGCGTTCGCCACCGTGAGCCTCGTCACGACGTTCGTGCTGCCGCGCGGAGGCTCCAGATTCCAGGGCCTGGCCATGCTGGTCAGCCGGATCGTCAGGCGTGGCTTCCTGCTCGCGGCTCGCCCTGTCGCCAGCTTCGCCCGCAAGGACGGCCTTCTGGCGGCGGTCGGCCCGGTAGCGCTGATCGCCCAGCTCGCAGCTTTCCTCGGGTTGTACATCCTCGGCTACGGCCTCGTGCAGTGGCCCTGGACCAAGTCGTTCCCCGCCGGCTTGAGAGAGGCGGCCGCCTCGTTGTTCTCCGTCGGCCTCGTGCACGCCAGCACGACCGGCAACGATGCGGTCGTCGTTCTGGCGGGCGCCACCGGGGCGATAGCCGTGGCGCTCCAGATCGGTTACCTGCCGGCCATCTACCAGGCTTTCAATCGTCGAGAGGCGCTCGTGACCTTGATGGAGAGCCGGGCCGGGGTGCCGGCTTGGGGACCGGAGGTCCTCATGCGCCACCAGCTGGTCGGGATCACCGACGCCCTGCCCCGGCTTTACGGCGACTGGGAGCTGTGGGCCGCCGATCTGGCGGAGAGCCACATCTCCTATCCCGTGCTGTTGTGGTTCCGCTCGCCCGAGCCCGGCTTTTCATGGATCATCTCGCTCCTCGCGGTGTTGGACGCGGCCGCCATGCACCTGTCGCTCAACCCGACCAACGCACCCTCCGAGGCGCGGATGTGCCTGCGGATGGGCTTCACGGCGCTTCGCCGCATCGCCCAGACCCTGCACTGGGACTTCGACAAAGACCCTTCGCCGACGGGCGACATCCAACTCACCTACGAGGAGTTCGCCTACGCGGTGAACTTGGTGAAAGAGACCGGCTTTCCCACCGAGCGGGCGACCGAGGAGGCGTGGCGCCATTTCCGGGGCTGGCGCGTGAACTACGAGTCCCTGGCGTACCGGTTGGCGGACCACGTCGTGGCACCGCGCGCTCCGTGGTCGGGCGAGCGCCGCCATCTTCCCCTCGAGCTGATGCCGCCCAAACGGCCCCCGCACCGCAACCCGGACGGGAAGGTCTTCTACGACCAGAAGTACCGGCCCGATTGAGCGACGGCCGTTCACGGCACTACGCCAGCAGCCGAGCCGGTGGACTCGTTCCCCGTACACTTGGCCCCGAACTCGAGGAGGCAGATCACCCATGTCGACCGTGGAGCTCGACGGCGAATTCCAGGCCCTTCCGCTTGAGGCGATACGAAGCGCCGTGCTCGAACGGGCACGCTCTCTGGGCTGCGGGCACGCCGAGGCGCGCATCGAACGGATCCGCTCCCAGGTCGTGAGCCTGCGCGACGGCCGGCTCGAGACGTCCGCCGACAACGTCGAGCTCGGCCTCGGCCTGAGGGTCGTCCACGAGGGCTCGTTCGGGTTCGCAGCGACAGTGGAGCTCGACGTGGACGCCGCGGCCGCGCTCGCCGACCAGGCGGTCTCCGCGGCACGCGCCAGCGCCCCAGCAGTGGCCGAGCGCGTCGAGCTCGCCGACGAGCCGCCGCACGGCGAGGTCTCGTGGGCCTCCTCCTATGACCTGGACCCGTCCAAGGTGCCCCTGTCGGAGAAGGTGGCCCTGCTCGAGGAGTGGAGCGGGCGCCTCATGGCCTCGGCGGGCGTCGACCACGTGACGGCCTCCGTGCTCGCCGTCGTCGAGGACAAGCATTATGCGGATCTCTCCGGGACTGTCACGACCCAACGCCGCGTACGCGTGCACCCCGAAGTGGAGGCCACCGCCGTCAACAACGACGAAGGAGGCTTCGAGACCATGCAGAGCCTCGCCCCGCCAGCCGGCCGGGGCTGGGAGTACCTGCTGGGCAAGGGCTGGGACTGGGACGACGAGCTCGCGCAGATACCCGACTACCTCGCCGAGAAGCTCCATGCGCCTTCTGTCGCGCCGGGCTCGTACGACCTCGTCATCGATCCCACGAACCTCTGGCTGACCATCCACGAGTCGATCGGGCACGCGACCGAGCTCGACCGGGCCATGGGTTACGAGGCGGCTTACGCGGGCACCTCGTTTGCCACCTTCGACAAGCTGGGCACCCTCGCCTACGGTTCGGGGGTCATGAACGTGACCGGCGACCGAACCGTCGAACATGGCCTGGCGACTGTCGCCTACGACGACGAGGGCGTCGAGGCCCAGAGCTTCGACATCATCCGCGAGGGCGTGCTGGTGGGCTACCAGCTCGACCGACGGATAGCACGGCTCATGGGCCTCGGCCGGTCCAACGGCTGTGCTTTCGCCGACTCGTCCGGCCACACCCCTATCCAGCGCATGGCGAACGTCTCGCTGCGCCCTGGGGCGGGCAACGGGCCAACCACCGAAGAGCTCATCTCGTCGGTCGGAGACGGTTTCTATGTCGTCGGGGACAAGAGCTGGTCGATCGACATGCAGCGCTACAACTTCCAGTTCACGGGCCAGCGCTTTTTCAGGATCGAGAAGGGGAGGCTCTCCGGCCAGGTGAAGGACCTTGCCTACCAGTCACGTACGACCGAGTTCTGGGGGTCGATGCAGGCCGTCGGCGGTGAGTCCACCTACCGACTAGGGGGCGCCTTCAACTGCGGCAAGGGCCAGCCCGGCCAGGTGGCCCCCGTGAGCCACGGCTGCCCCTCGGCGCTGTTCAGGGGTGTCAACGTGCTGAACACGCGTGCGGAGTCGGGGCGATGAGCGGCGCAACGGGCCCTTTGAGCCCTGCGGACCGTGTCGTCGACCAGGTGCTTGAGGCCTCCGCCTCGGACGGCTGTGTGGTGATCGTGGAGGAGCTCAGCCAAGCCGAGGTCCGCTTCGCCAACAACACCGTGACGACCAACGGCGTGCGCCGTGACCGTAGCGTGAGCGTGATCGCGTTCCGGGAGACCGAGGGCGGGACGGCTGTCGGGACGGCGAGCGCCAGCGGTGCCACCGACGCGATCGACCTTCTCCGCCGTGCCGAGGCGCACGCGGCGACGGCCCAGGCGGCCGAGGACGCGGCGCCGCTCATCACCCCGGAACAGTCGGCGCCCGCGGGCGACTTCGCCGACCCACCGGTCATGACGAGCCTGGAAGGGCTCGGCAGCGTGCTGGCGGGCCTGGGCGACGCCTTCAAGAGGGCGAGTGCGGCCGGGACGAGGTTCGCCGGCTACGCCGAGCACCAGGTGTCGACCGTCTATCTCGGTTCCTCCACCGGCGTGCGGCTGCGCCACGTGGAGCCGACCGGCAAGCTCGAGACCGTTGCCCGCGCGGACGGGGGAGCACGCTCGGCCTGGGTGGCGGTCGGGGCCGAGGATCTCGCCACGGTGCATGTCGAGGAGCTGAGAGAACGGCTCGACCGCCGCCTCGCCTGGGGCGAGCACCGCTTCGACCTCGAGGCCGGTCGCTACGAGGTGGTGCTGCCGCCCGACGCGGTCGCCGACCTCATGGCCCCCCTCGGTTACGCCACCTCCGGCCGCGAGGCCGAAGAGGGGCGCAGCGTCTTCTCGGCGCCGGGGGGCGCGACGAGGGTGGGCGAGTCGCTCTCGTCCCAGCGCTTCAGCCTGCGCAGCGATCCGTTCGCCCCGGGTCTCGAGTGCACACCGTTCCTCGTCACGGGGGCTTCGGGCCAGGACGTGTCCGTCTTCGACAACGGCCTGAGGCTCGAGCGCACCGATTGGATCTCCGACGGGCGCCTCGCACGTCTGCAGTACCACCGCGCAGGCGCCGAACGATCCGGCGTCGAGGCGGCCGCGCCCGCGGACAACCTCATCTTGGAGGTGCCCGGGGCGACGAGCACTCTCGAGGAGCTCGTGGAGCACACCGAGCGGGGACTATTGCTCACGTGCCTTTGGTACATCCGCGACGTGGACCCCGAGACGCTGTTGCTGACGGGCCTCACGCGAGACGGTGTCTATTTGGTGGAGCACGGCGAGATCGTCGGGTCGGTCAACAATTTCCGCTTCAACGAGAGCCCGGTCGACCTGTTGGCCAAGACCGTCGAAGCCGGTCGGACAGAACGGGCGCTCTCGCGGGAATGGAACGAGTGGCTCAACAGGACCGCCATGCCCGCCCTGCGCGTGGCCGAGTTCAACATGAGCTCGGTGAGCCCGGCGACCTGACGGCTGCAGCGCCCTCACGAAAGCTCGGCGGCCAGCTCACGAAGCAACGCCGTGCACCCGGCCTGCACGAGATCGAGGCAGGACTCGAAGTCCGCCTCGTCGCCGTACCAGGGATCAGGGATCTCGAGAGGGCCGTCCTGGCCCCTCAGGCCCGTCGGGTAGCTCCCGAGCAACCGGACCGTGCCATGCTGGCCGGGCCTCGGTGCACGGCTCTCGAGCCATCTCACGTGGCTCTTCTCCATAGCCACGACGAGGTCGCGCTCGTCGAGCCACCCGGGCTGGAACTGACGCCCGCGATGACCGATGCTCACATAGCCGCGTCGCTCGAGCGCCTTGCGGGCCCGCCGGTCGATGTCGAAGCCGACGTCGGCCGCGGTGCCGGCACTGTCGATGGCCAAGCGGTCGCCGAGCCCTGCCTCCGCGGCCTCTTGCGCGAGCACCACCTCGGCCATGGGTGAGCGGCATATGTTGCCCGAGCACACGAAACAGATCCGGAAACTCACGGCGTCATCGTCGCACCTCGGCCACCTGAGGTTGAAACCGGGCCGGGCGGCCAGCAGGTGGCCGCTGGCGCCGGTTTAGTCTTTGCCGGTGACCGGTTCCGAGGAAACCGACTGGCTCTCTCGCGACAGCCTCGAGATCGTCCCGACCGGCCCGGTCGAAGGCACGCTCGACGCGCCTTCCTCCAAGAGCTTGAGCAACCGCCTGCTCGTGATCTCCTCCCTGGCGGCGGGCAGGTCCGTTCTGCGCCGTCTGCTGGAGAGCGACGACACCGTGGCGATGGCCGCAGGGCTCCGTGCACTGGGTGCCGGCATCGAGGTCGTCGACGGTGACACCGAGGTGGCCGGGACCGCGGGCCGGCCGGTGGCAGGCACCGCGCTGAACGCGCGACTCTCCGGCACCACGCTGCGCTTCCTGGCGGCCGTGGCGCTCCTCGCGAAAGGAACGGTGATCATCGACGGTGATGAGCCGTTGCGCCGTCGTCCGGTGGCCGGGCTCCTGGAGGCGCTGCGCGCCGCGGGGGCGGAGGTGCAAAGTGACGGGGGCAGGCCCCCACTTCGGATCTCGAGCCGGGGCCTTTGCGGCGGGCGGCTCGAAGTGGACGCTTCGGCCAGCTCGCAGTTCGCGACGGCGCTGCTTCTCGTCGGTCCCTACGCCGACGACGACCTCGTCGTCGAGGTGCTGGGTCTCCGCGAGCTCGGCTATGTGCGCCTCACGGCCCTCGCGATGGCTCGTTGGGGGGCCTCGGTGCTCGAGGAGGCGCCAGGACGGTTCAAGGTGGGCGCGGGCGCCGGCTATGTCCCGAGGAGCGAGTCCGTCGAGCACGACGCGAGTGCCGCGGCGCACCTGTACGGCCTCGCCGTGGCCACGGGCGGTTCGCTGACCGTCGCCAATGCCTTCGCGACAGCCCAGCCGGACGGGGGCCTCGCGGAGGTTCTCGCCGCCATGGGTGCCAGGTTCTCCCGCGGACCCGGCGGCACCAGGATCGAGCGGCGAGGCGAGCTTTGTGGCGTCGAGGTCGACCTCGCGGCGATGCCCGATCAGGTTCCCACCATCGCCGCGCTGGGCGCGCTGGCGCGGGGAGACACCGTGATCCGAGGTGTCGAGATCGTACGCGGCCACGAGAGCGACCGGATCACGGCGGTCGCGACCGAGCTGAGGAGGCTCGGCGCCAAGGTCGAAGAAGCACCGGACGGCCTTGTCGTGCACGGGGGCACGCCACTGCACGGCGGCCGGATCGACACCCACCGGGACCATCGCATCGCCATGGCCTTCACTGCCGTCGGTGCTGTCGTGCCCGGTGTCGAGCTCTCCGACCCCGGCTGTGTGGCCAAGACGTACCCGGGCTTTTTCGCCGACGTGGCCCGGCTCGGCGTTGGCGTCCGCTGAAGCTGAGCCCGGTGCGCGTTGTCGCGCCTGAGTCACAAGGCGGATATGTGTTGCGAGACGACCTGCTCCAACAGCTCGAGGACGTCCGAACGCGCCCTTTCGGGTCCGAACCGCCCGACGAGACTGACAAGCTCGAAGCCGGCCGCGCCGGCTTCGACCAGCGGTGCTGCCCCATCGGCGGCGTCGCCGACGATGCACAGGATCGGCACCCTCCCGGCGACGTGAGCAACCACGCCCCCGACGACCTTGCCCGAGAAGGACTGCTCATCGAGGTAGCCCTCCCCGGTCATGACGAGGTCGGCTCCGGCCAGGTGACCGTCCAGGCCGACGAAGTCGGCCACGAGCTCGAAGCCTGAGACGATCTCGGCCCCGAGGGCGGCGAGGCCACCGGCGAGTCCGCCCGCGGCGCCGGCCCCAGGGATCGTGGTGACGTCCACGCCGTAATCCGCCAGGTAGCGGGCGGCGATTCGCTCCAGTCGGGCGCTGAGCGCCTCGACCTGTTCGGGGGTGGCGCCTTTTTGCGGAGCAAAGATCCTCGCCGCCTCCAAGAACCTGGTCGTCACGTCGCAAGCGGCCACGAGCTCGACGCCTCGGAGCGCCTGGCGCGAGCCGATGACCTCGATCGCCCCAAGACCGCCGTCGGTCGTCGCCGAGCCGCCGCAACCTACGACGACGCGCGTCGCGCCGAGCGAGATGGCACGCACGATCAACTGGCCCGTCCCGACCGTGGACGCTCTCATGGGGTCGTTGGCGAGCTCCCCGCCCGCGACAACAAGTCCCGAAGCGCTCGCCATCTCGATCACCGCGGTCGCGCCCGAGCGCCGGGCGGTAGCGGGAACGAGCTTCCACTCGGCGATCACGGGCGTTCCGAGCGGTCCGGTCACCTCGTCGTGGCGAAGCTCGCCGCCGAAGGCGGAGAGCAGTCCGTCACCCCCGTCGGCGAGCGGCAGCTCGGCGGCCGTCCAGCCCGCGTCGCGCGCCCCGCGCGCGGCAGCGGCCGCGGCCTGCGCGGCGTTTGCGGTGCCTCGGAACTTGTCGGGGGCGGCGACGAGATGGCCCGGGGGGCGCGAGCTTCCCGGCACTCAGGAGCCGGAGCTTTGTTGTAGGTGAACGGCCACCTCCTGGGCGAAAGCGTCCATGTTCTCGCGCTTTTGCCGGGCGTCGCGACCGAGGGAATGGTCCGGGACGACGAACTCGTCCACACCGACCTCGCCGTAGCGGGCCATGACCTCGAGCACTTCTGACGCCGTGCCGATTATGCGGGGGAGCTGAGACTCTGTGGCGCGCCAGGACTCGAGCTGGGCCGCGTCGTCGCTCATCAGCACGACAGCCTGGGCCGAGCGCCTTATAGAAGTCGGGTCTCGGCCGATCTCGAGGCAGTGGCGATCGAGAACCTTGGCCTTGTGAGCCATCAGGTCCGGCAGCCCCCAGCAGTTCCATTCGTCCGCGTAGCGGGCGGCGATTCGCATGGTCGTCTTCTCGCCGCCTCCGCCGATGAGAAGCGGCAGTGGTCGCTGGACGGGCTTCGGCTCGCAGGGCGCGTCGACGAGGTTGTAGTAGCGGCCGTCGAAGTTGCTGCGTTCCTCGGTGTGCAAAAGGCGGATGACCTGGCATGCCTCCTCGAGGCGCGCTAGTCGCTCGCGGACGGCGGGAAGCTCGATGCCGTACGCCTCGTGCTCGTTCACCTGCCATCCTGCGCCGAGGCCGAGTACCAGGCGGCCTGCGGAGATGTGGTCCACCGTGGCCGCCATCTTGGCGAGCACAGCGGGGTGCCGGTACGTGTTGCCTGTCACCAGCACGCCTACGCGCAGGCGGTCGACGCGAGCCGCGACCGCCGCGATGGTCGTCCAGGCCTCGAGACGGGGCATGGAGCTCCGCTCACCGTTGGGCATGAAGTGGTCGGCGACCCAGATCCCGTCCCATCCGCTGGCGCCGGCGTGCTCGGCCGAACCCAGAAGCTCACCCGAGGGTTGCTCTGTTCCCAGCCAGATGCTGAATCGCATCGCTCGACCTCCTGGCCCGAAGCTTAGGACGGCCCGGTTTGTAGGTGCCGCAACGCGACAGGACCGGGCATCGCGCGAGCGAAGCCCGGTCCTGTAGGAATGTGTCAGCGAATGTGCAACAGAACTGGACGCAGCACCGCCAGAATTGTCGAAGTCATTGCAGCTGTCTGCCGTCACTCACCTGACGACTACTCGTCGGCAAGGAGCGTTACTAACGGTTTCACAGGCCGAGATCTGCACTGCAGGCAGGCCACTGTCCCCAACCCGCTTCGGCTTGGAGCCTTTCGGCAGCCTGGTCCTGCACGGCCGGTGGAGCATCGCTCGGAAGACCCGAGTATCCGAGTCCCCACCAGGTCCCGAGGGCGAACTGGTAAGCGCCGAAATAACCGTTTCCGGTATCTTCGGCGTAGTTGTCACCGGACTCGCAAAGCCTCAGCTCCAGCCAGACTCCGCCCGGGTCAGTTGTTGGCGGGTCAGCTGCCACTGGGCTTGTCGAAGTTGGGTGTCTTCGCTTGAGTCTTGTCGTCCTCGCCGCCAATGTTTGTCGTGCGGCCCGTGCCGCTTGTGCGGCCTGTGCTGCCTGTGCGGCCTGTGCCACCTGTTCGGCTTGTGCCGCCTGTGCCGCCTGTGCCGCCTGTGCCGCCTGTGCGGCTTGTGCTGCCTGTGCCGCCGCGTAGGCGGCTGCGGCGGCGCGAACGGCTGCGGCACGGGCGTTTTCCTGCTGCACCTCACGCCATCGTGCGGGGAGCAGGGTTCTTGCTGGGCGTCCGGCGTCGTGGATGGCTACACGATCGGCGGCAAGACCCTGCCAGAACGGCGAGCTCTTTTCACGCGCGACAAGGGCCGTGAGCTGCGCAGCCGCGTACGCGCGCTCGCGCACTGTCGCTGCCAGCCACCTGAGATTGGTGGGCAGCGGGGGCGTTGCAGTTGCGCCTTTGACCAGGTGGGAAGTGGCGCGAACAGGTACTGCGCTGATACTGCTGGCACCGGCGGTGCCGATGAATATGGATGCAGCAACAAAAGTGAACGCGATGAGCGCGATCAGGGGGTGCTTGCGCATCTTGCTCCTCCTTGGAGTGTCGAAAACCCGGTGGGTTCCAGGTGGATGCGTTGATGGGAAGGGCTGGCCGGATCTGGACGTTGGGACGTCCGGACGAGGTGCAGACGGGTCTCGCCCTGTCTTCTTTGTTGTCGCGACTCCTTTTCGCTCCTTTGGGAGCACAGGCCGGGACGAGCAACGCCGCTCGCGCGGTTCGGCTCGCAGGCGCCGAGTTATCCAGTTATGCCTGGGCAGGCAAAAAGCCTTGGCCCGACCCGGCGTGACAGCTCCGGGCGTTTCGGCACCGCTCGTCGTTGACAGTTGGTGTGGCGGAAACCCTACGAGACGGGTTGGCTCTGCGCAAGTGGAAAGAGCGACAGAGATGACATCTATCGTCAATGGCGATGACGGGAGTACTTCCTCCGAAGCGATCCTTCCGCCAATTGCCAGGTTGTGACCTTCCTTTGGCAGGTACCTGCAAGCTGTACGCAGGGTGAACAATACGTGCCGCGACCCGCCGTTCAACTGGGCAGTCCTGGTTCTTGGCGCCAGCGTGCCAGTGGAAAGCTTGCTGCGTCTGTCGCCTGGGACTGCCCGTCCGATTCCGACCAGCTGTGTTCGCACCAGCCCGTGCGTCCGAAGGTGGATCTCAGTTCGATGTGGCGCGAGCCATCTCCAGGCACTCGGCCGCGGACGCCATGGCGGCCGTAACGATCTCGGCTGTCTCCGGCCGCTTGTCCTCTGAGACGCTGACGAGAGGGGTCACCACGGCCCATCCGAGCTGGGTCAATGTCTCGTCCGATTCGTCACCGTCGGACGGTGAGGCACCGAGGTCGAAGCGAACCTTCGGCCCTCCGTTCACTGCTTGTGCAGCGATGATCAGCCCAGACGACGCGAGGCCCGCGCGACGGACGCCCCGGATCTCGGCAAGGGCGAGGTTGGGCACGTTCAAGTTCAGCACCGTACGGGCAGGAGCTCGCTCCAGGTGAGCGGTCAGCGCCACCGCGAGCGCAGCCGCGCTCTCGAAATGCATGCGGGAGCCGTCGTGGTGCTCATGGGGAGCCGGCGCCGAAACGGCCCGCAGGCTCGTGGCGAGCCCTTTGCGACCGAAGTGGACAGACGTGAGGGCCGCACCCACTGTGCCCGAGTGCAGCACCGCCCGTCCTACGTTGCGACCAGGGTTGATGCCGGAGGCCACGAGGTCAGGCGGCGGTCCGAAGGCACCGAGGCAGGCGGTTATCACGATGAGTGCCGGCAGGGCGTCCGCAGCCAGAACCTTTATCCCGTCGAGACCGGGAGGCGCGACAGCCTCGACGTGGATGCCGCCCCCCATGGCGCGCAAGGGGCCAATGCCCGCACCTGAGCCGCTCGCCTCGTTCAAAGGTGCGACCACGAGCACGTCATGGCCAGCCTCGGCCAACGCGCGGGCCAGTACGCAAAGACCGGGCGCGTCGAATCCGTCGTCGTTGGTAACCAGAATCCGCATGCCCGCCCGCTCCTTGTCCGAATCGCTCGCGTGGCCGAGACCTGAGCCTGTCTCCGGCCCGCCGGTCGGACGAGCTTTGTGAGGGGGCTTGACAGCTACGATATCGCCATGCTCCCGCCCTCAGGCGAGCAAATCATGCTCGTTCACGGCGACTTTGACGCTGTGGTAACCGAGGTCGGTGCGACACTGCGTTGCTTGCGGCACCGGTCGGTACCCGTCATCTGGGAGTTCCCTGAGAGTGAGATCGCGTCCGGCTGCCGGGGACAGGTGCTTGCTCCGTGGCCTAACAGGCTCGAGGACGGCTCCTACCGGTCGCACGGCGTCGTCGGCCGCGCCGATATCAACGAGCCGGAGCGGTCCAACGCCATCCACGGCTTCGTGCGGTGGCTGCCGTGGTCGATCGAGGAGCGTCGCGAGGACAGGGCCGTGCTCTCCTGCGTCGTCCACCCCCAGCCCGCCTATCCGTTCCGCATTCGGATCGAGCTCGACTACTTACTCAGTGAAACAGGTCTCGAGGTCGCCTGCGGGGTGACGAACACCGGCAACGGGATCGCGCCTTTCGGGCTGGGCTTTCATCCGTACTTGGACGCAGGCAAAGGTGGTATCGACCGAGCCGAGATCGGTCTTTTCGCAAAGCGGCGACTGATCTTGGACAAGCGGGGACTTCCTATCGGTGACGAGCCGGCATCCGGTTCCGCCTTCGATCTCGGCGGGCGGGCGCTTTGGGGCCTCGAGCTGGACGACTGTTACACGGGCCTCGAGATCGAGCAGGACGGCCGCTGGTACGCGTGGCTGCAAGCCAACGAGCGGCGCACGGTGATCTGGGCGGATGCCGCGTTCGGGTGCGCCATGTGTTACACGGGTGACACCTTGGGCGAGGAGGAGGACCGGCGGAGAGCAGTAGCCATAGAGCCGATGACCTGCCCACCGAATGCGCTGAGAACTGGTGAAGGCGTGATCGAGCTCGAAGAGGGCGAGAAGTGGCACGCGAGCTGGGGGATAACGTCCGCCCTAGATTGACCGGCGAACCGCCTGGAACGGGTTCGCAAGGACGGTGACCAGGGTCCCGAGCGGCGTGAGGGGGAACATCGTCTCCGCGTTGGCGTAGGTCATCTCCACACATCCGAGGCTTTGCGGGAAGCCGTAGCTTGCCCGGATGTAGCCGTGCAGAGCGTCCCCGCCGTTGAAGTAGCTCACCCACGGGATGCCTGGGTCCGAGTAGGGCTGGCCGTCCGGTTCCTTACCAGTCATCGTCGTGACGCGGTACCGGGCGAAGACGGGATAGGTGCCGGGCGCGGTCGGCGCGACCGCGATCCCCGTGTTGACGAGAGTGGTGAAGATGATCTGACCGTCGCGCCACACCGAGGCGGTCTCGGGGAGACTCTGGCTGACGACGACGTAGTCGTACGGCGCGGTCGACACCTGGCGCTGTGCGACCGCCTGCAAGAGCACCGACCAGACCTTCGGCCCGGCTTCACCGTCGACCGTAAGGCCGTGGGCGCTCTCGAAAGCCATGACGGCTCCGGTCGTGATCACGTTGAGCTGTCCCGGGTTCCACAGCGCCACGAGCGGGGCCAGCACGTTGGCGTTGCGCCAGACGAAGCTGCCCGCGACGGCCTGGACGGGGATCTCGGCCGCGACCGAAGGCTCGGAGTCGATCGCCGGGAGCGGTGAAGCTGATGTCGTGGTGGTGCTCAGGTCCGCCTGGCTGGCGCCGGAGGTGAGGTGGGCGAAGCCGACGGGCAGGCTTGGCGACTCCGCTGGCGCGGCGGGCACGAACTGGAGAGGAAGGTAGCCGAGCTCGGCCAGGAGCTGTTGGAGCCGCAGCTCGGAACCTCCCTCGATCACGAAGTTCTTCCGGAGGGTGCTCGACAGGTCCTGACCGTACCGGCTACGGATCCCATCAGGTCCGCCAGGCACGCTGAGCTGCACCGTCGTGAAAGGAGCGAAGTAACCACTAGGAACGAACCGGACAGCCGCCGGAGCGGTCCTGACCCAGTTGCCGGGCGGCGCCGGCGAGAGCGTCGGGAGGGGACTGTTGGTCGCGAGCGGCTGGGAGAAGTCCACCGTCACGCTTGTGTCGAACGCGGCGTTGGAGGTACCCGGGGACGGCGTCACCGAGGTGATCGTCAAAGGTGACGGCGGGACGGTGGTCGTCGAGGGGGTGGCAGGCTCGCTCGAGGCAGAGGTGTGTGAGTGTTGCAGGGCGATCAGGGTCCCGGCCGCACCGAGGGCGCCAACGATGACAACGCCTGCCACTTTTCCAAGGACGCGCCGCCGCGGCCTGCGCTCACCGCTCGTCGTGACTTCTCCCATGCCCATATTGGGCTCTCCAGCTCGTTACGCGTCCTCTTCCCAACTATAGGCAGGCTATTGAGAGGCTCCGGACGCGCGCCGGACGGGTTCCGAGGCCGGTCGGCGCCGGCCGCGGAGAACCCTGCAGGCGCGCGGGGGACCGCTCCTGGACGGCTGCGGGCCCTGGACGACCTCCGCGTCCCCCCGGGTGGAGGTACGGTTCAGGGTGGGAGGTTTCATGATCGAGCCCACATCTAAGCAAGAGCGCGGGCTGCGGCCCGGGCACAAGCTGACCGTCGCCGCGGCGGCCGTCGTTGCAGTGCTCGTGGCCTACGTGGCGTTGCATGCGATCGTCGGCCTAATCGCGTTCTTCATCAAGACCATCATCGTGCTCGCAGTGATCGGTGGTGTGCTGTACCTCGTGTTCCGCCACGCGGGCAGGCGCAGGTTCTGATCTAGCCACGCCAACACCTAGTCAACCGCCGAGGCGGTTGCAGCCGGGGAGCGGCGTTTTGGGGGCCGGCACGAGGTTCGTGCCGGCCCGTAGACTGTGGGCGGAGCTGCCGTCCCTCGCGAGAGGCACTCCGTGACCGCCCCCGGCACCTCGGGTCCCGGGGGCGGTTCGCGCCGTTCGAGGGTTGCCGGCCGGCAGTCTTGGTTGCAGCCACCAGTAGCCCCTGTCCTCTCGTTGCCGGGCCCGGGAGCACGTGGCGCTTTTTGGCACGAACCAGCTCAATGTCAGACCGAGATCAGGACGCCGGGTTCTCGACCATGGACTCGAAGAGAATGGCACCGGTCGCGTCGTCGCGCAGGAGGAACAAGAAGGGATGGTCGATGACGATCGGCTGATCGCCGGCCTGAGTGGCCGTGGCGATGACCCCTATACCTGTCGCCGCCGCCGCCGTGGTGCCTTTTGGCGTGACCTGGAGGTAAGCGTGCTGCTCCACGGTCTCAACTTCCAGAGGCACGGTCCTGTTGATCCCGGTGAAGTCGGCTCCGGCCTCGAACGCCTTCGACATGCCCATCGCCGACAGCGTCTGGTTCAGGGTGTTGTCCGAACGCAATGTGAATGTAGGCATCGAGAACTGGACGCGCTCGAGTGACAAGGCGCTCACAATCTGGCGCAGCGAGCTTGAGCTGAGCGACGAGACGAACTGTGGCAGGGAAGGCTGCGTCGGCATCACAACGAGCGCGCTCAGCTTCTTGCCCGCGTAGGGGATCTCGACGGCCACGTACCTGGCGGTCCTCGACACCGCCAGCGTCAGGGCCTTGTTCGAATTGACTGGTTCCGAACTCAAGAACGGGACGTTTTCGCTTCCTCCAGCCGCCAAGTAGAAGAGCTGCTGGTTGGTGGCGCTCTCGAACCGGGTGGCCCAGTCTGCATGGAAGAAGACGGCATCGGCAAGCACGAGAACAGTCGCGGGCGTGAGGGCGCCCGGGCTGAAGAGCTGCTTTATCAAGCCTTTGGTGTGTTCGCTCGTCCACTGGTTGATCGCGTCGACGGCGGCTCCGAGGTCGTTGCGGAAGTTGACCTGCCACACTCCGGTTCGGAACTCGCTTTCCAGAGCACGCACGAACGCCGGCAGCACGGCGAAGTTCTGCTGGACCCAGAGTGAGTTTGCGACATCGAGCTCGGGCACCCGTTTCAGGTTTGCCGCGGACGTCGAGGTCTCGCGCGCGAGCAGCGCAGCCAGGCTGTACCAACCTTCTGCCTGCTCGGTGGCGGACAGGCCTGCTGTGTGCAGGGCCGAAGCGATGCCCTGCTCTGTGGACCCCGAAGCGCCTAGCTCCAGCATGGCGAGAGCAGTTGCCAGGCTGGACGGCGAGACGAGCTCATTGGTCGAGCCGTTGGAGTCGCTCGCAGCAGCCAGGTTGTTCAATAGTTCGAGGGAGAAACCGACTTCGCCGTTCTCCACCGCCTTGGCCACCGCTCGTGGTGCCGGTGATGATGGCGGCTCATCTGCGCTGAGCTCGTAGGCGCTTCCGATTCGGTCGGAGATGAATATCTTGCCCGGCTTGCCGGCGGACGTCTGTGGTCCCGCGCTTTCACCGGGTATAAGCACTAAGCCGAGCACGAGGGCAAGCACCGCTGTCACGCAAGCGCCGGTCCCGAGAAGTCGGTGCCTGCGGATCGCCGCGCTGCGGCGCTTGGCCCGGAGGAGGAGATCCTCGATCGGCGTCGGGACGTAGGCCCGCTCAGCAGGTTCAGGCGTAGAGCTCATGGACGAGCACCTCCTCGATGTCAGCACCAATCTTGGCGCGCTGCGATGCCCGCGCGCGGCGCAGAAGAGCCCTCACCGCTCTCGCGGATGTGCCGAGCGCCAGAGCGATGTCAGGTTCGGCAAGATCGCAGACGAAGCGCAAGACGACGACCTCCTGCTCACGTCGGGGCAGTTCGCAAAGGCAGGCAACGAGGTCGCGTGGCGCCGTGGCCGCGGCCCCCGGTTCATCCCTGTCGCCGCGAGCCGACATGTGAGGGTGACGGCGGATACGGAGCGCCTCTTGTGAGGCGGCCTTCAACACCCAAGCGTCGCGCCACGGCAAGGGCGCGATCCGCGCCCAGCGTGAATGCGCCCGGGCGAGGGCATTCACGGCGATTTCCTCAGCTGTTTTGGGGTCTCCGGTGAGCCTGCGCACGGCGCGGAGCGTCCGCGGGAGGACGCGGACAAAGAAGTCCTCGAATTCCTCGGTGACGTTCGACGTGTTGTCGACAAGGCTTTCAGGACAGCGGCGCGGTACTGCGACGGCCGCCCTGTCAGTGTCTGCACTCCCGCCCCGGACCGGAGTCGACGGGTTCACCGGCCTCGACCACGGCGCAACGCGCTCGGGGTCCACCACGTTCACGGGTTGAGCAGTGGCCACCATCGGTTCGGTCTCAGCTGAAACCGAGCTCGCGCTCGACAAAGGAGACAAGGCCGTACCCGGACAGCTCCGGCTGAACGGCGTGCCCGAAGCGCTGGACCTGCACCTCCTCGCAGCCCGCGACGTCCGCCACCACAACTGCGAAGGGAGGAACTTGAGCGTTCTCGGCGAAACTGATCGTGAGCTTCTGGCCGAAGTCGGCGGGGCAGAACCTCCCCCCGGGGGAAACGACGCTCAGTTGGTTCACGAAGTTCCGGACCCCCTCGATCTTTGCCGGATCAGTCGTCGTGACCGGGGCGTGCCCGGCCTCTCCCGGGTTCATGCCGGCGGACAAGACCGCTGTGAGGACCTTCGCTCCTGTCGGGATAACGTCACCAACGGGCTTGGCCGGCAGCCACGTCACTTCGGCGTCCAGGCGGATGCCGCTTCGATGGCCCGGTAGGGCAGCGATGGAGATGACCAGGACGCGCGAGTCCAGGAGTTGTTTCTCGGGCGGCCAGCTGTATGAGACGAACCATTCATTGGTGTTTCCGGACGTGCCTGCGGTGCCGTAGCCGTTGTAACCGCCACGGCTCGTGGACCGGAGCGGTGGATGACTCCGTTCGTAGCGGTACACGGTCCAGGCGTTCTGCGGCGCTACGAAGAATCTGTGCAGGTCGACGAGGTTCGGATCGGCGATGCTTTCGGCGGCGGTGCCCAACAGCTGCGAGTCGCCGCTCGGCTCTTTGGCCACTCGCGCCGATCCGCTTGGGAGCCGGACGAGCGTGAGCAGGTGAGCCGCGTCCTTGAGCGCGAGGTCCCGCCGGGAGAGCGCGTCTCGACCAGCGAGCGTTAGAAGGACCGGGCGTGACGGCGTCAAGGCGGGCCGCCCGTTTTGCGCCCCCGCTTGACCGTATGCCGCGAGCGTGCCTGTCAGGGTAAGGCTCGCGGCAAGGACGGCACGCAGGGCCACGGGCCAGCGTGTCCTTCCGGGCTTGCGTGCCTTCGTGTCAAGGCCGGCCCTGGGCTTCGACAACTCAGGCGAAGCCGGTGTCTTCCCACCGCTTCGGATCGGAATGTGCTCGGCGATCATGACGGCAAGAAGTCGTCACGAGGTCATTTCGCGTAATTCTGAGTGAGATTCCCGGTTTACGCGTGGTACGAGAGAAGCTCTGCAGCAGCGGAGGCGAGCGTCGATTCGAGCCGGCTGAGCAGGTCATCAGCAAGCTGCGAGTCGATCACCAGGGGAGGGGCGATCAGCAGCCAGTCGCCGAAGCGCCCGCTGTTCTGCCGGCGCGAGTAGAGCAAGAGCCCGCGGTCGAGCCCGTGACGGAGAACAACGGCGCCCGGATCGACCTCGGCGGGAAACCGCGCCATGTTGTCCTTGTCAGCGACCAGCTCAATCGCAAGCAGCAGTCCACGGCCCCGGACGTCACCGATCAGAGGTGAGCTTTGCGCCAGGGTGTCGAGACCTGCCCTTAACCTCGCGCCCAGCCGCTCAGCGTTGCCCATCAGGTCACGCTCGACGATCTCGTCCAGCACGGCCGCGCCGGCGGCACAGGAGATCGGGTTCGCGTCGTAGGAGTGGGACACGACGAATCCCGAGGTCGCCGCCAGCTCTTCCACCATTCGGGTTGGCATGAGCGCGGCACCGAGCGGGGCGTAACCGGCCGCCAGGCCTTTCGCGAGCACCGCCACGTCGGGCAGGGCGTCTGGGACAAGATGAGCCGCGAGGAACCCGCCCGTTCGAAAGGCACTGACACTCTCGTCGAACACGAACCGGATGCCGTATCGATCGCAGATGGAGCGGGCTCCGCGAGCAAACGACGGGTGGGGCACGTTCACCCCAGAGGCCTGACCGCCGATCGGTTCCACGACGAAGGCAAGCACGCGCTCGGGGCCGATCCGCTCGATCGTCTCCTCGAGCGCAGCGAGGCTTGTCGCCGCGGCCACCTCCGGGCTGGACGCTCTAAAAGTGAGCGGCGCCGGGATCTTCTCCGAGTACACGGTCATGGATCCCCACAGCGCGCCCGTGCGGAAATCGCCGTTGAGGCCGAGGGTCTGCAGCGTTGCGCCGTGGTAGCCGGGCATCAAGGAGATGACGGCTTGGCGCTCGGGCTGTCCCGTGGCGACAGCATGGGCCCGCAAGAACTTGAGTGCCATCTCAACGGCCTCTGAGCCACCGGACGTGAGGTGAACCCGCTCGAAGCCGGCGCCTGCGAGAGCGCACACTCGTTCGGTGAGAGCCGCGTTGGCGAGGTGCCTCGTGGTTCGTGAGTACGTGTAGGTGAGCTTACGGCCCTGTTGCACCATGGCCTGGAGCACGCGCTCGTTCCCTTGCCCTAACGCCGCGAGGAACGGCCCTGAACAGACGTCGAGAAGGCGTCTGCCGCGGTCATCGATCAGGTAGGGACCGTCTCCCGCGACGATCGTCGGCAGACTGCGAGCGGTTGCACGGTCGAAGAACACGTCCTGGGTCCCACCTAGCGCCGGATACTGCCAGTGGCTCACTTGACGACCCCTTGACTATTGGAATCGACGCCGCGATGCGTCGACGACAGGCAAGCTAGCCCTCCGGGCTTGAGGTGTCCTGGCCAAAGCGGAGGTTCGCTGGCTTCTTCGAGATTCCAGGTCGCAGGCATCTGTGGAGCTGGAGCGCGGGGCGCCATGAGGGACAAGGGCAGGCGGCGCGGGGCCGCATCCGCCCGGCGAGCGGTCCTCGGTCGACCTCATCGCGACGGGGATCGGTGGGACCATGGCCGAGTGCGCAAATGGGGTGTGATCGCGATCGCGGGCGGCGTTGGCCTGTTGGTGGCTGCGAGCTCAGCCATCTGGGTAGGCAAAGGCTCGGCCGCTTCGGCGCAGGGGTCGTCCACCCGACGGGTAAGTCAGGACGTTGACGGGGTTCACTTCCTCACGCCGGACGTGGGCTGGGCCACCGAGGACAACGACACGCGGATGGTCATGACGACCGACGGAGGCAGCCGTTGGCGCGACGTGTCACCCCCTTTGTTGCTTCGGCACGGCTGGGCCCTGGCCAGCGGGTTGTCGGGCGGGTCGTTTCTCAGCCGGTCAGACTTCTTCGTGAGCGTGTATGACTCGAGCTTGGGTCACCTCGTTCCCCAGTACCTGTTCCACAGCACAGATGGCGGACGGCGCTGGGTGCGGATCGGGTCCTTCCCAGACGGCGCGGGCCAAGCGTGGGTCACCTTCCTGAACGACCGCAGGGGCTGGGTGGCGGTCGGCAACGGCGCGGCAGGCGGGAGTTCGTCGGTGACCGTCTACGAGACGACCAGCGCGGGAGCGCACTGGTCGGTCGTCTCGCGCAGCATGTCGCTCACCGGCAGGCCGGGGACCCCAGACAACCCGGGAAACTGTGGGGACACGGGCCTCAGTACTTCAGGCGCCTCTCATGCGCCCGTGCTCTGGCTCACGGGGGCGAGCAACTTCGCATCGTGCGTCTACCGTTCGACCGACGGTGGCAAGCGCTGGACAAGCGGTGGTCTCGTGGATCCTTCCAGGGGCTGGGGCGGAGAAGCGTGGTCTCCGGTGTTCTCCACTGACTCGAGAGGATCTCTTGTCGCCTGGCGTGGGACCCCTCGCGGAAGCGTGGCAGCCTTCTATTCGACCTCGAACGGCGGCAGGACCTGGGTCGAGCGTCGACTGCCGTCGTCCACGTCCGGTCCGGTGGACGTCGTCTCAGCCACCACTTGGGTCATGGCGGCGGGCACCAAGCTGTACCTCAGCATCAATGGCGGTTTCAGCTGGTCGAGCGTTCCCACAACTCTCGACTTCAGCGGCCCGTCCATGCCAGGGTCGCTCGCCTTCGTCAACGCCATGAGTGGTTGGGCCATCGACGGCTCCTCTCAGCTCTGGCACACGACCAACGGGGGCCACACGTGGGCACTCGAACAGCTGCCGGGCTGAGAGACGGAGCGTGCCTCGACAGGGTCCCTCCTCGACCGTGACGCTTTGGTGGCGCGAAAGTTTCGCCGTCAGACCGCGTGACACAACTTCCTGCGACCTTGGACCGTGCTCCATGGTCCGTCTGGCGCGGGTAGGCGAAGCGACCGGGTCGCAACTTCATGGTGCATGACCGCACTAAGACGGGTCCTTTTGGTTTTGGCGTGCTGGCGCTCGGCTTTGGCGCATGCGCCGGCTCCGAGTCCGCCATCGCCACCGGACCGCTGCCGGTGGCGGACCTTTCGGCCGTGGCGACGCCGTGGGTACCGGTGGCCTATGGCGATGCCCAGGTCTCGATATCCAGCTCGTTCGCCGTCTTGTACCCGAGTGGGAGCGCCCTGTGTGCGCCGGGGTCCCCTCCGGGGGTGCTCTATGTGGCGCCGACGCCCGTGATCGAGCGAGGTTCCAGTTGTCCGACCGGGGCTCACAGGACACTGGTGAGCGTCATCGAGACGCGACAGGTTCCGCCGAGGTACGCGAGAGCCAAGCCCATCGCCTTGAAAGGCGTGACGATCTACCTCGGCCCCTTCGACAAGCTGCTTGCGAGCACACCTACTACGCACCCTCTCTAGGTGTCGAGGTCACCGCCGAGGGTCCCATGGCCCAGCGCATCATCAACACGTTGATGCCTTCGCCTCGTGCAAGAGCTCTCGCATCCGCCATCGCGCCTTCGGTTCCGGCATCATGGCAGTCGGTGTCTTTCACAGGGCCGCGTTTCTCGGTCCCGGCTGACTGGCCTGTCGAGCGAACAGGGACGTGGAACCTGTGCGGGCCGGTTCAGGTCGCGATCGCGCAGGTCGTGACCCTCGATACCGATAGGAAGTTCCTGGCTCTGCCCTGTCCGGCTCCGCTAGCAGTCCCGGTCCCGCCATCGGGCGGCGTACGGGTCGACACCGGAAGGCAAATTCCCACCGGGTCCTTTTCGCCGGGAGGCGCTTGCTGCATATCGGCGGTCTCAGCGTGTGCCCGTCCAGCACACCTGATTACAGCGTCCTTCTGCTCAGCGTGACCTTGCCGGGGCGGGAGAAGCCGGTCCTTGTGTCGATTGGCTTGACCGGCAGCGGCACGGTCGCTCGGACCATCCTTTACTCATTACAGGCGGCTTGACGCCGGGGCGGGACGTCATGTCCAAGCGTCGCGGCCTGTCGGGTCGGCCACTTCAACCTGCTTGGCAGGCTGGAGCCCGACCGGCGGCACCGAGCCTGCCAAGGTCTTACGGCCCTACCCGCCATGAGGTCGCCTGGGGCAAGATGGCGGGATGGCTGATAAAAAGCGTCGTGTAGTAATCGCGGGAGCCGGCGGGCGCGACTTCCACAACTTCAACACCGTGTTCCGTCACGATGACTCGACGAGGGTCGTGGCCTTCACCGCTGCCCAGATCCCGGGCATCGAGGACCGCTCGTACCCGGCCTCGCTTGCCGGGGCGCTTTACCCAGACGGCATTCCCATCGTGGCCGAGAACGAGCTGGCCGGCCTGATCGCCCGCGAGGGTATCGACGAAGTTGTTCTCGCCTACTCGGACCTGTCCCATGTCGAGGTGATGCACAAGGCGTCCGCCGTTCTCGCGGCGGGCGCGGACTTCCGCCTCTTGGGTCCGAGCGCGACGATGCTGCGAAGCCTCAAGCCAGTCGTGGCCGTCTGTGCCGTGAGGACGGGATGCGGCAAGAGCCAGACCACCCGCCGGGTGGGACAGATCCTTCTTTCCGCAGGTCTGCGCGTCGCCCTCGTGCGCCACCCGATGCCTTACGGTGACCTCGAGGCGATGCGAGTGCAGCGCTTCGCCTCGGTGGCCGAGATCGACGCCTCCCACCCCTCTCTCGAGGAGAGGGAGGAGTACGAGGAGCCTGTCCGCATGGGCATGGTCATGTACGCCGGTGTCGACTACGAGCAGATCCTGCGTCGCGCGGAGGCGGAATGCGACGTCGTCGTCTGGGACGGCGGCAACAACGACTTCCCGTTTTTCGTCCCCGACCTGCAGATCACCGTTGTGGACCCGTTGCGTCCCGGGCACGAGCTTGCCTACTACCCGGGCGAGACCTGCCTTCTTAGAGCAGACGTCGTAGTCGTGAACAAGATCGACTCGGCCGCTCCCGCCGACCTCGCCCAGGTCCTCGCGAATGTGGAGAGGCTCAACCCGCGCGCTCGCGTCGTCCAGGCGGCCTCTCCGGTCACTTTGGGGGAGGGCCCGAGTCTTTCCGGCAAACGCGTCCTTGTCATCGAGGACGGCCCCACCATCACCCACGGTGGCATGCCCTTCGGCGCTGGCACCGTCGCCGCCCGGCGCGAGGGCGCCGCCGAGATCATCGACCCGCGTCCGTACGCTGTCGGCTCGATTGCCGGGACGTACGTCCGCTACCCGAACATGGGCGCGGTGCTGCCGGCCATGGGCTACGGGGACGAGCAGCTCGCCGAGCTCGCCGCCACTGTCCGCGCAGCCGCGTGCGACGTCGTCGTCATCGGCACCCCCATGGACCTCGGGCGCCTTGTCGACCTCGGCCACCCCTCGAGGCGGGTCACCTACCAGCTGAGCGAGACCGGCTCGCCGACGCTGAAGGACGTTCTCGACCCGCTTGCACGAGGCTGGTCACCTTCGTAGCTGGGACTTGATGGCTGCGCCGCCCCTAACGGCACGAGACACGGGCAGCTCCAACACGACCGCCGGCTTCGACCGCAGCCTCTCGAGGGAGGCCAAGAGCATGGCAGCCAGCCATGCGCACTAGCGGTGGACAGCGCGCAGCGTCGGTCCGCCGATCAGCACCTTTGCCGACTTGTTGTGCGAGCTGGAGGCGCTAGCCGCGTCTCATCCAATTCGGCATTCTGCCGATACAATGAAAATGGCCGAAGTGCTCTCGAACCGGAGGGCTCAGGACGAGTTGCCTCATGCTCTCGTTCCGCGAGAGCGCTCCGACGGGTCGGAGAGCAATGGAACGCGCGAGAGACTCATGACGCGTGACGGCGCCCTTGGCAATGGGCGCGTCGGCTCCCATAAGACTTCGCGGCAGGACTCTCCCCAAGCACCGGGGGAACGCGAGCAGTGGCTTGCCGCGTTGCTGGCTCATTCGAGTGATCTGATAGCCGTGGTCGATGACCAGGCGAGGGTGCTCTACGCGAACCAAGCTGCTGAGCGCGTACTTGGCTACGTTCCTGATGAGCAGCTCGGCCGGAGCCTGTTCGAGCTGGTCCATCCTGACGACCTCGGCGAGATAGCGGCGAGGTTCCTCGCGGCGACCCGCCGGTCAGGCGATTCTCGATCTGCGGTGTTCCGATTCAGGACGGCCGCAGGCGAATGGAGGACCGTCGAGGCAACGGCTACCAACCGCTTGAACGATCCTGCCATCAAGGGAATGGTGATAAACGCCCACGACGTCACCGAACAGACGAACCTGTCCCGGGCGCTGCGCACCTTGGGCCAGGGCAACCAGGTCCTGGTGCGTGCCACCGAAGAAGCTGCACTGCTCGCTGACACCTGCAGGACCATCGTCGCTTCGGGTGAGTACCTGATGGCGTGGGTCGGATACGTCGAGCACGATGAGGCGAGCACGGTGAGGGCTGTTGCCTCTGCGGGACGCACCGAGTATTTGAACGGCCTCCGAGTCGGTTGGGGCGACGATGAGGCCGGGCGTGGGCCGACTGGAACAGCCATCCGGACCCGGACCGTCCAAGTGCTGAAGGACATGCACCGGTCAAAGAAGTTCGCGCCGTGGCGGACCTCGGCCGACGCATGCGGCTTCCGCACCTCGTGCGCGTTGCCGCTTGTTGTCGATGACACCACGATCGGGGCGCTCATGATCTACGCGGGCGAGCCGGGCACGTTCGGGCCAGACGAGGTCGAACTGTTGCTTGATCTCGCTCAAGACCTGGCCTATGGCATTGGACGGCTGCGCGACGCTGCCCGTCTTGCTCACAACGAGGGACTGTTGAGAGAGGCCGAACGCATTGCTCACGTGGGGCACTGGGAATGGGACCTCGCAACTGGGCGAGTCGATTTCATGGCGGACGAGATGTTCGCGATCTATGGGATCACCGCCCGAGACTGGGACGGGACTCAGGAGTCGTTCTTCGGACTTGTGGCGGAAAATGAGCGCCAGGCGGTGAGACAGGCCATTGACAGCTCCTTGAAACGCGGCAGTGCCGAGGTCGAGCACAGCATCGTCAGACCCGATGGGGAAGTCCGTTTCGTCCGCACGCGTACAGAGGCGGTCGGTGGCGCCGACGAGAGAGCTGTGCGCCTAGTCGGCACGTGTCAAGACATAACCGGGCAGAAAGCTGTGGAACAGGAGATCGAGCACTCCCGGAGGTTCCTGTCGGCCATAACCGACAACATGGCCGAAGGGATGATTGCAACTGACAACGCGGGTCGGGTCGCCTTTGTGAACGCGGCGGCCGAAAGGCTCCTCGGATGGAAGGCCGCCGACCTACTTGGCAGGTCCGCCCATGACAGCTACCACTTCCAGTGGCCTGACGGGTCACCCTACCTGGAGCGAGATTGCCCGTTCACCGAGGTTTGGGAGCGGGGCGAGAGACTTCTTGTCGACCACGACACCTTCATCCGTCGCGACGGGACGATGTTCCCCGTCTCCTACAGCGCCTCTCCGCTACAGGGCGACCAGATAAGCGGCTCGGTAGTCGTCTTCGACGACATAACCGAGCGAGCAGCCGAGCGGCTCCGCGTCGAGCGTGAGCTCGAGAAGCTCACCTGGGTGGGGCGCATCCGCGATGCGCTGGACCAAGGGCGATTCGTCCTTTACGCGCAGCCGATAGTTGATCTCAAGACGAAGGCTGTCGTGCAGCACGAGCTGCTCATCAGGATGGTAAGTCCCACTGGTGAGATCGTGCTTCCCGATCGTTTCCTTCCGACTGCGGAAGAGTTCGGATTGATCTCCGAGATCGACCGGTGGGTTGTGAACGAGACGATCCGCTTGGCAGCCCAGGGCCATCCCGTGGAGTTCAATCTTTCGGCCAAGTCGGTGGTGGACCCGAACATGCTCACGATCGTGCGCAACGCCTTCGAGGTCCATGGTGCCTCTCCCGAGTCGGTGGTGTGCGAGATCACCGAGACGGCCCTCCTGCGAGACACCGCGGCCGCGGAGGCGTTCGTCCAGGGGCTCAACCAAATCGGGTGTAAGGTCGCCCTGGACGACTTCGGCTCTGGGTACGGCGGTTTCGCCTATTTGAAACGGCTCCCTGTCTCGTTTCTCAAGATCGACATGGAATTCGTCCGTGATCTGGCGCAGGAGGCCTCCAGCCGCCACGTCGTGTCGGCAGTTGTGAACTTGGCCAAGGCGTTCTCAATGCGGACTGTCGGAGAAGGCGCGGAGGACGACACCACCGTCGAGCTGCTTGCCCAGCTCGGTGTTGATCGTGCGCAGGGTTACGTGATCGCACGCCCGGGCCCTGTTGCCGAGGTGCTGGCGAGCGTCGGCTTGTCACCCTCGTGAGGAAGAGTCCTAAGGCTCCGGACTGGATAGACGGACTGGTCTTGAAGGTGGCCGGGCGGGCCTCGTAACTGCCGTTGTCAGAACCTGCGCAGTTGGGGACGGCGCTCCGGCTCGCGCTCGAGGCTCCTGGCGGTCGCCATTTCCCTGTTCAGCGCGTGTGCCGTCGTTGGTCGGTGGCGAGAAACGTCTCGCGGCCGGGAGTCCCTGGACATGTTGCTCACGAGGCCGCAAGGCGTTGGTTCCGCGACTGGCCGGTGCCTGACATGGCTGTTCGGGAAGCTGCGCGAACCAACTCGCTCCACCTGGCGTCGGCGACTCGGCACACCTGTTGGAGCTG
This sequence comes from Acidimicrobiales bacterium, assembly GCA_050012675.1. Lineage (GTDB taxonomy): Bacteria > Actinomycetota > Acidimicrobiia > Acidimicrobiales > Bog-793 > Fen-455. The sequence goes on from JBEKGS010000012.1 coordinate 81,916, forward strand.
GTGGCGTTCTCGGCTCCGGAACGGCGGACCGTCCCGACCCGCCACGACCACGAGACCCGATAGGTCAAGTGGCGACCAGGCGACGTCCCGAGGACCAACGGGTCCTGCACCCCCCGCGGAGAGGGACAGGCCTGCCCGCGCGCCGGCGGCGAAGGCTCCCAGCCAGGCAGCACCCGGTGGGTCTCCGGCTTCGGCGAGCACGATCGCCCGGCCGTCGCTTGTGTCCAAGACCGTGCACCAGTCACAGGCGAAGGCATTGCAAACGCCCTGAGCAAGCGCGTTCGAAAGCTCCGTTGGACCGATCGACTCGGCGAGCACTGCAGCCGTGTCCAGTGGGTCGCGTCCCGCATAAGGCACTTCGGAGACTCGATGTCGCAGGTCCTCCACCTCGACGCCGGCAAGCTCGGACAGGGCGTCGGCGAGAGCTTCCGGGCTATGGCCGTCAGGAATCTCGACCGTCAGCTCGTCCACGGCCCGGGCGCCGTCTCGCTCGAGGATGTCGATACCGACAAGGTCCCCCCCGAGTTCCCCGATCCGCGTGGCGATCTGGCCCAGCGATCCTGGTCGGTCCGCGAGCCACAGTCGGACGACGACATAGCGAAACATGGCCTCACGATAAGCATCAAGTGTGAACGCACGATTTCGGCAATGCGAACACTTGAAGAACCCGACACGAGCATCCGCCGCGAGGCGTTTCGCACGAATCCACGTCGTTGGGCTCGAGACGAGCCGGGCCATCGACGGATTGCTTTCGCCGCGGGTTAAGTTCTTGTCATCAAGCAAGGACATGGTCTTCAGCCCGAACAGTTCCTGGCGGCGCTGGTCGCCTCGGCGGACGACGCCATAATCGGCGAGACCCTGGAGGGGGTG
>JBEKGS010000013.1:0-61425 GCA_050012675.1 Acidimicrobiales bacterium
GGACTTTTAATCCCAAGGTGCCGGGTTCGAGCCCCGGGCGGCCCACCACTGAAACTGCAGCTCAGACGCCATATCTTGGACGGGCAAACCCACCTGGTAACCTCCCACCCACAAGCCATCGCGACCTTAATGCCCACTCCGGAAGGCCGCGAGCCCCGTTGGCGGGCCGCGATCAACTGGGCAGAGCGGGTCGTGATCGCGTGGAAGCTTGTTGACGGAGGAGGCCGCTCGCCGAACCCAGAGCTTGACGGTCCGGCCGTCATGGGCCACGGTAGCTGCGGAGAGCTTCAACCACGCTGGCCACCTTCTGCTCCGAGATGGGCGATCTCAAAAGAGCCCGTCACACGTCACCGATGAGCATCATCATCGTCATGGGGTCGACCGGCGATTCGACGAACCCATAATGCCGGTAGAAGCTCCTGGCTTCCTCATCCTTGGCGTGGACAAGCACCAGCCGGACCCCGACACTCCCTGCCACTTCAATGGCCTTGAACATGAAGTGCCTGAGGAGGGCGGCGCCGAGGCCCCGCCCTTTGTGCTTGGCGTCGACCCCGATCCGGCCGAGGAGGATAGCGGGCAACTCCTCGGGCTGGTTGCGACCGAACTTCTTCGGGGCAGACGACCGAAGGACCGACGCCGTTGACGAGGCATAGAAACCAACGACGCGTTGCGTCTCGACCTCTATGACCACCCACGTCCGGCTCGTACCACCAGACTGGTTGCTAAGCGAACGACGGACCAGCCAATCATTTAGCGCCGGCTTGCCGCAATCGAACCCCGTCAGGACGTGCTCGCTGGAGAGGAGCTGCGGCCCCGCGTAACTCACCGAGCTAGGTCCCCTCGAGCACCGACGGGCTGGACAGAAGCTTGGCCATTTCTGGCGGCAGCCTTGGCGGAGCGGACACCAGTGCCTGAAGCTCGGACCAAGCAGCGTCGTCGACCATGAACACTCGCCGATCGGCAAGGTCCATCTCGGCCGCTGAGCGGGAGTCAAACGCAAATTGAGACGTTCGGTCTTGACGGCCATGAGAGCACTGTACACCGTTTGACGTACGACCGCAACGACGAGGCCTCCGGGTGCGGTCCGGACGGGTGGGGACATCCACTGCCCGCAGCTTCGCCATCAAACAGGACCAGGCGCCAGGACAAGGGAAGCCGTCGTCCATGCAGGGCCGTGACTGCACCGGACGTTGCCGGCCTCGAGCAGGTGGTCAGCTTGCGTCGCAGTTGGCCGCTACTACGACCAGAAACCAGGCAACTCTTCTTGGTTAGTCGGCTTCCCCGTTTGGAGCTGACCTGGTGAGGCGGCAACCAGGGGACGGCCGTCTTGTGAGAGTCACCTTGGCCTTGTTGAATTCCGCCATTACCTTGTCGAGGAACTGGCGCACCCAAAACGTCACCTTCCTCTATGACTGGCGACCTCCAGATTCAGCGAATCGAGCATACGTTGCTCCTTCTCTCTGCTGCGCCTCGCCCTGAAGCGACCGGCCGTCAGCCCTGACAATCGAATGTGCCGCCCGTCCTTCAAAACCACATAAGGCACTAATGATGCGCTTAACATCTCGCGACCAGAAGGACTCTCTAGCTCATCAGCAAAGACAAACACGCGAATATCTTGCCAGGCCAGCCAAGTCGTATGGACCCAGTTGCGCACGCGGACTCCTTTAGCCTGGGTCCTAATGCCCATCTGAGCCACTCTGAGTAAGGTCCAACCTAGACCACCCAGTCCATAGATGACGGCGATAACACCGAGAACATTGCCGGACTCCGTATGAGAAGTTCTATAGACCCCAGCCAGTTCCCCTATACCCATCCCGAAGACCCAGATGAAGATTACAGTAAGAAATACAGCTATGACGACAGTAACCGTACTGCGGTACAACAATAGGTCTCCTCCTACCGCCGAAGATCGCTTAGGCCGATGATCAGGTCCGGAAGCGCGATGACGGACTTAAGCCCCTTCAACATGGCTTTCCACGGTATCGCGTCCATCACCCCTGGATCGGATGCCAATGCCCTTTCTGCGATTGAGCTGACTTCCTGTCCAATGCTGAGCTTGCGATATCCGCGAGGCCTAGGCTGACGGTCTCAGTCCCACTTGTCAACGTCAATTGGCCCGTGAAACCTCCATGCACGAGCTGGGCAGTGACAAGTACCGCGGCTATTACCGCACAGCCGGTGAGCTCGGTAAAGACGCACAGGCCAGCGCCCATGACCTGTATGAAGCTGCCAAAATTGTTGTTCGCGTACCTGGCGGCCCTGCTAAGGTGTGTACCTAGCCAATTGCCTATGTGGCTAACAGCGGACAGTATGTTGCGACCCGCGCGCACGAGACCTGCTTCATTCAATCTCTCACAGATCCTCCACGCAGTGTCGGTCACTATCGCTGGATTACCACATTGCGCGTACCCAGAATCGCCTTGCGCGTACATCGTTGTGGTACCGAGCGGGTCAACTGCGCCGACAGGGTCGTCGCCAGCGTACAAATACGCCTCGAGGGTCTGCTGCACTATCGGGTCGATGCTCAGGAACTGGCCCGTCGTGGGGTCGTAGTAGCGCCCAAGTCCGTCCACGAGTTTCGTGGCCGTCCCGGTCCGGGCCCTGCTCGGTCGATCGCGATCCGCCGGGGCACGCGGAGACTTTCCGGAGCGGGCACGATGGCCGCAATGGTGTGTGAGACGAGGCGCTGTCGAGACAGCCGCGCTTCCGGTCCGCGTCTGTCACCTTGTCGCGCGGCGCCAGCTCGCGCGCTGTCGCCGTCCTGGTGGCGGGTCTGTGGGCCACGAGGTAGTCGGGCGCTTCCACAAGCCAGCCACTGGCCAGTTCCTGGGCGTCGCCGGCGGGGTTCATCGCACAGCTATGTGTCGATCGGACACCAGCGAACGACGAGCCTCGTGAGCTGGGCGAACTCGGCCGTACAATGTAGACATGGCTCGGACTCGCAATCCATGGCTTGGACCAGCGGCCCGCCCTGTCGCGCTCCCCGAGGACTTAGACGATTCTTCCGTGGTGAAGGCATCGGGTGCTGTCGAGCTACCGTTCCATGTTCGATGGAGCGATCCGTCCATCACCTACGACCTCGGGCAGCGAGCCGACCGCCTCCGTGTCTATGAGCAAGTTCTTCGCGAAGGCACCGAGGACGACGTTCGGTTCTACGTCGATGTTGACGAGCTCGTCGAACTCTTCGACGAACTAGTGCTGCCCCCTACCGTGAGACGGGCCTGGGCAGACTGGCTCCTCCGGCACCGAGGGGTGGTCCTTGCGTGCTGAGTCCGCTGCAGGAGCGGATAGCCGGACTTAGCGAGGCGGAGGACTTCGCACTCGCCGGCGGTGCGGCGCTCATAGTTCGTGGCGACATCGATCGCAAGACCCGGGACCTCGACTTCTTCGGACTCAGCGCTGCTGCGGTCGACCACCTCGTTCCCTTAGCCGAACAGGCTCTTCGAGAAGCGGGCCTGCAGGTCAAGCGGGTGCAGGAAGGGCCCGGTTTTGCGCGCTTTGTCATCGAGGATGACGACGATCGGACCGAGGTGGATTTGGCCAGCGACGCCCGACTCTTTCCAGCGGATCAAGGTCCAGGCTTTCAGATCCTGTCTGCAGAAGAGCTGGCCGCTGACAAGCTGCTCGCGGTGTTCGGCCGGGCAGAGGCTCGGGACTTCGTGGACCTGGGGGCTCTTGAAGATCGATTCGGTCTTGACCGGTTGTTCGAACTCGCGGGCGAGAAGGACCGAGGGTTCCAACCCACAGTGTTTGCCGAGATGATGAATAGATTCGGGCGGCTCCGAAGAGCGGAGTTTCAGCTTGACGATGTTCAGTACGAGGAGTTGAGTCGACGCGTCCAGGTCTGGCGGGAGCGGGCACTTCAACTTGCCCAAGAACACCAGCGATCGCGGGGAATCAGCACCGACCGAGGCCCCGACACAGGCCTCGGTGTCTGACGAGGCGTGAACCTTGCCCGTCCGCAGTCAGATCACCTGCCTCAACTATCGCTCCGGGGACCCACATACCCATCCGCTGGGCCTGGGCTACCTGATCGGGCGCTACTACGACCTGGGTTGAGCTGAATGTCAGATGCTTGAGAACATCCAAACTTGGCAGGAGCGTGAGTGCTGTCGGCGTAAGTCTTGCGTAGAAACCTTCGCTTATTGAGCTCATCGAGCCCGTTCGTCGTAGCTACGTCGACTTCGCTCTGCCGTACTTGCGCGAGTACCTCCGCTCGCACGCTGCCTCGGAGATGTGACTGTTGCCGCCCGCCTGAGAGACCGTGCGGCGAGCCTCTGTTCCTATGCCCGGGGCGCCCGGTGAGCCGTCCCAAACGTCGATGAAAGGTCTGATCACCCCGGCTGAGTAGCCGTCACCCACCCAACATTCACCCAACATTCGACTTCCGAACGCGTCTGCGACCGTCCCCGAGCGTCCCGCGTGGCGGCTACGGGTCTACGTCGGTCCCCGAGCACCGCCCCGGGCTGGCTGGTGGAAAGCGGCGAACCTAGAAGGCACTGGCACGGCATCGGCAAGCCGCCACCCGATCCGAAGTGGTATCGAATGTTCACGGGCGACCCGGAGGACCCCAACTCGTCCTCGACGAACACATAACGAGAAGGACGAGCGAGGACGAGATCAAGCCGAAGCACCCGGACGACGAGAACCGATGCGCCGTCGTTACCCCCGCCGAGCGCTTCCACCGGGCATTGGCACCCGGTCGGTACTCCCAACCGGCCGGCGCCCCCATGACGCGCAAGGACGGAACTCGGTAGAGCTGGCTCGTGCCGTTTGTGACAAGCTGAGGACGTGGCGCGGTGCGTTGTGCTCCTCTTGGCGGACATCGCTGATCTTGCGATCGGATTAGTCGCCTGGCAAACATAACGGTTCGAGGCCACCTGGTTATGAGAATGAAGAGACTTGTCGCGGTGGTGGGCTGCGCTGGGATGTTGGAGGATGCACGACTCCTGCCGTGGTACAAGCAACGGCAACCACGAAGGCGCAACCGGTCTCACGACCACGACGACACTGGTTACCACGACCACCCCGACAGTGGTTACCACGACCACAATTTTCGTCTCCCCGAGTACGATTCCCGTTCCTACGACCACGACGGCCCCTCCCGCTCCAAGCCTGTGCCCTATCGGCGTGATTGATGACGCTTTTTCTTCGATAGACATGGCCTTCTGCAACGAGAATGGGTTTTGGCCATCACAAGCACAAGAGCAGGCGTTCGCAGACCAGATATGTGCCCAGGATAGGTACAGCTCAGCTGACGTCGCAGGCGATGTTGCCTCGGAACCTCCACTGGCGGCGAAGGTCGAGGGACTGTCTCTTCCATGAAAGCCCGGGTAGTCCGTCTTCGCGACATCAACTCTCGTGACGAACAGCTGTGGAGAGACCTATCTTGTCGCGCCGCAGAGCCGAACCCGTTCATGGAGCCTGACTGCCTGATACCCGCCGCTCTTCATTTGCGATTCGGTGGCGAGATCGAGATCGTGCTGGCCGAGGAGGACGACCGTGCCTATGCCTGCATCCCCATTCGTGCCCTGTGGAAGTACCATTTCCCATATCCCTTCGTCACGACGAAGGTTCACCGCACCCTCGCATGCGGGACACCGCTCGTCGATGCTGAGCGTGGCGCTGAGGGAATGGCCGCCATTTTGTCTGCGCTCTCGAAGAGGCGACGGATTACCCGCTCACGAGCCCTCGACCTCCCGCAGGTCTCTCAGGACGGGCCCGTCTTCGAGGCGTGTCGAGCAGCCGCCCAGATGGCGAACCTTCCGTTCATTGTGCATGATCCATTTGAGCGCGGTCTGCTGAGAAGGCAGCCCGAACCCGGCTATGAAAGGCTCTTCAGCCCCAAATTGCGTCGCGAGCTCCGGCGGCTGAGGCGGCGGCTAGCAGAGCAGCTGGGAACCGAACCTGGCCTGGTAGATCAGACTGCCGATCCTGACGCCGTGGATCGGTACCTCCGCCTGGAAGAATCCGGGTACAAGGCAAAGACCGGCATTGCGATGACGACTGAAGCTGGCGAGTCTGAGTTTTTTGCTGACATGTGTCGTCGCTTCGCCGCCGCAGGTCACCTCCAGGTGTCCGCGCTCGAGGCCGGAGGTCAGACGCTGGCCATGCTGGTTTCGCTTCGAGGTCAAGATGGCCTGTTCATGTTCAAGATGGCCTACGACGAAAGGTATGCCCGCTACGGCCCCGGAATACTGCTTAATGTTGCGTCCATGGAGTATTTTCATACGGCAACAGATGCCGATTGGATCGACACGTGCGCCTACCGTGACAATGAGCTGTTTCTCCGCCTCTATCCAGATCGAAGGCGTACCGCGTGGATCTTCGTGCTGTTGAGCAGGAACCCGTTGGATAGCGCAGCCATCCACTCCTTTATTGCCCTACATCCTGTCCACAAGTGGATCTACGACAAGCGATATCCGAAACCCAGGGGAGCCGGTCGAGTATCCAGCGCCAAAGGCCGAACGCAGCCTGACCTTCCATGAAAGCCCGGGTAGTCCGTCTTCGCGACATCAACTCTCGTGACGAACAGCTGTGGAGAGACTTATCTTGTCGCGCCGCAGAGCCGAACCCGTTCATGGAGCCCGACTGCCTGATACCCGCCGCTCTTCATTTGCGATTCGGCGGCGAGATCGAGATCGTGCTGGCCGAGGAGGACGACCGTGTCTATGCCTGCATCCCCGTTCGTGCCATGCGGAAGTACCATTTCCCATACCCCTTCGTCACTACGGAGGTTCGCCGCACCCTCGAGTGCGGGACACCGCTCGTCGATGCTGAGCGTGGCGCTGAGGGAATGGCCGCCATTTTGTCTGCGCTCTCGAAGAGGCGACGGATTACTCGCTCACGAGCCCTCGACCTCCAAAGGGTCTCTCAAGATGGGCCCGTCTTCGAGGCGTGTCGGGCAGCCGCCCAGATGGCGAACCTTCCGTTCATTGTGCATGAGTCCTTTGACCGCGGTCTGCTGAGAAGGCGTCCCGAACCCGGCTATGAGCGGCTCTTCAGCGCCGGATTGCGTCATTCGCTCCGTCGGTTGAGGCGGCGGCTGGCCGAGCAGCTGGGAACCGAACCTGGCTTGGTAGATCAGACCGCTGATCCTGACGCCGTCGATCGATTTCTCCGTCTGGAAGGATCTCAGGGCTACAAGGTGGGGACCCATGGCATCGCGATGACGACCGAAGCTGGCGAGTCTGAGTTTTTTGCTGACATGTGTCATCGCTTCGCCGCCGCCGGTCGCCTCCACCTACTTGCGCTTGTGGCCGGAGGTCAGACCGTAGCCATGGAGGTTTGGCTGCAAGGTGGCGGTGGCCTGTTCAGGTTCAAGATGGCCTACGACGAGCGATATGCCCGCTACGGCCCCGGACTACAGATGCAGGTTGTGGCCATGGAGCACTTCCACAAGGCCACAGATGCCGATTGGATCGACACCTGCACGGCCCGTGGTAACGAGATGGCGCTTCGCCTCTATCCAGATCGAAGGCGTACCGCGGGGATCTTCGTGCTGTTGAGCAGGAACCCGTTGGATAGCGCAGCCGTCCACTCCTTCATGGCCGTCCGCCCTGTCCACAAGTGGATCTACGACAAGCGACATCCGACACCTTCGCGCTCGCACCCGCGCCAAAGGCCGAACGCAGCCTGACTTCGGCGCATATCGCGTGTAATCCTCTCCTCCCGATGGTTTCAACGCCTCTACGGCGACTTGCGACCAGGACTTTCGCGCCACCGCAGCTCCCTCATGCCCGCACGAGCTGACCGGGATCGCAGGCGCCCTTTCACGACTGAGACCACTCGGCGCCTACTGCGGAGCATTCGCGATCGAGCGACGGAGCATCTCCGTGCCGACACACTCGACAGCCCCGCCGTCGAGGGCAACGCGCCGCGTATGGGATTCGAGTCGGCCCACCAAAGACGCAGCTCAGCCTGTGCTTCTGACTTCGCGGAGCAACCGATTCAAGATTGTCAACCAACGGTCACCGAACATTCTGTGCCCCGTCGGCACAGCCCGACGACCGACGACGACGTCGCGTTCTGGTCGAAACCCTGAGTTTCCTGTTCGCGTGCGATCAGCACGTAACGATCTGGATTCCTGGGTCGAGACGTTGCAGGTCAGAGCTATCGCTGCTGATAATCAGCGCCTGATGCTGACGTGCTGCGATTACTACTGTGGCGTCCACCACGTCGGTCGTCCCAGCGTGGCCGCAGTACGCCCCTGCAAGTTTCGCCACGTCCAAATCGAGCGTTTCGACAATTGTGCCGTTCGCCTCAATTAGCCGAGCGATCTGTGCCTGGCGCGATCCATCACGCCACACTTGGCCGATCACGCCGGTGGGAACAACGACCGAAGCGCCATCGAGTGTCGCGACTTTGCATAGCGCCAATACCTTGCGGTCGCCCTTTTCAATCTCTATCAGCGCGCCAGCGTCGAGGACTAGCGCGCTCGTAGCTGCGCGCGGGCCCACTCAGTTTCCTCCTCGGAAAGGGGACCCCCTGAGGCGGCTAGGAGATCGTCGAGAACGTGGCCCAGGCTCTCGCGGCGCGCCTTGGCTTCGGCCGCGTCGGTGACCCAGGCACTTAGGGACGGCGCGACCCCACTTTTGACGTCACGCCGCGCAGCTTGCAATACGGCGTCGGGAACGGTGACGGTGACCCGGGTCTTGGTTTGCATACAAACATCATACCTTTTGCGTGAGTCAGTCGAACTGTGGTCACGTGAGTGTGGCCGATCCTTGCTCGTCCGCCCAACATCCACCCAACATTCGGTCTCCCAACCCGTCCGACAACGGCCATCGCCGTCCCGCCGGAGGGCGCAGTGGCCCGCTCAGGCGGCAAACGCTGGACGTCAATGGACGGTGCGAGACGACCCCGCATGGGTTGTAGCCACCTCTCCTTGATCGTCGGCGAAGGCGACATCGGCGTCAGCCGAGCACCTCGACCTCTGTGCGAACTTGTCATCAGCCTCGCGACGGACCGCGCGACGCCGGGGGCGAGCAAGGGCGGGATCTCATCTTGCAAAGGGCAGCACCAGGTCCTAGTGTTGAGCGCATGCTTAAATCATACGCTCACGGCCCGACCAGCTGATGGCCCGATCGGGAATCCCGAGCCGACCGAGAACGTCTTCTTCGGCAAGGAGCAACACTCGGCAGGACCTCATAGAAGCGGCAGTCGAAGTGCTCAAGAGCCGCGGATTCAGCGGGGCGAGCGCGCGAGCGATAGCGACCGAGGCAGGAGTGAATCAAGCGCTCGTCTTCTATCACTTCGGCACGGTGGCGGAGTTGCTCCTCGCGGCACTCGACGAGGTCAGCGCTCGCCGGCTCACGCGGTACAGGACCGAACTTGCCGAGGTGACGGACCCAGGATCGCTGATCGCGCTTGCGACGAAGGTTTTCCGAGAGGACATCGATAGCGGCGATATCGCTGTTCTCGCCGAGATGATCGCGGGGTCCTCGTCCGTGCCCGAGCTCGGCGCCGAGGTCGCGAAGCGGATTGCACCCTGGAAGGAATTCGCCTCGGTAGCCATCGAGTCAGGGTTCGCAGCTTCTGGCTTGGCATCGCTGCTACCGATCGGCACGGTGTCGCATGCGGCCGTCGCCCTTTATCTCGGGCTCGAGATGCTGAGCCACCTCGAGGGAGATCGAACAGCGGCCACGTCGTTGTTCGAGCAACTGGCTCGCTTGGCCGCGGTTCTTGACGTGCTGAACGTCCCAGCGAAGTCGACAGACAAGGGAGGAACGCAATGACAGTGCCTAGTTTGGACAAGAGGACACTGCCCGAGAACCGGTACGACACTGGCCTCGATGTCGTCACCGGCGCTTTCGGCTACTCAGGAAGGGCGATCGCCAGGGAGCTTCAACAACGAGGCCGCCGTGTTCGGACGCTCACCGGTCATCCTGGCCGCGCCGAGGAGGGCTCCACGATCGAGATCAGTGCGCTCGACTTCGACGACCTGCCGGGACTGACCGAGAGCCTGCGCGGGGCTGTGACGCTCTACAACACCTACTGGGTGCGGTTCGCGCGCGGCCGGATCAACCACGACGTTGCCGTCGAGAATTCGAGGGCTTTGTTCAACGCGGCGAGACGAGCAGGCGTGCAGCGGATCGTCCACGTCAGCATCACGAACCCGAGCATCGAATCGCCCTACCCATATTTTCGTGGCAAAGCTCTGGTGGAACGCGCTCTCGCGGAGACCGGCCTTCCCTACACAGTGCTGCGGCCGGCCATCTTGTTCGGCGCCGACGGCGTTCTCATCAACAACATTGCCTGGCTTCTCAGACACTTCCCGGTCTTCGCCATTGGTGGCCACGGCGACTACCGCGTCCGGGCGATCCATGTCGACGATCTCGCGAGCCTTGCGGTCACCGCCGGGGCATGCCAGGAGGACAGTGTCATCGACGCAGTCGGACCTGATCGTCCGACGTTCCTTGAGCTTGTCGAGACCATCCGATCAGCAGTCGGGAGCCGCGCCAAGGTGATACAAGCGCCCGGCATCGTGCTCTCCGTAGCTGCCACGGTCCTTAACGTCGCGCTGCGCGATGTCCTACTCACCTGGGACGAGTATCGAGCAATGGCCGACAAACTCGCAGACTCTGCCGGAACGGCAACCGGGACCACGAGCATCAAGCAATGGATCGCCGACAATGGCCCCAGCCTTGGGATCACCTACGCCAACGAGCTCGAGCGACACTTCCGCCCTTAGTCGGTCCGACCTGGAGGTCAGAGCACCCGTGGGCTTGCACACAAAGGGATCGAGGGGCTCAGGAGTCATCATGACGTTCTGGCGCTGGCGTGATGTTCCTCAAAGAGGGCGTTCTCAGCGGATCAGGTTCGACGGCACGCGGAACTCGTCGCGGGCGTAAAGAGCAGCCACCTGCGCCGGGTCGTCGCCGGCGCAGACAGTTGCGAGCCCGTCGAGGAGTTCGTCGTAGTCCGCGCCCGTTTCCCCGTTGTAGGCCTGTGTCATGCGGCCCCACTCATCCCAGGGGAGGGTTTCGACTTTGTTCAGTGCAGCGAGATCCTTGACCGCGTTGCCACGGATCTCCCCAGGGCCCCAGTTCTCAGTCCCGTAGACCCCGAAGGTCGAGGCGTCGATCGCTCCACGCCGGTATGCGTTCCAGGCCTCGCCCCCACTCAGGAACTCCGCCGCGCTGAGATTCTCAGGGTGGGTCAGCACCGATTGACCGAAGATCTCGGAGTCGACCCGCACCCAGCGGACCTCGTCGTCATTCCAGTATTCGGTGATCCAGTGATCGAGGCCCTGGCCGGGCTGGAAGTAGGTTGCGAACCCACAACGGACGCGCGAGGCGATGCCTCCGTGGCGCAGCAGCGCGCAGCTCAGCACCGCGAAATGCCGGCAGGTGCCTACCACCCGCCTCTCCGGTTCGCGGGGAACCCTCAGCGGTGACGAATCCAGCGACAACAAAGCTCGGATGAGCTCTGCAACGGGGCGGATCTGGTTCTCAGCAAAGCGCTCGGGCGCCAGTCCCAGGGCCTGAGCCGCGGTGGGCTGAATGACCAGCCCGTGCGCTGGAGTGCATATCTCCTCTGGCGTCCGGCCGACATCTTGCAGCACCGCAGGATTGATGACGTCGAGACGGGTGAGAGGACCGGGAACGGAATAGGCGATGACGTGCGTCATGACGACGAGCATAAGAAGCCGCCCGGCGAACACCAGGTTCAGCACTGGTCAGGTCCGAGCCGAGCTCCATCGAGAGCGGGCCGAGGTCGCATACGGAGCAGGCCAAACCAGGCCCTTTGCACAGCGCGTCTTGGCGCCCTTCCCCTAAGCCAGCCATTTGCGCCGCGCGTGGTTACATGCCGAGCCCTTCGATCACTTCTGCTCCGGGCACCCGGGCGAGCAGCGCCCCGGGGAGCAGGATCTTGGAGCGTCGTACGCCCGATCCGATGAGAACGACGTCGGCTTCGACCACCCTTCGGTCTACGAGCACAGGCCATCCGGAGGGAAGGCCGACGGGCGTGATCCCGCCAAATTCCATGGCGGTGAGCTCGACGGCGCGGGCCATCGGGAGGAACGATGCCTTGCGCACGTCGAGGAAGCGCTTGACGATGCCGTTGATGTCGGCGCGGGTCGTGGAGAGCACGACACAGGCCGCCAGCCGTTCGGTTCCCTCGCGCTTGCCGCCGACGACAACGCAGTTCGCCAGCGAGTCGGGCTCCAGCCCGAACTGCTGCTGTGTCGTCGCCGTATCCGAGAGGGCCGGATCGATCTCGACCACACCGACGGCGTCGAGCAGGCCCATCGCGCCAAGTGCCTCTCGGGTGGAAGCCGCCAACAGATCGGGGCGGTCTGAGGCCGGGATGCTCGAGAGACTGCCGAGCTTGAATGTTCCCATGCCCTCGTCTACCACGATTGGTCGGCGACCCAGGCGAGGCTGCCGTAGCGGGGCCTCACGTTTCGGGCCCACGAGCGGGTCCCGTACCGGTCACAGCGGTTGGAACTGGCGCAGTTTGCCCGACCACAGCCTGTCCAACGCGTCCACTTGGCGGATCGTGACCTGTGGGTCCGCGAGCCCGGCACTCCTCATCAAGTCGACGAGACCGCGGCGAAGGCCTTCGGTGTCGCACTCTGCCTTGGTGGCAACCGAGACGTCTGCTCCGCGTGGGGTCTGGGTAGCTTGGAGCTGGACCACGGCGGGGTCGCTCAAGATCACGGTGGTCATGCCCAGCCAGTGGACCGCCGCCCCACCTTTGTAGACGAAGAAGCTGTCGGTCCGCCCGGCCAGGTCCGTGATCCGTCGGTGGGCGCACCCGCACTCGCAGGTACCGTCCAGCATGGTCATGGCGTCGGAGATCTCATAGCGGATAAGCGGCTGCGTGCGGTTGTACAGGTTTGTCAGGAGGATCTTGTCTGCCGGTTGACCGGGTGCCACGACGTTGCCGTGCCGGTCGACCGGCTCGATGACGGCGAGGTCGTCGGGAACGTGCATGGCGCTGCCAGCTCTGCAGGGGAAGGCGTACACGCCTTCTGAGCACCCCCAGGTGTCGTAGATCGTGACTCCCCAGGCCTCGGCGACAGCCGCTTGTGCCTCGTCCGAACACTGCTCGCCGCACGTCAAGACCCGCTTCGGGCTGATCCTGAGGCGACCCGCCTTGGCCTCGAGGGCGAGCAGATGCATGGCGCTGGGATAGCCCTGAAGCACGGTGGGCTGGGCGGCATTGAGACCGGCCACGATCTCTGGAAGCGGCAAGGTGATCGGGAGATGCGTCACCTGCCCCCCGTTACCGGAGAGGTCCTTCAAGAACGCGTGCAGGGCGCCGGACACGTGTCGCGTGTTGGAGGCGAACAGCGTGCCTACCGAGGTGTCGAACGGCAGGCAGTAGGCACCCCGACCGTGCCAGCGGGTGGCGACGAGCACAAAGGTTGTCCAATCCTCCCAGCCGTAGACGAACAGCCCCCTGGCGCCGGTGGACCCGCTGGTGGCAATGACCCTGTACTGGTCGAGGAGGTAATCGTCCTCATCGAGGTCGTTGACGTGGTTGTTGACGACCGCGAGCGTGAGCGCCCGGTCGGTGACCACTCGGTCGAAATCGTCCATCAGGTCAGCCCTGGTCATTGTCGGCAGTGAGGGCAGGTCCGCTTCGGTGAAGCGGTTGACATCGAGCCCGGCGAGGCGCTCGGCGTGGAAAGGGGATCGCTCGATCGACCAGGCGAGCAGCTCGCGCAGTCGGCGCTCCCTCTCGGCCGCCAGGCGACCCGCGGACCATCGCAGCCGGCGCACGGCCGAGAACAGCCCGTCGCTGACCTCGGCTTGTTGTCGGGCGACGCGTTCCGCGTGACTAACAGGCGCCATCATTTGTCCCCCCTGTCCAGCGCTTCGGCGCCAAGGCCCCGACCGGTCGACGAAGTCGAGGGCCGAAGGTCCAGCGAGCTTAGGCGGCCGACGGGCTGGATGCGACGGCTGCACCGTTCGTCGGAGCCCCGAGATGACGCAAAGGCGACCTTGGCAGATGACAGAAGGCGCCCGGATCCCAGCCACATGGGATCGCCCCGGAGCCTGTCCAGAGCAGGGGTTGGGGCGCGACCCCAAGCACCGTGTCGGTCCGTGACGTGCGCCCGCCTGGCCTTGATAGCGTCGCGGGAACTCTCCGCCCGAGAAGCGATCAGGAGAGGTTCCGAGCCGGGAGGGACCCTGTTGGCCGCTTATGTGATCTACCAAGGTGACGTTGTCGATCCTGAGCGCTACGAGGCGTACAAGGCCCAGGTGACCCCGAGCATCGCCGCGGCAGGCGGTCGTTACCTGGTTCGGGGCGGCGCCGCCGAGGCACTGGAGGGCGACCTGCCCTGCAGTCGCACCGTTGTCGTGGAATTCCCCACGAAACAGGCCGCTCTCGAGTGGTACTGGGGCGAGGACTACACGGCAATTCGCAAGCTCCGCGAAGGCGCCGCCCGAGCAACTCTCTACGTTGTGGACGGGACGGACTGAGTCCGCTTGCTGTCGAGGGGTACGGGCCATGAACCTGACCGACTACGAGGCGCTGAGCTTCGACTGCTACGGGACCCTTATCGACTGGGAGACCGGCCTCTTAGCGGTCCTCGTGCCCTGGGCCCGCTCGCACGGCTTGGACCTGGACGACGAGACGCTGTTGAGCGCCTACGCCGAGAACGAGGCGCGAATCGAATGCGAGATTCCCACCGAACTGTACCCGGGCGTCCTGGAGCGCTGTTTCGAGGCACTTGGTCACCAGCTCGGTGCGGGCGTGTCGGCAGGCGAGGCGCACCGCCTGGCGGCGTCCGTCCCGGACTGGCCCGCCTACGACGACTCACATGACGCTCTGGCCGTCCTCGGCAAGTACTTCAAGCTGATAATCCTCTCGAACGTCGATCGGGAGTCGTTCGTGGCCAGCAACCGGCGTCTGGGCGTTGTCTTCGACGTGGTCCTGACCGCTGAGGACATCGGTTCCTACAAGCCGGCGGATGGCAACTTCGCCGTGCTGTTGGACGAGACGGCCAGACTGGGGATCGGAAAAGCCAGGTTGCTGCACGTCGCCCAGAGCCTGTTCCATGATCACGTCCCCGCGAAACGAGCCGGCCTTGCAACCGTATGGATCAACCGTCGGAAGGGACGTCCCGGCTGGGGCGCCACCCCCGCACCGGCGGGCGGCGTGGCGCCGGACTGGGAGTTCAACTCGATGGCCGAATTCTCAACGGCCGTCGAAGTCGAAACCCGAGCCAGCGAACCTCGCCGATACCGGGCGAGGGAACCCCGGGGAACCTGAACCGCTTGGCTCAGGGATGAGACGGCGCCGGGGGCGCGTCGGCCACCTCGAAGAGGATGTCGTCGGCGTAGCACCACCACCAGTCCTCACCCGGTTCGTAGGAACGGATGATCGGGTGGTCGGCGTGCTCATGCCAGTGCGCTGTCGCGTGGCGGTTTGGCGAGCTGTCACAGCAGCCGACATGCCCACAAGTCATGCAAAGCCGAAGGTGCACCCATTTCCCGCCGATGCGCAGACAGTCCTCGCACCCCCAGCTTGACGGCTCGACCTGTTTGGCGGCGTCGAGATGCGTGCACCCTGTTGGCAACGGAACCCCCCCCTTATGCGTCCGGACTGCTCGGGCTCATAGGCCCTCTCGGTTGCCGTTCTAGCGCCTCGCGGTCCCACTCGGCGCAGTCGGCTGCGACCTCGTAGCTCGACTGAAGGAACTCGAGCAGGACTGCATCGGGGTCGACTGCCGCGCGAACGACTTCATAGGGGAGCACGAACTCGCCGAAGGTGTCGCTGAAGAACGCTGTCTCGGGCATGACCTTCGCACTGCGGTAACCGGTCGGCTCAGGGTAGGCGTAGGAGTAGAAGAAGCCTTCGCCCTCTCCACCTGGCCAGTAGCCACAGCTGCACACCTCGTGGGAATAGGCCTCGTGCATCACCTCCGGTCCACAGTTCGGGGCGCCTCCCGGGTGCGGAGGAGCAGTTCGCCCCGAGAAGCGGGTGACGGCCAGATCCAGGGCCCCCCAGAACAGATGGACCGGGCTCGACTTGCCGGCGAACCGGCTTCGGAACAGATGGAAGACCCGCGAAGCCTGGACCAACAGTAGCCAGAAGTCATGTGCCTGGCCCGGGTCGTAGGTGGCGTGTGTCCCGTCGTCGGCGAAAGCGACGGCACCTGCGATCTCGACGGGCACGGGCCAGATCTTCGTGGCTACGCCGAGCTCTTCCAGCTGACCCATGATCCGGGCGTAGAACTCTGCGACAGAGAGCCCCTCCAGCTGGAATGACCGAAGCTCGCCCGCTCCGTTGGCGATCTCCAGCCGATGGTCCCACAGGTCGAAATCGATCTGGAAGCACAGACCGTGTCGGTGCGGGATGAGGGAGCTCGTAAGGCCGCGGGCGGTCACGTAGAGGGGCACATTCCACCAGTGGTTGACAGTGGGCGTATTCGCCAGGCGAACCTTGCCCACGATCTGAGTCCACAGCTGCAGCGTGTCGCGGGTGGGGCCCCATTCCGCGATCGGAAGCGATGGCCAGCGACTTGGAGTACGGAGCGGCTCCGAAGGTTCTGCGTTCGTCATTCCGGCTTCTCCTCAGTCCGGCACTGCACGGCTGTTGCTTCGGTGATCGATCTCGGCGTGAGAGGAGGGACGCAGCGGGGGACAGCCACAGTCGTGGCCTTGCTGCCGGCTCGCCTCACATGGCCCCTCAAGCTTCGCTGCCGAGGTCACCGGGGCTCTCGGGTACGTCAACCGCGTGCTCCTGGAGCGCCGCGAGAGAAACGATCTCCAGGGCCCGCTCGTGGGTCGAGGCGAGCACGACGTAGGCGGCCGCTCCATCTTCATGGGCCCGCAGCCAGTTTCTTGCGGTGACACACCATCGATCCCCCGGGATGAGGCCGGGAAAGCGGAACTGAGGCATTGGAGTGATGAGGTCGTTGCCGATGCGGCGCTGGTGCTCGAGGAACGCGGCGGTGACCACGGCGCAGATCGTGTGGCTCCCACGGTCCTCTGCCCCCGTTCGACAGCATCCGTCTCTGTAAAAGCCAGTGAGCGGGTCTGTTCCGCAGGGTTCCAGCTCCCCGCCCAACACGTTGCGATCCCCCATGCCGGCATTATCGCTCATCATCGCTCATCAGCCTGCCCGTCCGTCTCCGTGCGCTCCATTCCGTCCAGGTCGTCAGCTGTGCCCGCACTCTCGTCTCAGGTTGTCGGCTTGCTGGTCAGATGTACGAGCAGTCCATAGACACCGCACATCGCCAGGCCGAGTAAGAGCAACGACGGTGCGAGCACCTTCGCATCCAAGGTCCCGATCAGAAGCCCGATGCCGGCTGGTACCGCGGCTGCTCCGACCGACGAGGCCGCGACCTGCAGGCTCACCATCCGCGTGGTGCCTTTGACGTCGCCGGCCCCGATCCGCTTCCCGGTTGTGAGGGTGAGCAGGGGGAAGATCGGTGCAGCTGCCAAGCCGAGGGTCATCATTCCGATGACGGCCACAAAGCCGGGTCCGGGCAGCATCATGAGGGCGGCGCCGGCAGTCACTCCCACGACGGCGCCGCTCAGGACGCGGCCGGTGCCAATACGCTCCGCCACCGGCCCGAGGACGGCCCGCCCGACGAACATCATCGCCCAGTAGGCCGCGACGGCCAGGCCGGCGGCCTCGTGCGACAGGTCGCGACCAGCGGTGAGGAACACGTAGCCCCAGATGCCGGCCGCGGACTCGATCCCACACTCGACAGCGGCGAAGGTCAGACTCCAAAGGACGACTGTTGCCCGGGGTGCGCGACGTCCAGTTCTCGTGGACGGCTCGGGCACTTTGTCGGCCGCGTCGGGCGAGGCTGCCGCCAGCTCGCGTGCCGGAGCCCCCCAGTGCCGGTGGACCAGGGCGAACACGCAGGCGAGGCCCGCCAAGGCGATGGCCATGGTTCCATAGCTCCAGCGCCAACTGACGCCGTTGCCCAAAAGAGCCGTGACCAGAAGTGGCCCGATCACAGCGCCGAGACCGTAGCTGGCGTGCATCCAGTTGATCTGCCGCGCTCCGAAGTGGTGGGCGGCGTGCGCGTTGAGGGCCGCGTCGGTCGATCCGAAGCCGAACCCGAAGAGGACGAACCCGCCGGCGAGCACCCACAGTGAAGGTGCCAGGGCCTCCGCCGCCAGTGCCGCGGCTGTCAGTGCGGTGCCGGCGGCCAGTAGCGGGCCGACACCCACTCGGGACAGGACGCGTCCGACAGCCGCGCTGGAAATGACCGAGGCTCCTAGTGCGAATGCCAGCAGCAGTCCGAGAGCCCCGAGCGGCTCGTGGAAGCTGAGCCGCATCGACGGCCAGAGCAGGCCAAGGGTGGAACCGGGGAGGGCGACGGTCAGGTAAGCCAGGCATGCAAGAACAAAGGGGGACACAGTGCCAACTCCTTTGAGACGCTGAAGCCGGAACCCTGCGGCTAGTGGCGCGTAAAGGCGTCAAGACAAGCCCAAAGGGTGAGTTCGCTGTGCCGCGCATTGCAGCAGCACGCGATGACAGGTCGACGGACGACCTATTTCGTCAACGCGTGCGTGGTTGCCCGGGCACCTCAGCTCCTCAAAGTCCTCATTTGACCGACCTGAAGTCTACTGGTTCGGATGTCACCTCGCCGTCTGTCTCGAAGGCCAACGGCGCGCGTGCGCGTACTCGTCGCAGCTTGCTCGTCGACCCGGCCGCGACGAAGCACCGGACACGCCGAAGTGGTCGATCCCCACGTCACCCGCCGGGTCAATAGGCGGGCTCTCGAGCGCCGTGACACGAGGTGCCGTGGATGGGGCATTATGAGAAAATGTCAGCCCTCAAGGTTGCCACATGCCAATTCCCCGTCAGCTCGGATATCGGTAGCAATCTTCGTTACGTGAAGCGTCAAATGGGCACTGCCCAGAGAGCAGGCGCGCGTGTCGTCCATTTCCCCGAGGGCTCGTTGTCCGGTTATGCCGGGACAGACTTCACGTCCTTCGCCGGTTTCGACTGGGACCGGCTCCGGGACGCCACGGCGGAAGTGCTCGAACGCGCCCGTCGGTTGCGACTATGGGCGGTGATTGGCTCCGCCCATCGGGACGTGGGCGCCCACAAGCCCCACAACAGCATCTATGTAATCGATGATTCGGGTCAGATCGTGGAACGCTACGACAAGAGGTTCTGCTCCGGCGGACCCGAGGAGCGTTCCGGTGATCTGGCGCACTACATGCCCGGTGACCACTTCAGTGTCTGGGTCATCGACGGCGTCCGGTGCGGTGCTCTGATCTGCTACGACTACCGCTTCCCGGAGCTCTACCGGGAATACAAAAGACGTGGCGTACAGCTCGTGTTCCATTCCTTCCACGCCGCCCACGCGTCGGCTGAACAGATGGCCGCAGTCGCGCGGGCCATAGGGCCGGAGTTCAAGAGGCTCAACCCGGCACCTACGCACACCTATCCGGCCATCACGATGCCGGCGGCGATGACAACTGCGGCTGCTTGCAACCACATCTGGATCAGCTGTCCTAACTCCTCGGCTCGGCAAAGCTGCTGGCCGGCCTTTTTCGTACGCGCCGATGGCGTCACGGTTGGCCGGCTGCGGCGCAACGTGCCGGGAGTTCTGGTGACCACCGTCGACACCGAACAGGAGCTGTACGACTCGACCGCGCCCTGGCGGGAACGGGCGATGGAAGGCATCTTCCACAGCGGCACCTTGCCGAGCAACGGCCGTGGCTGACGCCCGCGCGGGGTCCGAACTCGACCTGCGAGCTAGTCGCTGTTGTCCTGGTGAACCGGAGTTACCGCGACCGGCTTAACGAGGTCTCCCCTGGCACCGACACGAGTCTCGTCGGCGTTGCGATCATGACCTCGCCCTGCTGCGCGGGGTTGGGCAGCGCGACGAGCCTCATGGACGTGGCCACTACGACCTCGACTTGCTGCGCTCGCTCCGGAAGCGCGACGAGCCGGCCCCGCGTCAAGGTCATGATCCCGAGGCGCTGTGACGAAGCGCCCGGCAGCGCGACGAGCCGGGCCGGTGTGCCGGTTGTGACGACGCGCGAAGGCGATGGGCGTGATTGTCCCTCCAGAACGCCGCCGACCAAGAGGGCGGATCCGAGAACCAGGATCAGAGCCAAGCCCGCTGTGACGACTCGCAGGGCAACGATCCTCGGAGAGAGCGCGCCTCGATGCCAGATCACAGCGCCTCGTTCCGAGATCCCGGCGCGTGCCAGGTCAATACGATCTCGAAGGCGGAAGCCTTGTTCGTCAGACTTCATGTCCTCCACGAGATCCGCGACCTCCTTTCCGTAGCGGGTGCGCCAACTCCGCGGGAACAAACGGGTCGGACCGTGATGGTTGCTCATTTGGCGTTCACTCCAATGCTCGAGTCGGGCCAGGCGCGGCGAGCGCTGGCCGCAGGTTGGCGAGAGCAAGACGTTGGCGTCCCTGGTCGACAACTTGGCTCAGGTGATCGATGGACTGTTCGAGGACGCCAACACCTGCAGGCGTGATCCGATAGGGACGACGACGGGCGTCGGGATCGAGGGCCTCGATGAGCCCTCGCTCCTCGAGGCGCGCTATTGCCTTGTACAGGGTCCCGGGTCCGAGGCGAACGCCCGAGAAGCGAGCCACGTCCTTCATGAGAGCGTGGCCGTGTTTTTCACCGGCAGCCAGGCTGGTGAGAAGGAGGAGGGGCACGCCGCTGACGACGGCCTCGTCTGTCTGGGCTACTTGCCGCGGAGGAGTCACAAGCCAATGGTACTACGCTCAGCGTAGTTACGCTAGGCGTAGTAGTTTGCAGGCAGCTCTTCGGGACGCCAGTGAGACCAAGAGCGTTATGGTCTCGCGGTCTGCGGACGCTCGGCCGCGTCCCGGATCGGCTGTTTCTTTGGCGTGCCTGCAGCAGGCGGCGCTGAGTCAGCGTCCCGCCGTCTGTCGCTTGGCTCTCTTTGACAGCGGCGATGCGCCTGCGGAGCTCTCGGGATCGTGGGAGGGCTGCCTTGGCCCGTTGAGGTCGGTCAGGTGGTCGATGACCTTGGCGGAGATTGTCGCGAGGGCCTCAATCTCGTCGCGCGTGAGCAGGTCGATGAAGTTACGGCGGACAGACTCCACATGGGGGGGAGCGGCAGCCCGGAGCGCTTCCCAGCCCGTGTCAGTGAGCGACACGGACGCGCCCCGTCCGTCCTCCGCGCAGTCGTTCCGGTTGACCAGGCCGCGGCGTTCCATGCGCCCGATGTGGTGCGCCAGACGGCTCGTCGACCACAAGAGCCGTGCGGCGAGTTCGCTGGCCCTCCAGGTCCGTTCCGGTGTTTCGCTCAGCGTCGACAGCACGTCGTAGTCGGACCCCGACAGGTCGGAGTCACGGGCAAGGTCACGCGCTATCTGTAGATCGAGGAGGGCTCGCATACGCCGGTACCCGCGCCATGCCTGCTCCTCCTCGTCACTTAACCACCGTGCGGCTCCCATGCGCGCACCTTAGTCGAAGTTATTGACACATCAGCAACTGTGGTACAGTAACTGATATGTCAGGTATCGTGCCCAACGGCCGCCCAACCAATTGGCGTCGAAGCGTCGGCTTAACGCTCCGGCTGGCCTGGTTGTGTGTCGGGCTGGCGGGCTTGGGAGTGAGCTTGGCCCTGTTGGTCAAGGCCCGACTGGGCCTCGACCCGTGGGACGTGCTCAATCAGGGTATCGCCCGGCGGCTCGGCATCCAGATCGGATGGGTGGTGGACGCGGTGGGCGGTCTCGTCCTGTTGGCTTGGATCCCGCTGCGGCAACGTCTCGGCGTGGGCACGGTCATCAACGTCGTCGTGGTCGGCCTGGTCGTCAACGCCGTCCTGGACATCATGCCCGATCCTCGCGGGATGGCCCAGAGAGCTGGCTTCATGGTGGCCGGTGTCGTGCTCAACGGCATCGCCACCGGCTGGTACATCGGCGCCGGTCTCGGCCCTGGCCCGCGCGACGGTCTGATGACGGGCGTCGTGGCCCGAGGTCACTCCATCCGCGTGGTCCGCACCGTCATCGAGGTCTCCGTACTGGTGCTCGGTTTCGTCCTCGGCGGTTCGGTAGGTGTGGGGACTCTCGCATACGCGCTCTCGATAGGTCCGATGGTGCACGTGTTCCTCCCCCGTCTCAGCTTGGCCGCTGCCGCCGACGGCTCGCAGCCGGCAAAGGAGGCTCCATGCAGCGCCTGATGTTCGGGATCGACGTCTCCACCTCGGCCGCTCCCGGCGCCGACCCCGTCAAGGACGCCAGGACCGTCGAAGCACTCGGCTTCGACTTCGTCTCCGCGTCGGACCACCCATCGGGCAACCACCCGAGTTATGAGACCTGGACCATGCTCAGCTTCATCGCCGCCGCGACCTACCGGATCGGTGTGGCCACCCGGGTGCTCAGCCTTCCGTTCCGCTCCCCGGCGCTCGTCGCCAAGATGGCCGAGTCCCTCGACCGGATGTCGGGAGGGCGGCTCATCCTCGGGCTGGGTGCAGGTGCCACCGATCAGGAGCTCCGCGCCTTCGGGCTGGCCGTTCCGTCGCCGAGGGAGAAGATCGACGGCCTCGACGACGCCCTCCAGGTCATCAGCGGGCTGTGGACGCAGCCCGCTCATACCTACCACGGTCGGGTGCACCGCACCGAAGCTGCCGCCATGGAGCCGAAGCCCGCCCACCGCATCCCCGTCTGGCTCGGCACATTCGGCGACCGGGCGCTCGCGATCACCGGGCGGCTCGCCGACGGTTGGATCCCTTCGCTCGGATACGCCCCCTTCGATCAGCTCTCAGTGATGCGCGCGAAGGTTCTGGCGGCGGCCGAGTCCGCCGGCCGGACCCCCGAGGAGATCACCTGCGCGCTCAACGTGGAGATCGCCGTCGACGACAACGACGGTCCTAGCGGAGAGGTCATACGCGGCTCGGTCGACGAGGTCGCCGAGCAGCTCGGCGCTCTAGTGACCCTCGGCTTCACCGCCTTCAACTTCATGCCCGTCGGGGCACAACTCGTGGAGCAAGCCGAGCAGCTCGCAACCGAGGTCGTCCCGAGAGTCCGGTCGATGTGACCGAGCAATGACACCGCGACCGGTCGCGCCGCAGGCAACGAGAAATCACCCGGCGAGCACGCGCGACCGCACTGCCGAGACAAAGGCTTCGCGGGGCAGGCTCATGGTCGTGGACGGGCTTGTCACGGTCACGTCGGCGCGACGGGGCACTCCGTGGAGGAGGGCGATCTCGCCGAACTGATCTCCGGGGAGGAGCTCGCTCACCGCCCGGGAGCCGGCCGAGACGACCGCCCGCCCCTCGAGCAGGACGAAGAACCGGTCACCCTCGTCGCCCTCCTTGACGACGAGGGCACCTTCGGACCACTGCTCGACCCGGCTGTGCGCAGCGAGCTGGCGGAGCGCGCCAGAGTCGAGATGGGAAAGAAGGCTGACCTGCGACAGGACCGCGACGCGTTGGCGCAGCGTGAGCTCGCAGGCATCGGGATGCGCGCGCGCAGGAGCGAGCCCCGTTGTGGCGCCCTCCTGTCCGGTCAACGCGGTTACGAAGTCCGCCCGCCCCAAAGCGAGCAGCTCCATCGGCTCGCGCGACCTGACCGTTGCCATCCGCGGCACGTTCCTCAAGAGGGCCCGCTCACCGAAGTACCCGCCGGGTGTCACCGACCCCACGAGGAAGCCGTCGACAAGGACGTCTGCGGTCCCAGTCCTGACGATGTAGAAGCAGTCGCCGTCTTGTCCCTGACGGACCACCTCTGTCTCCGCAGGGACCTTGAGGTGGACGAGCCGCCCCACGAGCGACTCGAGACTCGCCATGTCAAGTGACTCGAGGAACGGCACAGCATGGAGAAGGGTGAGCACCTGTGCCCGATCGCCCGCGGTCGCGTCCAAGCGGTGCAGCAGCTTGCGCCCGGCCACCACCACAACCGGCAGGGGCAGACCGGCCAAGGCGAGGGCCCACCGGATCCCCAGGGTGGACGCGAGCAGCGGGCCCACGAGGGCCCCGAGGCCTTCCAGAGCGAGCTTGGCAGACTCGATCGCACCGGTGACGCGAGGCAGCAGCGGAGTGTCGAGCAACCGGTGCAAGAGAGAGAACGTCGCCACGTCGGCGACCGCCATGCCGACCCCCCAGGCGGCCACGAGGAACAGCGCAGTATCGAACAGCGGAATGCCCGCGATGACGACGAGGGGGACGCCGCACGCGACGAACGCCAGGATGGTCGGGCCGCCGATCCTCCTGCGACCTATGAGAGCTGCCGACAGCGGCACAGCGGCCAGTGCTCCCACCCCGGCGGCCAGCATCAAGAGCCCGACTCCCGCACTTCCAGCGTGCAAAAGTCGCAACGACGCAATCACCGCCACAGCGATCCACATGCCGCGGACGAAGGTTCTGAGTCCGCTGACAACGAGGATGCCCCCTACATAGGGATGGCGGACGACGCTGCCAGTGTCACGGAGCAGGCCGCGTATCCCAGTCGATGCGCCTGCAGTCGACAGCCGTATCGGAGTGCCGCCGAATTGGTTGGTCGCAACGGCGGCTGTGAGCATGAAGATGGCCGCGCCTGCGAAGATCACGGCGGGACTGGTGACAACAAGCAGGAAACCGCCCGCGATAGCCCCCAGTGCCTGGCTCAGCGTCTTCACCGTGCTCATCCCTGCCGCGGCCGCTGCCAGTTCTCTCGGGGTCCGGGCGAGCACCGGGAGCATCGCCGACTGGGCCGGACGGTAGGGGGCGGAGACGACGGCGTCCAACGCCACGAGCACCAAGAGCGGGGTGAGCGGCGCACCTGTGGCGGCGAGAGCCGCGCTCGTCGCCACGATCGCGCCCCGGGTGCCGGCAATGGCCGTCAGCACTCGGCCCCTCGGGTGGCGATCAAGGTAACGGACGTTGAACAAGCTGCCGACCGAGGCGATGAAGAGGCGGAACCCGACCAGGCCGACCGCCACCGAACCGTGGGAGCGGAAGGCATCGACCGCCAGGGCCGTGACATAGCCCCATTCGGCCAAGGTCATCGCTGCGAAGCCGATCACCAGCCACCTGAGCGAACGGTTGCCGAACAGGACCCGAAGCGGTTCGACAAGTCGTCCGAAAGACGCGGCCGCGCCCTGCTCGCCTCTCGACTCGCCCACGGCCGCAGGCCTACCGTCGACGATCGTCAGAGTGCTAGGAAGCCGGGCTTGCGAAGTCGTCGGCCACGTCGTGGAGGTGGTGAACGACGTCGTGCAGCATGTACTGACCGATGCTCAGGACTGAGAACTCCGCTCCGTCGCTCCGGGCTCCCCGGCGTTGCCACGCCGTCGTCTCGACTCGGTCGAAGTCGTCCGCGAGAGCGGTCGCGGCGTTGGACAGCTCGACCCTCACGACCTCGGGGTCCTGGCCCTCGTAGTGGCTTTCGAGTGCGGTGCGGTCCTGATCCCAGTTCCGGAACGTCGGTTCGTCCAGGTCGACCATGAGGTTCAAACGCTCGCCGAAGATGCGGAACACGTCCCGAACATGGCAGGCGTACTCGAGCGGCGACCAACGATCCTCGCGTGGCCTGCGACGCAACTCAGCAAGATCCCGGGCAAGGATGTCCGCCCACGCCTGGGCGTTGGCGCGGATCATCGGCGGGATCTGATCTCTCTGCAGCTCAGAGGCGACGAAGCCGCATTCCGGGCAACGCCGTTCGAGCACCCACGTCCAGTCTTTGTTGTCGGGGACGATGGCCATGGGCCGCGAATCTACCGGGTGCGCCGCGGCCGGGCCGCCTGTTCCACCTGGCGAAGAGGTCTCGGGCGTCGTTCGGACTCCGATGTGCAAGACAGCGGCCGGCGGCATGAAACACTGTGTCAATGCGAATCTGGATCTGTGGCGTCCGCGGCTCTACACCCACACCCGGGCCAGAGTTCGTCCGCTACGGCGGTCACACCTCTTGTCTTGCCATCGGGCTCGACGGGGCGCTACCAAGCCTGATCCTCGACGCGGGTACCGGTATCCGGCTCGCCAGTGATCTTTTCAAGGGCAGCCCGGACCTGTTCGAAGGCCAGCCCTACAGGGGGTCCATCCTGCTCGGCCATATGCACTGGGACCACACTCAGGGGCTTCCGTTCTTCGCGGCCGGCAACAGCGCTGGTTCGAAGGTCGATCTCTACATCCCCGCACAGGGTGACACCGAGAGCGTCCTCGGCCGGTTCATGTCCCCTCCGCACTTCCCGATCCCACCTTCCGGGCTTGCCGGCTCGTGGACCTTCAACGCTCTCGAGCCCGGCGAGGCAAAGATCGGAGGTTTCTCCGTGCTTGCTCGCGAGATCCCCCACAAGGGCGGGCGCGCCTTCGGCTACCGCATCTCCGACGGGCAGGCGAGCATCGCCTACCTCTCCGACCACTGCCCGACGAGCTTCGGTCCCGGTCCTGCGGGTCTCGGGGAATACCACGAAGCGGCTCTCGCTCTCGCGAGCGGGTGCGACGTGCTGTTCCACGACGCCCAGTACACAGACGAGGAGTTGCCTGTCCGCGCCAGTTACGGTCACGCCTCTTGCGGCTACGCCGTCGGGCTCGCGGAGGCCGCGGAAGTGGGAGAACTGCTGCTCTACCATCACGACCCGGCCCGGACCGACGACCAGATCGACTCGCTCGTCATCAGCTACAAGGCTGCCAACGTGCCCGTGTCAGCCGCAGTGCAGGGAACCGTTCTGGACCTGAACTGACGCCAGGTCGTAGCGCGCCGGCCGGGCGGCTTCGCGCCGGCCGAGACGATCGACCGCGCGGCATCGGCAACCTACAGGTTCGCAGGTGAGCGACCCCAGCAGGGCGGTACGCTTTGAAAAAACGCGGCCAGGCCGCCCAAGGGGGAAGGTCAAATGTTCAAGAACCTGCTGGTGGGCGCAGACAGTTCAGCGACTGCGCTGCGCGCTGTCGAAACGGCCGTGGACCTCGCCAAGACGTGTGGCGCCAAGCTGCACATAGTCACGGCCTACAAGCCGCAAGCCGTTCGCATCCCCGACTTGCCGAGCGAATACCTCGATGCGAACTACCTGCCTCCGGCCGACTCGTTGCTGGAAGAGCTCATCTCGGTGGCGAAGAGGGCCAAGGTGGACGCGGAGATCCATGCCGCGACCGGCGATCCTGCCGAAGCCATCGTCCGGCTGGCGGCAAGCATCGGCGCCGACCTGATCATCGTGGGCAACAAAGGCATGCGTGGAGCAAGAAGGGTTCTCGGCAGTGTTCCGAACACGATCGCGCACCAAGCCCCGTGCTCGGTCTTGATCGTCGACACGACAAGCGCCGCCCAGCTCGCCAAGACCAGGTAGCCGAGCCCCGGAGGCCGGCGCGCGCCCCGGGCGCCCGGCCGGGGTGCCGCGAAGTGCAGGCAGGGACCGAGACAGGTCCGCGCCTCGGACGGGCGCCCTACTGCCGGTGGGCGCGCACCTCCTGGCGAAACCAGCCCGACTTCCATCTTGGGGAGCGAGACCGCTAGACTGGATGTCGTGCCTACGAAAGGTCCCTTTCCATGGGCGTTTCGCGGCCTTCTTTCAGTCAACGGTGCCGGCACGTCACCGGTCACCGGTTCTGGACCTTGCACGAGGGGAGCGCGTTGAGATCTCCAGTCCTTCTGCTCGCGCGGACCTGTGATCGTGCCCGTCGGATGAGCTCCAGGTCTGCCCGCCATCCCCTTGTGCGGCGTATCACCGGCTACAGCGCCGGGTCGGTCGTCGCCATCGTGATCAGCGAGGCCTGTTTTGCCGCGGCGTTGGGCTGGCTGCACACCGGTACGACTCTGGCCTCGGCCGCCGGGTTCGTCGGGGGTGCCGTGCCTAATTACATCCTCAACCGTCGCTGGGCCTGGCGTGACCGTCGCGGCCGGGACCGCAGCACCGAGATCGCCCTGTACATGGGAGTCGCCCTGACCTCCTTCCTCGTCTCGGCCGTCGTCACCCACTGGGCCGAGGCCGGCGCGCGCCATCTCACCGGGGACCGGGGGTCGCAGGTGGCGCTCACCACCTTGGCCTTCCTGGCAGTGTCCGGCGTGTTCTTCGTCCTTAAGTTCGTGATCTACGAGACGCTCGTGTTCAAACGGGCGGTCGACGCCGAGCTCGACGTCGTATGCCTGGTCGAGCCCGGACTGGTCGAGTCCAGCCTCGTCGAATGAGGGACTGAGGCCCCAGGCCGCAGTCGGCCGAGCCCGCTGGCTTTCCCACCCTCTCAGGGGGTTCTCGTCACGCGTTCGTGTCCCGGCACGCGGGCCCGGCTGTCTCCCCGGAGCCGAGCGGCACGGCTGCCGGCTCGAGTTTGGTCGGTCTCTTCTGGGCTCGAACCTCTATCATCTGTGCCCACTCGCAACAAGGAGGGGGACAGGTGGACGAGGCCGAGCTTTCCCTGCGAAGAAGCCAGATGGGCCACAGCGCCCGATCGTTCCTGGTCGCCGGCAATCGTGCGGTGCAGGATCAGGGGCCGGGCTACTGGGTGGCTCTGAGCGGCGCGCCCAGCCCGGACGCCAACATGGCCCTCGTCGACACGGGCGACTCCGGGGTTCTCGCGGCCGTCGTGCGCCGGATCGAGGATGCGGGATTACCCACCTTGATCATTCTGGCGGGCGCGGGCCGCGGCGCTCAGCCCGGGACCGGATGGCAGCACGTCGGGGACATGCCCTTCATGGCCTTTGCGTTGGACGGGGCGCGTCTGCATCCTGACGGACGGGTTCGACAGGCAAGAGTCGACGATTTCGAAGTCGTCAGCGACCTCGTAGCCAGCTCGTTCGGCCTGATCCCGGAGGTTGCCGCCGTCGTCGCCGGGATCCTCGAGCTGGGGGACGCCGCCGGGAAGCTCTGGCTGCTCGTCGAGGGCGCACAAGCGGTCTCGACGGTCTTGACCTCGATCGTGGACGACGCCGTGTGCGTGTGGTGCATGGGAACGCCCCCACGCTTTGCCCGGCACGGCTACGGCCGCAGTCTGCTCACCGACGTCCTCCTCAGGGCACGGCTGGAGGGGGCAGGCATCGGTCTCCTCGGCGCCACTCCGGCGGGCAAGCCCCTGTACGACGCAACCGGCTGGACCACTCTCGAACAGTGGCAGCTCTATTTGAATCCCGGACCGGTACACGAGAACCGCTGAGCCGGACGACTCGTGTTTCGGCCGACTCCGCTTGACGTAGCTCCGTCTCAGGCGGGCGAGAACTCGGCGGACACCTTGACCTCGGAACCGGCGATCAGCCACAGTCGTCCCGGCTTGGTGGCGAGCGTCAGTGCGTGACCCCCCTCCACCGGCCCGTGGTGGGTGAGCGTGGCCGCTGCGACAGGTCCGCTCACGACCTCGGTGACCGCCGCCCATGCGGCGGCGTTGTTCACGTGGCCCACCACATCCAGGTCCGCGCGGCGTACGGGCCACGGCCGCGTCGCCGCGTCATTCGGCGCAGCAGAGGCAGGCACCCGTCCCGACACCCGGCGAGCTCCGACAGCGTCGCCGTAGACCTCGTGGAACTCCTTGGTGAGCCTCGAGGGGCGTCCGGACCGGTCGAGAGACACCCAGAGGGCGACCGCCTCGACCATGAGGCAGCCCTCGACCTCGAGGTCTGTGCGACGTTCTGCCCAAGCGGGGCCCGCGCCGCTGCACCACGTCGTGAGGGTGACCAGCTCGCCCAGCGCAGGCCAGCGCCCGTCATCGGCGACGCGCAAGGCGGTGCGGCGGACCACCCAGGTGTCGCGCGGGTCGAGGCCGGACTCCGCCCAGTCGTCGGAAGCCACGTCCTGCAGGTAGCGGGCCGCCCCGTCGAGGCGCAGGACAGCGTCCGGCCCGGCATCGCTCAGACGCACGCGGCGATCGTGGCGGTAGCGGCGGCCCTTGTCCGGCCGGGGGACGAACTCGATCACGGCCCCCGTTCTACTCCGGCCGGACTTGGTGCTTCGCAGATCCCCGAGCTTTGCCCGTGGCACCCGCGTCAACAAGACGCCGGCGCCTATCTCACCGGGACCGGTTCGTAGCGGTACCTGCCTCCGGGGGTCCTCTTGCTGTTGCCGCCGAGAGCCGACACCGTGACATAGACCGTGCCGGATCCCGCCGGGGCGGTGACGGAGATCTCGGAGGAGGAGATGACACGCACACGCGTGGCCGGGGTAGTCCCGAACAGCACCGACAACTTGCCGACGAAGCTGCTTCCCCGGACGGTCACCGTGATGTCACGGTTGGCGGGCCCGCTGGCAGGTGTCAGCCTGGAGACCGTCGGCGCGGCGACGAAAGTGAACCGGTCACGCGCGATTAGCGGAGTGAGCGTCAGGTCCGCCACCGACATCACGAGATTGTCCGTACCCGCCTTGGTCGCAGGGAGGACACCCGTGCAGCGGGTGTCGGTGACGCACGAGACGGTTATCCACTTGGTGCCCACCTTGAGCTGGTCCGCCCCCGGCTTGGGGATGAAGCCGTAGCCACCGACGGTGACCCGGGTAGGCCGGCCGCTCGGACCCATCTTCGGCGAGACTCCGGTGATGATGCTCGTTGTCAGCTTCCTGCCTGTGAGGAAGCATGTCAGCGCCGCCAGCCCCGGGTAGTAGTCGCCCGCATAGGAGAGCAGGGGCGTCCCCAAACCGGTTGCCATGTCGTAACCCTTGGTCGTCGGGTAGAGCGAACCTGTGTAGCTGGAAGGCTTGTAGGCGTTGCTGCCCCGGGTGACGTCGAAGAAGGCCCCTGAGTAATAGGCGCTGTCGGCGATCTGGTAGAGGGTCGTGGACAGCGTTCCTGTCGCGTCCGTCGAGCCGTACTCGCTGCAGTAAGGCGACGAGTCGATCAGGGCCGCGGCCGCCGCCCACAGCGGCGCAGCGGCGCTCGTGCCGCCCTCGCCCCCCTGCCAGGCCCCGTCCCAATAGGTGATGTATCCGGACACCGGATCTGCGTCGGCCGAGACGTCAGGAACCTCGCGCATGTACGGTCTCTTGGTCCCGCAGGCCGTCGGGGCGGAGACCGAGTCGGGGTTGATCAGCCCGGTGAGGCTTGACTGGTCCTGATAGGCGGGCATGCACCACTTGGCGGACACACCACCACCGCCGGCGCCGTTCCCGCTCCCCGAGTCGTTCCAGGCGGTCTCGGTCTGCGAGTTGGGGTTGATCGATGTCCCTCCGACCCCGATCACGTACGGCTCGCTGGCAGGATCGTCCACCGCGAGCTGAGAGGCGTACGCAGAGCCTTGATCGGGGAGGCAGTCGGTCGAGCCGTAGTCACCTGAAGCGGCGAAGATCACCTGGCCCTGGGTGGCGGCCTGCGAGAAGAGGCTGTGCTCGGCCTCGAGCAGCGCAGGGTCGCTGTCGGGCTCGCAACCCCCCCACCCGGTCGAGATGATCTGATCGGTGTCGGCGTTGATGATCGCCGACCAGACGTCCACCGTCTGGCTCGTGTCTGAGTTGTCCGGTCCCTGGTAGACGTCGATCGTCGCCTCCGGGGCCAGGCCGATGACGTCCTCAATGTCGAGGGCTGCCTCGCCGCTGCCGTACTTGCCGTATTGGTGATCAGGTGTGGCGCCGCCATCGACGGGCATGTAGTTCACGACTGCGTGGGTTCCGTAGCACGACTGGTAAGAGGCGATGTCCGTCGGCGCGTCCACCTCCAGCTCCACCATGGCCACATGGACGCCCTGGCCGAAGTCGCCGTCGGCGTAAAGGGGCGTCATGTCGTAGTAGGTGGCCAACTGGTTTGCCGTGTAGCTCCCGTAGGTGTTGGCCGTGGCGGTGGCTGCCGCGCAAGGCGTCGGGCCCCCGGTCGCCGCCGCCGCCCGAGCGTGCCTCAGCGGGACGTTGGTGTCGCGCACCTTGGTCGAGTGGAGGGCAAGGCTCATGGACGGGACGAGGTCGCTGAGGCCGAGGACCCCCTGCACGTCGGCGGCCACGGAGGCGGGGATGCTCGGCGGCGACAGGGTCGTGAACGCCTTGCGCCCGTTCGCCAGCCGGTAGGCGAGGAGGTTCACGTGAAAGGCGCGGTCGATGGCCGAGGCGGTTGCCGTCACGGGTATCGACAGGCGGTCCGGGCTCACCGGGCCCGGACGCAGACCGTCCGAGCGCAGCACGGCCTCGACGGCGGCCACTTGCGACAAGGGCGGTCCGAACAGCTGACCGAACTGGCCCGGGCGCAGGAAGTGCCGGAAGTTCGGAGAGCCGCGCTGGGACAGGGAAGTGATGAAAGCCGTCACGGCCGACGGGTCCGGCAGGTTCAAGGTGACGTCGAGGTGAATATCGGTCGCCGGTGCGAGGGCCCCAAGGGACGACGAGTGCTCGGGGACGCGAGGGCTTGAGCTCGACCTGAGCACCGTGAGCGCAGACGTGAGCTTGAAAGTCGTCCCCGCGCCCGAAGGCGATGCCAAGGCGACGACCGACGACGCTGCCGCAAGCATTGCTGCCAGCAGGGCTACCGACCTTTGTCTCGTCATGATCCCCCCGGCTCGGTCAAGGTCTGCCTTCACCCTAGACCTGAGCCCGGCCGCTCAAGGCCGCGGGCCGGCGACCCTTGGTCCTTGGCACCATGGGAGAAGAGCCTCAACCCGGGGGCGGGTCCGGGGCCGGGTTGAGGGCCACCAGTCCCGCCAAGCCGCCGTCAGCGGCGATCACAGCCCGCAGTACGCCGTCAGCAGCCCTCAGCTCGGCAGGGTCCACCCGGGCGGACAGCTCGCGGTTCAGGACCGCGATCACCTCGACGACGACTCGCGCGTACTCATGACCCGAGGGCGTGAGCACGATGTTGGTCCTCCGGGCGTCCCGTGGGTCGCTTTCGGTGCGGGCGTAACCTCGCCGGAGGAGACCGTCGACGACCTTGCGAGCGGCTTGGCGTGTCGTGCCGAGCACGGACCCGAGCTGGCCGATCGGCACCGGTCCCCGTCTGAGCAGGCGCAACGTGGCCGCGTCACTGCGGCGGTAGTCGTCATAGCCGAGCTCGCAAAGGCGCCCGGCCATCTGGCGCACCCAGCTTTGGCGTGCCAGGGCGAGCAGGTCGCCGAACAGGTAAGGGGAGGTTGACTTTTCCGGCACGCCACCGCATACTACGCCGAAGCGCAACTTGGTTGCCTATTTTGGAGGGATCGTGGTGAACGGGACGGACGACTACCGGGCTTCAGTGCCAGGGCGCCGGTTGTGGTGCCATCGGTCGCCCCGATGACCTCGATCGCCGGTGTTGTCGCCCTGGTGGCGCTCACGACAGTTGTGGCGGCCCTCGGCTATCTCCACCTCGAGCCCACCGGGCTGTCACCGGTGCGCAACGCCGTCAGCCAGTACGGGATCACGGCCTTCAGGGTCGGTTATCGGGTCGCGACAATCGCCTTCGGCGTCGCCGCCGTGGCACTTGCCGTCGGCATCGACCGGGTGGCGGGCAAAGACGGGCGGGAACTTGTGGTGGTGTTGCTGGTCCTGTTCGCGCTGGCGCGGGGGGCGATCAGCTGGTTCCCGATGGACGTGCCCGGCACCGCCCGCACCTCGACCGGGCAGATGCACGGGCTTCTGGCCCTTGTGGCCTTTGCCAGCGCAGCCACCGCCGCCTTGCGGTTCGGGACGGTGCTGTCGCAAGGTGCCAGGTGGCGGTCATTGGCGCCGGTGTCGACGGCACTCGGTTGGGCGATGGTCGCTTGCCTCCTCGGAATCTTGTTGGCCCGCTCATCTCCGTCACTACGGGCGCGCTTTGGAGCCATCGAGCGTGGCTTTTACCTCTCGGCCATAGCGTGGTTCGCCGTGTTCGCCGTTGCCTGCGCTGCGAACGTCCGCTGAACGGGGCCTCCGGTTGAACGAGGCTCATCTCAGGCTGTGCTCCAGCCCCGAGTGGGCGACGTTTGTGGAACGCGAGCTGCTCCCCTGGGCGTTGGCCGGCACCGAGCTCGGCGACCACGTCCTCGAGATCGGTCCCGGCCCGGGTCTCACGACGGACGTCTTGCGTGCCTCGGTGCCCCGTCTAACCGCGGTGGAGAACGACGATGTCCTGGCCGCGCGGCTCGGGCGGCGCCTCGAGGAGTCCAACGTGCAGGTGGTCTGCGCGGATGGCAGCCAGTTACCTTTCGGTTCGGACCGTTTCAGCGCGGCGACGTTGTTCACGATGCTCCATCACGTAGCCTCGGCGCCCCGCCAGGACCAGCTGCTGGCAGAACTGTGCAGGGTTCTGCGGCCAGGTGGAATTGTCGTCGGGACAGACAGTATCGAGACGCCGACTCGGCGAGAGCTGCACAAAGGCGACGTCTATGTGCCCGTCGACCCGGCCGGTTTCGAGGCCCGCCTGAGCACTTGCGGGTTCGTCGCCGTGGTGGTCGAAGAAGAAGAGGATCGGTTCCGCTTTCTCGCCCGGGCTCCCTGAGACGATGCCGAGGGTCGTGGCGCCCCCGGCGCTCACGGCGGCCAGCACCTATGGTTGTCGCGACCCCCCGCGAGCCTCTCTTGGAGAAGATGGTGCCTCGGACTCTTCGTTCTGTCGGCGTCTACTGCGCGTCGAGCCCCGGGGTCGACCCGGACTTCGCGAAAGCCGCCAAGACATTGGGGTCGGCGCTCGCCCGGCGCGGCATCCGCCTGGTTTACGGAGGTGGACGCGTCGGGTTGATGGGCGTTCTCGCAGATGCCGCGCTGGCCGAAGGGGGCACAGTGCACGGAGTGATCACCCGGGCGCTCAAGGACAAGGAAGTCGCCCACCTCGGCCTCACGAGGCTGCAAGTCGTCACGACCATGCACGAACGAAAGGCCCGGATGGCGGAGGCATCGGACGCTTTTGTCATGCTGCCGGGCGGGTTCGGGACTTTAGACGAGTTCTTCGAGGTGCTCAGCTGGTCGCAGCTGGGTCTTCACCTGAAGCCGTGCGGCATCCTCAACGTCAGCGGTTTCTTCGATCCGTTGCTCGAATTGTTCGAGCTGGCCACGCGCCAGCGCTTCTTACGCCCCGAGCACCGCGACATGATCGTGACCGACACCGACGTCGAGTCCATGATCGACCGCCTCGGTTCTTGGACTCCGGTGACCGTCGACAAGCTGGCTGGTCGGGCCGAAGCTCGTTAGTCGCCCGCCGCCGGCCTCCGGCGACCAGGCGCACGGACCAATTGACGAGACCCAGAAGGCACCGGCGCGCCGCCCCGGATCGCTTGGCGTGTCCCCGATGTCGGGTTCAGCTCGAGGGTGGAGCGAACTTTGGCCGGAGACTTGCGCACGCCGCGAGCGCCTTTTGCACCGAGGGGCTCTTCGCGTTGAGCGTGTTCGATGTCGTGCCGCCGGAGGCGGACCCGCTGGGGAGTGTCACCCCGTGGGCCTTGAGACAGTTCCGGTAGGCGGAAAGGGCCGTACCCGAGAAGCCAGCGCCTGTCCTCGAACCGAACGCCCCTTTTGGACGCAGACTCGCGCACGCTGCGAACGCCTGCCCGAATGCGGAAGAGCCGAACCCGCCACCACCGGAGCCGAAGCCGCCGCCGAAGCCACCACCGGAGCCGAACCCCCCGCCGGCCGGCGAGCTTGCGCCGGGCGCGCCGGCTGAACCACCGAAATGCAGACCGTGCGCCTTCAAGCAGGCCGCAAAGGCCGAAGAAGATGGCTTGGCAGAACTGCCGGCACCAGCCGACGGGCTCGCGCTCGAAGACGCGCCGCCGCAGCCACCTAGAAGGATGGAGGCTGCGCCAACCGAGACGACGGTGGCCAGAAGGACCAGCGGCCGTCGCTCAAGCCAGGATCGGCGCGCCCTCAGCGCCGAAGTGTCGCCGTGCAAGCCTCGTCGCACCCGCAGCGTCTTTCTTGGCGGCGAGCTCATCAGGCGTCGATGTCCGGGCTCGCACAGCCCAATATCATGATCAGCCGCCCGCGATGAGCTAGCACCACCACAGCAGGATTCTCGACCTCAATCCTGGGAGAGAGCTGTGAGCCAGTGGGGCCCGGCCGAGCTGGCGCCCGAGAGGGCCCCATTTCGGCGACCGAGGCACCGGACGTCGCGCAACAAGCGCGTGACGTCCGGTGCGAGTGGCTCAGAAGGCCACGATCCCTTCGCCCCCGGCGGCGCCGGCCACGATGACCGAGCCGATCTCGGTGAGCGAGCCGCCCGTGGCGACCTGGTACTCGTCGACGATCCCGTTCCCCCCGGTCTGCACGTAGAGGAACGTGCCGCTCGGGGTTCCCGCGGAGTCGACGGTTCCCGGGTCCGTGCCGGTCGAGCCGGCAAGCGAGAGCTGCCCGGTGAGGCTGTCCTGGAACTCGCTAAGGGTTGCGCTGCCTGCGTTCGAGGCATAGAAGTAGCCGTTCACCGCGGTGACCCAGCAGGTCGCAGCCTCGCCGGAACCGAGCGTGTCGATGGCGGTCGCGACGCCGGTCGGGCTGAGCGAGAACGTCTCGAGCGCGTCCGTCCCTGCTTCGGCGACGACGAGGTGACCCGCGGCGTCGAATGTCACAGCGAACGGGACGGTTCCCGGCTCCCCGTTAACCACCGGTGCGGGCGAGAGCAGTCCGGCGAAACCGACCGCGAACACGTCGATGTCGTTCCCGTTGGCCTTGGTCGTGACGACGAGCTGTGAGCCGTTCGGGGTGAAGGCCACCTGCCCCGGCGTGTGTGTGAACTGCGGCGTCGCGCTCGGATCCAGGCCGAGGGCCCGGTTCGAGCCGAAGATCGGCAGGACCACGCCGAACACGATCCGGTAACCCTGCAGCGATCCGCCGTTCAAGGCGTTGAGCACGTACACGAGATCACCGTGGACCGCCACGCTCACCGGGAAACTGCCCCCGGAGAAGAGGACCTCTTGCAAGAAGAGCTGGTCTCCGCGGACGCGAAACACCGAGATCGTGTTGCTCCCGGCGTTGACCGCGAACAGCAGGCCGTACTGGCCCGAGTAGGCCAGCGAACCCTGGGATGCCAGGTAGTCGACCACCGAGCCCGCTAACTGGCCACCGAGACCACCGGTGTTGTAGGTGGACGCCAGGGCAAGGGTGCCGTTCGGCGCCCGGTTGTACGCCACTACCTGGTTGCCGCTCAGGTTGTCGGTCTGTACGAACACGACGTTTGCCGCTCCGACGGGTCCTGACTGGAAGCGGGGTCGGGGGGACTGGGCTCCTGCCACACTGGCGCCGACACCGACAAGAGCGAGCACGAGCGCGGCACCGGAGATCAGTTGGAATGCTTTTTTCACTAGATTGTCCTTTGGTTGGGGGTAACTGGGTTCTGCAACGACACAGTCCCCCCAACCACCGGCCCTGTTACAGCTACAGGCCGGGACCACCCGCCCGGACGGCGGTCCGAGTCGTCGTCTCGCGCGGTCCCGGAACGTGATGAAATACGCCCGATGATGCTTTCCAGGCTGGCACGGGCGCCGGGCACGCGAGGCCCGGGTTCGTGACCGAAAGTCCGCCACCGGGTACGGGCCCCGGGGTCGATGCCCTCGGGGATACCTCGGAGGGACTGCGCGAGGTCCTCGTGGTTGCCCGTGCCCTCGGCAGGATCTCCGAGGAAGGCGAGCTGCTCGAGCTGATCAACACGACCGCACGAGACAAGCTGGGCTGCAAGGTCTGTGCCATCGCCATGAGAGGCGACGACGGTGCCTTCAGGTTCACGGCGGCGTCGGGCCTGAGCCCCGAAGGCGACCATGCGCTGCGCAGCGCCGTGCTCAGTCCGGCGGCCTTCGAAGCCCTGCGGGGCGCAGCCGTGCCCGTCGGCTCGGTTTGCCGGGTTCCCGCGGGAGACCCCGTACGCGAGCGGCCCGAGGTGATCACCGGAATGCTCCTCGGCGGCGCCCCGGCGGAGCCGGGCTCGGGCGTTTCCTGTCCGCTCGTCTTCGTACCTCTCAAGGGCGTGGACGGTGAGCCGCTCGGGCTGTTGAATCCGGCCGACCCGGCGAATGATGCCTTTCCCGATTCGCGTCAGACCCTCTTGCTCGAGACGCTCGCAGAACTGACGGTCGTCGGACTCGAGATCGTCCGCGCCCGAGCCGTCGAGCGCGCCGCGGTCGCCGTGGCGGAGGCCCAGCGTCACCAGCTCGAAGACCTTCTCGCCGCCAGTGCGCAGATCCGTGGCTACTACTCATTGGACGAGGTGCTGCGCGAGATCGCCCGTGCGATGACGACCGCCGGGGGCTTCAGCCGCGCCGCCATCTACCTGAGGATGCCCGACGACGCCTTGGTGGTCGGCGCGACCGTAGGGCTGAGTGAGTCCGAGAGCAGACAGCTGCGCGAGACGCCCGTGACACTTGGCGAGTTCGCGGGAGTCATGCGACCCGAGATGCTGTTGAGCCGCTCCTATTTCCTCGACCATCGCAGGTTCCAGGTTCCTCCCGAGCTCAACGACAAACTGAACACTCCCGTCAGCGACCGCGAATGGACCGACGGCCAGTGGCACCCGGAAGACATGCTCACGGTGAAGATCGTCGACGCCGATGGCGATCTGCTCGGTCTCATTTCGGTCGACGAGCCGATCAACGGACTGATCCCCGACCGAGCTCATGTCCAGGCCATCGAGTTCTTCGCCGACCAGTGCGCCGTGGCCATCGCCAACGCCCGCCGGTATGAAGAGGTGAGGGCCGAGGCGCTGACCGATTCGCTGACCGGGCTGGCGAACCGGCGGGCGCTCGACGCCGCCGTGGTCCGCGCCATAGCGCGGGCCCGACGCGACGCGGCGCTGTGTGCCGTGCTGTTCATAGACATCGACCACTTCAAGGACATCAACGACGCCCTCGGCCACGCCGTGGGCGACGCGGTGCTGCAGGGTGTCGGTTGGGGGCTCCGGGACCGTCTCAGGCGCGGCGACCTGCTGGCGCGCTACGGGGGTGAGGAATTCGTCGCCCTGCTCTCCGACACGGACCTCGAGGCGGCTTTGCAGGTTGCCGAGGTTCTGCGCAGCCGCATTGCCTCGCTCGACTTCGATTCACTGACGGGCGGACTGCCTGTGCGCGTCTCGATCGGTGTGGCACAGCTGTCCGAGGAGCTCATGGCTGCGGGGTCGCTGGTGGCCGCAGCGGACGCGGCGATGTACGAGGCCAAGCGTCAGGGACGCAACCGGGTCGTCTGCGCGCCTTGATCCCCCGAGCGGGAGGCTGTGCTACGACAGAGGCATGGACGAGCCCGTGTGCCCCAGGAGATCCCCCCGATTGCTCCCGAGCGCGCTCTTGGGCGTGGCGAGCGGCATGCGATCCACGGCGGGACTGGCCGGGGTGATCGTGACGACAGATGCCGAGAGGCTGCCCGCCTTGTGCCGGCACCGTCTGGCACCGCCGGCGGCGTGCGTGGCAGTCGGCGTCGAGCTCGTGCTCGACAAGATGCCGTTCACCGGCTCGAGGCTCGAACCCGCGGGAATGGCCGGTCGTGTCTTGTTTGCCGGTTTAGCCGCAGCTCTGGTGGCGAGAGACCGCAACGCAGTCCAGGCCTGCGCGGTGGCGGTGGCGGCTGCGGTGCTCAGCGCGAAGCTCGCCCACGACCTGAGGGCCCGTCTCGCCGAGCGCCTGCCGGATCGGGCAGTGGCCGTCGCCGAAGACCTGGCCGCCCTGGGCACGGCGTTCGTCGCTTGCCGTTGCGTGAGGGACCCTTGGCCCCAGCCCTTGACTATTACGTGAGGTGATATATCGTAGGATGACATGAGCGGTCGCAGACTCTTCCCGAAACCGGACCCGTCCCTCCTCGTGCTGTCCTCCCTCGCCGGTGGGCCGAAGCACGGCTATGGCCTCATGAAGGACGTCGAAGACTTCGCCCGGGTGACGCTCGGCCCGGGGACCGTGTTCGGCTGCCTCGCCCGCCTCGAGGAGCGTGGTCTCGTCGAGGCGCTCGAACCTGAGGACAGGCGCCACCCCTATCGCCTGACCGCCGCGGGCGCGGCAGCGCTCGAGCAGCAGCTTTCCGAGCTCCAGAGGGTGACTACGACGGGCGTGTCGCGGCTCGGGGAGAAAAGGGACCGCTTGTCCAACGGCCCGGCGGGAGCCCACACATGAGCGGGCAGGCAAGGCGCGTAAACGGCGCCGCCCGTTTGCCGTTCGCCGCCAGGTGCGCGCTCGGTGCCTACCCGCTTTGGTGGCGCGAGCGCTATCGCCAGGACCAGGAGGGCTTCCTGGAGGACCTTGCGGGTGATCACCGGCCGCTCGGCCGGGCCGTTCTCGACCTCGCCGTCGGTTCGGTGCGTGTCCGGTTGCGCCCTGCGGGTATGCCGCAGACGGTCGTCGCGTGGCGCGACCGTGCCCGCGCCTCGATCGCCTGGGCAACGGTGCCGGGCCTCGCTGGACTCCTTCTCGTCTCGGCGATAGAGCTGCACACCTTCTGGGGCTCCATCGATGCCGGGACCGGGGCGTCCATGAGCACGGGCGGGCGCGTCGCCGCCCATTCGCTGATCGTCATCGAATGGGCGAGCATCGCCATGATCCTGCTCCTGCTCATCGGGTGGGCACTGGTCGGGCGCCTGGCAGATACCGTGGCCAGAGGACGAGCGGCCAAGCGTTGGTTGTTGGCCGTCACGGCCCCGCTGATCTGCGGTGTCGTGGAGATCGCGCTTGCCTACTTGCGGGTGCTGCTCGGGGCTCACGTCGTCGCGTTCGTCGGGGGCCGCAGCCTTGTCGTCTATCGTCATCCGCTGGCCGCCCAGGCGGTGTCGGTCGCGTGGGACGCGGTCGCGGTGGTGGGCTTGCTGAGCGTGTTCTGCGTGGTGCTGGCGGCGCGCAATTCCGACGTCCCGGTGAGGGACCTCCGCGGCGGTGTGTGGCTTTCGCAAGCGACTGCGGTTGTGCTGATCCTGGCGGCTCTCGCATCGATCGCCTGGGGCCTCGGCGTGACGCACCAAGCACCGATCCCGCGGGCCGACGTGGTGGGCTCCGGCCCCGGGCTGCGTCCTTGGAGCGGGCTCGAGACCTCGATCGCGGCCGAGTGGCCGCTCGTGTCGGCCGGCCTCGCCATCATCTCTCTCGTCACCGCCCGGGCGGCGCTCGTCGCGCGCCGGAGCTACAAAACGGCTCGGGAGCTTGTCGCAACAGGTCCCTGAGGGGACCGTCGGATGCGTGGCGGCCCTACGATGGCGTCGATGACGGTTCCGGTCGGGCTCG
Source organism: Acidimicrobiales bacterium (assembly GCA_050012675.1). Lineage (GTDB taxonomy): Bacteria > Actinomycetota > Acidimicrobiia > Acidimicrobiales > Bog-793 > Fen-455. The sequence continues at coordinate 40,864 of JBEKGS010000013.1, forward strand.
AGCAGCTGCGCGCTGAAGCGGCCAAGTACGGTGACGCTCCCTATCTGCTGACCGTGTCGGACGACGGCCGTGCCCACGCGGTCTCGGTTCGCGTCCGTTGGCAGGAGGGCAAGCTCGAGTTGTCCGGCGGGACGCGCTCGCGCTCGAACGCGTCGGCGCGTCCGGCGGTCACCTTGCTGTGGCCGGCGATAGAGGCTGGGGGCTTCAGTCTCATCGTCGACGGTTCGGCGGCCGTCGTTGGCGAGCAGATCGTCATACGGCCGGAGTCGGCTGTGCTCCACCGGTCGTTCGCCGCCAGCCCCGACCATGAGGCCGGATCCGAGTGCAGGCCGGTGCTCACCGCCGGGCCGGACACATAGCGGCGGGAACGGTCCGGCTCCGGGCCTTCCCAGTTGACTCGTGAGCGCGCCGACACCGGGTGAGCATGGCTTGCTCGTGTCCCTGCTCGCCGCTGGCGGGTTCGTGGCCGCCGAAGAGGAAGCCGACGAGCTCATGACCCGGGCGGACGGTGACCTCGAGCTGCTCGAGACTCTCGTCAGGCGCCGTCTGGAGGGTGAGCCACTGGCCTGGGTCACCGGGAGCGCCTTTTTCTGTGGCCTTCGCATCCGCGTCGATCCCGGTGTCTACGTCCCGCGCTGGCAGAGCGAAACGCTCGCGCGTCGCGCCGTCGCGCGCCTGGCGGACGACGGCGTGGCGATCGACGTGTGCACCGGGTCCGGCGCGCTGGCCAAGACGCTGGCGGCCAAGCGTCCCGGTGCCCGCGTCGTCGCGTCCGACATCGACGAGCGTGCCGTCGCCTGCGCAGCCGGCAACGGCGTGGAGGTTTACAAGGGCGATCTGTTCGCCCCGCTTCCCCGCCTGCTCGAAGGTCGCGCCGATGTCGTTGTCGGCGTAGTCCCCTACGTGCCCACACCCGCGCTGGCGCTGTTGGCGCGGGACACGCTCCGGTTCGAGTCGCCTCTGTCCTACGACGGCGGTCAGGACGGCACCGAGGTGCTACGGCGCGTCATTTCGGAGTGCCCGCGCTTTTTGAGGAGAGGCGGCGCTCTTCTCCTCGAGCTCGGCGGTGAGCAGGCGGACGCCCTCGGCGGCGACCTAGCCCGGCTCGGTTACCGCGACGCGGCCGTGTTAGTCGACGAGGACGGTGATGTTCGGGGCATCGAGGTGACGCTCGGTGAGCCCTGAACCTGCGCCGGGGGCGACGAGAGGCCCGAGGCTCCGATCAGGGCGCCGAGGCGAGCACGTGCGCGACCGCGGCGGTGAGACGGCGCGCCGTTGTGAGGTCCAGCATCTCGTTCGGGCCGTGGGCGTTGCTGGCCGGCCCGAGCACGCCGGTGACGAGGAACTGGGCCTGGGGGAACCGCCACGCGAGCGCGGCCATGAACGGGATCGTCCCGCCCTCGCTCATGGCTCCCGCCTGTCGCCCGAACAGTGACTCCGAGGCCTCCTCGACGGCGCGCACCAGCCACTGCGACTGCGCGGGCGCGTCGAAACCGGGCGAGGCGCTCACCACCTCAGCCTTGACGTTCGCCCCTTGGGGCGGGTCCGCCTGAAGGGCGCGGACCACCGCCTCGCCGGCCAGGTCCGGGTCCACCGAGGGGGGCAGACGCAGCGCGATCTTCAAGGTCGTGAAGGGCCGCAGCACGTTGCCACCATCGTTGACCGAGGGCAGGCCGTCGACTCCGATCACCGCCAGCGAAGGCATCCAGGTCCGTCGAAGGAGCCGGTCGACGGCGTTGCGGCCCGACAACTCGAGGGAGCCGACCGTCGGGAACTCACTGAGCGCCGCCTCGCCGAGCTCGGCGACCATCATCTCGGCTGCCGCCTGGTAGCGGGCGGGCGGCTCGGCGAGGCACTCGGGGACGAGGATGTCCCCGGTCCTCCCGTCCTCGATGCGTGAGAGCAGGTGGCGGAGAATGCGGAACGAGTCGGGCACGACGCCGCCCGCGAGCCCGCTGTGGACGCCTTCGGACAGCACCTCGACGCTCACGGTCGCCACGAGCAGACCTCGCAGCGATGTCGTGTTCCAGAGCCTGTCGTAAGTGGCACAGCCCGAGTCGAGGCACACGACGAGCCCGGGGCCGGGTGCCCCGATCCGGGCTTGGACCTCCTCGAGGTAAGGGCCGAGATGAGCGCTGCCGCTCTCCTCGCTCGCCTCGATGAGGACCACGCAGCGGCCGTGCGGCGTCCCGGTCGCGGCCAGGGCCTCGAGGGCGCCGATGGCGGCGAAGATCGAGTACCCGTCGTCGGCCGCCCCCCTGCCGAAGAGCCGCTCGCCCTCGCGCACCGCCACGAAGGGATGGAGCCCTTCACGCCAGCTCCCGAGCGGTGGCTGCTTGTCGAGGTGGCCGTACAGCAAGGTGACGAGCCGGGTGGCCGCACCGGGCGTGGCCGGCACGTCCGCGATGATGGCGGGGGTCAAGCCCTCGCGCTCGACGATCTCGACGGCCAAGCCGGGTACCGGCCGCGACGCCGCCCAGTCGCGCAGCAGCCGCGCCGCGCGGACGATCTCGCCGCTTTCTGCCCAGGCCGGGTCGAAGTCCGGCGAGAGACAGGGGATGGCTATGTAGGACGAAAGGGTGGCGATGACGCTGTCCTCCCAGAGATCGTCGACGTAGCCTGCGAGCACCTTGGGCTCGCTTTCAGTGTGATCCACGGCCATCGCTCCTAGCGGCTTGGGAAAAGCTCTGGCGAAGCTCGCCAAGAGGTGGACAATAGGGCCATGAACCGTCGCCCGCTTTCTGCCATCGTCCTCGCCGCCGGCGAGGGCACAAGGATGCGGTCCGCTACGCCCAAGCCGCTGCACCGGCTGTGCGGGCGCCCGATGATCCTCCACGTGCTCGACGCGCTCGGCTCTCTCAGCATCGAGCGGCTCGTGGTCGTCGTCGGCCACGGCGTGAGCGAGGTAGTCAAGATCGTCCAGGCCGAAGCTCCCCAGCATCTCGCCATCGAGTTCGTCGAGCAGCCCGAGCCCCGCGGGACCGGCGACGCCGTCGCCGTGGCCCTCACCGGGCTTTCGGGCACTTCGGGCGCCGCCGACTTCGACGAGGGCGACGTCATCGTGCTGCCGGGCGACTTGCCGCTTCTCAGCCAGAAGACGCTCTCCTCGCTCGTAGAGGGCCACCGGTCCAATGAGGGCGCGGCGACGCTTCTCACCGCCGGGCTCGACCAGCCGAACGGCTACTCGAGAGTCGTCCGCGACAAGGACGGGCGCGTGGCCCGCATAGTCGACGAGCCCGACGCCACCGAGCCCGAGCGCCAGATCGGCGAGGTCGCCACGAACGTCTACTGCTTCAGGCACGGTGTGCTCGCCCCGGCGTTGCGCCGGCTTTCGCCTTACAACTCGCTCGGCGAGTACTACCTGACCGACACCGTGGCCGTTCTCCACGACGCCGGGTACACGGTGGCCACGGTCATGGTGGCGGACCCCGTCGAAGCCCTGGAGGTGAACGACCGGGCCCAGCTCGCCAGGGCAGAGGCTGAGCTGCGCGCACGCATCAACAGACGGTGGATGCGACGGGGCGTCACCATGTGGGACCCGGAGAACACTTATCTGGACGCGTCGGTCCGGCTCGCCGCGGACGTGACGCTGCTCCCAGGGGTGATCCTCGAAGGCAGCACGACCGTGGGGACAGGAGCCGTTCTCGGGCCTTCGGTCCACCTCGTCGACTGCGAGATCGCCCCCGGGGCGAAACTGAGCCATACCGTCGGATCCCACGCTGTGATCGGCGAGCAGTGCTCGGTGGGGCCCTACGTCGTGCTCGAGAAGGGGACTCGGCTCGAGCGGGGCGAGCGTCGCGGGCCTTTGTCCGCACCGGGGTCCAGCGGAGCTGAGCACGAAGGGCGCCCTCGGTCGTAGGCTTCCGCCGCGCGCTCCTCGAAGCCGGGCCGGCATCGGGGGCATGCAAAGGAGGCGAGTCGATGGAGATGACGCCGAAGCGGCGGCTGGAGTTGGTGAGCGGGAAGACCCACCCTGGGCTGGCGGAGGAGATCGCCTCCTGCCTGGGCGTCACTTTGAGCGAGACCAACATCCGCAGGTTCGCCGACGGCGAGATCCACTGCCGTTTCGACGCCTCGATGCGGGGCGCGGACATGTTCATCGTCCAGACCCATGCCGGGCCGGTGAACGACTCCATCATGGAACAACTGATCATGGTCGACGCCGCCAAGCGGGCGTCGGCGCACCGCATCACCGCCGTCTGCCCGTACTACGGCTACTCGCGCCAGGACCGCAAGGCCACCGGGCGCGAACCGATCACGGCCAAGCTGGTGGCGGACCTGCTCTCTGCCGCAGGCGTCGACCGCGTCGTGAGCGTCGACCTGCACTCGGGCCAGATCCAGGGCTTCTTCGACGTGCCCGTCGACCACCTCACGGCCGCCCCGGTGCTTTTGGACTACCTGCGTGACAACGGCCCGAGAGACCTCGTCGTCATCGCCCCGGACGCGGGCCGGGTGAAGGTCGCCGAGCGCTACAGCCAGCTTTTGGACACCGACCTCGCCCTCGTGCACAAGAGGCACCCCCGCGGGACCTACAACGAGGTCGAGGCGATGGACGTGGTCGGCACCGTGAGGGGCCGCCCGTGCGTGATCATCGACGACCTGATCGACACCGCCGGCACCGTCTGCGCGGCCGCCTACCGGCTCGTCGAGGCCGGAGCGACCGACGTCTGGGCGATGGCGACTCACGCCCTTTTGTCGGACCCCGCGCTCGACAGGCTCAACGCCGCGCCGATCAGCCGTGTCATAGTCACCAACACCCTGCCGTTGCCCGTCTACCTCCGCATCCCCAAGCTCGAGGTGCTCTCGGTCGCCAAGATCGTGGCGGACGCGATCCACGCCGTGTTCGAGGACACTTCGGTGTCGGAGATATTCGGCGGCCAGAACCTGCTCTGAGATGCGCCCGCGCTCTTCGGCGTGCCTTGGAGGGCTGCGAGCTGAGCGGGCTCGCACGATCGCCTACAATCGGGGTCCTGCAGCGTGAACGCCCCGTAGGAACGGTCGCGTCCGCCGCTGTACCAGCCCGCCTTCTCTTCTGCAGGAGCGTCACATGGCCGAGATCACACTCAACGTCGAGTCGGGTCGCCCACTGGGCACGCGGCCGAGCGGACGACTCCGCACCGAGGGGAAGATCCCCGGCGTCGTCTACGGGCACGGCATGGCACCGATAGCGGTGGCCATCGGCGCCCGGGACCTCCGCGCGGCGCTGTCGACCGAGGCCGGCCTCAACGCCCTTTTGAGCTTGAGGATCGGGGACACGACCCACCTCGCGATCGCCAAGTCCCTCCAGCGCCACCCCGTGCGCCAGACGGTGACCCATGTCGACTTCCAGGTCGTGCGGCGTGACGAGATCGTGAGCGCCGAGGTGCGCATCGCCCTCGTCGGCGAGTCCGAGGCGGTTCATCACGCGGAGGGCACTATCGACCAGGAGATGCTGAGCCTGCAGATCAAGGCCAAGCCCGGCGACGTGCCCAACGTCATCGAGGTCGACATCTCCGCGCTCGAGGTCGGCGACTCGCTGCGGGTGTCCGACATCGTGCTGCCCGAGGGTGTGACCACGGACGTGGATCCCGAGACTGCGGTCGCGATCGCGCACATGCCGCGCGCTCTCGAGCCTGAGCCCACGGCCGAGGTCGAGGGAGCTGAGGGCGAGCAGCCTGCCGCTCCCGCCGAGGGCTGAGAGCAGGCGAGCTGTTCCGAGGCATCCGCGCCGTTCGTTCCCGGGCCGCAGGAGGGGACCGAGAGCAGGTGCCCTCCGTCGACCTGCTTGCCGTGGGGCTCGGCAACCCGGGTCCCGACTACGAGGGGACGAGGCACAACGCCGGGGCCGACGCCGTGCGGCTCGTCGCGCAGCGCCACTCGGGCAAGCTGCGCGGCGAACGGGGCGCCAACGCCGAAGCGACAGTCGTCCGGATCGGTGGCAAGGCCCTCGCCCTGGCGGTCCCGCAGACGTATGTGAACGAGTCCGGGGTAGCGGTCAGGGCCCTTGTGCGACGCTACCTCGGTGCCGAGGAGCAGAAGGGCTCAGGCGAAGGAGGTCGCGGCCGCGGCCCGCTCGTGTTCGCTCCCGGCTCGCTCGTGATCGTCCACGACGAGCTCGATCTCGAGCCGGGCGTGGTCCGGGTGAAGATGGGGGGAGGCACCGCCGGCCACAACGGGCTCCGCTCCATCCAGTCGCACCTGAGGCATCTCGAGTTCGCCCGCGTCCGCATCGGGATCGGAAAGCCCCCGAGCCCGGCGGCCGGGGCCGACTACGTGCTGAAGCGTGCCTCGCGTGCCGAACGCGACCTCATCTCCACGGCCGTCGAGGTGGCCGCCGACGCTGTCGAGTGCCTGCTCCTCGAGGGACCCGAGGTGGCGTTGAACAAGTTCAACACCCGTCTTTGAGCCGCCCGCGATGAACCTGCGGCCCCTCGAGGCGCTCCCCGGCCTGCTCGCGGGCGAGGCCGTCATGGCCGAGCTCCTCGGTGTCGACGACGCCATCGTGGCCGTCCCCGAGTCGGCGCGGTCGCTCGTGCTCGCGGCCGTCGCCGAGCTCGGCACCTCCCCGACGGTGCTCGTGGCGACGGCCACGGCGCGGGAGGCCGAGCAGCTCGTGCACGATCTGGCGCCCTTCCTCGGCACAGATGCCGTCGAGCTGCTTCCCGCATGGGAGACCCTCCCGTTCGAACGTGTGTCGCCGGCGACCGAGACAATGGGTCGCAGGCTCCGGACGATGTGGCGCCTGCGCCACGGCCCGGCGGGCGGCCTCGTGCCGGAGCCGGGCTCGAGCGCCCAGCACTCGGCCGGCGTCGTCGTGGCGCCGATCCGGGCCCTTCTGCAAAGGCTGGGCCCGAGGGTCGAAGACGCAGAGCCCGTCGTGGTCCGCCGAGGTGAGGACCTCGACCCCGAGGACATCGTGGCGCGTCTCGCGCACGCCGGGTACCGGCGCGAGTACCAGGTCGAGGCGCGCGGGGAGTTCGCGGTTCGGGGCGGGATAATCGACGTCTTCGGGTCGACGGCCGACCTCCCCATCCGCATCGACCTGTTCGGCGACGAGGTCGAGCGGCTGACGGAGTTCGAGGTGGCCGGCCAGCGCTCGGTTACCGACCTCGCCCACGTCGAGCTTTTCGGCTGCCGCGAGGTGGTGCTCACCGCGGAGGTCCGCGAGCTGGCGCGCCAGCTGTCAGCACAGGCCCCCTTCGCCCGCGACAACTTCGCCAGGATCGCCGATGGTGAGCTCTTCGACGGCATGGAGTCGTGGCTGCCGTGGCTCAGCCCGTCCGAGCACCTCTTCACCGACCTCCTCGAGGCGAGCTCCCGGGTGGTGCTCGTCGAGCCGCGACGCCTGCGCGACCGGGCGACCGAGCTGTTGGACGAGGAGGTGGCGCTCAGCGAGAGCCTCGCAACGACCTGGGGGCTCAACTCCGCCGAGGTCGCCGCGGGGATGCCGAGGCTCCATCTCGGCTTCGACCGTCTCTTGCAGCGCAGTGCCGCCCGGGTGGCATCGTTGTTGGCGGTGGCCGAGAGCCCCGGCACGGTCACGCTTCAAGCTTCCGGCTGGCCGCCGGTGCTGGGCGACTCCGCGGGGCTCGCCCGTCGCCTGTCCGAGCTCGCCCGGTCGGGAGACCGGGTCGTGATCTGTGCCGACGGCCGCGGCAGCGCAGAACGGATGGCGGCCGTCCTCGAGGGCGAAGGCCTCTCCTGCAACCTGCTCGTGGACCAGCCCCAGGACCGCCTCGACGCCGAGATCCGCCGGCCCGGCGTGCACGTCGTCGTGGCACCCCTGGACCGCGGGGGCGTCATCGCCTCCGCGAAGCTCGCCATCGTGGCCGAACCGGACGTCACCGGCCGGCGCCGTCCTCACCGCCAGGCGCGCCCGCGGCCGCGTGCCACCGAGGGCTTCTTCGACGACTTGGCCCCGGGCGACTACGTCGTGCACAACGTGCACGGTGTCGCCCGTTTTGCCGGCATGGTGACGCGCTCGATGGGCGGTGCCGAGCGCGACTACCTGCTCCTCGAGTACCGGGGCGGCGACAGGCTGTACCTGCCCTCCGAACAGATCGACGCCATCACGCCCTACACAGGCGGCGAGTCGCCGGCGCTCAACCGCATGGGTGGGGGGGAGTGGTCCCGCCAAAAGGCGCGCGTGCGCGCGGCCGTCAGGGAGGTGGCCAAGGAGCTCGTCGAGCTGTACCGGCGCCGCCAGACCACCCCGGGCCACGCCTTCGCGCCCGACACGCCCTGGCAGACAGAGCTGGAGCAGTCCTTCGCCTACCCGGAGACCCCGGACCAGTTGAAGGCGATCGACGACGTGAAGGCCGACATGGAGAAAGCCGTGCCGATGGACCGACTCGTGTGCGGGGACGTCGGCTTCGGCAAGACCGAGGTCGCGGTGCGCGCGGTGTTCAAGGCGGTGCAGGACGGCCACCAGGCCGCCGTCCTCGTGCCGACGACGTTGCTTGCCCAGCAGCACTTCCAGACCTTCTCCGACAGGTACGCCCCCTATCCGCTGCGGGTGGAGGTCCTGTCGCGGTTCCTCACCGTCTCGGAAGCACGCAAGGTCGTCGAAGGACTGGCGGACGGATCGGTCGATGTCGTGATCGGGACACACCGGCTGCTCACGCCCGACGTCCGTTTCAGGAGGCTCGGGCTCCTCGTGGTCGACGAGGAGCAACGCTTCGGGGTCTCCCACAAGGAGGCCATCAAACAGATGAGCATCGGCGTCGACGTGCTCACCTTGACGGCGAGCCCCATCCCGCGCACGCTCGAGATGAGCTTGACGGGCATCCGGGACCTCTCGCTCATCACGACCCCGCCGTCGGAGCGCCAGCCGATCCTCACCTATGTGGGCGAGCACGACGAACGTGCCGTCGCCGAGGCGATCCGACGGGAGCTGTTGCGAGAGGGCCAGATCTTCTACGTGCACAACCGCGTGCAAGACATCGAGCGCGTGGCTGCCGACCTGCGCAACCTCGTCGGCGACGCCCGCATAGCTGTCGCCCACGGTCAGATGGACGAGGGAACCCTCGAGCAGGTCGTGCTCGACTTCTGGGCCGGCGCCTACGACGTGCTCGTCTGTACGACGATCATCGAGTCGGGCATCGACATGCCCTCCGTGAACACCCTTGTCGTGGACCGGGCCGACCGGCTAGGTCTCGGCCAGCTCCACCAGCTGCGGGGCAGGGTCGGACGGGCTGGCAGACGTGCCTACGCGTACTTGTTGTTCCCTCCCGACCGTGTCCTTTCCGAGCAGGCCTACGAGCGTCTGAGGACCATCGGTGAGCACACCGAGCTCGGGTCGGGGTTCAAGATCGCCATGCGCGACCTCGAGATCCGCGGCGCCGGGAACCTTCTCGGACGGGACCAGTCGGGTCACATCGCCGCGGTCGGTTACGACCTCTACGTCCGGCTCGTGGCCGAGGCCGTCTCCGAGCTCAAGGGCGAACCGGTCCGCGTGCCCGTGGACATCACCGTCGACCTGCCGGTCGACGCTTTCTTGCCGCCGGAGTACGTGGAACGTGAGGACCTGCGCCTCGAGGCCTACCGCCGCCTGGCGGAGGTCCGTGACCTCGAAGCCGTGGAGGACCTGCGCGCCGAATGGCTGGACCGCTACGGCCCGTTGCCCCGGGAGGCCGAGGCCCTCGTGGCCGTCGGGCGCTTGCGAGCCGAGTGCGTGCGAACCGGCGTAACGGAGGTGACGGCGTCGGTCACGCGTCCCGGGGGCGGGGGACCCGGGCGCACCGGCGAGGCCGTTGCCCGTCTTTCGCCGGTCCGCCTGCGTGCTTCCGCGCGGGTACGTCTCGGTCGCCTGCACCCCCGGGCGATAGTGAAGGAGGAGGTCGACCAGATCATCGTGCCCGTCGCCGCCGGCCCCGATCTCGCCGACCGGCTCGCGACGCTGCTGCGCGAGCTCGTGCCCGCCGAGGCGGGTGACGGTGCCCGTCCCGATCCCGACGCGGCGGCTCTCGCCGCGGCCGAGACGCTGGCGGCTGGCTTCGGGCATCGTCGCGCCCCTAGCATCTGAGAATCGTGAAGAGACTTCCCGCCGCAGTGGCAGGCCTGGCCGCGCTCTGCGCCCTCATGTTCGGGCTGTCCGGGTGCAACGTCCAGTTCTCTCCGTATGCCGCGGTCGTCGGCGGGTCGGTGATCTCCCAGTCCCAGCTGCGCAACGCCCTCGCGGCCGTCGTGAACAACGCCGGATACAAGTGCTCCGTTGTGTCGGGCGGCACCTCGCACATACTGGGCGCGGGACAGGGCACCTACAACGCCACCTTTACCGCCCAGGTGCTCTCGATCCTCATCCAGGACAAGGTCGTTCGCCAGGACGTCGCCCGGCTGCGGCTTTCGGAGCCGTCGGTCATCGATGCCGCCGCCCTCTCACAGCTCCAGGAGGCTTCCACGCCGGCGAGCGGTTGCACCGGGACGGGCGCCTCGGTCCTCGCCGCCTTCCCCGTCTGGTACCGCCAGGTGCTGTTGAAGTTCCAGGAGGACGAGGACGCCCTGAGCGCCCACCTGGCAGGCACCTCGCTCAACCCGGCCGCCCTCGACGCCTATGTGGCCCACCACCAGGCCGCCATGATGCAGGCGTGTGTCTCGGTCATCGAGGCGGGCTCCAAGGCGACGGCCGCCTCCTTGCGGTCCAAGATCCTGAGGGGCGCGAAGTTCGCGACCGTGGCCCGGGCAAACTCGATCGACTCGACGACCGCGCCCAACGGGGGCGTCATCGGCTGCATCCCGGACGCGGACTTCAACCCCCCTCTCAACACGGTGATCGCGGACCTGGAGGTCGGACACGTCTCGGACCCGATCTCGTTCAACTCGAACTGGCTGCTCTTGCTCGTGAGCCAACGCCAGAAGGAGAACTACCAGCAAACCGTCCAGAGCCTGGTGTCACAGGAGCTGAGCACCTTGAACAAGGTCTTCCCCCATCTCCTCGGGACGGCCAAGGTCGAGGTCGACCCGCAGTACGGCACCTGGACGACCAAGGGCACCCTCGCCAAGGTTCAGGCCAACGCCGGGCCCCCGGTCAAGATCGTGCCCAACGCGGGTGCCAACACCGGACCGACAGCCACCGGGTAGCAAGCGGTCCGTCCTGTCACGGCGACTTCGCAGCTGTCGATGAGCGCTGATCGGAAGCGGCGCCCGGTCGTCGTAGTCGTCGGCCTCGGTCCGGCCGGGCCCGAGCACACGACTCCCGCCGCAGCTGAGGCGTTGTCGGGCGCGCCGGTGGCGTTCCTGCGCACCTCGCGCCATCCGGCCGCCACCCCCTGGCTCGGGCTCGCGAACGTGGTCGCGCTTGACCACTGTTACGAGAAGGGCGCCACCTTCGACGAGGTCTACCGGTCGATGGTCGATGTCGTGGTTGGCGCCGCGGTCGAGCACGGCCGGGTCGCCTACGCCGTTCCCGGCTCGCCTGCAGTAGCCGAGCGCACCGTCGAGCTGCTCAGATCGGAGGCGTCGGTCGAGCTCGAAGTGGTCCCGGGCCTGTCGTTCTGCGAGCTCGCCTGGGCCCGGCTGGGAATCGACCCCATCGAACGTGGCGTCAAGTTGCTGGACGCGGAGAGCTTCGCTGTTCAGGCCGCCGCCGACCCCGGGCCACTGCTCGTCGCCCAGTGCTGGTCCAAGGGCGTGCTTTCCGCTGTCAAGCTCTGCTTCGACGCCGACCCCGGGCCGGCGGTCCTCTTGCACCACCTGGGTCTCGCCGACGAGATCGTCGTCGAGGTCCCGTGGTCCGAGATCGACAGGACGCTCGAGGCAGATCACCTGACCTCGTTGTACGTGCCGCATCTTCACGTGCCCATCGCGCAGGAGCTGACGCGCCTGGCTGAGCTCGTACGGGTCCTACGCGAGCGTTGCCCATGGGACCGCGAGCAGACCCACGACTCGCTCCTCAGGCACATGCTCGAGGAGACGTACGAGGCCATGGAGGCGATAGAGCTCCTCGGTGACGATCCGGCCGGCGCCCCCCAGGATGTGGCCGCCCACGTCTGCGAGGAGCTCGGGGACCTCCTTTGCCAGGTGCTGTTCCACGCCACCTTGGCGGAGGAGGAGGGCCTGTTCAACCTGGCCGACGTCGCCCGGAACGTCCACGACAAGCTCGTCGCCCGTCACCCGCACGTGTTCGGCGACGTCACCGCGACGACGTCGGGGGCGGTGTTGGCGAACTGGGAGCGCAACAAGCAGGCCGAGAAGAAGCGCACGCACCTTTTCGAGGGAATCCCTGCCGCCATGCCCGCCCTGGCGAGGGCCGCCAAGGCCGAGCACAAGCTGGCGAGCGTGGAGCTGGGCTGGCCGGCGACGGGCCTCGACGCCAGGTCCCTCGTCACTGCACTGGCCGGCATGCTGGTGCTCACCGACCCGGACGTGAGTGCCGACCAGGACGCCGCCGCGGCCGTCGGTACGTTGCTGTTGGAGGAGGCAAGGCTCGTGGCCCACCGCGGTGGCGACCCGGAGTCCCTCGTGCGACAGGCGCTCGACCGCCTCGGCGCCAGGCTGGCCCTGGCCGAGGCGGCGGCAAGGGACTCCGGGGCCGACCTCGTCTCGCTCGACCCCGCCGTTCGCCTCGAGCTGTGGCGCGCGGCGGACACGCAGCCCTAGCTCCGCAGCCAGGTGCGCTGAAGTTGGCACGGCGGGAACCCCTCACTTTGCTAACTTGGATCACACCTTTCACAGGAGACACGGGCAGTGAGCCGCATAGCGCACCTTTCCGCACGGGAGGTCCTCGATTCCCGGGGCAATCCCACCATCGAGGTGTCGTGTCGCCTCGACTCAGGTGCGACGGCAAGCGCGATGGTCCCGTCAGGCGCCTCGACGGGCCGTTTCGAGGCGGTCGAGCTGCGCGACGGCGACGACCGTTACGGCGGCAAGGGCGTGCTCAAGGCCGTGGCCCATGTGACCGGCGAGATCGCCGCCGCCCTGGTGGGCCTCGAGGCCTACGACCAACGGGCGGTCGACCTGGCACTGATCGATCTCGACGGCACCGCCGACAAGTCCCGCCTGGGGGCGAACGCCATCGTCGGCACGTCCCTGGCGGTGGTGCGCGCGGCCGCTCGTGACGCGGCGGCGCCGCTCTACCGCTACATCGGCGGGGTCGACGCCCATGTGCTGCCGACGCCCATGATGAACGTCCTCAACGGTGGCGTGCACTCGGACAACAACGTCGACTTTCAGGAGTTCATGGTCGTCCCGGTCGGAGCGGCCTCCTTCTCCGAGGCGCTGCGCTGGGGCGCGGAGACCTACCACGCCCTTCACCGGGTGCTGCGCAGCCGTGGGCTGTCCGGCTCGGTCGGCGACGAAGGCGGTTTCGCCCCCGACCTTCGCACCAATGCGGAGGCGCTCGACGTGCTCATGGACGCGATCGGGGCGGCCGGGCGCGTGCCAGGCGAGGAGATGGCCCTCGCCCTCGACCCGGCGTCGAGCGAGCTGTGGCGCGACGGCGCCTATGTGCTCGAAGGTGAAGGCCGGACCCTGTCCTCCGACGAGCTTGTCGCCTACTGGGTCGACCTCGTCGACCGCTACCCGATCATCTCGATAGAGGACGGCATGGCCGAACAGGACTGGGCGGGATGGGTGGCCCACACCTCCGCTCTCGGCGACCGCGTCCAGATCGTCGGCGACGACGTCTTTGTCACGAGCGCCGAGAGACTCGAACGCGGGATCGCGGCGGGGGTGGCCAACGCCATCTTGGTGAAGGTCAACCAGGTCGGCACCCTGACCGAGACGCTCGCCACCATGGCGACGGCGACAGGCGCCTCGTACCGCTCGGTGATCTCGCACCGCTCGGGCGAGACCGAGGACACCTTCGTAGCCGACCTCGCCGTCGCCACCAACTGCGGCCAGGTGAAGACGGGCGCGCCGGCACGCTCGGACCGCGTGGCGAAGTACAACCAGCTGCTTCGAATCGAGCAGGGCCTCGGCGGCTCGGCCGAGTACCTCGGCGGGGCCGCGTTCGCCGGTTCGCACGCGAGCGTCGCGTCATGATCAAGCGAGCCCGGCTGTTCTTCTTCGTGGCGCTGTTGATCGCGCTGGTGATCCTCGTGAGCAACTTCCCGCTCGGCGCCCTTGTTGAGGGACGCTCGGCTGTGCGGGCCGACACGGCCCAGCTGCTCGCGCTGCAGGCGGAGAACCGGGTGCTCGCGTCGCAGGTACGCGCCCTTCACGACCCGGCCACGCTCGGGCGCATCGCCCACGAGGAGTACGGCCTGATCAGCCCCGGCGAGCGCTCCGTGGTGGTGCTGCCCGGACCGGCCGGGTCCTCCTCTTCGGCATCCGACCCGCTCTCGGACAACCCGATCCCGTCCTCCGACCTGCTGCCGAGCGACGCCATCTTGGGCCCGGGGGCGCGGACCCCACAACCAGCGGTCCACGAACCGGGCTTTTGGCACCGCGTGCTCGACAGCTTGGAGTTCTGGCACTCGCTCTTTTGACAAGAGCCCGCCCGCGGTGTGACAGGACGGGGCGGCGGTAGCCTCGGGCGCCACGTCGTGGAGGTGACGGTTCGGTGAAAGAAGTGCTTGCGGACATCGACCGGTGGCAAGCCGCGGGGCGCCGAGTGGCCATCGCCCGGGTGATCGGCGTGGAAGGCTCCGGTCCACGCGATCCCGGCGCCACGATGGCCGTCAGCGAGGACAGCGAGGTGGCCGGCTCGGTCTCTGGAGGATGCGTGGAGGGCGCCGTGGTGGCCGAAGCTCTTTCAGTGCTCGAGACCGGAAAGGCGAAGGTGTGCACCTTCGGCTACTCCGACGACGAGGCTTTCGCCGTAGGGCTCACCTGTGGCGGCACCGTGCACGTCCTCGTGGAACCGCTCGACTGGTGAACGAAGGGTCCAGCAGGTGAGCGGCGAGCTTTATCGCGAGCTCCGTTCCGCGCTGCTCGGCGACGAGCCGGTCGCCCTCGCGACGGTGACCTTTGTCGAGGGCGATGCGCGCGACCGAACGGAGCTCGCCGCCAAGCTCCTGGTGCGGCCCGACGGCCGGCGCCTCGGCACTCTCGGCGACCCGGAGCTGGACCGGATCGCCGCCCGCGACGCCTTGGCCGCCCTGGACCGGGGCCTCGTGGTGACGCGGCACTACGGACCCCACGGAGAGGCCCGGCGCTCGGAGGTCGCCGTCTTCATTGAGGTCTTTGCCCCTGCCGCGCGCCTCATAGTGTTCGGCGCCGTCGACTTCACGCGGGCCCTTGTCGAGGTGGGCAAGGTGCTCGGCTTCGCGGTCAGCGTCTGCGACCCGCGCCCGGTCTTCGCCACCAGGGCTCGCTTCCCGCTCGCCGACGAGGTCGTCGTCGAGTGGCCGGACCGGTACCTGGACCGGGTCGGCCCCGGGCTCGGCCCGCGCGATGCCGTCTGCGTCCTGACCCACGACACGAAGTTCGATGTGCCCGCCATCCTCGGGGCCCTGCGGACCCGCGCCGGCTATCTCGGGGCCATGGGCTCGAGGCGCACCCACGAGCAGAGGTGGCAGCGCCTCGTCGAGGCCGGTGCCGACGAGTCGGAGCTGAAAGAGCGGCTCATGAGCCCGATCGGCCTGGACATAGGTGCCCGTACACCTGAAGAGACCGCCGTCGCCATCTGTGCCGAGATCATCGCCGTGCGCACGGGCCGCGCCGATGGCGTTGTCACCCCGCTGCGCAACGCCGCGGGCGCCATCCACCAGGGTTGAGGTCCCGGCCCGGCGTGGAGCCGCCCCGGCGCGGCAGCCGGGCGTTACGCTGCCGGGGATGTCAGTCGCTGCGGTGATCCTCGCTGCAGGGGCGGGGACCCGCTTCAACCGGGGAGACCCCGGTGCCAGCCCGGGCGCAAAGCTGCTCGCCAAGGCACGGGGCAGGCCCCTCATCGAGTGGGCGGTCGGCCCGGCCCTCGAGGCCCAGCTCGACGAGCTCGTCGTGGTCTCGGGCGCCTCGGACCTGAGCAGGGTCGTGCCCGAGGAGGCGACGCTGCTGCGCAACGACGACTGGGAGCTCGGCCAGGCCACATCGCTGAGGGTCGCCCTCGACTGGTGCGCCCGGCAGGGCCACCTCTCGGCGGTGATCGGCCTCGGCGACCTTCCGGGGCTCACGGCCGACGCCTGGCGCGGTGTCGCGGCGGCACGAGGGGGCCCGATCGTCTTCGCCACCTACTACGGCCGCCGCGGGCACCCCGTGCGGCTCGACGCCGAGATCTGGTCGTTGCTTCCCACAAGCGGGGACGAAGGCGCCCGCTCGCTCGCCAACCGTCGACCGGAGCTCGTCACCGAACTAGCGTGCGAAGGCGCGGCGGTTGACATCGATACTCAGGAGGACCTGCGGCGATGGAACTGAACGACGAATTCGAGGTCCCGCTCCCGGTTGCCGGGACTTGGGAAGTGCTCACCGATGCCGAAAAGGTCCTGGCCCTGGTGCCGGGCGCCGAGCTTCGGGAGGTGGAGGGCGACGAGCTACGGGGCGTCATGAGGGTTCATGTCGGCGCGACCACGGTCTCGTACCGCGGCGATGCCCATTTCGAGTCGCTCGACGAACACGCCTACAAGCTCGTGCTGAAGGCGGAAGGTCGTGAGATCCGTGGGCAGGGGAGCGCCACGGCGGTGCTCACGGCGACTCTTCTCCCTTCGGCGAGCGGCACCACAGTCCGGGTCGCCACGGATCTTTCTTTCACGGGCAAGCTCGCCCAGTTCGACGACGACACCCTCGGCGAGGCTTTCAACAAGCTCGTGGCCGAGTTCGCCCGCAACCTTTCGGCGACGCCGCCGGGTGCACGCGAGTCGCAGGAAGAGGCCGAGATCGAAGCTGACGTCGCCTCTTACAGGGCCGAGATAGACGCAGAACTCGTTTCTGACCTCGTCGAGGTTGAGGAGGAAGCCACTTTTGACGGGGCGGCCTCTGAGGCTTCGGCCTCGACGCAAGGTGGCGGGAGTTTTGCGGACGACGACTGGTCGAGCGACCACCCGATCGCCAAGAGGGACTCGCTGGTGCGCCGCCTGGCGCCGTACCTGACCGTGGCTGGGGTCTTCCTCATCTTGCGGATCGTCGTCTACTCCCTGCGCCGCCGCCGGGAGTGAGCACGGGCGACTGGGAGGCCGTCGCTGGGCTGCTCGGCCGCTCGCCCCAAGGGAACTTCGAGATAGTCGTCCGCGACGCCGCCGGCGGGCCGGTGGTCATCTCCAACTCCCCGTTCCTCACCGACGGCACGCCCATGCCCACGCTGTACTGGCTCGTCGGGCGGGCCGAGCGCGACCAGGTGAGCCGGCTGGAGTCGACCGGGGGGGTGCGGGCCGCCGAAGCTGCGGTCGACCCCGCCGAGCTTCAGGCGGCTCACAGCCGCTACGAGGCAATTCGGGACGCCTCGGTGCCACCGGGGCACCGAGGCCCGAGACCTACAGGCGGCGTCGGCGGGACGCGCCGGGGCGTGAAGTGCCTTCACGCCCATCTCGCCTGGTTCCTCGCGGGTGGCCCCGACCCGGTCGGCCGGTGGACCTGCGAGAAGCTCGGCATCGACCGTTCTCAGTACCGGGTGACGACAACAGAGAGCCCGGCGATGGAGACGACAGCTTCGAGTGGACCAGTAGCCGCCATCGACTGCGGAACCAATTCCACGCGGCTTCTCGTGGCCGACGCGTTCGGGCGCCCGCTCGAACGACTGATGCGGATCACCCGCCTCGGTGAGGGTGTGGACCGTGATGGCCGCCTCGAGGAGCGGGCGATCGAGCGGACCATCGACGTGCTTCGGGAGTTCCGCCGCGTGATGAACCACCATGGCGTGATACGGGCGCGGGCGACCGCGACGGCGGCCGCCCGCGACGCGGGGAACACGGGCGAGTTCACGCGGCAGGTGACCGAGGTCCTCGGCGTGGCGCCGGAGGTGCTCGACGGCGAGGAAGAAGGTCGGCTCACCTACCTGGGTGCCACGGCCGACCTCGATCCCGCCGAGGGCCCATTCCTCGTGCTCGACGTCGGCGGCGGGTCGACAGAGCTCGTAGGCGGAGGGACCGAACCGCCGATCGCCGTGTCGCTCGAGCTCGGCTGCGTGCGCTGCTCGGAACGGTTCCTCGCCCACGATCCGCCTCTTGCCAGCGAGCTGGTCGCCCTGCGCAACCAGGTGCGCCAACTCGTGGACACAGCCCTGGAGGTTCACCCGGCTCTGCGCGGTGCTGCCCAGCTGATCGGCGTCGCGGGCACCGTGGCCGCGCTCGTCCGCCTCGAGCGCGGGATCGTCGTCTATGACCGCAGCCAGGTGCATCACGCCCGTTTGAGCCTGGCCACGATGGAGCGGCTGATCAGCGAGCTTTCAGCCGTGCCGGTCGCGCGCCGCCTCGAATGGCCGGCGCTCGAGGCCGAACGGGCAGATGTCATCATCGGTGGCGCCACGGTGCTCGCCGAGGCGACCGCCGCCCTCGGCTTCGAAGCACTGACGGCGTCGGAGTCGGACCTGCTGGACGGCATCGTCGCGGAGCTGCTCGCCGACTGAACCAGATGTGCCCGCATGCCGGACGGCCCGCGCCGGCAAGCGCTCGGCTCAGGTCTAGTTGCTCTTCTCCCGGTCGGAGAGCGCGGCGCCGACCTGATCGGCGATGAAGGCGGCGACGAGCAGGCGGTCCGACGACACCGGCGCACCCGGCGTCGGGGTCATGACGAAGCGCCCGAACCTCTCACCGCGGAACTGGACGATGAGCTCGACCTCCCGCCCGGGCAAGCCGCTCAGGTGAGCGCCCCAACGCAGGCCGCCGAGGGCCACCACGCCGGAGTGCTCGATGCGTGTCGGGTGCCGGTCCGACATCTCCGTGTCGAACCGGCAGTCCCGCAATCCGAGCAGCGTCGTCAGTTCTGCGGCCGCCCGCGCTATGACGAACTGCGCCGGCTCGCCTGAGGCCACGAGCTCGGTGAAGTCGTGGATAAGTGCCACGTTGTGCGCTTCCTCGGAGGCGGCCTGGCGGTGGCCGCGGCTCCGGGCGGCTATCTCGGTGACGGCGAGGCCCACGACCAGGAGGCTGATCTCGGTCTGGAGGTCGGGCCGGTAGGTGATGTTGAAGGTCTCGTAGGGCTTGGTGAGGAAGAAGTCGAACCAGGCGGCTGAGGACAGTGCGGCGAGCACACCCGCGAAACGGTTGCCGAACGCGCCCACCGCGACGACGACGAGGACGAGCACGAGCGCCGAGGCGGGCAGGGCGAAATTGGTCCGGAACGGCACGAGAACGGCCGATACGGCAACGGGGAGGAGCAGGCCGCAAAGACTCGCTATCCAACCCTTGTCGAGTGCCTGAAACCAGCGCCTCATCGGGCCACGCTCCACGAGAAGAGAACGCTCGTGACCCTAGCGCTGTTGGGGCACGCTGATCACCCGGGACCGGACCGGGCCAACCGCGCCGCGCTGCACCCGACCGACCGGCCCTGCGTTCGCAGGCCTGGGTTGTACACGCGAGGGTGCCGGATCTGCGACGATAGAGCGGTGGGCAGCCGTGATGGAAGGCGGAGCTGACATGGCCGAGCTGGCAGTTTCCCGCATATCGACGGAGTTGGTGGGCCGGCGCGTGCGCCTGCGCCCGCTACGTGAGGACGACTACGAGGCCTGGAGCGAGGTGCGCACGCGCTGCCGGGACTGGCTGCTCCCTTGGGAGCCACGGCCGGCCGGAGCGCCTTACCCGTCCGAGGACCGGACGACCTTCACGACACGCTGCTCCATGCGTGAGCGCGAGAGGCAACTAGGCACCGGGTACGGCTTCGGGATCTTCGCCATGGGACGTTTCGTCGGCGAGGTGAACATCTCCTCGGTCACCCGCGGGGCTTTTCAGAACGCCTACGTGGGCTACTGGGTCGACCAGGCACAGGCAGGGCGGGGCTACGTGCCGGAATCCTGTGTGCTGCTGTTCCGCTTCGCCTTCGAGGAGATCGGGCTCCACCGGCTCCAGATCTCGATCATCCCTCGTAATCGGCCGAGCCGCCGGGTCGCCCAGAAGCTATGGCTCCGCGGGGAGGGCATCGCCCTCAGGTACCTCGAGATCGACGGGCGTTGGGAGGACCACGTCCGCTATGCCCTGACGGCGGAGGAATGGGTCGAACGCCGGGACCGGTACTCCCGGCAGTGGCTGGCCGGATCGGCCAGCTGGTAGCCCGCCCGCCCGGCTCGATGGGCGCGGGCCCTCGCCACGGTGGGGACGGCCCCCTGCCTCAGGGCTCGCCGGCCGAGACGAAACCTGGCCAATACATCGGGTAGTAGGCCACGTTCGTGCCGACCTCGGCCGCCTGGATGATCGTCTGTGTCCCGTAAGGTCCGGAACCGACGTACATGGCGACGTGGGTGATCGGCAAGGCTCCGTCGTCGGGGAAGTGGTAGAAGAGGAGATCGCCCGGTTCGATGTCGGCCAGGCTGACTCGCACGGACTCCTGGTCCTGGACCGTCGCGCCATGCAACAGGTCGACTCCGGCTGCTGCCCAGGCGATCATCGTCAGGCCTGAACAGTCGACGCCCTGGCGGCTCGCACCTCCCCACACGTAGGGCACGCCCAGGTACGACTCCGCCGCGGCCACCGCCTCGAGACCCTGGGTGTTCGTCCCTGCGGGAACGAGAGGTTGTCCGTATCCGGGCTGACTGCCACCTGTGCCCGGCCCATAGGGCCA
>JBEKGS010000014.1:0-55156 GCA_050012675.1 Acidimicrobiales bacterium
GGCTTCTCGGTGATCTTCTCCTCCCACGTCGTCTCCGAGCTCGAGCGGTTCGCCGACTACCTGATCGTGCTCGCCAACGGTCGCGTGCAGATGGTGGGAGACATAGACGATCTCCTCACCTCTCACGCCGTGCTAAGCGGGCCGGCCGAGGAGTCCGATCTCGTGGGCGGGCAGTTCACGGTCGTGCAGACGCGGAAGACGACCCGGCGTGCCGAGATCCTCGTTCGCACGACGGACGAGGCGCGGCTTCCGAGCGGCTGGGAGTCGGACGACGTCTCACTCGAAGAGCTCGTCCTCGCCTACCTGCGCGATCCGTCGGCGTCGATGCTGCCCGGTCCGCTCGCGCCCGAGGAGCTCGAAGATAGCGAGGTGGCGCGATGACGACCCTGGCCGTTGCACCCGTGAGCCCACGCCGGCACGAGCATCCGGTCCCGTGGAAGCCGATGGCACGTGTGACCTGGCTGCAGCGCCGCTCGACACTGATCGGCCTGCTCGTGGTCTTCGTCGCGTGCGCCGTCGCGATCGTTGTCGGGCAGGGCAGCACGCACGCGACGTACGCCAGCTTCGTCGCCAACGGGTGTGTCCAGAACCGCTTTCACGTACCGTGCGGGACCTTCGAGAACTGGTTCGCGGACAACACCGACCTTTTCTCCGCCATGGTCATCGCCCTGCATGCGGTTCCGGTCGTGATCGGAGTCTTTGTCGGGGCGCCGCTGTTGTCGCGTGAGCTCGAGTCCGGGACCTTCCGCTTCACCTGGACCCAGGGCGTCGGCCGTTCCCGCGCCGTCGTCACTACTTTGGTGCTCCTCGCCCTCTTCGTCACCGTGGCGACCTGCGTATTCGGCCTTCTTCTCAACTGGTTCGCACATCCCTTCGAGGTCATCGGGAACGAGAGCCAGTGGCAGTCCGGTCTCTTCGACACCACAGGCCCGATGCTCGCCGCCTGGACACTGTTCGGCATCGCCCTCGGCACCTTTCTCGGGGCGTTGATCGGCCGGACAGTGGCCGCCATGGCTTCGACCGCTGCAGTCGTTGCTGGGCTCCTCGTCGCGTCGTTCGTTTCGCTGGTCGCCCGTCTGGAGGCCATCGGAGCCCTCGCCACGACCCGTCTCATGCCGATGGGGCTGAACGTCGGGCAGCTCAACGTGCCAGGGTCCCAGTTCAACGGGCCCGTGGGCAGTTGGCTTGTGCGCGCTTGGTTCACCGGACCGGGCGGGAAGCGCCTTGACGCCGCGGCCGCGAACAACGTCATAGGCCGCATGTACGGCGGGCCAGCCAACGGCAAGGTGGGTCCGTCACGTTGGCTGTCGGTCCACCACTACATCTACTGGGTGAGCTACCAACCGGCGAGCCGCTTCTGGCTCTTTCAGGTCACCGCTGCGGCGATCCTGATAGGCATGGCCGTGCTTCTGGCGTTCGCGACTGTTCGGCTTGTCCGTCGTCGCGCCTGAGTTCCAAGTCAGTTTGCCGGAACGGCGTTGCGCTGTGGCGCTCGAGCCAGGAGACACTGAACTGACTTCGTCGTTGAACCGAAGGAGGCTCTAGGGATACCCATGACCTTGAGCGGAAGAGCATCTCTTCATACCGGCATGAAGTGCGAATGAAGGAGATGCCGTGAACCTGAACAAGCGGTCCACCGCCACCAGGCGGAAGAGCCCCAACAAAGGGACCCGGACTTACCTGGTCATGCCCGGGTCCGCCGAGTACTTCGGCACCCGAGGACTGTCAATGTACGCGGCCTCGAGTCAACGCCCGCGGTCAGATTGTGCGCCTTGCAAAGTGCTCAGCGCCTCTACGATGTTGGCCTCGATGCGGCCGAGGGGATCCTCGCTGTCGTCGGGCCTCGGGAACGCCTGACCGGTCAGCTGCTGGAACAGCTCGACGTAGCGTTCCGAGACGTCCAGGACGAAGTCGTCGGGGAAGGCAGGAACTGTCTGACCGTCGCGGCCCTGGAAGCCTTCGGCAATCAACCACTCCCGCACGAACTCCTTGGACAGCTGCCGCTGCCGCTCACCACGTTCTTGACGCTCGGCAAAGCCTTCGGAGTAGAAGTAACGAGATGAGTCAGGGGTGTGAACCTCGTCAATGAGACACAGACTGCCGTTCCTGCGGCCGAACTCGTACTTCGTGTCCACAAGAATCAGGCCGTTTCGTTCGGCCATCTGGCTGCCTCGCTCATAAAGAAGGCGAGTCAACTCAGCCATTTCGGCGTAATCGTCCGCAGGGACTATTCCCCTAGCCACGATCTGTTCGGCAGAAATGTCCTCGTCGTGACCATGCTCAGCGTGCGTGGCAGGAGTAATCAGCGGATCCGGGAACCTGTCGTTCTCTTTCAGCCCGTCCGGCATCGTGACGCCACAAAGTGTTCGCTTGCCGGCTTCATATTCCCGCCATGCGTGTCCCACGAGGTAACCGCGGATGACCATCTCAATCTTGTAAGGCTCGCACAAATGGCCTATTACTACATTCGGGTCCGGTGAAGCGATGAACCAATTAGGCACTATGTCTTCGGTCTGGCGCAGGAAGTACGACGCAATCCGGCAAAGCACCTGTCCCTTGTGAGGAATCGCCACCGGCAGCACGACATCGAAAGCGGAGATCCTGTCGGTTACGACCATCACCAGGTACTCGTCATCGATGGTGTAGACGTCGCGCACGCTTCCTCTGAAGAATCCTGTCTGTCTCGGCAGCGTGAAATTGGTCGTGGTGAGGGTGGAGGGCAACATGCCGATCATTGTAGGAAGGCGTCTGATTTCTGCCGCACCACCTCCCAGGAGGTACAGATACGACTTGACCTCCTGTTCTGTCGAGGTTGTGTCTACGGCGACGAGCCGCCACGAGACTGATTCGAAGTGGGTATCCTGCTGATCCCTGCAGCGGGGATCACCGCGGTGGCGACCGCTTAGGGACGCCGCGCTTTAGCTCCACCGGGACTTGTACATCCGCGAGTCAGCTTCGGTCGCCCGGATCAGGGCCTGGCGCTGCCCGGTGCCGACTCATCCCGACCTTTGCCGTGCACGCTGGTATCGTCGCTCACATCCGTCGTGGACTCGTCCCGTCGGAGCGCGACAACAGGTTCGCACTCGGTTCGATGCGAACAGTGGTCGCTGCAGTGCCAGCAGTCTCCTGCAGCGCCGCAGGGGTCTAGTACGCCTTTTGAGCATCGAGGAGTGGAATTGGCGAGTTCAAGAGCGCCAATCATCGGCGTCGTTATGGGCTCCGGCTCTGATCTGGACGTCATGGCGGGCGCGATGGAAACACTGGACAGCTTTGGTGTCGGCTACGAGGTGCGCGTTCTTTCGGCGCACAGAACTCCGGACCTGCTGAGCGACTACGCCAGGTCCGCACGACAACGCGGCCTGTCGGCCGTCATCGCCGGAGCTGGCGGCTCGGCTCACCTGGCAGGAGTGACGGCTGCGCATACGACCTTGCCAGTGATATCAGTGCCCATACGGCGAGACAACCACGGGCACGAGGCCCTCTGGTCGAACATAAAGATGCCGCCCGGAGTGCCGCTCGCAACGATGCCGGAGAACGGTGCCGTCAACGCTGCCCTGTTGGCGATCCGAATTCTCGCATTAGGCGATTCGAGCCTTTCCGACCGATACGACGAGTACGTCCAGCGCCAGATCGCGAGCGGTGTGGAGACCGACCGCCGACTGCAGGCGGAAGGATGGCAGGCGACACTGAGTGCCTCGAGATCCCGTTAGCCGTCGAAACCTCTCGATCGCGACTTGTTGGCACGGCGTGCCCCTCATCGGAGGGACCGTAGGTCAGAGGTTCGGACATAGGAGAACGGCCAGCACATGACGCAAGCAGAACGCGGCGACCGGCTGCGGGAGAAGTGTGCGGTCTTTGGCGTCTTCGCTCCCGGCGCGGAGGCCGCCCGCGTCACCTTCTACGGCCTTTGGGCGCTGCAGCACCGAGGCCAGGAAGGGTCGGGCATCGTCACCAGCGACGGGCGCACCATGTACCGGCATGCCGGTTCAGGTCTCGCCTCGAGCGTTTATCACGACCAGGACATACGGGCTCTGGTTGGCCACATAGCCATCGGCCACAATCGGTACTCGACCTCCGGAGGTACCGGCGACCACTACAACCAGCCCTTCTTGCACGACAAGGGCCGGTTCGCACTTGCCCACAACGGCAACCTGCCCGACTGCTCGGCCCTCGAGTACTTCCTGGCAGATCGAGGCGTCCCGACAGAGGCCCACAACGACACGCGGATGATGGAGGCGGCCATCGCCGCCTTCGTCGACGGGGGTTGTGAGCTTGATCGCGCCATCATCGAGGCTTATCCGCTGTTCACAGGTGCCTTTTCCGCGGTCTCGATGGACTCGAGGAAGCTGGTCGCGTTCCGGGACGAGTGCGGCATAAGGCCTCTTTCGATCGGAACTCTCGAAGACGGGTACGTCGTCGCCTCTGAGACATGTGCCTTTGACACGATCGGGGCGAGGTTCTTCCGCGACGTGAAGCCCGGAGAGCTGGTCGTCATCGATGACAACGGCCTGAACTCACACCAGGTCGTGGAGGGGCGCCAGAAGTTCGACGTCTTCGAGTTCGTGTACTTCGCCCGCCCAGACAGCGTCATGATGCGTCAGCGGGTGAACAGCGTCCGGGAGAACTTCGGTCACGAGATGGCCAGAGAGTTCGAGGTCCGAGCGGACGTCGTCATCCCGGTCCCGGACTCGTCCATCCCCGCCGCGCTCGGCTACTCACGCGGGGCCGGCGTTCCTTTCGACATCGGGATCATCAAGAACCGCTACATACACCGGACCTTCATCCAGCCAACCGACGGCCTGCGCAAGCGAGACGTCAAGATGAAGCTGAATCCAATCTTCGAGACCATCCTCGGCAAGAGGGTCGTTCTTGTCGACGATTCGGTGGTCCGCGGCACGACGATGCGCCAGGTCGTCGCGATAGTTCGCGACGCCGGAGCGACCGAGGTCCACCTCATGATCAGCTCGCCTCCGGTTCTCTACCCGGACTTCTACGGCATCGACACCCCCAATCAAGAGGATCTGATCGCCGCCCACATGAGCCCCGAGGAGATGCGCGCCTATCTCGACGCCGACAGCTTGAACTTCTTATCGATCGAAGGCATGGTGCGTGCGACCGGTTTGTCCCGCGGAGAGCTCTCGCTGTCCTGCTTCGACGGCGTATACCCGATCAGCATCGGCCGGCGGAGTGAGGATGTGAGTGGAACCCGCCGACCCACGACCGCTGGCGGGCAGGGCCGGGATGTCGACCGCATCGGGCCTACTCGAAGCATGAGCGTTTAGGGTCTGAGACGTGGAGACGATGCCGGTTGCGGTGCTGGCCTCGGGAGAGGGCACCACTGCCGAGGCGCTGATCCGATCAGGTCTCGAGGGGCAGATCGGTTGCGAGGTGGGGCTCGTGATCTCGAGCAACGAGAACGCCGGCATCCTCGCACGCGTGAAGCGGGTCAACGACCGCTACGGCTCGCACATAGCTACGGCATGTATCGGACGGAGAAGCCATCCTCCGGTGCGAGGAGAGAGCCTGGGTCCTGGCGACCAGAGCCTTGCCGAAGTTGCAGCCATCGAGTCGCTGCTTTCGGGTGGCGAGTTCCAAGTGGTCGTCCTGATGGGCTATCTCAGACGGGTCGCGCCCAGCCTCGTCAACCTTTTCGGCTGGCGAGACGAGTACACGAACCCCTACGAAGCGCAGATGCTGAACATCCACCCCGGCCCGTTGCCCGAGACGGCGGGTCTATTCGGGATCGCCGTCCAGCGCCACGTCCTGATGCAGGGCCTTGGCCGGGCCGGCCACGTCGTCCACGTCGTCGCTGTCAACTATGACAGCGGGCCTGTCGTCTTCGAGCACAGGACTCCAGTGCTCTCTTGCGACACGCCCGAAACGCTTTTCGAGCGGATCAAGCTCTTGCAAAGAGAGCACGTCCCCGCTGTCGTAGACGCCTTCGCGACCGGGCGCCGCCACTACTTGGCGGCGCGATCGGCGCGTCACCAGCTCGGAGCGGTCTGAGAGCCGACAGCATCGGAAGCAGGCATGCTCTGGGTGGCAATGAGGGGAGATTTCGCAGGTGGCTCGAGTACTTGTCATAGGCGGTGGGGGACGAGAGCATGCCCTGGCCTGGAAACTGGCGCAGTCGTCGAAACTGGAGCGCCTCTTCGTGGCGCCCGGCAACGCCGGAACGGCAGAGATTGCCGAGAATGTCCCCATCGGATTCACCGATGGCACGAACCTGCTGGAATTCGCCCAGCGCCACAGGATCGACCTGACCGTCATCGGCCAGGAGGCCGCGAGTGAGGCCGGTGTCGTCGACGAGTTCTTGAGAGCCGGCATGGCTGTGTTCGGACCGAGCCGGGCTGCTGTTCAGATCGAGTCGTCCAAGGCCTTTGCCAAGCAACTGATGACCACGACCGGCGTCCCGACAGCGCCCTTTCGCATTTTCGACGACTACGAGGAGGCAGTTTCCGGGCTCGCGCAGCTCACCTACCCGACAGTTGTGAAAGCGAGCGGGCTGGCCGAGGGCAAAGGCGTCGTGATCGCGACTACGCCTGACCAGGCCCGCGAGGCGCTTCAGGGAATCATGGTCAAACGGAGATTCGGCGATGCGGGCAAGACCGTGGTCGTAGAGGAGTTCCTGTCCGGCCAGGAGGTCTCCGCACACGCCATTTGCGACGGCCGCTCGGCTGTGCTCTTCCCGGCTTCGCAGGACCACAAACAGGTCTATGACGGTGACACAGGACCGAACACCGGAGGAATGGGCGTTGTGGCACCGCTGCCCTGGCTGACCCGGGCACATCTCGAGACGATCGAGGCGAACATCGTCAAGCCGACCCTCGAAGAGCTGCGCCGTGAAGGGGCTGACTTCGTCGGCTGCCTGTACCCCGGGCTCATGATCGACGGGAACTCTGTCAAGGTCGTCGAGTTCAACGCCCGATTCGGCGATCCGGAGGCACAAACGTACATGCGACTCTTCGACGGCGACTTGTACGAGACGCTGGACGCGTGCGCCAGGGGCCATCTGAGCCCGGACCAGGTCGCTTGGAAAGCCGGTGCGGCCATCGCTGTCGCTCTCGTCTCGGACGGCTATCCCGGCACGTACGACAGAGGCCTTCCGATTTCTGGGATCACCGAGGCGGCCAGCGAGCCCGACGTAGTGGTATTCCATGGGGGGACGGTCCGCGAGGAAGGCGTCCTCAAGACCTCCGGTGGCCGCGTTCTCTATGTCACAGCGGTGGGACGTGATATCGACGATGCCCGGCGTAAGGCGTACCGGGCGATCGACCTCATCAGCTTCCCGGGCATGC
Source organism: Acidimicrobiales bacterium (assembly GCA_050012675.1). Lineage (GTDB taxonomy): Bacteria > Actinomycetota > Acidimicrobiia > Acidimicrobiales > Bog-793 > Fen-455. The sequence goes on from JBEKGS010000014.1 coordinate 7,299, forward strand.
GGTTCCGAACCGACATCGGCCTTCGTCGGCTACCAGGGGGCGCGCCGAAGCGAGGTGGGACAGAACCGCAGAGCCGCCGACGAGCGCCCGGGTCTTCCTAGCCGCAGACAGAAGACGGAAAGGAGCACAGCAGTTGAAAGAGGGCCTTTCGTACGAAGCTCACGTCGACTACGCGACAGGCGATCCCGCCAAGGTGCTGGCCCAAAGACAGGGCCAAGCGACGAGCGCCAACCTGCCATATGGCTACGCGGAGGTCGGGGGCACGCGCGGCGAGTCCGCTTATGTGTTCGACATGGGCGAGATCTATGGAGCCCTCGTGCAAGAGGGTCTCGGCACGAAGAGCCTCGTCGCCCGCGAGGTCTACGAGCTCACGGGCGAGTCCCATTTCCCCGCCATCGCCCAGGACACCGTCGCGGCGGTCATCAACGACCTTGTGAGCGTCGGTGCCCGGCCCGTGGTCCTCAACGCGTATTGGTCGTCGAGCTCCTACGAGTGGCTGGGCGACATGGGCCTGGTCGAGGGCTTCATAAAGGGGTGGCGTCGCGCCTGCGATCTTTCCGGGGTCGCCTGGGGCGGGGGCGAAACCCAGTCACTGCCCGGCGTCATCGTGCCCGGGGCTCTCGAGTTCGCCGGTTGCGCATTCGGAGTCATAAGGGAAAGGAAACATCTGATCCGGGGCAGCGCCTTGAGGCCCGGAGATGCGATCGTGCTCATCGCCTCCAACGGAGTGCACGCCAACGGGATCAGCCTGGTGCGCGAGCTCGCGGCCCGCCTCGAGGCGGGCTATGAGACCGTGCTCTCAGACGGCACCAAACTCGGCGCGACCGTGCTGAGGCCGTCTCACATATACGCAGGGCTCGTGGCCTGCTTGTTGGGCTCAGAGGTCGAGGTTCACTACCTCTCACATCTGACGGGCCACGGCTGGCGCAAACTGATGCGCGCCGACGAGGACCTCAGTTATGTCATCACGCAGGTTCCCCGCCCTCCGGAGGTCTTCAACTTCATTTCGGCCGAAGCCCGCAATGCACCGAGAGACATGTACGGCAACTTCAACATGGGCGCCGGGTACGCCGTCTATGTGCCCCCGGGTGAAGCCGAGAGGGTGGCTGAGCTCGCGAACAGCTGCGGGTTTCAATCCTGGGTGGCGGGGCGCGTCGAAGCCGGTCCGCGACGTGTCGTCATAGAGCCGCTCGGGATCGTGTTCGACTCGAGCACCTTAGGGATCCGCTGATGCTGGTGTTGAGAGGGAGGGCCCCACTTTCCGCCTTCCGACTCGCGAGGCTGCTCTCGCGGATACAGGCGGACCATCCCGCCGTCCTCAAGGTCTCGGCTGAGGAGCTCTACTTCGTCCCCCGCGGAGACGGGCTCTCGCCCGGCGAGGTACGTACCCTGAGCCAGCTGCTCGGAATAGGGCCTGAAACAGTAACAAGCCCAGTGGGCTTCTTGCAGCTGGTGGTGCCGCGTCCGGGGACGATCTCGCCGTGGTCGTCGAAGGCGACCGACATAGCCAGGAACTGCGGAGTGAACCTGGAACGGATCGAGAGAGGTGTTGCCTACTACGTAGAGTCGTCTGAACGGGCGCCGAAGCCGTATCTCGCCGGGTATCTGCACGACCGTATGACCGAAGTTGTGCTCGACGGCCTCGACAAAGCCGAGGCGTTGTTCGTCCGCGAAGTCGCCCGGCCGCTCGTACATATAGACCTCCTCGGATCGGGACGCGAGGCTCTTGTCGAGGCGAACGAGCGCGAGGGCCTGGCGCTGGCCGAAGACGAGATCGACTACCTCTGCGAGGTCTACAGGACCCTCGGGCGCAATCCGACAGACGTCGAGCTCGTGATGTTCGCGCAGGTGAACTCGGAGCACTGCCGCCACAAGACGTTCAACGCCAGCTGGACCATAGACGGTGTGGCTCAGGACAGGACGCTGTTCGAGATGATCAAGAACACCCACAGCTCGGCCCCGACAGGCGTGCTCTCTGCCTACTCGGACAACGCAGCGGTCATAAGCGGTGGCGTGGGGGGGCGCTTCTTCCCAGATCCGCGCACCCACACCTACGAGTACCACAACGAGGCGATCCATCACGCGATCAAGGTCGAGACCCACAACCATCCGACCGCAGTGGCCCCGTTCCCCGGAGCAGCCACCGGGGTGGGCGGGGAGATCCGCGACGAGGCCGCCACCGGCCGTGGCGCCAAGCCCAAGATGGGCTTGTCTGGCTTCAGCGTGTCGCATCTGAACATCCCAGGCTCGCAACTGCCCTGGGAGGAACACTACGGCTGGCCGGAGAGGCTCTCCTCTGCTCTCGAGATCATGCTCGAGGCTCCGATAGGCTCCGCCGGCTTCGCGAACGAGTTCGGCCGCCCGAGTGTGGCTGGCTACTTCCGGACCCTGGAGATGGCGGCTGGAGGGGTCATTCGCGGCTACCACAAGCCGATCATGCTGGCGGGCGGCTCAGGCGACATCAGGCCCGAGCATGTCCGAAAGGACCGTCTCAGCGGCGGCGCAATCATCTGCGTCCTCGGCGGACCAGCGATGAAGATCGGGCTCGGCGGAGGCGCTGCCTCGAGCATGCACTCGGGCGCCGCCACCTCCGAGATCGATTTCGCATCCGTGCAGCGGGCCAATGCCGAGATGCAGCGCCGCTGTCAGGAGGTCATAGACGCGTGCTGGTCGCTCGGGAGCGACAACCCGATCGTCTCCATCCACGACGTCGGTGCCGGGGGCCTCGCGAACGCCTTGCCCGAACTCGTGCACGACTCGGCGCTCGGCGCCAGCTTCGAGCTGCGCGATATCCCGAGCGCCGAGTGGGGCCTTTCCCCTATGGAGCTGTGGTGCAACGAATCCCAAGAGCGCTTCGTGCTCGGCACGAACGAAGAAGGCCTGAAGCTGTTGAACGAGCTCTGCGCCCGCGAAAGATGCCCGCTCGCAGTAGTCGGGCGAGCCACTCTCGACGAGCGACTCGTGGTGAGTGACCGCCTGTACGGCAGCGTGCCCGTCGACCTGCCGATGTCGGTGCTGTTCGACAGGCCGGTGAGAAAACTGCTCGAGTGTTCGAGCCCGAGAAAGCACCTTACGAAGTTCGAGACCGAAGACGTCGAGCTCGGCGTGGCGGTCGAGCGAGTGCTGCGGCTCCCGGTCGTGGCGAGTAAGAAGTTCCTGGTCACCATTGGGGACCGCAATGTTGGGGGCCTCATAACCCAGGAACAGATGGTGGGTCCGTGGCAGGTGCCGGTGAGCGATGTGGCAGTCGCAGCACAGAGCTTCGATGTGGACACCGGCCTTGCGATGAGCCTCGGGGAGCGGGCCCCGGTCGCGCTGATCGATGCGGGAGCCTCGGCGCGCCTGGCGGTCGCCGAGGCGATCACCAACATCCTCGCGGCCGATGTGCAGGCGCTCTCAGACGTGAAGCTGTCGGCCAACTGGATGGCGGCTAGCGGCTTCGGCGACGAGGACGCGCGGCTCTACGAGGCGGTCAGGGCCGTCGGCGAGCAGTTCTGCCCCGCCCTGGGCCTTGCGATACCGGTGGGTAAGGACTCGCTCAGCATGCGGACGGTGTGGGACGCCGGCGGAGTCGAGAAGTGCGTGATATCGCCAGTTTCTGTTGTGATAAGCGCCTTCTCGCCTGTCACCGATGTGCGCCGCACTTTGACACCCCGACTGGAGCTGAGCACGGCATCGGTTCTCATACTCGTCGACCTGGGCCTCGGAAGGAACCGTCTCGGAGCAAGCGCGCTCGGTCAGGTGTACAAACGTCTTGGCGACGAGGCACCCGACATCGAGCCAGAGACACTCGAATTGGCCTTCGGATGCATCAAGCAGTTGAAGCGGGAGGGCTTGGTGCTCGCGTACCACGACCGTTCCGACGGGGGGCTTCTCGCGACGGTTTGCGAGATGGCCTTCGCCGCCCGTTGTGGCATCGAGCTGGATCTGCGTGCACTTGAGGGCAGTGACCTGGAGAAGCTCTTCAACGAGGAGATCGGCGTCGTCGTCCAGGTCCGGGCCGAGGAGCTGGACCGTGCCATGAGCGTTCTCAGCCCCTTCGGATCCCACGCGGCCGTTGTCGGCCGCCCGACCAGGGACCAGATGATCTCCATCGTCACCGATGAAAACACATACGCAAACAAGCGTGCAGAGCTCGAGGGGTGGTGGGCAGAGACGAGCTACAAGGTGCAGCGTCTCCGGGACAACCCGGCGTCGGCCGACGACGAGTACCTTGCCATATACGACGAGAAGGACCCGGGCCTCACGACCAGGGTGAACTTCCAGCTCTTGTGCCCGAGCGACTCGTCACGCGGACCACGTGTCGCCATCTTTCGTGAGGAAGGGGTCAACGGACACCTCGAGATCGCCGCAGCTTTCGATGCGGCCGGATTCACCTGCGTCGACGTCCATCTGACAGACCTGAGCTCTGGTCGGTTCGATCTCGGGGGCTTCAGAGGGCTCGTGGCCTGCGGCGGGTTCTCTTACGGCGACGTCCTCGGCGCGGGTGCGGGATGGGCAAGCTCGATCCTGTTGCACGACGAGGTGCGAAGTGCGCTTGCGGCCTTCTTCGAACGCTCGGACACATTCAGCCTCGGTGTCTGTAACGGGTGCCAGATGCTGGCGGCCTTGAAGGAGCTCATCCCGGGTGCAGACGATTGGCCTGAATTCGCCTTGAACACCTCCGAGCAGTTCGAGGCCCGACTCGTCACGGTGCGCGTGAACGACTCACCCTCACTGTTGTTCCGTGGCATGGCTGGCTCGGTCCTAGCCGTGCCGGTGGCGCACAGCCAGGGCAGAGTGCGGTTCATCGACGAGGAGACCGCCCAAAGGGTGGTGACTGCAGGGCTGGCACCCCTGCAGTACGTCGACAACTACCACCGACTAGCAGACCGCTATCCGTATAATCCGAACGGCTCAGCGCACGCGATTGCTTCTCTCACCTCGAGAGATGGGCGAGCGACAATCCTGATGCCGCACCCCGAGCGCGCCTTCATGAACCGCCAGCTCTACGGTACCCAGAGCACCGACATGAGGTACTCGTACTGGATGCGCCTTTTCCAGAACGCCAGGGCATGGACAGACAGAAGCGGGACCACGCCCTGAGTCGCTTGTGCACAACTGTCCCACGCTCCCAACCTGGCGACGGCTTCGTTTGTCGGTTCGTCCCGCGAGCGAGGCAATGGCCAAGGCCCTTATACGCCGGTCCCGTATCGCACAGGTGTGGGTCCCTCGGCACTCGTACGGTGACCGCCACCCAGCTAGGCGGACTGAGCGCCTCGGCTTCTCGGCGACACAGCTGAGTGCGCAACGGTCGTCTGATCAGACCTCGAACAAATACGCCCGCCCCGTGCTCTTGGCATGCCCGTCGGCACCCACAACGGCGGTCGTCCCCGAGAGGGCCACTGAATAGCCGAAATAGTCGCCGGCAACAGTGTCCGATCCCTTGAGCACGGCAGCCTGCGTCCAATCGCTCACCTTGTGGGCGAACGCGTACACCCCGCCTGCATCCTTGGCCAACCCAGGTGCGCCGACAACAGCGGTCCCGTCCGAGACCGCCACCGTGTATCCGAAGTCATCACTGGCAACGGTGTTTGCGCCCTTCAGTTCTGAGACCTGCTTCCAGACCCCGCGTGTCTTCGCGAACACGTACGCCCGGCCCGCAGCCTTGGCGACTCCCGGTGCACCCGCGACTGCCGTCGTGCCCGCGATGGCAACAGAGACACCGAAACCGTTGTCGGTCGTCGTGTCGGAGCCCTTGAGCTCGGCGGTCTGCCTCCAGCCATCCGCCGAGGCGGTGAACAGGTAAGCCCTGCCGGAGCTCTTGGAGTGGTCAGGTGCACCGACTATGGCAGCAGTGCCCGAAATGGCCACCGTGTAGCCGAAACCATCTCCGGCCACCGTGTCGGAGCCCTTCCACTCGGCAACCTGCTTCCAGCCCTTGTCAGTGTCCGCAAACACGTAAGCCCGGCCAGCATTCTTCTTGTGGCCATCGGCGCCCACGAGCACGGTAGTGCCGGAAATGGCCACTGAATCGCCGAGGTAGTCGCTCGCACTCGTGTCGGAGCCCTTCATCTCGGCAACCTGCTTCCAGCCGGCCGCCGTCTTGGTGAACACGTAAACACGACCGGCGTTCTTCGCATAGCCCGGTGCGCTCACGACTGCAGTCGTGCCCGAGATTGCTACCGAATAGCCGAAGAAGTCTCCGGAGACGACGTCAGCTCCCTTCAGCTCGGCTACCTGAGTCCAGTGGTCCGCGCTCCCGGAGTACACGTACACCCGGCCGGCGTCCTTGGCGTAGCCGGGTGCTCCTACCAGAGCCGTCGTGCCCGAGATGGCCACCGACACCCCCACGGCGTCGCCCGAAACGGCATCAGAGCCCTTCAGCTCCGCCAGTTGTCTTCCTGCCACAGGCGTCGCTCGTGGACCTGCGGCGACGGCGGATGGAGAGGTCGCGATAACCGGTACAGAAATGGCTGTGATGGCAAGCAGTCCGCCTACCAGTGACCTGCGCATGTCACTCCTCCTATCACGACTGACGCGATCGCCTTCGACACGTGGCTGACGCCGCCCGCAGCAAGGGTGCGACAGCAAGCCTGGCACCCTCGTGCCGATGGCACAACGCCCACGCCGACCGCTCGTTCGGCCCCGCCGCGGCGATTAGGCACCTACAGCTGGCGATCGCTTTGCCTACGGGAACGGCGGCACGCTTATGCCTACGGACCACACGAGCACGTGATAACCGCTGACAGTGTAAGCGTTTGTCGGCGGCCCCCAGGTCCTCGTCGCCGAGAGGATGTCGACACCTTGATACACGGGCGTCTCGTACACGAGGAACTGGAAGTGCTGACCGGCGTACCAGGTGGCCGAGGACAACTTCATGTACCGGCCGAGCTTGCCGTCCGGATTCGCCCACACCGGTCGCACGGTGACCGTGCCCCTGCTCTCGACGGTGGTGATGCTCGAGGTCCAATAACCGCCGAGCCCGTCCCGGAGATGATGCACCTCGAGCCACGATGCGAGCGTCGACGCACTCTGGGCCGCGAGAGGCTGAGCGAGAGTACAACCGAGGCCTGCGGCAAGGCTCAACGAGAGGGCGACGCAGGCGACGCCGACCGCTCGGGTGGTCCGGCCCGGTCGCAGCCGCTTCCAGGCCTCGGCCACCAGCCGGCCGCTGAGCACGCTCGCGAACACGACCGTCGCGACAAGGTATCTCGCGCCAGGCACCCCGTTGACAGCTAGCACGACGAAGGTCACAGCCGATCCCGCCACCGCCAGAACCAGCACGTCCTCGAGCCACCAGCGCCCGGTCTCGGTTTGAGACCCCGGCGCCTCCCGATGGCCGCGGACGACACCGCCCACCAGGTTCGTCACCGCGAAAACCAAGCAACCGACGATCAGCAGCGCACTCACGACGTGAATTTCCTCGAGGGCCACCGGAACGTGCCCGGTGTCGAACCGGAACGTGAAGCCGACGAGACCCGCCCCGTAACTCAGCGTGTGCCGCAGGTTCACGAGCATCTGGGTGAACGGCGCAACCGACACGCCGCCAACGGACTTGAACGCGCCCATCGCTTCTGCGAGCCAACTGACGATCTCGCAGACAACGGTTCCGGCTACGCAGGCCATCAACGCCGGCATGCCCGGGCGCCAGTCCCGCTTTCGCAACATGGCCGCAACGCCCGCTCCCAGCACCGGCACGATGCCGTAAGCGACCATCAACAGGTCGCCGAGCATTCCGAAGGCAAGCGCCCCGACTGCCACGACCCATCTCCAGTCGAGTTGACCCCGCCTCAGTCCGGCGAACGCGACAAGGGCCAAAACGGCCGTACTGACGTGGTCGGGGCCGCCCAGCAGGAAGGACGTCATCGCATAGGTTGGAAACCCGAGCAATACGGCTGCGGTGGCGGCTCCGGCCAGGGCGGCGCCTCCCCGGTGCCCGCGGCCGGCAACTGTGGCGCCCACGACGACGGCCATGGCGACCGCGAGGGCCGGTTCCAGGTTCAACAGCCCGGGCCGAAGCCCGCCGATGTGCACTGCGAGCGCGTAGAAGAAGGCGTCTACCGTCCAAAACGAGTCGTGAGTCAGGATCCAGCCGTGCAGCAGCAGGTTGCCGCCGTTCATCGCCTGGCCCTCGAGAACCGCGGTCGCCCTGTCGGACCCACCTGCATAAACGCGGGCCGAGAGGGCGTCGAGCATCAGGGCGAGTGCCGCGACGGCCGAGACGGCTTTGACCAGAAAGCCAATTCGCTGAGCGGCCAGGTGCGGCGCATCCGACCTGGTCGGGCCGACCGTCAACCGACGACCCCTGCGATGGCGCAAGAAGAAACGGCGCACCGCAACGACACGACCGCCTCGACCTCACTTGGGACGTCTCCCACGAGGTTATATTACATGATCGTTACAATGATTACATTATCATTACGAGCAAACGGGAACGGCGCCGATCCCGTAGACGGACGGGTCGTCGAGTGCAGTTGTGCGACAACTCTCTGCAACAGGGCAACAGCCGCAGATATGGGTCACGTGAGCGATCACGTTGCCACTCGGAGGGAAGAAGAGATCGGATCCCATCCCTCGGCAGGCGGCGTAGGCATGCCAGCTCGAAGACAAGACCGGGTAGTCGGTATCAAATGATCTCGGTGGGCAAGGCGCCGAACCGAGCGCAACTGGATTCGACGTCAACTTCGGATGCCAGGCCGGCTCGCTGGTCATCGGAACGGGTCACTCCTTCCTGCGAACGGTGCCAGCCGGTTCACCTCGGCTGATCCGGATCTGCGCCCCGTCTCCGGCCCGAGGCAGATGCAAGCCGGTTCAGAACCGGACGCACTGGGCGGGCGCAGCGTCAAGCTAAGGCCACCGAACTGTGAGGATTCTTAGAGACGGCTGGGAGTGTCAAAACGATTCGCACGGAGCACGGTCCGCACGCGGCCTTCAACACGGCGAAGGCGCGCGGACCGCGGCTCAGGTGGACGACCGGTCTGTGAGTCTCCCTGTCGATCACAACCAGCCTCTATCCTCCGCCGCCCGGACGGCCTCTGCGCGATTGCGGGCGCCTACTTTCGCCATCGCGCTGGAGAGATAGTTGCGGACTGTCCCCTCCGACAGGAAGAGCCTCCCGGCAATCTCGCAAACCGTCGCACCGGGTCGCGCGGCGACAAGGATGTCGCGCTCGCGAGCGGTGAGGGGCGAGACACCGTCGGCCAGCGCGGCTGCCGCGAGGACAGGGTCAACGACGCGTTCGCCTGCGACCACTCGGCGGATGGCATCAGCAAGTTGTTCGGCTGGCGCGTCCTTGACGACGAATCCATACGCGCCGGCCTCCATCGCTCGTCTCAGGTAACCGGGGCGCCCGAAGGTCGTGAGGATGAGCGAGCGGCACTCAGGCACCTCCTGTGCAAGCACTGAGGCGGCTGCCAGCCCGTCGATGCCTGGCATCTCGATGTCGAGCAAGGCTACGTCAGGGTGACACGCCTTGGCCGCGGCAACAACCTCGTCGCCACGCGCGACCGTCGCGACAACTTCGAAGTCACTCTCGAGCCCAAGTAGCGCCGCGAGTGCCGAGCGGATGAGCTCCTGGTCATCGGCAAGGAGAAGCCGAATAGTCACGTGTCGACTCTTGAGGCATTCGCCACGGTGACAAACAGCCGCCACCCTTTGGGGAACAGCGGTCCCGCGTCGACGACACCGCCTGCTGAGGTCACGCGTTCGCGCAAACCTTCGAGACCGTTGCCAGGCCCTGCAGCTCCTCCCACACCGTCGTCGACGATCTCAACCGAGGAGCGCTGGAACCTCACCACGCAAGCCGCCGCGTGCGCGTGACGGACCACGTTCGTAAGCCCTTCCCGAAGCACCCACCCGAACAGCTCATGATGGGCGGGGTCGACGACGTCCACGGCACCTGGAAGATCGGCAGCCACGCCGGCGGCGCGTAGCAGCTCCCTCCCAGTCGCGAGTTCACCGGCAAGCGTCACTTCCCGGTAGTTCGCGACGGCCGCGCGAACGTCAGCAAGCGAGCGTCTGGCAAGCGCCTCGACCTCGCCGATCTCTTGCAGAGCCCGCACAGGATCGGAGGCGCCAAGCCGGCGCGCGAGCCCGGCCTTCACGGTGATCGTGGTCAGCGAGTGTCCGAGAAGGTCGTGCAGATCGCGGGCGATGCGCGACCGTTCGTTCTCCGCCGCGAGACGCGCCAACTCGGACCGAGCCTCTGCAAGGGCACGGTTGCCGCGTATCACATTGGAGAATCCGAACATCCCCAGTGCGATGAGCGGTATCGCGATGGCGGTGCCGTTGTCGACACCCGTGCTGAGGCTGTCGTGCCACGAGGGAATCGCCCAGGGCACGAGCACCGAGGTGAGCGCGAAAGCGATAACGATCGGTGCCGAACGCCCACCGAGGCGAGTGACCGTGACGACGACGAGGAACACGAGCATCACGAACGCGTCTGCACGTGCAAGTGGAACCTCGACAGCACACAAGACCAGTAGAGCCCCGTAAAGAGTCCAGAAGCGGCGCTTGGCTGTCCAGCTCTCGTTGACAGCGAAGAGGTAGCAGACGGCGAACGCGAGAACTACGACGTAGCCTGCCAGGGCGCGGAGCCCCTTGGAGTACGAGGCAACCCCTCCGACCACTTCCGCCAGGTACACGAGGAACACTCCCGGAAAAACGGCTCGTCGCCATCCTCGGGTCCACTTGCGCTGAGCGGCCAACCACTCGCTCTCTGCCGGGCTCGCCGGCACTCGGTCCAGGTCCATCCTCGTTCAAAGGTACCGGAGGTGGATCCTCAGACCCGCAAGGTGTCACGTCGGTAGACGCGCGCGGCGACCCAGACAAGGATCGTCGTCCACGCAGCTATGACGATCCACGACTCCGCAGGAGGCCAGCCGCCTGGTTCGAATGCGGATCTGCCTGCCTGAACGAGCCAGAAGGAAGGAAGGCACTTCACGACCGTGAGGAACACGCCCGAGGTCGCCAGAGGACCATAGGCGCCTCCGACAAGCGCCAGCACCGATGTGACGCCCCCCAAGGCCGGCCCGAGTGAGTCGACCCGCAAAAGATGGCCGAGAAGAACGCCGAGCACTGCGAAAGGGATCAGCCCGACTAGCAGCAGTCCGATCATGGTCAACCACTCTTCCGCTGACAACCGCACACCGAGTGCCGTGCCTGCAGCGCACATGGCGACGATCGTGAACAGTGCCATCAGGTAGCCGCAGAGAACTTTCGCGCTGAAGTATGCCCTGGTGGTGAGTGGAGTGATCCGCATCTGGCGTGTCCAGCCCACCGAGCGTTCCGCGGCGATGCGCGCGCCGCTCGAAACGACAGCGACCATCGTGCCCCACGCCGCCATTCCCGTCATGTAATAGAGCGGGAACGGGACGCCTTCGATGCGTGCATTTCGATTCGGCCCCGCGACCGCGAAGAACAGGACCAGGGGAAAGGCCAGGGAGAATACGAGGAATCGTCGATTGCGCAGAGTCCGAAGGACTTCGAAGCGGAGGTACATGGACCGCCTCATCGCACTTGTCCGGGTTGGTTCGGACTGCCATTCTCGTCGGCAGTCAGCTCCACGAACGCCTCTTCGAGCCCGGCACCGCGCACCTCGATGTGGCGCGCCTCGGCGAAGCGAACGAGCAGCTCGCGAAGTGCTGTGTCAGAAGCGTCCGAGTCATGACAGGAAATGGTGACCACGTCCCCTCGTCGATCCGCCATTGTGACCCCGGGCATCTTGAGGAGCAGGGAGAGATCGACGTCAGGAAGTGTCGCCCGGATCGTCCGGCCCCCTACCCTCGCCTTGATCTCGTTCGGGGGTCCGTCAGCCACTATTCGGCCCCGGGCCATCAAGATGACTCTGTCCGAGTAGGCGTCGGCCTCCTCCAGATAATGCGTGGCGAACAGAACCGTCTTTCCCTCGGCGGCCACGGCCCGCATAGCTGCCCAGAACTCGCGACGCCCCTCTACGTCGAGGGCCGCTGTCGGCTCGTCGAGCACGAGCAGGTCCGGATTGGCAACGAGAGCTACGGCGAACCGCACCCGCTGGGTCTGGCCACCTGAGAGCTTCGTGGTCGGGCGATCGGCGAAATCGGCGACGCCGGTCAGGCGAAGCACGTCATCCACAGCGAGAGGACGCGGGTAGAGCGAAGCCATCATCACGATCAGCTCTCGGACGCTCAGGAACTGAACGAGCGACCCCGTCTGGAGCATCCCGCCGACGGCGCCTTGCTTCACGGCGCGGGCGGGGGTCGAGCCGAACACAGAGACGGTCCCGGCGTCGGGCCGTGTCAGCCCGAGCACCATGTCGATCGTGGTCGTCTTTCCCGCCCCGTTCGGCCCGAGCAGCGCCACCGTCTCGCCGGCGGCGATCTCGACGTCGATCCCGCCTACCGCCCGGACTTCGCCGTAGGACTTGGTCAGTTTGGACAGCCTTATGCCGACTCGCTGATCTCCGGTAGCAACCATGCCCATGACCCTTACACGACAGCCCGCCGCCCGGAAGTGTGCAGGGTCACAACCTGTCGGTGACATTTGTCACGTACGCGTCACTATCCGTGATCTCCTGTGGCTGCGCCGAACCGGGAGGAGGTCTCAGCCAGCGCCAGGGATGCCCGGCCAGCAGTGCGGCGGAGCACCGGGGAGTCGCTCAGGCTTCCCCGGTGCTCATTTGCTCAGCGCGGCCAGGTCGCCTGGTTGACGTCTCGCTCACGCACGAAGTCAACCCTCGCTGGGTGTTCTCCCGGCCATGTGAGTGTGGCCGCCACAGGAGCCGTCTCGGCCACGACTCGGCCGTGAGAGATGACGTACCACGGTCGCACCTGTCGCCTGACGGCGTCGAAGGGGTCCGTCGCTGGCAACACGACGAGGCTCGCGGGCCGGCCCACGGCTATCCCGTAGGAATCGCCCAGGGAAAGGGCCGCTGCGCCGCGCGTGGTGACCATGGCGAAGCACTCGGCGATCTGAGCCGGTGATGTCATCTGGGTGGCCAATGCCCCGACGTGGGCAACCTGCAGCGGGTTGGCGGTGCCCATCGGGAACCATGGGTCCATCACGTCGTCGTGACCGAAGGCCACGTTGACCCCGGCCCCTAGCATCTCTTTCACCTGGGTAAGGCCTCTCCTCTTCGGATAATCGTCAAAGCGGCCCTGGAGGTGGAGATTCACCATCGGGTTGCAAACCAGGTTGATGCCTGCGCGGGACAGGATCCGCTGCAGCTTGTAGCTGTAGGCGGCGTTGTAGCTGCCCATCGCCGTCGTGTGACTGGCCGTGACCCGTCCCCGCAGCCCGGTGCGCATCGCATGAGTGGCGAGCACCTCGACAAAGCGCGACTGCTCGTCGTCGATCTCATCGCAGTGCACATCGATGAGCAGCCCCGAGTCGAGCGCGGTGGCGACGGCTATCTCGAGAGAACGGACACCGTCCTCGCGGGTGTCCTCGAAATGCGGAATCGCCCCGATGGCGTCGACGCCGCGACGGGCAGCTTCGGCTATCAGCTTGTCGCCGTCGGGAAACGAGACGATGCCTTCTTGAGGAAAGGCCACGAGCTGGAGGTTGACCACGCCCTTCACGCGCTCTCGGACCTCGACCAGGGCATCGAGTGCGATGAGCGACGGATCGGTCGTGTCGACGTGACTGCGCACGTGCAGAACGCCGTTGGCGACCTGCCAGCGCAACACCTCGTTGACCCGTGCGACGACGTCGTCATGTGTCAGCGTCGCCTTGCGCTCGGACCAGCAGGCGATGCCCTCCCACAGCGTGCCGCTTTCGTTCCATCTCGGCTCGCCGGCTGTCAGGCATGTGTCCATGTGCACGTGCGGCTCGACATAGGGCGGGCTGAGCATGGCGCCGCTCACATCGATCTCCTGGGCGACGTTGTCCACGTGGACTCCTGCCCGCTCCACCGCGACGAAACGGCCCTCGTCGATGAGCAAGTCGACGAGCCCGTCAGAAGGCGACTCCGGAAAGGCGAGACGGCCATTGCGTATAACCAGTTGCATCACGCACCAACCTTGGTCGCGGCCGGCTTGTAGCTCGGCGAGAACAACGGGGACCTGCTGGGGCGGCCGATCACGAGGTAGACAACACCTGCGACGATCGATCCGACCAGCCATGTCATGTCTACGTCGTGAAGAGCGGTGGCGGCCGGGCCCATCAGCCAACCCACCTCGCCGTACTCGAAGCACCAGGCGGCGAAGGCACCTATGACGAACGCGAAGATGGCCGACCAGCGAACGTCGGCGATCCGGGAATGGCCGGGCGGGTCGTACAGCAACTCGACGTCGACGTCTTGGCGCGCGAAGTAATAGAAGTGGATCAAGGTGATCGCGCCCCATGGCGCGATCCACATCACAAGACCGGAGAGCCAGCTGTCCAGCGTACTGGCGAAGTTGTTCTGGAAGACCAGGACGATGGTGAACGCCAGAGCGATGGCGCCGACAAGGAGCGCAATCTTGCGCCGGTTGAGCCTCCAGTCCAGAGTTTGGGCGCAAAGAGAGCAGCTGTAGATGTTCAAGATGTTGGTGGCGATCGGACCGTGCAACACGAGGAGCAGCACCGGGATTGCCAGCACCCCGAAGTTCGAGACGACGAGCGCACCTGGGTCGACCTTCTGGGTCACCGTGGCCAGGGTCGCACCGAAGATGCCGAGCCAGACCACCGGGAGGAACTGGCCGAGAACGCTGGCGAAAAAGACCTTCGATCTCGACATCGCCTTCGGCAGGAAGCGGGAGTAGTCCGACGCGTAGGCAAACCAGGTGCAACCCCACCCGATGCCTATGGCGGTCATGATCGTGCTCTCGGCCGACAGCAGTGCCCATCCGTGCAGGTGGGCTCCCGCGTAGCCCCAGTGCACGTTGTTCTTCGACCAGGCGACGATCGTCATCGCGATGAGGACGCAGAACGTGACCGGGACGGTGTAACGCTCGAACTTGGCGATCGATTTGAAGCCCCTAGCCGCCAGCCAGATCTGCAGGCCCATGATCAGGACCACGATGACGATCTTGAGGTTCGTGCCACCGTGGTAGCCGAGCTTGCCGATGAGCGCGATTACCAGATCTAGGACGATCCAAGTGTTGACCGCACACCATCCGGCAGATATGAGTCCCTGGATCGCAGCAGGCAGGTAGGCGCCGCGACGACCGAATGCGCTGCGAGCCATCACCATCTGGCTGACACCTGAACGCTGACCCATGAGAACGAAGAAGCCGAAGGCAGCCATGCCGATGA
Source organism: Acidimicrobiales bacterium (assembly GCA_050012675.1). Classification (GTDB taxonomy): domain Bacteria; phylum Actinomycetota; class Acidimicrobiia; order Acidimicrobiales; family Bog-793; genus Fen-455. Next base: position 22,494 of record JBEKGS010000014.1, read on the forward strand.
TGTTGCCGATCACAAGCACCAGGACCGTCTGGAACAGGCTCAGTCCGATCTCGATGCCCAACGAGCCGAGTACCCAGTTGATCGGCGCGATGTTCGCCCCGGACCAGATCCAGAACTGGTGACCCGCCGATGAGGTGCGGGCGTTGTCCGGAACTGGCAGGAGAATGGTCTCAACTTGCTCAACGACCTGTTCGTCGATGGCGGGCGTCGTGCTCATTGCGAATCACCCCGCACCCCGAAGATCTCACTTGCCGGCATTGTCCCTTCCTTTCTTCTCGGGAAACACTTCACAAGCCGAGGTGCCCCCTTCACCCGGTGACGCGGAGTGCCACAGGGTCAGACGGGCGGAGCCTTGGTGACCCAGGTGTCGATCGGCTGCTTTTCGTGGATCGCCCGCCACACGTCCTCGAAGCGGACGGGCATGTGCGTGAGCTCGGCCCCAGTCGCGTCGTAGATGGCATTGGCGAGCGCAGGGGCCACCGAGATCATCGGGTGCTCGCCGACCCCACGCGCCCCGAAAGGCCCGTCGAGCTGAGGGGTCTCGACGGCAATGCACTCGATCTCTTCGGGGAGGTCCTTCGAGGTGAGGATCTTGTTGTCGGTGAGAGACGGGTTGAGCAGGTGACCCTGGTCGTCGTAGATGTAACTCTCGCATTCGGCCGTTCCCAAGCCCTGGATCATGCCGCCGATGCACTGGCCGCGCATGGTGCCTGGGTTGATCACCTTGCCGACGTCGAAAGCGGACGCGATCTTGATCACCTTGTACTCACCGGTGTCGGGGTCGACTTCGGCGATCACGCCGTGAGCGCCATAGGTCCAGTCCAGGGCGGGCAGGCCTTGCCCGGTCTCCTTGTCGAGGCTCGTCAGACCTTGGGCGGTGTAGCGGCCCAGCCCGATCAGCGGTCCACCGATGCCGTTGCCGTTCGGATATACGTAGCCGATCGACAAGGCGGCGAAGCTCACCGACTCCTCCGGCCGTTGCTTGACAAAGATCCTCTCCCCGTTGTGGTCCAGGTCGACGACTTGGGCGCGCAGCACCTGAGCCGCGTCCGAGTAGGCCTGCAGCAGGAGGTCGTCACAGGCTGAGAGGACGGCGTTGCCGGTGAGGAGGAGCCCTTTGGATGCAACGGTCTGCCAGTCGTAGGGGTCCTTGTCCGTGTCCCTCTCCACTGCAACCTTGACCATGCTCACGGGGAAGCGCAAACGGTCCGCAGCCATCTGGGCGACGACGGTCGCAGTGCCCTGACCGATCTCCGTAAGGGCGATGTTGATGACCACCGACCCGTCAGAGTTCATCTTCACCACCGCCGCCGTCGTCGTGAAGCTCGGCATGGCAGGCGCCTTGTGGAGCGTCGCGATCCCCTTGCCGATCCGGCGACCGGTACGCGCCTGGCGTTGTTCCTCCTCAGGGGTGAGGCGGCCGTAGTTGATGGCTTTGGCCGCCTCCTCGAGGCACTTGAGGGGATTGCCCGTGTGCTCGTTGATCGTCTCCCCGGTCAAGGTGGTCGAGCCCGGCCTGAGGAGGTTCTTCCTGCGGAACTCGAGAGGGTCCATCCCTATGACCCGGGCGACGAGCTCCATGTGCCGCTCGAGACCCCAGAAGAACTCCACATGGCCGAATCCGCGGTAGGCCGTGCCCCAGGGCTTGTTGGTGTAGATCGTGTAGGCGTCGACCCAGGCGTTGGGGATGTCATAGGGACCGCCCGCCGAGTAGGCCGATGCGCGTGTGACGTTCACGGCGTAATCGGCGTAGGCACCGGCATCCCAATACATCTGCAGCTTCTGCGCGGTGATGCGGCCGTCACCAGCAACGCCTGTCTTGATCCGGTAGGTGAGGGCGCTCCTGCACGGCAGGAGGCTGAACTCTTCCTCCCGCGTGGCCTGGAGCTTCACCGGCCTTCCCCCGGCCTTGCGTGAAAGACAGGCCAACAAAGGCTCGAGGTGAATCCCTGCCTTGCCACCAAAAGCGCCGCCCACATGAGGTATGACGACGCGCACCTTGTTGTACGGCAGCTTGAAGGCGCGGCAAAACAAGTCCCTGACGGTGAAGGGGGACTGCGCGCTCGACCAAATAGTCACCTCGTCGCCCGCCTTCCACTCGACGATGGCGACATGGGTCTCTAGAGGTACGTGCTGCACGGACGGGTTGGTGTACTCGCGCTCGATGATCCACTTCGCCGCGGCGAATCCTGCGTCGATGTCGCCCTTTCGGATCTTGGTGATGTTGGGGACGTTGGTGCCGGGTTGCGGGCTGAAGGCAGCCTTCACGTACTCGTAGCTGCCGAGGTCGGGGTGGACCAACGGCGAACCCTCCTCGAGCGCTTCGAGCTGGTTCAGGACCGGCGGCAGGACCTCGTACTCGACGTCGATCAGATCGACGGCCCGGCTCGCGATGTCCAGGCTCTCCGCGGCCACGGCGGCAACCGCCTCGCCGAAATGGCGTACGGCATCTTTGGCCAGGATGTCCTTGTCCACGACGTACAGGCCGATCCGGTAGTCGAGCTCCTTGCCGGTGAGGACCGCATGGACGCCCGGCAGGTTCTCGGCTTTGGAGGTGTTTATGGCGATGATCTTCGCCCTGGCGTGCGGGCTCTTTTTGACCTGCGCGTAAAGCATGCCAGTGAATGTGAGGTCGCTCGCGTACATGGCCCCACCGGTGAGCTTGGCGAAGTCGTCTGCCCGCTGGACGTTGTCGCCGACGTGGGTCGGCGCGGGTGAAACGGTGCTCTCAGACATACTTGAGTCCCCCCCTTGTTCCCTCTGTGGTCTGGCCTGACACGTCAAGCACGGCTTCGATGATCTGCTGGTAGCCGGTGCACCGGCACAGGTTGCCCTCGATGCCCTCTTTGATATCGGCGACGGTCGGTTTGGGGTTGTGTCGCAGAAGCTCACGCACCGACATGACCATGCCGGCGGTGCAGTAGCCACACTGCACTGCATAATTGCGGGAAAAGGCAGCCTGTATCTCGGAGAGCTCGCCGTTCACGGCTTCTGCTTCGATCGTCTCGACCGTCGCGCCGTCGACCTCTGGCGCGAGCACCATGCAAGCGTTAACGGCCTGCCCGTTGAGCATCACTGTGCAGGCGCCGCACTCGCCGGCCGAGCAACCGTCCTTCGTCCCGGTGAGCTCCAGGTCCTCCCGGAGAAAGCGGAGCAGCGTCCAGTGCTCGGCCACCTCGCGCTCGTAGATGTGACCGTTTACCTCCACCGACATCCACATCACCGCACCTCCTCCAGCAACCTGCGGACGAAGACCTCGATCATGTACTCCCGGTATTGCTTGCTGCAGCGCAAGTCGCTGATGGGACGGGCCGCTCCGCGTGCCGCCGCCACAACCTCGTCCGCCGGGTCCTCATCCGTCAGCCCCTCCACTAGCAAGGGCGTCGGGGCAGCGGAGCCGATCCCCACTCGCAGCGCGCCATCGGTGTTCGTGACGGCAACACTGACCAGAGCAAGATCGTGGCCGTCGATTCGCTTCAACTTGCGGTACGAACCACGGGACCTCGCCGTGCCGGGGGGCACCGTGATTGCCTCGACTATCTCGTCATGACCGAGCACCGTCCGCTTCACGCCGGTGAAGAAATCCTTGAGGGGAACCTCCCGCTCACCACGCTGGGACGCGATTCGGACCCGGGCGCCCAGGCACAAGAGGCCGGGCGCCATGTCCGCTCCGGGAGAGGCGTGAACAATGTTTCCGACAACCGTCGCCCGGTTGCGGAGCTGGTGAGAGGCGATCGTCAAGGCGCATTCGGCGAGCAACGGGTAGGACTCTCGGACTCGCGCGTCGTGCAGTAGCTCGTTGACGGTCGTCACAGGTCCGATTATCAGTCCTTCCGACTGGCTCCAGGTGAGATCAGCGAGGTCCTCGACCCTCTTCAGGTTGATCACAAGCTCGGGATGGACGAGCCCATTGCGGATGTCGACCAGCAGGTCCGTACCGCCCGCCAGGATCCTGGCTCCCTCTCCATGAGATGCCAAGAGGCCGAACAGCTCCGCCCGTGAAGTAGGGGCTCGATACCTGAAGATGTCGTTCATGTCGTCTCTTTCACTCCGAGCGCGCTGGGCGCTGGTTGCTGCTCGGCCCGCCGGGCGAGTGATCGCACGGCATCGACGAACACAGACATAGGCGGTACGACAAGGCCAGCTCCGACCTGGCCCACGCCGGGCTCGCGCCCGGCGATCCCGGTGTTGACTGCGGGCAGCACACCGCTGCGCACGACAAGCGTCGCGTCAATGCCCGTCGGTGTGCCGCGGAAAGCGAGTATCGGCACCTTGTAGAACGGGTGCTCGACAAGTGTGATCTCGTACATCATGAGAGTGTTCGCCAGGGCATCTGACACCTCGCCACCTACGAACAGGACGATGGCCGGGGCCGCGGCCATGGCGAAGCCTCCGATCCCGGTCGTCTCGGTGATGGTCGAGTCACCGATGTCCAGGCCGGCGTCGTCTGGGCCGAAACCCGCGAAATACAGTCCTTTCACCGGCGGTGCGGGGGCCGTGAACCACTCGTCCCCAGTCCCTGAGACTTGGATCCCGAACTCGGTCCCGTTACGGGCCATCGCCACGACCATCGTGGAGCCGGGGATGTCGCGGCCGGCATCGGCGGCAAGCTTGCCGGCCGGCATGGACAAATTGAGGAAGAAATGGTCGTTGCCGTTGACAAAACGAAAGGCCGCCGCGATGTCCTGGCTCGGAGCGCCGCTCTCGAGCATGTCGGGCGTGATCTCCCGCAACAGTAAAGACGTGGCGGCACGGTTGCGGTTGTGGCACTCGTCACCCATCTGGAGGGCCTGGGCGATGAGGCTGCGCACGTCGACGGGCCCGCGTCGGCGAAGCGTCTCACCCAACAGGGGGCCGAGCACGCGCTCCAGCCAGCGAAGGCGGTCGATGACTTCGGGGGCGTAGGCCCCATACCGAAGTACCCTGCCGAGACCCTCGTTCAAGGTGCAGTACGCCCGGCAGCCGGTCTCGCTGTCCTCGATCACCGACACGGGCATGGACTCACTTACGACACCGGCCATCGGGCCGACCGCCGAGCGCGAGTGGCATGGCGCGAGCGATATGCCGCCCCTCGCCGCGATCTTCGCGGCCTCCTCGAAGCTCTCCGCCAGTCCCTCGTAGATCATGGCTCCGGCCAGGGCCCCGCGGACCGGCCCGGAGGCGTGCGCCCAATCGACCGGCGGGCCCGCATGCAGGAACTCACGAGGCCCGAGGCCCAGTGCCTCGCGCGCTGGTACTACGTCCGCCCATGCCGGCGCGGCGGCGGTGAGCCGGCGCACCGACTCTGCGGTGGCTGCCTGCGTCCGTGCGTCGGCGGCGACGGCTGCCAAGCAAAGCTCGCTGCCTGCCACCGGTGGAGCCCACTGCACTTCGAGCGGTGCTGCAACTTGGGCCTTGAGAGCATCCGCGAAGAGCGAGGCGCCGACTGTGACCATGGCGGGCGAGTCATCGAGCTGGATCATCGGCCGGCTCCCTCAATGAGATCCACGGCAGTGCGTGCAGCCATGGCGTTGGACAGATGCACGCTCGCGCCTGCCGCGGCCAGAGCTCCTGCGGTGGCGTCGCGACCTTGGGGATCAGAGCGCGAACCGACGAGCGAGGCGACGACCGCGAGATCCCGGCCGCCACGTCTCGCTTGCTCGCGAGCTGCCACAATGGCCGGGGCGAGCTCTGACGCCGGATCCGGATGTGCTCCGTAGCCGAGGACGACATCGAGCAGGAGCACGGCACAAGAAGGATCGGAACCCTCGTGCGCGATCCGCTCGAGGCGCAGCGACTGGTCGATCATCGGGTGCGGCCTGCCTGCTGTCAGCCGGTCGTCACCGAAGTCGATCATGAGATGGCCCTTGGCCTGCAGATCAGCGCCGAGAGCCCACTCCGGTTGGAGAGGTGTGTTGGACGCTATGGGCCCCAAGCGTCCCGCCGCGATCGCCATGGCCTCGTCGCACAGGGTCCCTCCTGAGAACAAGCCCCGGATGAAGCCGGCCCGGGCAGCCCGCTCATAGGGCGGCGACCATTCCGGCGGTGCCGTCGGGGTCCTCCCAAGCGCCTCGAGGATCTGCGCTGTGGCGGTGGTGAGATCTCCTTGTCCCATCCCGACGAACGCCACGAGCGACGGGGTGCTCAGCTTTGCTGCCGCGGCGCGCACGGCTTCGGCGACCTTGGAGTCGGGCGGCTTGGACAGGACAACGATGAACTCCGTCGCTGGGTGCTCGTCAAGCACCTTCATGGCGGCGAATGTCGAGCGGCCGCCGACCGCAGCAGACAAGTCACGGCCGCCCACGCCCAGCACCGCAGTGACACCGACGCCGTCCGCGTCAAGAAGGCAGGTGACTTCCTGCGCACCTGTACCCGAGGCGGCCACGATGCCTACCGGGCCTGGACGGAGTGCATTGGCAAAGCCGAGGCCGAGGCCGCCCACCATTGCCGTCCCGCAGTCGGGACCCATGACCAGCACGTCGTGACGCGCTGCCTCGTCTTTCAGCACGATCTCCTGTTCCACCGGCACGTTGTCGGAGAACAGCATCACCGAGACTCCCGCCCTGATGGCGTCCATTGCCTCCACGAAGGCGTGTTGGCCGGGCACCGAGATCAGTGCCAGGGAGCCGCCTTGGCGAAGCGCGCAAGCAAGAGTCCGGGGAGCAGGAGGAGTCCCGAGTCCCTGGCTCTGCGGCAGTGTCGACGGCGCGAGCTGGCGTTCCAGCTCCGCCGTCGCCGCGGCGAGCGCGTCGTCGTCGGCCCGTATGGCGACGAGCAGGTCGTTGGGGGAGGCTCCATCCACAGCCCCTTTGTCGAATCCCAAACGCTCGTATATCTCGATATTGAGCGGGGTGGCCATGGCCACTATCGCGGCGGTGACGCCGCGATAGGCGGCAACGGCCTGACTCACCTGCATGAGGACCACTGAGTCGCGATATATGCCGTGTCTCAGCTCGACCCTTGTGCTCATCGCGCGATCCTCGAGAGCCCCTCGCCGGTCGGTCGAGATCCTGCCGCCGACACAGGTCCAGCGAGGATGCCCGCCATGCCGGCACATAGGTCGTGCCCGGACGTTGCCCCGACATCGAACAGGCCGGCAACGGCACTCCGGAGCCGAGCCGGATGCGCACCGCTCGCGATGCCAGCGAGCACCGCCGCCGCCTGCGGTATCACTTGTCCCTTGCTCGCCGCCGCCAGCAAAGCGGCAGACAAGGCTGTCGTACGAGTGGACCCATGGCGCTCGACGGCGATCCGGACATGGTCGTGGAGACCCCCACAGAGCGCGAGAACAGCCAGCGCCCCGGCCACGGCGTCGTCCGCGGCCGGGGTCAGGCCCGGTCCGAACCCGATCACTTGGAGCGCGGGTGCCGCGTCGCCGCCCGCCAGAGCACTTGCCACACCCAGCGCGTCCGCGAGCGGAAAGCCGAAGGCCGAAGGCGGCTCACTCTCGAGCATTTCGAGCAACCTCGGCCCATACAGAAACATGTCCTCACTGACCAGGTGCGGACGCGGGTCCCACCACCGCACCGGCCGCCAGGTGCGGTCCCGAGCGACAATCGACCCTTCACCAATTCTGACGGTGCTCCCCGCCTCGGGAAGCGAAGCCGCTGCGATTACGACACCTATCGGCAAACGCACCGCCTGCTCGCTCAACAACGCCAGCAGCGGAATGCAGGACCCGGGATCCGGCAAACTCAGATACGACGCCACCCTGGTCGCCGCGAGAACGGTTGCGTCCTGTCTCCTACCGCATAGCAACTCGCCGACCGCGGTGCTCGCCCACGCCGGTGATGCCTGTTTCTGCGACATCGCTTCTCCCGTTCCGCAACAGACAGTCGGGCCCACAGGCCCGACTGTCTCGGTGATTTCGGCTAGCCCAGATCCACGATCGCCACCACGGGCCCGCCGCCGGCGGGGCCCTGGTGCGCTGCCGACACGGACACAAAGATGGCAGGGTCCCCGCTCACGGCTGCTGCGACACCACCGACGCAGGCTTTGATCTGCCTGTGCCAGTGGACATCCGAGTCGTCCAGCATGATGTTGCGCTTGCCGCGTACATGGCCCGAAGGGTCGGCTTCGCACTTGAGGAACAGGTTGACAAGTCGCCCCTTCAAGTGACGCGGGTGGGGGCAGTCGGCCGGAAGGTCGTCGAGGCCGGCGTTGCGGATCGCCTTCCAGACCCCGTCGATGTCAAGGGCGTCTTCCATTATCGCGTGGCCGATCCGGTAGCGGCCACCGATCCCGCGCACATTGCCCGCCAGGACGATCTGGGCCCTGTCCAGCTCCACACCTGAGGAACACGACGCCACCGACGAGTAGAGGGAGCGGTCGTTCATCACCTGCTCGTCTGTCGGCATCTCGATCTCACCCAGGGCAACGGCGATCCCGAGCCCGGCCGTGCCGTTCGACAGGTCCATCGACTCCAGAGTGTCCTCAGTCCACACCTTGTGCCCCCGGCGTTTGGCGTCGTTGATGGTGTCCAGAACGAGCAGGGGAGTCTTCGTCTGGACATAGTGCACGTCCGCTGGATCGGTGATGCCGGCGGACTCCATAGCCTTGCGGACACCGGCGGCGACCTTCTCGATCATCGCGGTGTGGCCGATCTCCTCAGGCAGTATCGGGTCGCTCATGGCCACGCCGACGGAAAGGCGGGGCTCGTCAGTGACCGGCGCGCTCTCTGCTGGAACCTTTGCGAAGATCGTCGCGTGGGGGCTGAGAACCCCGTCCGTGCCTCCCGACCAGGCAAGCGGGATCTGCCTGACAAGGTCCCAGCTCCGGGTCCCCTTGGCCACGAGAACCTCCCGGAAGGCGCGATCGGCGAGCAGGCGCGTGTAGTCGTTGACACCGCCATTGCCTTCGGTCTTCCCGACGACACCAACCACGTCGTCGGCCCGGAAGACGCCCTTGTCGATCAGCTCCTCCAACCCCGACGCGTCGGTCACCTTTTGCAGGAGGACTTTTCTGACTTCGATCGGCTGCAACATGTTGTTCGGAACTCCTTTTCTTCTATGGCTCTGGATGTAGGCCCAGCCTTCGGTACCGCCGATGCCTGGCACCGAGACGCTCCGTCTTGTCCCAGCGGATAAGCGACGTCAGCTCGTACTCGAGGGTCTTGCTGAGGCGACCAAGAAACTCCCGTGGCTCTTCGGCAGCGTCGGGTCGTTCGGGCACGATCCGGTCGACAATGCCGGCGGCGGCCAGATCTATCGATCGCACACCCTGGGCCGCTGCGAGCTCGGGGGCTCGCTCGACTGTCCTGTAGAGGATCTCCGAGGCGCCCTCGGGGGGAAGCGGTGCGACCCACCCGTGCTGCGCGGCCACGACGCGGTCGGCGGGCAACAGTGCGAGTGCTCCCCCGCCTGCCCCCTCTCCGAGCAACAGACACACCGTGGGCACCGGGATGGTCACCATGTCGGCGAGGCACCGGGCGATCTCACCAGCAAGCCCACCTTCCTCTGCCTCTTTGGAGAGTGCTGCACCCGGCGTGTCGATGATCGTGAGCAACGGCAGCCCGATCTCGGCCGCCAGGCTCATTCCACGTCGCGCCTCTCGGAGGCTGTCGGGTCCAAGCGGTCTACCCTCCCGTGGAAAGAGGCGATCCTGCCCCACCACCACACATGGCGCCGCTCCGAACTTGGCCATGGCCAGGATGAGACCACCGCTGCGCTCGCCCTCCTGGGTCCCGCTCAGGATGGTGACCGAGTGTGACGCGGCACGGAGCAGCTCCTCGACTCCTGGGCGCTCGATCCGACGGGTGCGCCGGATCGACTCCCATGCAGGGATGTCGTCTATGAGTTCGTCCGGCGGCGCCTTCCCGGCGGGGATCTCTCCGGTTGCCGTGCACATCACGTCAAGTGCCCGGTCGGCGATCTCGGCGAGGTCTCCCGGCGCGAGAACGGCGTCGACAAGGCCCAAGCGGTACAGGTTCTCGGCGACTTGGACCCCCTCCGGAAAGCAAGCTCCGTAGAGCGCTTCGTAAACTCGTGGCCCGAGGAAGCCGATCAAGGCTCCCGGCTGCGCTCCGGTGAGCTGCCCCAAAGACCCCCACGAGGCAAAGACCCCACCGGTGGTCGGGTGGCGAAGGTACACGAGATAGGGAAGGCCGGCTCTGCGGTGCTGCATGAGGGCCTGGACAATCTTGACCATCTGCAAGAACGCGACGGTCCCCTCTTGCATCCTCGTGCCGCCGGACACCGGCGAAGCCACTAGCGGGAGTCGCTCAGCTGTGGCGCGCTCGATCGCGAGCGTTAGCCGTTCCGCCGCAGCGACACCGATCGTGCCTCCCAAAAAGGCGAACTCGCAGGCAACCACGCAGACGCGACGGCCCCGTATCCTGCCTTCCCCAGTTATCACGGCCTCGTCCTCACCGGAGGCCTCACGCGCCTCGGCCAGCTGATCCACGTACTCCGGACCGGCGCAAACGGCCACAAGGTCCGTGTCCCAGTTCCGGAAGCTGTCCGAATCGAGTACCTCGGAGAACAGCTCGCGGGCACCGATCCGCCGGCGGGACGTTTGGCCAGTGGCCCGCGCGTAGCTGCCACGAACGACCTCGGCGATCTCGCGTTCGATCGTCACGTCCGGTTCGATCGCACCTTTGGATCCACCCGCGTAGGGCTGTCCCACGGTCATGACTACACGGTCACGTCTTGTGGGATCTTCAGGTGCTCGTTCGCCTTGACGATCTCGGCCGGGACCTCAAACTCGAGGTCGGCACCGACCATCTGACGCACGTAGTCCTTGACGACGGCGTCCCAGTACTTCTTCGTGACGTAGTAGACCCTCGCCCCTCCCAGCTCGTGCTGGTACTCGGGCCATGGGTAGGAGGGCTGCGCCATCCCGAGCCCCCAACGGTGCCACCCGTTGTAGCTCTCGTACGTCGCCCAGAACTCCTTGCTCCCCAGGATCTCGAAGGCGTACCAGGTCTTGACGTAGTACATGATCGCGCCAATGCGCCCACCGCGGGCCAGAGCCATCGTGTGCAAGCTGATGTTGATGTCCTCGTTCATCAGGCGGCCATTCGCGAAACCGACCCACTCACCGTCAATGAGCCCAAGGAGGGTGTAAGGATCCTTCAGCCGCTTGCGGTACCACCCGGCGATCTCTGCATGGACCCTGGCTCCCACGACGTCGTAGAAGTCGTGGTCCGTCTCCATGACACGCTTCATGTAACCCATCATTGCCGGAGCTTCCTCGAGGGTTGCCTCCCGGATGTACATCGTGCGACCGTCCTTGAGGGTGATGGTGGCGCCGGGCCAGGGCGGAACATCCATCGGGGGCGCTTGCAGCAGCGGCTCGATCTCCCGCACGCTCAGGGTTATCTCATTCTGCGAAACCACGGTGGGTGGTTCAAGCAACATGGTGTCTCCATCTCCTCATTGATGACTTCGGCGTGCTCGGAGATACGTCCGCGTACACAAGTTAAATAGGGCCTTTGACCTCGATATCTATGTCGGGCCTCTCTCCAGGTGCTTTCGCCTTTGATCTAGACGTTAGGACGGGGTACCCGCGCACGGTAGGGTCTTTCTCCCCTATCTCCGGTGCCTCCGGTTGGGAGAGGATCGTGTCTTTCGGCTGCCGCTTCAGGCCTCGGCGGACTCGTTCGGACACCTGTAGCCCAACTGGAAGACGAGTATCGCTCGGGCTTTGCAGATGCGGCCAGGAGCACTCCGACACCAGGACCAAGGGCGCGCCTGGCGGCCGGTCACGGGCCGACGAGCGACCGCGGGCAGCCTTTGCTTGACGACTAATCCGATCAGTGCGACTGAAGTTTTGGATCCGTGCAACCATCTGCGCAAATCACTGCGCAGACTGTTCCCATTGAGTCGCTTGCCGCCGACTAAGGCGGGCTGATTCGGTGGACCTAACGCGCAAGAGACATGCTGAACAGCACTCGAATGAATCCTGACGCTGTACTCTTATTTCGGGCCACGTAGGGCGCTCACGGCAAGCTGGGGGAAAACCTGCAAGAAACGGGGCGCGGCGCAGGTCGCACTGGTCCCCACGTGACTCGTCCGTAGGGCGGCAGAGTTTGGCGCCTTCCCCGGCACATCGTGTAAGCCGACCTCACTCGCCTTCGCGCCGCAGCGGTGCCCTGGCAATGTAACGCCCCCAACCGATCTCTCCTGTGAAGCGACCGTCCAGGGCAACAGTCTGGCCCCGGCTCAGGACCAGCTCGGGCCAGCCGGTGGCGACCATCGCCTCGTAAGGCGAGTGGTCAACTGCCATGTCGAGGTCGGAAGCTTTGAGCGACTGGCTGCGCTGTGGGTCCCACACCACGACGTCGGCGTCGGCACCGACCGTGAGTGAGCCCTTTGCCGGCCACAGGCCGAAGGTGCGCGCAGGGGCCTCTGAACACAGGCGCACCCAGTCCGCCGTCGTTATGTGGCCGGAACGGACACCCTGCCAAACAAGAGCAAGACGTGTCTCGATGCCGGGAAGACCCCCTGGAATGTCCGTGAAATCGGCCACGCCGCCCGGTCGACCGGCAACGCCTGTACGCCTGTCGGCGCGCCGGAACGGGCAATGGTCGGTCGCGACGGTTTGGATGTAGCCATTTGCCAGGCCCTGCCACAGCTCCTCCGCGTGCCACGCATCACGCAGCGGCGGTGTGCAGACGAAATCGATGGCATCGGGACCCTCCAAGCGACCCGAGTCGAGGTAGAGGTACTGCGGACAGGTCTCGGCCTTGATGTCCACTCCCCGCTCCTGACCGGCGCGTACCGCCGCCAGCGCTGGAGCCGACGAGACGTGGACGATGTAGATGGACGCCCCTGTGATCTCCGCGAACGCCGCCGCCCGCCCGACAGCCTCACCCTCGAGGACAGCCGGCCGAGTGCGCGCATGCTCGATCACACTCGTCCGCCCCGCGGCTAACGCCTCCCGTCGTAGCTCTTCGATGGCGCCCCCGTTCTCACAGTGCAACGTGACAAGGGCCCCTTGGCGTCGCGCGGCGCGCATCAGGCGCACGATGGTGGCGTCGTCGACCTGCAGACGGTCCGGATACGCCAAGTAGAGCTTGAAAGAAGTGATCCCCATCTCGACCCCGGACGCCACGACGGACTCGGGCACTGCCTCGGTGAAGGTGAGATGGAGACCCCAGTCGATTACCGATGGTTCGGCCCATGAACGCCATGTGCCGACGGTGGCCATCGGGTCGTCTCCGCGGGCGACGGTCACGTAGTCGATGATTGTCGTCGTTCCACCGATGGCGGCAGCGCGCGTCCCGCTCACGAAATCGTCCGACACCCTTAGCGCGCCCACGGGCATGTGAAGGTGGGTGTGGGGGTCGATGCCTCCCGGGACCACGAGTTTCCCGGTCGCCTCGTAGACGTGCTCTCCAGGCAGCACCTCGAGGCCGGCGGCGACCTCGGCGATGTGTCCGTCGGCTGTCGTGCGCACGTCGGCAGATCTCTCGCCAGCGACGTCTACAACCACTCCGCCTCGTATCAGCACGACCAGATCCTCCTTGCCAGAAGGTCCGCCCCGCCCTGACGGGCCGGACGGTCAGGCGATTGGCTCCTCGAACGCTGAGCCGCCGGCTCTCGCGAATCCGGCAACGTTCGTCAAGCCAACGTAGTTCCCGTGTGCCTTGGCCGCTATGTGGCCTCGTAGGGCCGAAGCCCAGCAGCCCGGGTGCTAATTGCGCAGTCCGGCGAAGAGGTCGTCCTCCGGTGTGGGTGCGCCGGTCCGGTCATAAGCGCGGATGAACATCTCGCGACTCATGAGCTTCGAGAACAGATCGAGACCGAGACGGGTGAAAAAGGTGCCGTCTCCCTGGCTGAGGTGTGCTTCGAGGGCTGCGTACTGCTGTGCCGCGTAGGCGCTGCAATCGACGGTGGTAGAGATCAGCTCGTCGGCGACGGCGAAGTCCCAGTCCTCCTCTGCGCCATCTGTCTGCTGGAGGCCGGCAGCGCCGAGCGTCTCCCGGAACTGTGCCATGGCCGACTTCGGTATCGCCGGGTAATAGAGCTTGTCGGGTATCGGCGTCGCCTCGATGGCAGCAAGCGTTACCCGGTGAGCCTGGATGTGGTCGGGATGACCGTAGAACCCGTTGGCGTCGTAGGTCACAATGACCTCCGGGTGGTAAAGCTCGATCAGTGCCGACAGCCGCTCGGCCGCCGCCGCCACTGGCGTCTGCCAGAACGAGCCGGAGGCGTCGTTCTGGGGCCAGCCCATCATCCCCGAGTCCCGGTAGCCGAGAAGCTCCAGATGTGTGACACCGAGAATTCCGCAGCTTGTCTCGAGCTCGCGCAAGCGCGTGGCAACGACCCACGTCTCGTCATGACCTGCGTCCCCCGGCTTGCTGGTCCCGTGTCCGTCACCGAGTTCGCCATTGGTGCAGGTCACCACGACTGTCCGGATCCCCTCGGCCGAGTACCGGGCCAGGACACCGCCCGTGGTCGACGCCTCGTCGTCGGGATGTGCATGGACTGCCATAAGCGTCAGCGCCGCCTTGCTCACCGGGCTCCTCCTCTGAATCGGTCATTGCCCTTCCGGCCCTGGACACACTTGCAGATGGGAACTCCCGAAAGTGCGTCATTCGCCGAAGGATCCGGGCGCATGGGACTGTTCTTGAACGCGCTCCCGGTAGGCGACCACTTCCGAGAAGAGAGTCGTCCAACTACTGAGCGGCCCGCGATGTCCGATCGCCCCGTGGCCAGACCGTGAACCAGGTTCTCAGGACACCTGTGGCATTGCTGGTATGTCGTCTGTGACCCTCACATCTCTCACAACCTCCCCAACCTTCATGACCTCTTGATGTGGCTTGATGAGGAGCGCCACGGCGGCGGCGGCGAGAGCAGCGATCGCGGCAATGAGAAAGGCCGCGTCCAGGCCGCTCATGAAGACCGCGTGAGAGATGTCAGTGATGACCACAGCCACCCGACTTGGCATGCCCGCGGCGACGGGACTGACACCGACAGACACGACCGACTTTGCCTCCACCAACTGCTGACCCGTGAGCGCTGGTAGATGGGCTTGTGCCCAGCGCAAAGGCAGCAGGTCGCCGACTTTCGCCGACATCACGGCACCGAGCACGGACGTGCCGAGCACGCCTCCGATCTGCATTGCGGTAGAAGTCATCCCGCCGGCAACACCGGCGAGCTCGACCGGGGCGCTCCCGACGATGACGTCGGCCGCACCCACCATCACCGGGCTCAGGCCCAGCCCCATGAGCATGAACCAGACGATGACGTCATTCGGTCCTGACGTCGTGCTGAGCCGCGAGAGCCCGTAAAGGCCGACCGCGGTGACGGCCAGGCCGCCGGCCATCGGCAGCCTAGGGCCGACCTTCTGGATGACCAAACCGGCGATGGGCGACGCGACGATCAGCATTCCCGTGAGCGGAAGCATCCGTATCCCGGTCATCACCGGGTCGAGGCCGTGGACGTCCTGCATGAAGAATGTCATGAAGAACAGGGATCCCACGAGCGAGAACATGAGCAAGACGTTCAGCACGGCCCCGACTGACAAAGAGACCGAGCGGAACAGGCGCAATGGCAGCAGTGGCTGGGCCGCCCGGGACTCGCACAGGACGAACAATGCCAACGCGGCCGCCGCCCCAACGAAGAATCCAATTGTCCGGGCACTACTCCAGCCGTAGCCCGATGCCTTCATCAACGCCCAGATCAAGGAGAACAGACCGGCGGACAACAAGGCGATGCCGACAAGGTCAAAAGACCGGGCAACGGGCGATGGTGCAGTCTCCAGGACGAAACCAAGCGTCACCGCCAGGGCCACCGCACCCACGACGATATTGACGTAGAAGCAAGCTTCCCAGTTCACGTGCTGGACTAGGAGGCCACCCACGATCGGGCCTGCCGCGGTTGAGGCACCGATGACGGCCGCCCATATCCCAAGGGCAGCGTTGAGCTTGTCGACCGGGAATGTCTCACGCAGGAGAGCAAGGGCCGTAGGCATGAGCATCGCACCAAAGACACCTTGCGCCACGCGAAAGGCAATTACCAGAGAGATGCTCTTGGCGGTGTCCCCGGAAAGGCCGATGCCAGCCGAGAAAAGGGCGAAGCCCACCATTCCGGTGACGAAGACCTTCCTGTGTCCGAAACGGTCGCCCACCTTGCCGATGGTTATCAACGTCACCGCCAGCGCGAGCATGTACCCGTTCATGATCCACTGCATGTCAGCTAACGACGCGTGCAGATGGGACTGGATCGACGGGTTGGCGACAGCGACGATGGTGCCGTCCAAGGCGACCATCATGACGCCCAAGGCGACGGCCACCAGAGTAAGGGTGGGGTTGCCACGCCAGGTGCGGGCCGAATTGGAGCTCCCGGCCACGCCCATCGGGGTGGGTTCGGTCAATAGGGTCATCAGCCTTCCTCTCCTGCGGGCATTGCCTGGTGCCCAACTCGCTCCGTCCGCCAAGTTCAGCCGAACGCCACCTACTTTATGTCATTATCTGACAGTTAGCAACTTATGCTGTTTGTCTGTCACTGATGAGCTACTATCGTCGAAGTGAAAGACGGTTCTGGCGCGAAGACGTTGCGACAAGCACCCCGGGGAAACCCACAAAGGCCACGCGAGGTAGACGCCAACGCGGCGGACGAGCCGCGCCGGGGGCGCAAGAAGCGCCAAACGCGTGAGGCCCTCGTCGACGCAGCACTCGACCTGTTCGAGATCAAGGGCTATGAGCACACGGCGGTGCACGAGATCACCGACGCCGTCGATGTGGCGGAGCGAACCTTCTTCCGCTATTTCGCCAGCAAGGAGGACCTGGCGCTCTTCTTCATCAAACAGGAGATGGACGAGTTCGTCGACTCACTACGCGCTCGACCCCGGGACGAGGAGCCTCTCGCCGCGGTCCGCAACGCCTTTCGCCAAACCCTCGAACTCCTCCAAGACGACGGCCACCTGCGCAAAGGCGAACCGAGGTACTTGACGGTCATCAGGTTGGTCGACTCGACACCCGCGCTGTTAGCGGCGAGCCTCCGCTTCGTCTATGACAACAGCGATAGAGCCGTCGCGGTGCTCGCCGAGCGCGAAGACGTCGACCCTGATGTCGACCGGCGCCCATGGCTCCTCATCGCCATCTACGGGGCGCTGGTAGCACTCGTGCACCGGGAGTGGCGGATCGACGGTCGCGGTGGCGCGAAAGACATGCTGGCGAAGTTCGACGCCTATGCAGACGCGCTTGGACCAACGATCGCCGGGCGCTGGAATGCTTCGGGTCGCTCAGGGTGAGAATCTAGCCCTTCGCCGATCAGGCAGATCGAGCACGAAGCGAGTCAACCCGCGCCACCGCACGAAGATTCGGCATGGAGAAGATGAGCACGGCCGTGGTCACGTCACTCGACGAACCAAGTGGTCGGCTGTGGAACGTCGAGCTCTTGGAGGTGCGGTTGCGCACGTGCCAGGTGAACGAACCGTACTCGTGCCATAGCGTGTCGACACTGCCGAGGGTCAGAGGAGACATCGGGGCATGCGCCAACTACGGCCCATAGCCGATGGCCGGATGGCGACTGGAGCTCCAAGACGGAGGTGAGCTACGCGGTGACCACCTGCTCGTCGCCACCGGCCGGCGTCCGCGGGTGGATGGTCTCGGCCTCGACAGCGTCGGCATCCACGCCGACGCCCACGGCATCCCGGTCGACGATCACCTGCGCGCCGGTGAGGGTCCGTGGGCCATCGGTGACGTCACCGGCGTGCGGCTGCTTACCCACGTGGGCAAGTACCAAGGCGAGGTTGTCGCAGCCAACATTCTCGGTGAGCCCCGTCAGGCCAACTACGAAGCCGTGCCTAACGTCGTCTACACCGACCCGCTAGCCGGCTCGGTAGGCGCCGCAACCGACCGGTTCAGCGCCACCGCGCCGCTCTCCGAGGTTGCCAAGACGGCTACCTACACTCGTGCCTACACCCAGTCCAAAGGCTTCTTGACCCTTGTTAGCGACGGCCAGCGCCTGACCGGCGCATACGCCCTCGGCCCCGAGGCGGGCGAGTGGTTGCAGCAGGCCACGCTAGCCATCCGCGCACGCGTGCCGCTCTCAGTGTTGCGCGACACGATTCAGCCCTTTCCCACCTTCTCAGAGATCTATTGGCAGCCCTCAAAGCCCTGCGCAATCAGATCGCCCAGGTAGGCCGGTTGGCC
Source organism: Acidimicrobiales bacterium (assembly GCA_050012675.1). Classification (GTDB taxonomy): domain Bacteria; phylum Actinomycetota; class Acidimicrobiia; order Acidimicrobiales; family Bog-793; genus Fen-455. Next base: position 40,576 of record JBEKGS010000014.1, read on the forward strand.
GAGGCGGAGTCATGAACAAGATCAGACTTGCTCCGGTTCAGTCTTGCATGAGAGAAGGACCGGGGCTCGCCTGCACTCTCGTGTCAGCTGAGTCACGCCAGCACAACCCGAAGGCCGGCGGTCTCTAGTCGCGAAACGGCTTGTGGATCGGCCTCATTGTCGGTGATGAGTTGGTCGACGAGGTCGAGCGGACAGATGCTCGCGAAGGTGACTCGGCCTATCTTGGAGCTGTCGGCAACAATGACGGTGCGCCGCGATCGCTGGACGAGCGCGGCGTTCGCCCTCGCCTCGGCGTCGTCATGGGTCGTGCAACCGGCGTCAACGTCGATTCCGTCGACACCGACGAAGGCCACGTCGAGGTTGTAACCGGAAAGGGTGCTCTCTGCGATCGGCCCCGACAGCTCAAAAGACGCCGTGCGGCAGACCCCGCCGGTTAGGACGAGACGGATGTTCCTGTAGCGCGCGAGTTGCATGCCCACATTGAGGGCGTTGGTGACGACCGTAAGCCTGCGCACCGGCGCCAGCGCCCGCGCGACCTCTATGGTCGTCGTGCCACCGGTGATGCCGACGATGGCGCCTTCGCCAATCAACGTCGCTGCCGCGGCAGCGATCCGGCGCTTCTCGGCCACGGCCGTTCCGCGGCGGTAGCTGATCGGTACCTCGAGCCCGGCATCGGCGCGCATGGCCCCGCCGTGCGATCGCGTGATCACTCCCTGGTCAGCGAGGCGGGCTAGATCCCGGCGGATCGTCGCCGTCGACACTCCAAGCAACTCCGCCAGGTCCTCGACGCCGACGGCACCATTGTCATCGATGACGGCGATGATCGACCGCAGGCGGCTGTCGCGTACCCGCGGGTGAAGGTTCCGCGTGCCGGAACCTACCGTCAACGTGTGCTCGGGAGCCAGCGTACGCGTGTCTTCGAACCTTTCCTTGCTCACGTCCCGCGGGTCGGAAGGAACCATAGGGTCAGGTTTGCCAGCAGGCAGAGGCGGGTTCTTTCCACGGGCTCTCACAGCACGACCTGCAGAGCGGTTCGCCATTACTTGACGCTGCCCGCGATAATGCCTTCCACGATCCACCGATTCAACAAGAATACGACGACCGCGGGGATGGCTATTGCGACGATCGCAGCAGCATTGACGATCGTGTATGGCACTACGTGGCGGCCTTCGAGAGAGGCGAGGACGACAGTGAGCGGCTGGGTCGACCCGGTGCTGCTGAGCACGAGGGGGAAGATGAACTGCCCCCATCCCAGAAGGAACGTGATAATCGCGGTCGCGGCGATTCCCGGCTTCGCAATGGGGAGTGCGACCCTGTAGAACGTCTGGAGCATCGACGCCCCGTCGATAACGGCCGCCTCCTCAATGCTCGGAGGGAGTGCGAGAAAAACGTTGTACATGATCCACATGGCGAGAGGCATGAATCCCGATGCGTAGACGAGGATGATGCCGAGGTAGGTGTTGACAAGCCCCACCTCGCTCATGATCCGGTAGAGCGGGATCAGCGTCGCGTACACCGGGAGCGTAAGGGTCCCAAGCACCGTGTAGAAGAGAAGGTTCTTCAGACGGAACCGCAGGCGGGCGAACGCGTAGGCCCCGAGAATCCCGATGACAAGCGTCAGCAGTGTCGCCCCGCCGCTCTCCACGACGATGTTCAGGAGGGAACGGCTGATCCCACCGGCTGCTGCTGGGGCCTGCGGGCCGGCTCCGAAGATCGCCTGGTAGTTCGAGAAGATTGGCCGGGTAACGAGGAAGTGCGTCGGGGTGCTCTGTGCCTCCGCGTTCGTCATAAGACTCGTGTTGAGCGCCCAGTAGACCGGGAACAGCGACCAGACGATCACAAGCCCGATTGCAACCCGGCGGGCCCAAACACCGATCTGCCGTCGCATTTAGAAGGTGATCTTCCGGTAGAGGAGCTTCAAGGCCCCAAGGGACAGCACCACCGTGACCACGGTCGCCAGCAGCGAAAGGGCATATCCTTGCCCGAAGTTGAGGCCCTGGAACGTGGTGAAGTAGGTAACACTCATCACAGACGACGCCGTCGTTGCGCCCGCGTTCAACACATAGACCTGATCAAAGATGTTCAGCGATAGGACGAGTGCTTCGACAGCCGCTATCGCAAGTCCAGGCCGAATAAGTGGCAACGTGATCCGGCGGATCACTTGCCACCAACCAGCACCGTCGACCCGAGCCGCCTCATATACCTCACCGGGGATGCTCTGTAGGGACGCGAGCACGAGCAGCGTCGCGAGCGGGGTGATCTGCCAGACCTGAACGAGCGAGGTAAGCAGGATGCTCTCGATCTGACGCGTACCGATGAAGAGCTGGTATTGGGAAACGAGGTGGAGGCTCTTGAGAATCGAGTTCAATACCCCAAACGTCGGGTCGTAGATCCAGGACCAGATCACACCTTCGACAACTCCGGGCAGGGCCCAGGGGAGGATGACGATCGCGAGGACTACACCCCGGCCGCGAAAACGCCGCTGGAGCAGGAGCCCGAACGCGGTGCCGAGCACGAGCGTCAACCCGACGCCGAAAAGGACATACCAGCCTGTGTTCTCGAAGCTCTGGCGAATCTCGGGGTTGGAGAAGATTGCCGTGAAGTTGCCAAAACCTGCGAAGTGGTTCGGCGGTGAGAGCGCGTCGATGTGCATGAACGCGTCGATCGTCGTGAGCACCGTTGGATACAACGCAAGGGCCAGGATGAAGACGAGCAGCGGTGCGACCATGGCGTAGCCCATGGCCTCCGATCGGCTTGAACGTCGGTGGGCGAGCCCCGGCCGCGATCGGTGTCGACTCGAGATCGACACGCTCCTCCTTCCTCCCAGAGTCGAGCCCCGGCCGTGCCCAGAGACGGCCCGGCCGGGACCCACGTCCTTTTGCTTCTAGCTGTTAAGGCTGTTCACCTGGGCGGCAACTGCCGAGATCGCGCTAGCAACGCTCTCCTGGCCGGCGGCCGCGGAGTGCAGGTTGGTGTAGACGGCGTTGCTGAAGTTCGGATACCAAGGCGGTGCGCCGGCGGGGAAGACCGCTCGACCGTGATTCTCAACCAAGTTGACGAGAGCGGCCGCGCCGGGGACCTTGCCGGATGACGCGAGGAGGCTGAGCCCGCCACGGTTGGATGGCAGCGGGAAGGTGCTGATGACATTCTTCGGCCCGTCGGCCCCCGCGAACGCCGCCTGGTTTGCGGGCTCCTCCATCCACTTGATGAACTCGACCGCTGCTTGGACATGCTCCGCCGACCTTGGGATGCCTATCCCGTCGGGGTTACCAAGGTTGGGGGCTGGGCCGGAGACTCCTGGCGTCGCCACATATGTGACATCACCGACGACGCTCGACTGGCTGGGAACGTCATAGATCGTGCCAATGTCACCCGAGTAGTCGGAGAAGACACTCGCGACAAGACCGTGTGCCATCTCGGTTTCGAAGCCCTGGTAGTCCTCGTAGTCGAGGTTCGCCTTCGCCACAAGCCCGCTCTTGTACGCGTTCACCATCCAGGCCATCGCCTTGTAGCCGGGAGAGGACGGGCTGGTGAACAAGGGCTTGTACGACGAGCTCAACACCTGCCCCCCCATCGCGGCAGTGAGCTCGTACCAGTACGTCGAAAGCCCTTCGGCGGCTGCAAAGGGGATGTCCAGAGGGTGCGTGGCGATGCCCTTTGTCTTCACGGTCTGCAAGTCCTTTGTGTACTGCGCGAGCGTCGTTGGCATCGAGGTGATCCCAGCCTTGTTGAACAGCTTCTCGTTGACCGTCGTGACGAGCAGCGACACGTCCATCGGCATACCGACGAGCGTTCCGTTCCGGACAAAGGAGCTGAGCTGCGGGTACTGGGATGTGAGAGAGCTGATCTTGAAGTACTGATTGAGCGGCAGGAACCACTTCGTTACGTAGTACTCGCCCACCTTGGACCAGTCCACGTCCGTAACGTCGGCGAAGTACGTGTCGGCCTCCGCCGCAGCGGCGATCTTTGTCTGCAGGTCGTCCCACTGTAGGTATGACCAGTTGACCTTGATGCCTGTCTGGCTCGTGAACTTGGCGAGCATCGCCTTCGGCGGGGCGGGATAGGCGATGGCTACGTTGATCGTCACGCCGCTCGCGCTGGTGTGACGTGGGGCCGGCGAAGCGGCCGCGGCGCTGCCGAAGAGCACAAGCGATGCGGCGGCCGCCGCCGCAGTTGCCCTGAAAACCGTGCTGTGAATCCATGTCCTCTTACTCATCGTTCCCCTTCCTTGTGTGCTTGGCTGCTCACTTGCTGGTTGGTTGCGGTAGAACGCATTCGGAGACTTCGATATCTGGCACTCAGTGGCCTCCCGCGAGGCGCGAATGACACAGACGCCGTTCCCGCCTCCTGGGCGTGGGCATCTTCGTGCGATGGACTACGCCGAGGATGCTGTCACTGATGTAGTGCCTCGCGTCGAGGGAGGCGTTCGGGATCACTGGAGGGATCCTCGACTGCTGTTCCTTCCCTCGCCGGCGCCCGCACGCGGGCTCGCGACGCCGAGGCCGTCCCTGAGTGCCACCGCCACTGCACCGTGGAGCGACGCGTCTCCCGCGAAACGGGCGCGCACCACCTCGGGGGAGTACGGCACGGCACGAGCGACAAGGCGGGCTATGGCATCGATCGGAAAGCGGTCGGATCGGACGTAACCGCCGCCGAGCACGAGGACCTCCGGGTCGCAGACAATGGCCAGATTCGCTACGAGCGTCGCTATCTTGTCCCACACATCACGGAGGAGTGTTTCTGCGCGCTGGTCGACCTCGGCCAGCGCGACAAGCTCGACCACCTCGACCTCCCGCCCGAAAAGCTCGGCGGTCCGGCGAGCGACACCCCGGCCGCCGACGACCTCCTCGGTCGGCACCGCTCCGTCCGCCGCCATTCTTGACGTCGAGGAGCCGTCGGTGAGCCAGTAGCCGATCTCACCGGCCGCCCCGTGCGCGCCCTCGACAACATGTCCGCCGACAACGAGAGTGGCGGCGATGCCAGTTCCAAGGTTGAGGTAAACGCCATACGAAACACCGACGAGTGCACCCCATGTGAGTTCGGCAAGCGCTGCCAGTTTCACGTCATTGCCGAACGCAGCCGGTATGGCGGGAAACGCCTCGTGAATCACGGCGGGGATCGCGAGTTCCTCCCAACCCGGGACGTTGGGTGCGAGGTCCACGCGATCAACGCGCGTCAACCCCATCGTGGACACACCGATAGCACTGACGTCGCCGCCATTCGCCCGCTCCTCGCCGAGCACCTCGTGTGCGAGAGCGATCGCCGACTCGAGCACCTGTTTCGCGCCACGCTCAGCTTCGGTCGGCAGCGTGCGCCAACGACGTAGCTCCCCGTCGGCGTCGCCGATCGCCGAAGCGATCTTCGTGCCGCCGATATCGAGCGCGACGACGGCACCCGCTGCACTACTCGCCATTTCAGCGGCGGTCCAGCATGATCGAGCGGGCGAGGAAGCGAGGGTGATCAGGATCAATGCCTCTCTCCGTGGCGAGTTGCTGGACGGCGCGGTGGACCCGGACTAGGCCCGCGAGCGGGTCGCTCCCACTACGCAGGACACGTGCGCCGGTTATCGCTATCTCATCGTCGATGCTCGGCTCGGCGTCGTCGAGAATCCACACGAGCGATCGCTCGCTGGCGACGGAGATCGGGCCGTGGCGATACTCCATTGTGGGGTAGGACTCTGTCCAGGCGCCGAGCACCTCGCGCAGCTTGAGAGCAGCCTCGTTCGCCAAGGCGGCCCCGACGCCTCGGCCGAGGAAGACAAAGTGGATAGCCGCGCCGACGTCCTGGGGTGGATCACGAAGAAATGCCTCGGCCTTGATCGCGGAGGCCTCGACGTCCCACCCGAAATTGGCCAACAGAAGCGAGAGGGCACTCGTCGCGAAACGTGTTTGGACAATCGACTGCTCGTCAGCGAATGAGAGCACGATCTGCTCGGCTACAAGGCGCGCGAGAGGGCTGTCGTCAACCGCGGTGACAGCCAGGGTCCGCGTGTCCGGACCGAAAGCGGCTGCCGCCTCCAGGACCTCAGTGGTCGTCCCCGAACGAGAAATAAGGACTGCAACGTCGTACCTTCGGCCGGGAGGCACCTCCGAGGCCGGGAAGGCGTCGCTCTCGCCGAGCCTCTGCTTGTTCCGGTATGCGGCGGCGGCCTGGGCAACGTAGAGCGATGTGCCGCAGCCAACAAAGGCGACCCGGACGTCTGATGGAAACAGCGTCACAGAGGACGAGAGTTCCGCGGAGCGCCGCCACATCTCCGGTTGTGTCGTGAACTCATGCTCGAAGTTGCTCATAATGAGCGATCCTTCCAGGTAAGTGGAGCTGACTCGAATCAGCCTAGGCAACTCCAGATGATGGCGCAAGACCCAGAAAGATATACTCATGAGGTTCCGTGCTTCCTAACTGGGCGAGAACCTGGCGCGAGCCGGGCAACGTAGCTGAGCGCATCATGTGAGCGATATTGCTCGCAATGAGCACTCTTGGTTGAGAAATCGCGCCGGGTACGGCTGGTCATGGTTCCTCCTCCGGTTACCTATTCCTGGTATGGAGACAACGGGCCACGAGTCGAATGTGACACCCGAGACGCGTATCGTCGCCAACTCCCGCAACCCGCGTCCGAACGCGGGTGGTCGAGTCAGCGGGGAAAACTGCAGCCCCGCCCACAGATCCCGGCGTGACGGTCTCCCGTCACCGGGCTCTTCTCGCCCGTCCGTCAGTGAGAGATCGCACTTGCAGAAGATGAGCGGAGCGGGGCCGGCCTCCTCACGCCGGTGCCCATGGATGATCGCGACGCTCGGCTGGCGGGCACAGAGTCGCGACCGCGATCACATCAGGATTTCCACTGTCGGTCTGCTGGCGGCCGAGACGCGATCACTCGAGCAACGGATCGCGGGAGGAGGTTGCCGTGAGGAGCGTGTTGGGGCTAGCACCACCACCCGCTTGCGGATTGCACCATTGTTCGCATCGAGGGACACAAACATGCTTGCCAAGACAGTTCTCTGTCGTGAGGAACTCGCGGGTTTTGGTTGTCCCCACACTCTCTTATCGCTTGAGAAGGAGGCGAAGTGCGCTTGTTGCAAGCTTCAAAGTGGTTGTCGGGCGGCGCTTGTTTGGTCGCGGTTGCACTGGCTGTCGGTAACTCCTTTACCGTTACCGCTGCGAGTGCCGCCAGTACCGGAAGCGTCGTCGCCACCCTCGACGGCCCGTTCGGTCCGATGCTCGTTGCCGGCTCTGGTCCCTCGGCCGGAACGGCGTTGTACATGATCACTAGCGATTACGGCATGACCTTTGGCTGCACGACAACGAAGCAATCCATCGTCGGATCGTCGTACAGATGCACAGGGCCTTCGAACTCCACCACCGCCGACTGGCCCGCCTATACAACGACAGGCGCGCCGGTTGCCGGTCCCGGCGTGAACAAGTCCTTACTCGGCGAAGTGAAGCGAGCCGGCGTCGGCGAACAGGTCACGTACAACGGACATCCGCTCTATCTGTTCGACCAGATCCCCGGAGCGCCGAGCGGTGAGAACTGGGACGAGCCGACTCTGCCTGCCGATCACGGCACGTGGTGGCTCGTTTCCCCTCGTGGCCTACCTGTCGGCTCTGAAGGCGTGCTGTCCACGGTGACCATTAACGGACACAGGGACCTCGGCGCCGACCTTATCGACGGCGGAGGGGTGGTCGTCGTGCCTGTCTATTCATACTCGGGCGGAACAGCCTGTACCGGCGAGTGCGCAGTTGAGTTCCCACCTCTTTACGCCCAGGGCAGGGCAGGTCTTGCTCCAGGTCTCGCCAACAGGGCGAGCCTTGTGAGGAGAGCGGATGGTTCGATACAGCGGACGTGGGCAGGCAAAGCCCTCTATGTGTACGGGGACGAGGGGATTGCACTCTCTGCAACTGGCATCTCCTGCAAGGGAAATGGAAATGGACTCAAGGTTTCGGGCCATTCCTTCTCCCTCGTCTCGGTCTGAGGCGAAAAGGAGGTCCGCGGCTGGGTAGCGACGACACGTCGAGCGGATCAGCACCCTGGTCATTCGCCTTGCTCTCGAGGATCTCAGGCGTGCTGATCCGCTCCTCTCGGACCGAAGTCATCGCTGCACGCGGGAAACGGTGACTGTCCTGCACCCAGAAGCGAGGTCACTCAGCTTCCGTGCGGCACGACGAGCCCTGATTCGTACGCCGCGATGGCAGCTTGAGTACGGTCACGCAGCCCGAGCTTGCTCAGCATGCGACTGACGTGCGTCTTCACGGTTTCTTCCGTGATCACGAGGCGGTCTGCAATCTCGACGTTTGAGAGGCCCTCTGCAACGAGGCGCAGCACCTCGGTCTCGCGCGGCGTCAAGGAGCGGAACGTCGGCGTGCGTCCTTGAGCCGTGGGTGGCTTCTCCGCGAACTCCCGGATCAGGCGACGCGTGACCGCCGGGTCGAGGAGTGCCTCACCCGCCGCGATCACGCGCACGGCGTCGAACAACCGCTCCGCAGTGCAGTCCTTCAGCAGGAATCCGCTTGCTCCGGCGCGCAAGGCATCGTAGACGTACTCATCGAGATCGAACGTTGTCAAGATGAGAACTCGTGGTCCGCGCCTGCCGGGCTGTGCCAGTTGGCGAGTCGCCTCGATGCCGTCCATCCCTGGCATGCGAACGTCCATGAGCACCACATCGGGATGCAACTCCTCGCAGACCCGTACCGCTTCCGCCCCGTCAGAGGCCGTGGCGACGACGGTGAAGTCCGGCTGGGTCGTGAGCAGTTCGGCGAAACCATCACGCACCACTTGCTGGTCGTCGGCGACAACAACGCGTATGGCTCCGGCTTCGGTCACGCGGGCGCCTCGAGCTTGGCAGGTAGGACGACTTCCACGAGGTACCCACCGCCCGGCGCGGGTCCGGTGCGTGCAACACCGCCGACTGCGGCTGCGCGCTCATACATGCCCTCCACTCCATGACCACCGCGAGGTCCCGAGGGGTCGGGACCGGGTCCGTTGTCGCGCACGCGCAGTCGCAGCTCGGCATTGGCGAAGACCAGCTCAACGTCCACTGCTGCACCGGGCGCGTGCCGTCTCGCATTGGTGAGCGCCTCTTGCACGATCCGGTAAGCGACGAGCTCGACGCTCGGCTCGAGCGGAACGGGCGTCCCCCGAAGGATGAGCCGCGTGGGAACCCTTGATGACTCGCGAGCTTCGTCGGTCAGCTCGGTCACCTCGTCGAGTCCAGGCTGGGGGTGACGCTCGGCGGCGTCGATCCGCGCGCTCTCGCGCAGCACGCCGAGCAGTCGGCGCATTTCGACGAGTGCGGCACGCGCCGTGTCACCGATCACGGTCAGGCGCTGGGCGCCGGCTTCGGGGAGGCCTGGGACCGCCAGCCGGGCGGCTTCCGCCTGGACAACGACCATTGAGATGTGGTGCGCCACCACGTCGTGGAGCTCATGTGCGATCCGGGCCCGCTCAGCTCGAGTTGTGTTCTCTACGAGCGTGTCGGAGATGACCTGGCTCACCGCTCGGTTCTCTCGTGCCTCGCGACTGGCCTGCACCGCGATGCCCCCGAGTGAGGCCGCCGGCGCAAGTACCGCCAATAGGACCGTGAGGGCCCCCGCCTCCGACGAGGAGGGGCTCGACCCCGTGAACACCAGCACTAGAAAGGGAACGGCGAGGGCGATCGCCGAGAGCTGGAGCAGTCCCTCGTGCTGCAGTCCGCGTCCGAGCCGATACAGCGCGATCAGCACTGCGGCGGCGCCGGCAACGGTCCCCGTGTGGAAACCTGCCAGCGACAAGACGACCGCCGCGCAGACTAGGACGGCAGTCGACGCAGTGCCGAGAAGCGCGAGAGGCAATGTGCTCCCCAGCGCGAGGGACATAACCGCCAGGGCGGTCTCGACGTCGAGCTTCGAGATCCTCGCCCGCGTGACGACCTCAACGGACGCGAGGAGAGCGAGCGATGATCCCACCACCAAAAGGGCGCGTGGCGAGCGCATTGCCTGCCGGGCTCTGTCGGCCCACCGATCACGGAGGCTCGCCAGTCGGCCCACCACACCATTGTTGCCCCGCCCAGACGCCGTGGCATCCCTCTCGCTAGGGATCTTGCCGGCGGCGATCCCTCCTGGGAGCTACGGCAAAGATCACTCCCCTGCGTGACGACAACGGGGGGCGTGTTTCGTACCGTCTCTTGGTATGGAAGCGACCATCGAAATCAGCGGGCTCCGCAAGCGGTTCGGACCCACTGTCGCCTTGGATGGGATCTCGTTTCGCGTGGCACCGGGACAGGTGACCGGGTTCGTCGGGCCCAACGGCGCGGGCAAGTCCACCACCATGCGGGTGATCCTCGGCCTCGACGCAGCCGACGAAGGCGCGGCGTTGGTGGACGGCCAGCCCTACGCGGCACTGCGCCACCCGCTCAGCCACGTCGGCTCCCTCCTCGACGCCGGCGCCCTGCACCCGACCCGCAGCGCCCGAAACCACCTTCTGTGGCTCGCCCACTCCCAGGGCCTTCCGGCTCGCCGCGTCGACCAGGTGCTCGAGGACGCCGGCCTCCAGGCGGTAGCGCGTCGCAAGGCCGGGGGCTTCTCACTCGGTATGCGCCAAAGGCTCGGTATCGCCGCGGCCCTGTTGGGCGACCCGGCGATCCTCATCCTCGACGAACCATTCAACGGGTTGGATCCCGACGGCATCGTGTGGGCGCGCGGCTTTCTTCGCTCGTTGGCCGTCCAAGGCCGAGCAGTGTTGGTCTCGAGTCACTTGATGAGCGAGTTGCAAGATGCTGCCACCCATCTGGTGGTGATCGGCCGGGGTCGCCTGCTCGCCGACACCAGCGTGGCCGAGCTGATCGCGGCCGCCTCCGACGGTCGGGTCAGCCTGCGCACCACCGCCCGCTCCCAAGCGGCCACGGTGCTCGCCAGCGCCGGGGCCACGGTGGCGGTCACGGGTTCCGACACAATGACCGTATCGGGTTTAGCTCCCGAGCGGATCGTGGCTCTGCTCACAGAGAGCGCGCTGCCCTTCTCAGAAGTCTCGGCCCACAGGGCAACCCTAGAAGAGGGCTACATGGAGCTCACCAGAGATCAGGTCGAGTACCGCCCCACAGGGCTCGGCGAGCTGGAACGATGACAACGCCCGCGCCGTACCGCTCCGAACAGCCCGTCGGCCGTGACGGGTTCGCCCAGCTAGTACGAGCCGAGTTCACGAAGTTCCGGACCGTCCGGGCCTGGGTGCTCACGTTGGGCGTCGCAGCCTTGTTGATGGTCGGGTTCGCGTGGCTGACCTCGCCGCACGTCGGTGTCTGCGTCGTCGGGCCCGAATCCAGGCCGATCTGCAGCACCCCAAGCGTACCTCCCGTTCCGGTCGGCCCAGGCGGAGAGCCCGTAGTCGACACCTTCTCCTTCCTGCGCAAGCCGATGATCGGCAATGGCAGTCTCACTGTCGAGGTCACGTCGCTCACAGACGCAGTCGCTTCTGGAAACGGCAACAATCTGGGACCAGTTGACCAGGTGCTCAACCCCACGCACACCGATCTGGTGCCCTGGGCCAAAGCCGGACTGATCATCACCCAGAGCACCGTCCAGGGAGCCCCCTATGCGGCGGTCATGGTCACTCCCAGCCACGGCGTGCGCATGCAGTACGACTACACAGACGATGTTGCAGGCCTTCCCGGTACAGTCACCCGATCATCTCCCCGGTGGCTGCGCCTCAGGCGCGTCGGAGACGTGATCACCAGCTACGACTCGCTCGACGCCACCCACTGGACCAAGATAGGCGCGGCCAATCTGGCCGGTCTCCCGAGAACGGTCCAGATCGGGCTGTTCGTCACCTCCCCCGAAGATAACGCTGGCACCACCGACAGCTCGGCCAGTCTGGCCACCGCGACCTTCGGCCGGGTCCGCTTGGTTGGTGACCCCCCGAACAGCGGCTGGAGCGGCCAGGTCGTGGGCCCGAATCCTGAGAGCTACTTCACCTTGCCTACCGGGCGGAACTGGTTCAAACAGTCCGACGGTACGTTCACCGTCACCGGCTCGGGCGACATCGCCCCCCAGGTTTCCGGTGGTGCCCTGCAAGGTGCGGGCGAAACGACGGGCCTGCTAGCCAGCGGGACGTTCGGACTAGTCCCGGTCATCGTGCTCGCCACCTTGTTCATCACCTCCGAATACCGTCGCCGCCTCATCCGCACGACCCTGATTGCCAGCCCCCGCAGGGGTCGAGTCCTCACGGCCAAAGCAGTCGTGATCGGCGCGGTCACCTTCGTGACCGCCTGCATCGCGACCGCCATCGCCGAAGCAGTCTCACGGCATGTGCTTACCGCGAACGGGAACTACCTGTTTCCGCTCAGAACTCTCGCCGAGATACGGGTCATCCTCGGAACCGGGCTTCTCTTCGCCGTCGCCGCCATCGGAATCCTGGGGCTCGCGACCGTGCTGCGTCGTAGCGCCGGAGCGGTCGCTACGGGCATCGTGCTGTTCGTGCTGCCATTCATCATCGGGGCGAACCCGTCTTCCTCGGCAGCGGACTGGCTGATGCGGGTCACCCCCATCGCGGCGTTCGCCGTCCAGGGCACCCTGCCCCACTTCGCCCAGGTCAGCGACGCTTACACCTGGAGCAACGGGTACTACCCGTTCGGCCCTTGGGTCGGCTTCGCCGTACTCTGCGCCTACGCCGCTGTCGCCTTCGGAGCTGCCATGTGGTGGATCCAGCGACGGGACGTGTGAACCGCACGCATCCGCAGGCGACGTCTGCTATGCGTGATGCCCTACGCGCCGAGTGGACCAAGCTTCGTACCCTCGCGAGCACGTATTGGCTGCTTGTCGCTGTGGTCGTTCTCACCGTGGGGGTCAGTAGCGCGGTTGTCGCCTCAAGCAGCTACCGGACCACCGGTTATCAGGACGCGCCGAAGCTGACCCTCACCGGGGTATACCTCGGCCAAGCAGTCGTCGCCGTCCTCGCCACATTGGTGGTCAGCAACGAGTACAGCACCGGCATGATGACAGTCACTCTGACCGCCATACCTCGCCGACTCGTGGTGCTGGGGGCCAAGGCCGCCGCTCTCACCGGTCTCGTCGTTGTGGCGGGTGCGATCGCAGTGGGTGGATCCCTCCTCGCAGGCAGGGTCATCTTGCCCGGCAACGGCTTCACCCTCGCCCACGGCTACCAGCTCGTGTCCCTCGGTCACGGACCAACGCTTCGCGCCGCAATCGGGTCAGTGCTCTATCTCGTCCTCATCGCGCTGCTAAGCCTCGGCATCGCCGTCGCCATACGAGAGTCGGCTACGTCGATAGGAGTCGTCCTCGGACTCCTCTACCTGTTCCCTTTTCTCACTCAAGTCATAAGCGATCCGGCATGGCACAGGCATCTCGAGCAGATCGGTCCCATGACGGCCGGACTTGCGATTCAAGCCACTACGAACCTGCAAAGTCTGCCCATCAGCCCGTGGACTGGCCTTGGTGTGCTCGCCATTTGGGCTGGGGTCGCTCTGGTAGCCGGCGGGATCCTGTTTCGCCTCCGGGATGCGTGAAAGTCCCGCATAGGTTGAAGTGTCTTGGGCGACGAAGCCGACGCTGGCCAGTTGGCTCCGGCTGCTGTGTCCACCGAGAACAAGCGATCGATCCGATCCGACGCAGGATGACGCTTCCAATCACCTCTCCACGGGTCGTTCGGTCCGGAGAAGTCCCTTTCCACGTCTCGGGGCCGACTATTAACGTTGGCCCATTCGTTCTAAACAGGGACCGGCGGGACAAGAGAGGGCGATCGATGACGACACCAATCGACGTAGACATGCTCGAGCGCGCCTGCAACATCACGGATCGGATCCTGAGCGGTGTCCAGCCCGGTCAACTTGGAGATGCGACGCCGTGCAGGGACTGGACTGTCCTGGAGTTGATGGAGCACATCGTCGCGTCGACCGACTTTTTCGCCGACGCCGCCGAATACGGTGCCGTGGCCGAGGATCGGGCGTGGGCCGAATACCCGCCGGAGGAGTTGCTGTCCGCCTACCGTCACCACGCAGGCCGCCTGGTGGCCGCGTTCCGGGTCCCTGGAGTGATGGGCAGGCCCATGGTGATCCTCGCCGGGCCGCCGACGGCGGCCTTCTGTCTCCAGATCGCAATCAGCGAGCGCTTCGTCCACGCGTGGGACCTCGCTGCAGCAACGGGCCAATCGTTCGGTGACGATGGCGTGGACATCGCCGAGGCGCTGCTCGCTTCATCTGAGTACCTGGCCGTCAACTCTGAAGTGAGGGGGAATACGCCACCGCCGCTCGGGCCGGAGCTCGCAGCCGAAGGTCAAGGGGCTGTCGAGCGCCTCGTGGCGTTTCTCGGTCGCGACCCGAGCCAGGCTACTGGCTGAGACCCGCTCCCGTCTGTCACATTGCACCCCGGAAAATAGCCATCTACCAGGGAGAATTGATCACTTACCGATGTCCGATCGCTCGGCCGAAGCGTCGTCGAGGCAGCGACAGCGGGTAGGTGACTAACCACGGCCTGCGCGAGGTGCCGCCACGAACGATCTCACGCTTGTGCATCAAACTCGGGAACTCGAGCGCTGGATACCCAATGCCTCCGACCGCGAGTTCATCTTGCCTCGCCTCGCTCAGTTGCTCGGAGTTCCCAC
>JBEKGS010000015.1:0-54393 GCA_050012675.1 Acidimicrobiales bacterium
CGGGACGGACCCTCCCAAAGCGGTATGGCCAGGCGCGGAAACAGCCACTGAGCAGCCACAACGTCATTTGGAGGGATGAGCCAGGATAGGCTTGGTCGGAGTTCAAGTCCCGCTCCGGGCACGCCATCTTCCCTCGTCAGCGAGTTCTCGACTGCCGAAGGACTCTGGCTACGGGCCAAACGAACGTCGACTGGGCGTGTTTCACGGCCCCAAGTACCGCCATGGAATCCATCTCTCCGGATGCCTCATAAGTGACAGTGAAGGCGGCCGACGAGCTCGAGCCTTCCATGGGGCTAGGCAACGCTTCGACGGATCCGCCAGGTGTCACCATCTCGTACGCATCGGAATAGGGCGGCAAGGTCCAGGAGCCGGACTGCAGCAGCAAGCCGAGGTCCGCAAAGGTCACCGACCCGAAGTCCGCGAGAGGATAGAGCGCGTTCGTCGTCGGGTCTTCGGGATCTTCTGCTATCCACTCGGCAGAGGTTCCAGGGCCAGAGTCAATCTCGGGGGCCGAGTTCGACGATCCGCTGGTGACGTCGTCGACGGAGTAGTTCCAATAGTCTGATGGATCCCGGTAAGCCTTAGCGTCAATGACATCGCCGGAAGCGACAGCAAAGAGGAACACGCCGGAGTAACCCTCAGCCTCATCCGTCCACCAGGCATAGCTGCTCTCCTGCCCGTTCAGGCAGTACGACGACGTCCCGTCCTGGAACAGACCCGGCTGATCACCAGCGCCGTTGACACCCACCCAGTCCGATGTGAATCCGCCCGGCACCGAAGAGCAGTCCAGGGTCGGGACAGTCCAGCTGGCACTTATCGCTTCATATCCGCCGCTCGCTCCGGTGAGGACGTATCCAGACCAGTTGTTGGAGGTCAAGCCAGGGAACGATGTCGCCGGCAGCGTCGTCGTGGTGGTCGAGGTCGTACTACCAGTTCCAGTCGATGGCAGCGTCGTCGTGGTGGTCGAGGTCGTAGTACTGGTTCCAGTCGATGGCAACGTCGTCGTGGTGACTGAAGTCGTAGTGGTGCTAGGCGCTGACTTGCCGACCTCGACGACCTTCAGGTGATCGACCGTGGTGGTGGTACCACGCACGACCAGGTTGAGCATGTAGTCCTTCGCGTCAGTTGAAGTGTTCGCAAGGAAGGTGGCCGGTCGAATTTCCCTGCCGTCCAGGCACCTCACAGTTCCATCGAATCCAGCCACCTTTGGCGACGACGACCAGGTACACGTCTTGACGGCGTGAACCATCACTGCCCACTTGATCGTGCCACCGGTGGCGGGGATACGGCGCGTGGGCACTGTCGCGGTACTCGCAGCACTCGCCAGGGGGGCGACGACGGCAATGGCGAGCAACGCCGCCACTGCAATCGAGGGACGGAGAACCGTTCGCATAATTGGAGAGCTGAGCGTAACGCAGGAGACTCCGCCCGGTACCGTCGCCATCGCCGGCAACTCGAAGCCGGCGCGCCCGAAGCTGGGGACCGTGGCTCGGCACTCCGGTCCGGCGACGACTCGGGCTCACAGGCGGGGCGTCGCGCTATTCAGCCCCAGCAGTGCCGGGCCGCTCCCAGTCGCAAGGGCACCGCTAATCAGGGCATCGGCGGGAACCCGAGGTCCGCTCCCGGCAAGACCTTTCCCAGCTCGCGAGCCGCCTGCGCCCGTTCCCGCCGCGGCGCGCGACTGTCGACGCGATGGCCGCCCTAAGGATCAGCTCTGCTGGGATCGCGACGCTGCAGGGCGGCCGGGGTTCTCAGCCTCGAGCCGCTCGAGCACCCGTCCGAGGAAGCAACGAGCCGTCGCTTGAGCGACGCGGTGCAACAGCGCCCGGTTCAACTGGCCTCCGAGCTGGCCGAACGGCGGCTCATAGAAGGCAAACAGCGAGACACGGCATCGCTCCGGGTAAAGCGGCAGGAGCTCAACCTCGCCCTCGAGTATGGGAAACAGGGCAGGCAGCGCACTCGCCTGCCAAGACACCGGCACGACGACGGCCACGCCCAGGTCACGGGCCGGGCCGTGGATCACCCGGATTTCCCGTTGCACCCGCCCGCTCGCCCACGACGGCCCGACGCGCAGGTAGAGCTCTTCGCCTTCGCCCTCGGCTGCGCTGGCGAGCGGAGCAAACCAGGCTCCGTCACCAGCAAAACGCCCCCGCACGGACTCGAACGGGCACGAAATGTCGACCGAGTCCTCAATGAAGAAACGCATAACTCAGCCCCCCTCCTTCATAAGGGCAGGGTAAAGGGCACCGCCGCGCCGCGGTAGGGGCGAAAGCCCCTACGCCGCGGGGCCGTAGCCTCACATTGCCTTGCGGCGCCCCGGACAGGTGGCGTGCGGCGGGATCTGTCCGGACAGCCGCCGCGCCATGCTCGAGGCGGCGCCGGAGGCGCCCGCTGTGGGTGCACGACCGCCACTGCCTTGCGAGGGAAGCATGGGATCGTGCACCCACAAATGGTTATACAGGGCAATTAGGTTCCGGTCAGCCGCGTTTTCGGCCGCGCAGCCTCGTCCAGAGCCGGACGCGCAACGGTCCCGGCGTTCCTCGCCACGCGCCGGGACCGTGCACAGCAGATCCCGGAATAATACTGACGTCTCGCTGCCACTTCAAGAGGTTTTGGCGCGGCAATGCCATCACCACAGACATGGGCCGAAGGCTCGAATATACGAGCTCTCTTCGTCCGCCGGAGCGCGCCGCAGTCAAAGCGCGCGAGGCACCAGGCACGCGATGGCAGGTGACGGATCGGCCACCGTGACGAAAGGTGGCCTCGGGTCGCCCCAGAACTTTCGCAACCTGAAGCCCGGCATGGCGCTGTTGCGAGCTCGGGCAGGTGCAGGCGACGATCGGCACCGTCGGCCCCTCCTGCCTCAGTCATGCCAGCGCCTCGTCGAGGTCGACCTTGTCGGGGATGGGCACTCCCGTGCCGGTTGATGAGAAGCCACCGGCGGAGGCCTCGTGGCGCCAGAAGTGCGCCCTGAACAGGACTGACGAAGCCGGCCCACCAGGGTGTTGGGTTCCGCAGGGGAGGCCGTCTCCGCTTCCGCGGTCGTCACCGAGAACTGGTGCGCCGTCCGCCTCGTCCTCGATAGTCAGCACACGTCCGAAGCTGGTGCTTATGTAGCACCAATGCTCGAGCGATGGACCCGCGTGGTGATTCGCTGGCGCATCTTGGTGATCACGTTCTGGATCGCGATGATCATCGTGGGCACCTTCTCGGCCCTAGCCCTGCCGAGGCTGCTCTCGACCTCGCTCGCGGTCCCGGGCAGCGACTCGGGACGGGCCGACGCGATCTTGATGCAGCACTTCGGGGAGAACGTCGAAGGCACCTTCACTGTCGTCTTCCGTGTGTCGAACCCGTCGGCCCCGGTTCTCCGCGCCATGGACAAGCGATTCGCTCTTGCCGCACGCGCCGTGCCCACCGCCCACGTAATGCCGTTGCGAGAAGTGACCGGAGTCCTCTACGGCAACATCAGCACATCACTCGACTTGCAACGGGCGGCAACCTACACGGGCGCCTTGCGCCGCTCCCTCAAAGCGGCGGGACTGACCGACGCCTATGTGACAGGAGCTCCCGCCCTCCAGTACGACATAGAACCGATCCTGACAGCCGACCTGCACAGGGGCGAGGTCATCGCTGTCCTGGCCGCGCTGGTCCTTTTGTCCCTCGTCCTCGGCCCCTCGGTTGCGCTCCTGATTCCGCTCGCCGTGGCCGCCGGCACGACGACGACCGCGCTCGCGATCATCTTCGCCCTGGCACACGAGTTCCTGATGGTGCTCTATGTCCCGAACCTCATCCAGCTGATCGGACTCGGGATCGCGGTCGACTACTCGCTGCTGGTCGTCCACAGGTTCAGGCAAGAACTGGCCGACGAGCAAAGAGCCGTCGACGACGCGATCGTCGCCACAATGGCAAGCGCGGGGCGCACGGTGGTCTTCTCGGGCATCGCGGTCGCCGTGGGCCTGTCGGTCGTGCTCATCGTCCCGGTGCCCTTCGTCCGCTCACTCGGCTTTGCGGGGCTCGTCGTCCCGCTCGTGTCGATCGGCGCCGCACTCACCTTGCAACCCGCTCTCTTGTCGCTGCTCGGACGACGCGGCATGCGTCGTGTCCGCCTTTCGCGTCCCAGGGAAGGCAGCGGGGTCGAGCGCGCCCTGTGGTCGCGTCTCGCGGCGATGGTCATGCGGCGCCCCGCTGCCGTGTTGGCATGCTCGGCTGCTGTGCTGTTCGCCGCGGCCGTGCCGGCCCTCTGGCTCGAGCTCACCCCTGGGTCTGTCGTGGCCATCCCGCAAAGCATCCAGTCCGCGCGCGCTCTTGATCTTCTCCGCAACCGGATCGGACCCGGGGTGATCACCCCGATCGAGGTCGTGCTCGACGCGGGCGCTCCGGGCAGGGCGGACGGACAGGCGATCTCCGCCGCGACACTCCGACTCGCCCACGATCTGTTGAACGATCCCGAGGTGTTCGTCGTCGCGATCGGCTCGCGAGCGCCCTACGTCGACTCCACCGACCGTTACCGCCAGATGATCATCGTCGGGCGGCACGACTTCGGCCAGGAGGCGACCCAGCTGCTCGTGCACCAGATCCGCTCGAAGTTCCTTCCCGCGGCCCGCTTCCCCCCCGGCCTAAGCATCTACGTCGGCGGTGCGCCTGCTCAGGGAGCCGACTTCCTGTCTCGCGTCTACGGGGTCTTTCCCTGGATCGTCCTTTTGGTGCTGGCGCTCGCCTATCTCGTGTTGCTGCGCGCGTTCCGGTCGCTGCTGCTCCCACTGATGGCCGTGGTGCTCGACGGCGTCTCGGTTGCCGCCAGCTATGGCCTGCTCGTGGTGATCTTCCGCTTCGGCGTCGGGGCCGACGTGCTCGGGCTCTATCGCGTCTCCCAGATCGAGGGCTGGGTGCCCATCTTCCTGTTCGCGATGCTCTTCGGCCTCTCGATGGACTACGAGGTCTTCTTCGTGACGCGCATGCGCGAGTCGTGGGACAGCTACGGCGACAACAGGCGCGCCGTGTCGGACGGTCTCACCCATACCGGCCGGGTCGTCAGTGCCGCGGCGTTGATCATGGTCGGCGCGCTCTCGGGGCTTGTGGCCGGGCACGTCGCGGGCCTGCAGGAGATCGGCGCCGGGCTCGCGCTCGGTGTCCTCATCGACGCGACGATCGTTCGCGGCCTATTGATGCCGAGCCTGATGACAATGCTTGGACGCTGGAACTGGTGGCTGCCGGCGCCCATCGCCCGGCTCACCGGTGTGGAGATCGCGCCTCTCGCTCAACGCGAGAGGCGCGATCTACCGACCACTTCGTGACCGGCGGCTACTTGACGACGGTGATCGCGAACCGGAACGCGGGCAGGTGGTAGCCGAGCGCGAGTGCGGGCTCGTCCTGGGCGTAAGTGAGCACCGGCACCATGCCGTAGGGCGTCGACGCGAACGACGGCGACAACGTGTAGAGCATCGGGTACAGGTCGATCAGGTGCGTACCGGGACCACCCGTCGCGGTCAGGTGCAACAGGACGTCCCCGTTCGAGTTGAAGCCGCAGCCGTAACCGATGTAGCTGTTGTCGTAGTCGACCGTGACGGTGTTGTCGAGCTGGGTCCAGCCAACGCCCTTCAAGTGGATCGTGAAGGTCTGGCCTTCTTTCACGACGATCGAGGACAGGCCTCGTCCGACGATGCTCTCCATCACGTAGAAGGGCACCTCGGCGAGGATCTTGCCCTTCTGCACGAGCTCTACG
This sequence comes from Acidimicrobiales bacterium, assembly GCA_050012675.1. Taxonomy (GTDB): domain Bacteria; phylum Actinomycetota; class Acidimicrobiia; order Acidimicrobiales; family Bog-793; genus Fen-455. The sequence goes on from JBEKGS010000015.1 coordinate 5,723, forward strand.
ACGTGCCAGCCGCCGAGGCCGTCCGGAACCGTGACCTTCGAATGGAGCGTTCCGCCCGACGGGGTCGCTGATCCCAAGGGCTGCGACACGAATACCCAGCACGTGCTCGCGCAATTGACCCGGTTGCCGACAACCGAGGACCAGACCAGTTGCACGGCGGCGTTCGACGACAACCCGGTGGCCGTGAGATCAACCCTGGTGTTCACACGGCCGCTCGTGGTGGCGAGAGTTGCCTGCACGCCGCTGCTGGCAGACAGTCCGCTCTCCTCCAGCGTCGTGCGGGCGCTCAACGTCGGAGCGACGCTGACCGGCCAGTCGATGGAGGAAGGCGGTGGGCCATCGTCCTTGGTCACAGTGAAGGTGACCGTGGCGCCGTTGGTGTAGGGGATGGGCGACTGCGGCACGTTCAGGTACAGGTAGCTGATGGCGTTGCCGATCTGGATCGTGTGCTTGCCGACCGGCCCAGCCGCACGGATGGTCGCCTTCGCCACCCCGCGGGTCCAGTTGGCCATCATCTCGCCCACGTAGTGGTTGTCCCAGAGCAGGGACGCCCCGCCTGTGTACAAGGTGGCACCGAGACCGCTGTAGGTGATGGTGATCGGCGTGCCGATCGGGCCACTGGTCGGGGTGACTGTGACGGTTCGCAGCGTTATGAACCCGCCGTGAGCTACTTCCACGCCATTCACGACGGCATATATGTCGTGCAGGCCGCCCCAGTCCTGCGGCACCGTGAGCGACACGCGGAACGAACCCTTGGCGTTGGTGGTCGTCTTGTCGAGCACGACTGCGAACAGGGTGTCGGAGCGACCGAGGTAGTTCACAGTGTCCGGCTTGGCTTGCACCAGCCATGTCGCATTCGCCGTCGACCACGTCAGCTCGACGTTGGCGTTGGCAGCCAGGTGCGCGCCGGAGATCGTGAGCGGGGTCCCGGCGACACCCTCATCGGGGCTCACCTGGAGGATCCCCATCGTCGGGCTCGGCCGCGCGGGGCTCGCGACTGGACCTGGGAGCTGGCTCACTCCCGGGATCGCGGGTGAGCGAAGCGTTGTGAAGCTAACGGTGGACGGGGCGGCGTGCGCAGACGAAGGGCGGGAGGACTTGCCCGAGGTTGCGGCGCTTGCTGTAGCAACACAAGAAAACAGGACCACGGCACCTACCGTCAGCCCGATCAGCACACTTCGGGGTTGGCGTTTCAAATACCTCATAATCAGCTTTCCTCTCACCTTTGATTAATCGCTTGAATAGTCGCTCGACCAGATTGGGGCAGACCGCGTCGTCTTGTCGACGACCGTAACGGTGGATTCCACCCAGAGACACGTCCAAAAGTTCGAGAGGTCGCCCGCCGCCGGCTGACCGTACGGCAAGCGACCTCTCGATTCAAGGCCTTGTGAACAGCCCTGCTAGCTGCTGGGCTCGATCGTGAGCATCGACGCCACCTGCGGCGAGTCCTGCTGCATGAAAACGCCCTTCTCGGAGGGAATGGCGGCGGTAAGCCCTGACGGCACCGGGTTCGTGATGACCGTGACGCTGTAGTTCACGACACCGAGTGGGTAGGTCTTGGCCACCGGCCAGGCGGCCGTCCAGTACGACACAGCCGGCTTGGTCGGGTGCGTGCTGTAGACCAACGGGATCGCGGGCAGGCCCGGGACGTTCACGTAGGCGTCCTTGACCGTCACGTTGGTGAGGTCGTTGCCCCCTGAGGTCACGTGGACGCCCCACATGCGAAATACGACGACCTCGCCCCGTTGGAACAGGTTCGTCATCGAGCAGGCCGCATCGGCGGCGAGTTTGACACTTCCACCAGCGCCTTGAACTGTGTCCACGGAGAAGAACACACTGTGTGCCCCGGCGCCTTGGACGGGCGGGGCCAGGGTCGTGGTCGTCGTGGTCGTGGCCGCTCCGGCGTGACCGGTGGCGGCTCCTGCACCAGCTCCAACCACGGCGACGGCGACGACACCCCCGATCGCTACCAGCCCGGCGGCAACCGTGATTATGAGCTTTTTCATGCCATCCTCCCTCTTGTCAGGTCTAGGTTCTGGATCAGGCCTTCACGCTCAGCGTTCCGCTGAGAGTGACGGTGAAGGACCCGTTTTGGGATCCGCTGGTTCCGCCAAGTTTCAGGGTGCCTTTGAACTTGAGGCTCCCGGATGCGTCACTGGCGGCGCCGACACCTCCTGTGGCGACGGCGACACCATGGAATGTGACCGTAACGGGACCGCTCTCACCGTTGGTGCACCCCTGTTGCGAGCTGGAACGGGTGACTGTGAACAGGATCTTGTTGGCGCCACCTGCGATGCTTCCCTTGCCGCCGAAGGGGTCGCATTGCTGCGAGGCTGCAGCGGAGCCACTGCCGCTGACCTTGCTGGCGCCGAAGAGCGAGTTCTTGCCAGAACCCGTCACCGAGGAGATCGTGGCATTGCCGTTGTTGATGAGCAACGAGGCCTTGCCCGTGTAGCTGCTGGAGAATGTGATCTTCTTCGTCGCTGGTGCCGAGAACACGGGACCCGCGAACACCCCTGTGGTCAACAGGGCAACAAGCACGACGCCTGGAATCCGCTTCTTCATCTCTTCCTGCCAGTCAGTTGTTCACGTATACTTACCGAACGGATAGTAAGTCGTATCTGACCGACCGTCAAGTAAAGCGAGGTTGACCAGGACGTGTCGTACTCCGAGAGCAGAGAAGCTGGCTTAACGCAGCCTACCGAGTCCGGCTCGGCCGGCCATCCCAACACGCGCCAGCGGATCCTCGACATAGCTCTTGAACTGTTCAATACCCAGGGCTACGACGCGACGTCCATCCGCCAGATCGCCGAGAGGCTGGGTTTCTCCAAGGCGTCCATCTACTACCACTTCGCCAGCAAGCAGGACATCTTGATGGCGTTGCACTACAAGCTGCACGAGGTCGGACGCGAGGCCCTCAGCACCGTTCAGCTGTCGGCGCACTCGTCGGAAACCTGGATGGCGTTGCTGGACCAACTCATCGACGAGATCCTCGAGTATCACGACCTGTTCATCCTCCAGGAGCGCAACCGGGTCGCCATCGGGAACCTGCACCAGGAACGCCATGTGTCCGAGCACGACCTGCTCGAGGACTGGTTCCACGCGGCGCTCTCGGACCAGGAGATCCCTCTGCGAGACCGCGTGCGCATGGCGTGCGGGTTCAATGCCGTCATGGGTCTTTTGGATCTGGTGGGTGACGTGTTCGCCGAAGTCCCGTCGAAGGTGCTGGCGGACCTGCTCCGAGAAGCCGCCAGGGACCTCATGGTTCCGGGACTGGCCGAGTCTCACCCGGCTTAGGAGGCCGACGGCACTTGGCCCTGTGTGAAGGAACGGTGCTGACAGCTAGCCCCTGCCAGCTTCATCCGTAGTATGCCCGGCTAATTCATTGACCTATCCGATTCACTAACAATCCAAAGCGGGAGGGTACGTCCGATGCGACGCAAGGTGTTCGATGTCCTGGTCAGTGCAGGCGGCCTGCTGGTCGTAGCTGTGCTGGTGGTGGCGGGAGCCCTGTTGATGTGGGCGCAGAGCTTCACGAACTCGAGCGTGCACAACCAGTTGGCACAACAGGACATATTCTTCCCGGCCAAGGCTGACATCACCCCGGCGCAAAGGCCGTACCTCCTCCAGTACGCCGGACAACAGGTCCTCACGGGCGCGCAGGCGAACGCCTACGCGCAGAAGATCCAAAGCGACGTGGCCGGCATGCCCTACGGGGGCGTGTACGCCAAGATCAGCGCGGCCCTCCTGGCCAATCCTGACAACGCGGCACTCAAATCAGAGGCAACGACTGCCTTCGAGGGAACGACCCTGCGCGGCCTCTTGCTCGAGGCCTACGCCTTCGGCACGTTCGGGACGATCTCACTTTGGGCCGGGATCGCGGCCTTCATCCTCGCCGGCCTGATGCTCATCCTCGTGGTGTTCGGCTTCTGGCACTCGAGAAGGGTCCCCGACGACGTGGAGATCCTCCCGCCCGCTTCGAAGTAGCCGGCGAGGGCGCTCAGCCCTACCCGAGTTCCGACTTGGCCCGCGCCATCACCTTGGAGATGGTCGAGGCGGCCCAGCTCGAGTTGAAGGCCGAGCCGAGGTTGATGAACGTCAAGGAGACCTCGGCTTGGCCCTCAACGTAGAAGTACTCGTCGTCGTAGATGTCGAGACCGGCCGGAAGGTTGCCGCCCGACTCCAAGAACCGGATGTGGAGGCCCCCTGATCCCCCGCCGTAACGCGGGGCGGGCAAGAAGCTCCCCTTGGCCTTGACGCCCTTGCCGGCGCCTTGAAGGGAACTGTCCGCGGCCAGCTGGTCCCCGAGACAAACAAGCGACGGCTTGTGGCCCACTGCGGCAAGGTCGGCGAGAGCACCGGATGCGGTCTTCTGGAACACGACCTCGGAGTCGGCGCTCGGCAGGTGCGTGAGCGTGGCGCTCTTTTCGTAGTAGGTCGGCGATGAGACGTCGACAAGGACGACGCCTCCGGTCACTCCGCTCGCGCCGAATGGATCTGGGCTCACCGGGCCGGTCTTGGCTAGGCAGGCGACCGCCTGCTTGGCTATCGCCGCCTCGCCTTTGGGCGTGGCAGAAGACTGCTCTACGGCCCATTTGATGCTTGCCGACAGGTCCTGCACCTTCATGTTGATGGCCTTCGCCTCGGCCGTGACAGAAGATGAGGCGCCGGAGACGTGGCGGAGATTGGCGATCGTTGACAGGCCGGAAGCGGAAGCCACGGTGAGAGCTCCGGCGAACGCTCCGGCGATGACGCGGTACCGAGATCGGATCATGGCTTCAATATAGGCTCGGGCCGCCGTTGGCACGGGACGCCGGATGCGAGGAATACGTCCCCGGCGAACCCATCCGGGCTGGTAGACAGATGCCGTGGACCCCGTCCTACGGACATACCGGCCGGGCGACCGCGAGGCACTCGTGTCCCTCTGGTCGATCTGCGAGCTGACGCGGCCTTGGAACGACCCCCGCCGAGACATCGAACGCAAGTTGGCCCGCGACGCGGAGAACCTCCTTGTGCTCGAACAGGACGGCCGATTGATCGGGTCCGTCATGGTTGGCTATGAGGGCCACCGGGGCTGGATCAATTACCTCGCCGTCCACCCTGACCTGAGGCGTCGGGGACTGGGGCGCTTGCTCATGGACCAGGCCGAGAGACGACTGCGCGATCTTGGCTGTCCGAAAGTCAACCTCCAGGTACGGACCTCCAACGAGGCGGCAAGGGAGTTCTATAGACGGATCGGCTACAGCCTCGACGAGGCGGTGAGCTTCGGCAAGCGACTCGAGCACGACGCTGCGCCCGGGGCTGATCCGCAGCTCGCGCGTCGAGACGCGGATCGGTAACGGTTCGGGCCGCAACTACCACCCGGATCTCCCGCGGCCTTCCCGGGCTGTTTTTGGTCGAGGCCGAGCTCCAAGAGCCGCTCAGCGAAGTCGAGCCCGACCACGTGCTAAGGCGTGCCGAAGACTCAGACCGAATCGAAGGTCTCGGAGGGCGACGGGACGTCCACGAGCACGACGGCGATATCGTTGGCGCCCCCGGTATCGCTCGCCGACGGTTCGGCCGAACATGGACGAGAACCACGGCTCAAAGGGAGGGCAGTCACTTGGAGGCGATCATTTCGACGACCGACTTGCGCAAGCAATTCCACTCGAGACGGGGACCGGTCGAGGCGGTGCGGGGAGTGAGCATCGAAGTCGGACGAGGAGAGATATTCGGCTTCCTCGGCCCGAACGGTGCCGGCAAGACGACGACATTGCGGATGCTGACCACGCTGTTGCCCATCGACAGCGGGCGCGCCACAGTGGCCGGGATCGACGTCGCCCGCAAGCCCAAGCAGGTCCGCCAGCGCATCGGTTACGTGAGCCAGCTCGGGGGCGCCGACGAGCTCGCAACAGGACGCGAGAACCTGATCCTGCAAGGGCGCCTCTACGGCGGCGACCGCGCCTCTGTCACCTCGCGGGCGAAGCTGTTGATGGAGGTCCTCGACCTCAACGAGTTCGCTGATCGCCGCGTGAAGACCTACTCCGGGGGGCAGCGGCGGCGACTTGACGTCGCGCTCGGGATCGTGCACGAGCCCGAAGTGCTGTTCCTCGACGAGCCGAGCACAGGACTGGATCCGCAGAACAGGGCGAATCTCTGGGAGCACGTCCGCTCGCTGCGCTCACGCGGCACGACCATCTTCCTCACCACGCACTACCTCGAAGAGGCCGACGTGCTCTGCGATCGCATAATGATCATGGACCACGGACACATCGTTGCCGAGGGAACGCCACGCGACTTGAAGCGACAGGTGTCGGGTGATTCTGTCCTGCTGAGCCTGCACGACGAGGACGGTGCGCTCTCCCGGGCGAGAACGCTCATCTCCGCTCAGCCCTACGTGCGCGAGATGACCAGCGACGGTGACCAGTTGCGTCTCTACGTCGAGGACGGGAGCGCCTCGCTGCCCGGCCTGCTGCGCCTGTTGGACGCCGAGCGCATCTCGCTCAAGTCGATCAGCCTCTCGGAGCCCACCTTGGACGACGTCTTCTTGCACCAGACGGGTCACTCGCTAAGAGACGCCGGCACCACGAGCGAGACCGCGGCATGAAAACGCTCCGGGACGTGGGTCTCCTCTTCCACCGCTACACATTGCAGATGCTGCGCAATCCCGTCTGGCTGTTCGTGGGGTTCTCGTCGCCGATCCTCTACCTGGCGCTGTTCACGCCGATGCTCAAGCACATCGCTCCGAGCCTCGGCGTACGAGGCGGCGGCGTGCTCGAGATCTTCCTGCCCGGCATACTCTCGCTTCTCGCGTTCGCGAGCGGGAGCGGCATGGGGTTCAGCACCATCTTCGAGCTCCAGGCAGGAGTCGTCGAGCGCTTCCGCGTCACCCCGGCGAGCCGTTTCGCGATCCTCATCGGACCGATCCTTTCCGGGTTGATGATGATGGTCGTGTTCGACGCGGTCGTCGTCGTGGTCGCGGTCGCTCTCGGGTTCCAGGTGCACTGGCTCGGTCTGGTGGCACTTGCCGTCCTGCTCGGGCTGCTCGCGGCGCTGACGGCGGCTTTCTCGACCGCCACGGCCCTTGTGACCAAGGACATCAGCAGCTTCGCCGCCATCATCAACGGGATCAACCTGCCCATTCTTCTCCTGGCCGGTGTGCTGCTCCCGATCTCCTTCGGACCGTTTTGGATGCGCGTGATCGCCCACTTCAACCCGCTCTACTACGCCGTGCAGGCTTCGCGCTCCTTGGCCGCCGGCAGCTTCGGCACTCCGGCCGTCTGGCAGGGCTTCGCCGTGCTCGCGACGCTTTGCGCGCTCGTGGTGTTCTGGGCGACACGGGTGTTCCGAAAGGCGGTCGCCTGAGACCGCAGGCGGGCTTGGCAGGTGGGTCGGGCTCGTCTGTGGTCCACGGCCACCGCCGCGCCCGGTACGCCCGGCGGGCCGAACCAAAGGTGGAGGAAGCAAGAAGCCTGCTCGCAGATCAGTCCTTGCCGATTATCACCTCGGTGGCTTTGATGACGGCCGTGACCGCGTCACCTTCTGCAAGAGCCAGGCTCTCCGCCGAGTCCCTCGTGATCGCCGACACGACTTCTTGACCCCCGGCCAGCCGGATGACGACGGTCGTCATGACTACGCCGTGCTGGACGCTGACGACTACGCCGTCGAGCTGGTTGCGTGCGCTTAGTCTCATGGGAGAAGGCTAGTGACCAGCCCAGCCCGTGAGGCGATCAATTGGAAAACGACATGCAGCTCACCGCCGTGCTGAGCGACGCCAGGACCGAGATCCTGGACGAGGCTGCCCAGGCGGTGCTGCGGTCCCACCTGGGCCACTACAAGACCTCAGGAGAGGAGGAGTTGAGGACCCGCCTGGATACGCTCTTCGACATCGTCCTCGAGTGCCTGCGTTCGCGCAATCTCGATCAGGTGGTCAGGTACGCGGAACGGATCGGTCGCGATCGCTTCACGAGCGGCTACGGGATAGGTGAGGTGCAAACGGCGTTCAACGTGCTGGAGGAGTCAATGTGGCGCCACGTCGTCGCCAAGGTCCCGGGCAACGAGCTCGTGGAGTCGCTCGGGCTGCTGTCGACCGTCCTCGGGGTCGGCAAGGACGAGCTTGCACGCACGTACGTCTCGCTCGCGAGCAGAGAGCACGTGCCCTCGCTCGACCTTCGCGCCCTTTTCGAAGGCACCTGAGGTCGCCCGACCCCGGATGACGGCGTGCGGACCCCGATCGGGCGGCATGCTCGTAGGCCTGTCGACGCGCTACACAGCGGGTAGCGTCGCTTGGCGATGCCGCAGCTCGTGGTCGCGACCTTCAACCTTCATGCCGGGACCGACGGCTGGGGCAAGCCCTACGACGTAGTGGCGTCTTGCGACCGCCTCGACGCGGACGTCCTGTTGCTACAGGAGACCTGGACCCCCGCAGGCGGCGAGGGGCTCGTCTCCCAGGTGGCACGCTCGCTCGGCTACGAGGCCCACGAGGCTCACCTCTCCGATGCCCTCCTGCTCCGGACGGTCAAGAGGGCCGGCGCTCGCTGGGGTCCGAGAAACCCACGTCGGCACCGCTCGCTCTGGGTGGGCGACGCCAAGAGCTCCGCTCGCCGGGCGCGCCTTCAATCCGACAGGGGTCGCACAGGCACCTGGGGAATCGCCCTTTTATCGCGGCTGCCCGTCAAGCGGGTCGAAACCGTAGAACTTGGCCGACTGCACCGGGACCCTGCCAGCCTGCGCTCGGCCGTCCTTGCCGAGATCGAGGTCGGCGACGCCTCGATCACGGTCGCGGGCACGCACCTGGCGCACTTCACCCACGGGTCGCCGATCCTCTTGGAGCGCCTCCGTCGCCAGCTCCCGGTAGCAGGCCCGGCACTGTTAGCGGGAGACATGAACTTCTGGGGCCCGCCGCTGTCGCTCGGGCTGCCTGGCTGGCGAAGAGCAGTGCGGGCCCGCACCTACCCGAGCTGGCGCGCCCACAGCCAGATCGACCACATCTTCGTCACCCGGGCGGTCGAGGTGATCGCAGGGGCGTCGGTAGCGGTGGGCCGTTCGGATCACTTGCCGTTGTGGGCGCGGATCGCGCTCGAGTGACGGGGCTGTAACCGATCCGGGACTCGCGAGGTCATAGGTAAGGAGAGGTAGGTCCGGGCAGAGTGCCCGAGCCGGAGGGGGAAAGGGGCGAGGGTTGCTGGCGTTCACGTTTCCCGGCCAAGGTTCACAACGACCGGGCATGGGCGCCGCCTGGGTTGACCACCCGTCGTTCGAGCTCGTCGCCCTCGCTTCTGAGGTGACCGGGCGCGACCTGGCCCATCTTCTCCTCGAGGCCGACCAGGAGACCTTGACCCGCACCGACAACGCCCAGATCGCGACCTTTGTCCAGAGCCTGATAATCCTCGATGCCGCCGAGCGGATCGGCATCGAGCCGTCCGCGGCTGCCGGTCACAGCCTCGGCGAGTACACAGCCCTCGTGGCCGCCGGTTCTCTCGACTTCGAAGACGGTCTCCGCCTGGTCTCGGAACGTGGTGCGGCCATGCAAGAGGCCGCCGAATGTGCGCCGGGAACGATGATCGCCGTGCTCGGTCTCGACGACGACACCGTCGAGACGGCTTGTCGTCGTGTCGACGGCGAAGCCTGGATAGCCAACTTCAACGCTCCCGGCCAGGTGATAGTCGCCGGGACAGCCGAAGCGCTAGCCGAGTTCAGCGCCATCGCCAAGGAGCTCGGCGCGAAACGTGTCCTCTCGATGCCAGTCGGAGGTGCCTTCCACACCCCTCTCATGGCACCTGCCCGGGACCGCCTGCGCAAGGCGGTGGCGGCTACGAGCTTCCACGCACTCGACCCGGTGGTCGTCGCGAACGTGGACGCCCGGCCGCACGACGACCCCGACGAGTGGCCCCAGCTGCTGTCCGCCCAGCTGTGCAGTCCGGTCCGTTGGCGCCAGAGCCTCGACACCCTGCTCAGCCACGGCATGCAGACCTTCGTCGAGCTCGGCCCCGGGGGCGTGCTCACGGGCTTGTTGCGGCGCGTGGCCCCTACCACCGACGCCATCGGAGTATCGGTCTCCACTCCGGACGACCTCGATCATCTAGTCGAGATCCTCGCTGACGGCATCGTGGGCGCCGCGCCGACCGGGGAGCGCTTCCACATGACCGAGCGCCTCGTTGTCTCGCCCGCCGTGGGACTCTTCGAGCCCGCCGATGGTCTGCAGGGGTATCTCCCCGGTGCCCTCGAGCGTTCCTCCGGCCCTGTCCTGGTCCAGGTCGGAGGGCTTCTCGGTAGTGTCGGCACGACCGAAGTGCGGTCCGCGTTCTCGGGCACCCTCGAAGGTGTGCTCGTGCTGGCGGGCGAGCGGGTGACGCGCGGCCAGCCAATTGCATGGCTGCGAGCACCGATCCAAGACGAGAGGATCTGATGAGAGGCGCACGGATCACCGGATGGGGCCTTTCCCTTCCGGACAGGGTCGTCACGAACGGCCACTACGAGGAACACCTCGACACGAGTGACCAATGGATCGTCGAGCGGACCGGGATCAAAGAGCGGCGCCACGGCGGCAAGAGCTCCGAGCTCGCGATCGACGCGGCCAGGCACGCCCTCGAGCGCGCAAGGCGCCGTGGCCCCGAGATCGACCTTTTGGTGCTCGCGACCACGACCCCGGACCAGACCGTCCCGGCGACCTCCTCGTGGGTCCACCACCAGCTGGGCTGTCGCGGCGCCGCTTTCGACCTGAATGCCGCGTGCGCGGGCTTCGTGTACGGCCTCGTGACCGCAGTGGCGCTGCTCAACGCGGGGCACGAACGCGCACTGGTCGTCGGTGCGGACACCTTGTCGCAGATCACAGACCAGAACGACCGGAACACGGCGGTGCTGTTCGGCGACGGCGCCGGCGCCATCGTCGTCGAAGCCACCGAGGGCGAACCGCTCATCCTTGCGCACGATCTCGGCCTGGACGGGTCCTTGACCCCGATCCTGTACTGCGACAGGGGCGGCTACATCGTGATGGAAGGGCGTGAGGTCTTCCGAAAGGCCGTGCGCGTGACCGTCGAGTCCGCTCAGCGCGTGCTCAAGCAGGCCGACGTCAAAGCCGAGGACATCGCCCTTTTCATACCGCACCAAGCCAACATCAGGATCATCGACGCCATGGGTGAACGGCTCGGAATCGATCCTGGGCGCTACGCAGTCTGCCTCGACCACACGGGGAACACCTCGGCGGCGTCGTGCGGGATCGCCCTCGCCGAGGCCGCCGACGCCGGGCGGCTCAAGGACGGCGACCTCGTGCTGTTCTCCGGCTTCGGAGCCGGCATGACCTGGGCTAGCGCCATCGTGCGATGGGGAGGCGCCCCGGCGGATCTGGCCGATGCCGGCGGCGCTGGGGCGCGAGGGTGACCGGCGAACAGGACAGCCAGGCAACTTCTCACGAGCAGCCCGGCTCGGGCCCGGGGCGGGTGGTCCTCGTGACCGGCGGTTCGCGCGGTATCGGGCTCGCGTGTGCTAGGCGGTTCCAGGCCGGCGGTGACCGCGTCGTGGTCACCTGGCGCACCAAGCCGCCAGAGGGCCTCGACGGGCCAGCCGCGACGCATCGGCTCTGGCCGGTTGCTTGCGACGTGACCTCGCCGGCGGACGTGGAGCGGGCCTTCGAAGAGATCGAACAGGCACTCGGGCCTGTTCAGGTCCTCGTCTGCGCCGCCGGCATCACCGACGACACCCTGCTCCTGCGCATGTCCGAACAGCGGTGGGACAACGTCATAGCGACCAACCTCACCTCCGTCTACAGGACCGCGAAACGGGCGCTCGGGCCCATGGTCCGGGCGAGGAAGGGCCGCATCGTGCTCATCTCGTCCGTCGTCGCGTTCATGGGCTCGGCCGGCCAGACCAACTATGGGGCTTCCAAGGCGGCCCTGGTGGGCTTCGCCCGCTCGTTGGCACGCGAGGTGGCGACGCGCAACATAACGGTCAACGTGGTTACGCCCGGGTTCGTGGCCACCGATATGATCGCTGTGTTAGGAGAAGATCGCGTCGCGGCGCTGACAGCTATGGTGCCGCTCGGGCGGCAGGCCGACCCGGACGAGATCGCCTCAGCCGTCGAGTTCCTAGCCTCAGACGGCGCCAGCTACGTGACCGGCGCCGTGCTGGCCGTGGACGGTGGTCTCGGTATGGGCCACTGACTCATCGCAACCGACAAACCGACGAGAGAAAGCAGCCCACGCATGGACAACGAAGAGACGTTCGAGAAGTTCAAGGCCTGCGCGGTCGAGATACTGAACGTGCCCGGCGAGAAGGTGACCCTCGACGCAAACTTCGCGAACGACCTTGACGCAGACAGCCTCGACTTGGTCGAGCTCGTGATGGAGCTCGAGGAGGTCTTCAGCATCACCGTCGACGAGAGCGAGCTCGAGGGCGTGGAGACCATCGGTCAGGCGTACGAGCTCGTCACCTCCAAGCTTTGATGGCCAACGCCGATCTCAGGCCCGACCGGGGGGGTCGTCGAAGGGTCGCGGTCACGGGACTCGGCGTGGTTTCCTGTTGCGGCATCGGCAAGGATGCGTTCTTCGCGGGTCTCGGCGGGCCCGCGCCCGAAGGTGAGCACCGGGTCCGGGACTTCGACCCCTCGTTATGGTTCGACGCGAAGGAAGTGCGCCGCGTCGACCTTTTTGCCCAATTTGCCGTAGCTGCTTCGGAGATGGCCCTCGAAGACTCCGGACAGCTCGACGTCGATCCAGCCCTCGCGGGTATCCAGATCGGCACCGGGGTCGGGGGTCTCAGCACGATGGAGGCCCAGATCGGTGTGCTGTTGGAAAAGGGCCCGCGGCGCGTGTCGCCTTTTCTCGTGCCGATGATGATGGCGAACGCCGGCGGAGCCACGGTCTCGATGCGCCTAGGTTGGCGGGGACCGTGCGAGACGATCACGACGGCTTGCGCGTCGGGTACGCACTCGATCCTCGCAGGTCACCGCCTGATCGCCACCGGACGGTGCGACGCAGTGCTCGCCGGCGGCGCCGAGGCGGCGATGACCCCGGTCGCGCTTGCAGCTTTCGGCAACATGACGGCACTTTCGACAACTGGGCAGTCGCGCCCGTTCGACGTGCTCCGGGACGGCTTTGTGATCGCCGAGGGCGGGGCGGTTCTCGTGCTCGAGGAGCTCGGGCGGGCTCGCGCCAGAGGAGCGCGGATATATGCGGAGCTTCTCGGCGGAGCTTCGACAGCCGACGCACACCACATCACCGCGCCCGCTCCAGGCGGCGCGGGCGCCATCGGCTGCATGGAGCTGGCGCTCGAGGACTCCGGGCTGAAAGCGGCTGACATCGTCCATGTCAACGCCCACGGCACTTCGACGCCGCTCAACGACATGGCCGAAGCCGAGGCCATCGAGAAGATCTTCGGCCGGCCGGGACCGGTGGTCACCTCCATAAAGGGCGTCACAGGTCATTCGCTCGGGGCCGCGGGTGCGCTCGAGGCTGTCGCCTGTGCGCTGTCGATCGAGCGGCGGCTGATCCCGCCCACTGTCGGCCTCGAGCAACAGGACCCGGAGATCCACCTCGACATCGTCAAGGACTCCCCGCGGGAGTGGGAGCCGGGGCCGGTCCTGTCGAACAGCTTCGGTTTCGGAGGGCACAATGGGTGCATCGTGCTCGCTCCCCTGCCTGACTGAGTCACGGGCCGCGAGGAGTTGACGGTCCCCGAGGATCGCGCCGGCGGGACCGGCCCACGGCCACCCGACTGCGCATTTGCCGGTTTCAGCGACGATCCTCCATGGCTGATAGAACCGGACGAACTGGCCTGGCTTCGTGACATAGACGTCATCCGCGCACGGACACGTGCAGAGGTCCCCCGTCTTGTGCGGCGGCGCCGGGTCCCCCCGGCCCACCGCATCGTGAAGGTCGGCTGGTCGCTGGTACGCGCCATCGGGGCCTGGTACATCGTGGATCGAGGCCGCGGCAAGGCACGCTCACGTCTAGGTCTGTCGCGGCGTTTGCGGATCGCCTTCGGCACTCTTGGACCCACGTACATAAAGCTCGGGCAGATCCTGTCTTCGGGAGAAGGGATCTTTCCCGAGGAGATCGTCTCGCAATTCCGCCTCTTGCTCGACCGAGTTCCCCCGGAGCCGTTTGACTCGGTGCGCCGCATCGTCGAGTCTGAGCTCGGCTGTTCGCTCGACGCGACCTTCGCCGAGTTCGACCGGGCCCCGATCGCGGCCGCCTCCATCGCCCAGGTGCACGGAGCCCGTCTGCTCACAGGCGAACAGGTTGTCGTCAAGGTCCAGCGCCCCGAGGTCGCCGAGCTCGTGCGCAGGGACCTCGCCGCCATGAGCTTCTTCGCCCCGTTCCTCGTCGGGCGCATCCCCGTCGCCGCGCTCGCCAACCCTCCGGCCCTCATCGAGCTGTTCGCGGAGACGATCGTCGAGGAGCTCGACTTCCGCCTCGAGGCCGCCAACATGCTCGATGTCGGGCACGTGCTCGCCGAGACCGGCCAGCGCTCCATCATCGTGCCCCGCCCGCATCCCCGGTTGGTCACGCGCCGCATGTTGGTGATGGAAAGGCTCGACGGCTTCGCCTGGGACGACGTCGAAGGCATGCGCTCCATGGGAATTGACACAACCGAGGTGCTGAGGGCCGAGATGATCTCGTTCCTGGAGGGGGCGATGCTCTACGGCGTGTTCCACGGCGACCTGCACGGTGGGAACCTCTTCGTCCGCACCGACGGCCGCGTCGCCCTGCTCGACTTCGGCATCACCGGGCGTCTCGGTGAAAGCCAGCGGCTCGCCTTCTTGCAACTGCTCATCGGGGGCTCGACGAGCAACCTCCCGATACAGGTGAACGCCCTGAAAGAGCTCGGTGCGCTCAGGCCGGACGCGGACGTCCAACAGGTCATCAGGGACCTCGGCCTGGACAAGCCGAGCCAGGACGTGACCGCCTTGTCGGCCGACGAGCTCACGGCTCAACTGCGGGATCTGACAAGGCAGCTCCTCGCGTACGGGGCGCGGATGCCCAAAGAGCTCATGTTGTTCGTGAAGGACTTGCTGTTCCTCGACGGAGCGGTCGCGACGCTGGCTCCCGGAATCGACCTGCTCGGCGAGGTGGCCCTGATCGCGACGTACTTCTTCGACCGCTACGGGGATCGGATCGCGTCTGAGGTCGGGCTCGATCCCCGCACCGTCCCGATCGACCTCGACGCTCTGAGGTCGTCCATGGGTCTTGGGCCCGACACCCACCAGTTGACCCACAAAGACCTGCAGGAGCGCCGCGAGGCTGTGCGCAAGAAGTTCGAGCGGAGGGACTCCTAAGAGGCCGTTGCGTCGGTCCGTGCTGGTTCTGGCATGCGCGTGCCACGACGAGGGACCCGTGCGAGCAAAGAGACGGTGCTCGCTTTCCCCGCGACCGCGTGACGGTCCGGGAATGGCGGTCGAAACCGAGCGCGAGCCGGCGTCGTGCCGGTGCCACGAGAGGTCGTCGCCCGTGGGACCGGATCGCGCCTTTGACTCACCGTCTCGGTGGAGCGTGCAGGTGCGGCGGGCTCTCTTGCCTTTCTGCCGGGCGTCTGGCTACTGTCAAGCCAGCCGGTAGCCGGCCTTCTCGTGGCGTGACCTCGCCGCCGTGAAATCCCCACAACGAGAAGGAACGACCATGCGCCCACCCGTGGACGACCGCGCAGTACGGATCCTGCGCGAGATCGTGCCCGAATTCGAGGACCACTACCTCGACCTCTTGGACATCTACGACGAGGACCTGACACCGCAGGTGGTCTTCAACGAGCTCGCGGACTTCGTGACCGAGCTGTTGCAGGACGGTGATCGCGAGGACACCTTGGAACGGTGCTTTGCCGCGGTCGAGCTCGTAGCCGTCGAGCCCGGAGCAGACGGAACCGGTCTCGTTGCGTTCTGCTTCCTCGACCAGCTGGCGCCTTTCGCCCTCGAGATGACGCGGAGCTACTTAGAGCCGATCACGGAGACGATCCTCGAGCTCGTGGACCAGGACCTGCTCTACGAGGACGACGGCGAGACAGCCCTTTTGATCTCCGACCGGCCCTCGGCTTCCCCGCTCCCGCCCGGACGTGGTCGCCGAGAGCTCGGGGACTGACCGGGCCGCGCCCTTGGGCGGCATCTCGCCGGTCTCGGGAGCAACTACCGACGACCTCGCTTACGGCGTCGTCGGGGCTCTCAGGCTTCCCTGCTCGAGGAGCGTCTCTTCTGACCTGATGGACGCGGCGTTGGCGGCCGAGACGGCGTCGTAGACCTCCGAACGGTGGATCGGCACCTGGCGTGGTGCCTCGATGGCGATCCTCACGTGTCGCCCGTCCACGATGGCGCGGACCTCTACGACGATGTCGTCGCCGATGAGGATGCGTTCGCCGACGCCACGAGTCAGGACGAGTGCCATCTTGTCTCCTTGGTCGTCTGGAGGTCGACCCCAATCGTAGACTTGCAAGCGGCCGAGGTCCGCTGACGCGAGCGACAAAGCCCCGTGCAACGACATCCCTGCGCCGTCGCCGGGCGACTGCCAAACCGCAAGTGCCGCCCGAACAGGTTCTGGGCCGGCCCGGCGGTACTTGCGCCGGGGCCATGCAGGCGTGTTTGGCAAGATCCACGACGATCGCGTCGTAAGTAGCTGCGGTGGGGCAGGGATCGCCCGCAACGTAGGCCAGGGACGGCTTTCGAGTCCGATAGCAAGGTGACCTATGGCTGACGCGGTCGAGGCGATCAACGTACTCAACTTCGCGTTGGACGCGATCCAAGAGCGCCAGCAGGTCATCGCGAACAACATCGCGAACGAGAACACTCCCGGCTTCCAGGCTCAGGTCGTTTCCTTCGAGCAGTCGCTAGCCAACGCCGTCGCCGACGGCGGCGGCGCGAGCGCCACCATCACCCCCGAGGGCCTCCCCTCCGCCACAAACGGCAACAACGTGAGCCTTCCGGCCGAGCTCGCCCTCGAGACGCAGACGAACCTCGAGAACCAGTCGGTGGCGAACTCGCTGAACTCGGAGTTCGCCATCCTCTCGACGGCCGTGTCCGGCTAGGCAGGAGGACCACCTCATGTCGATGTTCCCCACGATAGGTATCGCAGCCACCGGGCTGGAAGTCGACCAGACCTGGATCGACGCCATCGGCGGCAACGTGGCCAACGCCGAGGACGCGGTCACCCCGGGCCAGCCCGTCTACCGGGAAGAGGACGTGACGGCCGTCGCCTCACCGAGCTCAGGGTCCGGCTCACCCGGCAACGGCGTCCAGGCCTCGGTCACCCTCGGCTCCTCGCAGGGAGTGCTCACCTACGACCCGGGAAGCCCCCTCGCAGACAAGGCAGGCGACGTGCTCTACCCGAATGTGAACATCGGCCACGAGATGACTTCGCTCGTCGAGGCGCAGGTCAGCTACGAGGTCGACGCCAAGGTGCTCCAGAACAGCGACACCGCCTATCAGGCGATCCTTCAGATCAAGGCATGACGCAGATGATCCCCCCGATCATTCCTGTAAGCGCCATGGCCAGCGCCTCGCCGGCCTCGGCGGCCCCTGCGGCAACGGCTTCAGTGGGAAACGACGGCTTCGCCAACCTTCTCGGATCCGCCCTCGATCAACTCAACGCGACCACGTCGAACGCGGACACCCTCGCGATCGAAGGCGCCACCGGCCAGGCGAACATCGCGGACGTGACCGTCGCCGCCACCGAGGCCCAGCTCGCCGTCCAGCTTGCGACGACCGTGAGGAACGAAGGCGTGACGGCGCTCAACTCGATCATGTCGATGCAGGCAGGCTGACGTGGCCGTCGTTGCCTTCGACTCGAGCAAGCTGAACGGAACCGTGGCGCGGACGCGCCAGTACCTCAACGGCTTCACACCCGGGCAAAAGGCGATGACCGTGATAGCGGCCATCGGCCTCGCCGTCGGCGGCGCGGTATTTGTCACCCACGCGTCAGGACCGAGCTACACGGTTCTCTACGCGAACCTGCAGTCCTCCCAGGCGGGGCAGGTCACCCAGGAGCTCTCCTCGAACCACGTCCCCTACGAGCTGCAGGACAACGGGACGACGGTGCTCGTCCCCGAAACCGACGTCAACCAGGAACGGATCAGCCTCGCCGAGGCCGGGCTGCCTTCGGGTGGGACGATCACGTTCCAGACCCTCGCCTCCACGGGGATCACCTCGTCCCAGTTCGTGCAGAATGTGGACTACCAAGAGGCACTCGAGGGACAGCTCGCCTCGACCATCGAGTCGATACAGGGCATCTCGAACGCACAGGTGTCCCTCGTGATGCCCTCCACGAGCAGCTTCGCCATCGCGAGCACACAGACCCCGACCGCCTCGGTCCTCGTCGACCTCGCGGACGGGACCGAGCTCACAAGCAGCCAGGTCCAAGGGATAGTCCATCTGGTCGCGTCCGCGGTGCCGAGCCTCGACGCCAGCAACGTCACGGTCGTCGACAACAACGGCAACGTCCTTTCCGCGCCGGGCGTGGACGCGTCGGCTGGTACCAGCACGGCTGAGACCACGGCCTACGACAGCCAGTTGGCCGCTTCGTTGACGGCCCTTCTGGCACGTGTCGTCGGCCCGGACAACGCGGCTGTCGAGGTCCACGCCGTCCTCAACTTCAATCAGCAGACCACTACCACCACCGGCCTCGAGCTCGACAAGGACGGCAAGCCGGTCAGTACCCCGACCAGTCAGGACACGACCAAGCAGACCTACACCGGCAACGGGGCCCAGGCGGCCGGTTCACTCGGGTCCACGTCGACCTCGACGGACCAGAACGGCACCTACAACTCGACCGAGACCCAGACCCAGACGGCCGTCGGTCAGGTCTCCGAGACCGTGCAGCAGGCACCCGGACAGGTTGTCAAGACCGCCGTCGCCGTCTTGGTCAACTCGAGCTCTGTGAAACCGTCGCAGCTTTCGAGCATCAAGAGCCTGGTCCAGACGGCGGCCGGACTCGATCTCGCCACAGGCGACAGCATCGTCGTCACGGCCCTTCCCTTCTCGCCCGCCGCGCAGCAAGCCGCGACCAAGGCCCCGACGATGGTGTCGAAGGTCGAGGGCTTCGCGCCGGACATCGGCCTCCTTCTTCTCATCGTATTGCTGTTCTTCATGGCTCTGCGCAGCTCGAAGAAGAGGCGCCCGATCTTCGAAGAGCTCCCGATGCACCAGTTCGGCGGTGCCCTGTCGCCCATCGATGTCGACACCGGTGAGCTGCCGGCGGTGACACCGCTCATGTCCGGGATGCTCTCGCAGGCCGCTTCACCGGTCACACGCGAGGTCGACGCATACATCAACTCCAGCCCTGACGAGGTAGCGCAACTGATGCGTGCCTGGTCCCAGGAGCGGTCCGCAAGATCGGGATCGTGACGAGATGACCGACGCGGCTCTCACAGAGGCCCCAGCGGCAGAAGCCGCCGAGCACCTGGTCGTGCAGCGAGGCGTCGCCCCGGTGCGCAAGATCCGTTACGAGGGCCTGACGGGCCAGCAGAAGGTCGCGATCGTGCTCGCGCAACTGCGCGAGGAAACGGCGTCGATGCTCTTGAAGGCGGTCGGCGATGAAGAGGCCGTGCTGCTTGCAACCGAGATAGCCAGCCTGCCGCCTCTCGATCGCGAGGTGGTCGGCCGGGTGCTCGAGGAGTTCGTCGGAAAGGTCAGCGCCACCAGGTCGATCAGCCAGGGCGGCATAGCCCAGGCCCGTCGCATGCTGGCGGGCGCCATCGGCGAGGAGCGTGCGGCGCAAGTCATGCCGCACCTGCAGGGCAGCGTCGCCGCCGGGCCGCTCGCGTCGCTTTCGCAGGCGGACCCGAGCCATGTCGTGCCTTTGCTCGTCGACGAGCACCCGCAGACGGTCGCTGTGATCCTCGCCCATATGCCACCGAACGACGGTTCCAGGTTGCTCGACGCCATGCCGAGCGATTTCCGGGCGGAGGTCGCGGTGCGGATCGCGACGATGGGCCCGGTCTCGCCGGAGGCCATCAGCACCTCGGCCCAGCAGCTCGCCAACAAGCTCCGCGGTCTCGGCGCGGCCGGCTCCTCGGTGCCTGGTGGGGTCCCCGCCCTGGTCGAGCTGCTCAACCGGGCGGACGGGTCGACCGAGAAACAGGTGCTTGCCTCCCTCGAGGAACGCAATCCCGAGCTCGCCGAGGCGGTACGGGCACACATGTTCACCTTCGAAGACGTGCTCGCCATGGAGGACCGGACTCTCCAGCTCGTGCTGCGCGGGATCAAGATCCCCGATCTGGCACTCGCCATCAAGGGCACGAGCGACGACCCCGACGTCATGGACAAGGTCAAGCGGAACCTCTCCGATCGTGCCCAGGCCGAGCTCATGGAGGAGATCGAGGTCATGGGCCCGGTGCGGATGTCCCAGGTCGACAACGCCCAGTCGACCATCGTGCGGGCTGTGCGCGAGCTCGAGGCGAGCGGCGAGATCGTCATCGCCAGGCAGACGGACCAACTGCTGTGACGATGCGCTCCGCGGTCCTGCGCGGCGACACCGCGACGCTGTCGGTCATACGACCGGAGGTTCTGCCGATCGACGGCGATGCCCTCGTCTCCGAGCACGCGCGCGCGGAGCGGGAAGGCCGGGCCGCGGGGTACGCAGCCGGCCTCGCCGAGGCGCGCGCCGAGGCGAAGACCGCCGCGGAAGCTGCCGCCGCGGCAAAGGCCTGCGTGCTGGAGGCCCTCGAGTCTGCGATCGCCCAGGCCCAATGCGTGCTCGAGACCGAGCAGAAGTGCCTCGAGCGCTCGGCCGCCGAGCTCGCCTTCAAGCTCACAGAGGCCATCGTCGCCCGAGAGCTCAAGCTCTCCTCGTCTCCGGGCCTCGAGGCGGTCCGACGGGCGCTGGCCGAGTCGCCCGAGAGCGACGGGGCCGTGGTGAGGTTGAACCCGGCCGACGCGGAGACTCTGGGCGACACCCCGCAGCTGAGCTCGTTGACCATCGTCCCGGACCAGTCGATAGGAGCGGGGGGATGCGTCCTCGAGGTGGGAGCCGCCTTCGTGGACGCCCGCATCGAAGCGTCGCTCGAAAGGGTGCGCAAGGTGCTCGACGAAGCGGTGGGGAACCCATGACCGCCCTCTTGGAGGCCGTATCGGACCGAGCCGTTCAGGCGGCCCGCCCCCGCCGCTACGGGCGGGTCGTGCGCATGGTCGGCATGTCAATCGAGGTGGTCGGCATAGGGCTCGCCATCGGCGACGGCTGCCTGCTGTTGCGCGAGGGCCAGGGCCCTGTCCTGGCCGAGGTCGTAGCCCTGAGCGGCGAGCGCGTCACGTGCCTTCCTTACGGCGACACGACGGGACTGAGCGTCGGGGCCCTCGTCGAGGACACCCGGGGCCCGCTGCCTGTCCGCGTCGGAGAGGAGCTCCTCGGTCGTGTCCTGGACGGTCTGGGCCGGCCGATCGATGACGGACCTCCCCTCGTCGGGCTCGAGGAGGCCAGCATCGAGGGCTCGCCACCTCATCCCCTAAGGCGCGGCATGGTGTCGCAGCAGCTGGAGCTCGGAGTGCGGGTCCTCGACGGGCTCGTTCCCTGTGGCAGGGGCCAGCGCCTCGGGATCTTCGCAGGCTCGGGGGTCGGCAAGTCCTCTCTCATGTCGATGATCACGAGGGGCACAGCCGCCGATGTGGCCGTCATAGCCCTCGTCGGCGAGCGCGGTCGGGAGGTGGCCGAGTTCGTCGAGCGGGTCCTCGGCGCAGAGGGCAGGCGCAGATCGGTGGTCGTTGTGGCCACGTCCGACGCGCCCGCCCTCGTGCGCATTCGCGCGGCCTTTCTCGCCACACGCATCGCCGAGTGGTTCCGCGACCAGGACCGGCACGTGCTGTTGTTGATGGACTCGCTCACCCGCTTCGCCATGGCACAGCGTGAGGTCGGCCTCGCGGCC
Source organism: Acidimicrobiales bacterium (assembly GCA_050012675.1). GTDB lineage: Bacteria > Actinomycetota > Acidimicrobiia > Acidimicrobiales > Bog-793 > Fen-455. The sequence goes on from JBEKGS010000015.1 coordinate 27,533, forward strand.
GGCGAGCCGCCCGCGACCCGCGGCTACCCGCCGAGCGTGTTCGGTCTTCTGCCCCGCCTCTTGGAGCGCGCCGGGATGGCGGAGCGGGGCTCGATCACCGGCTTGTACACCGTCCTCGTCGAAGGCGACGACATGAACGAGCCCATCGCGGACACGGCCAGGTCGATCCTGGACGGGCACGTGCAGTTGTCCCGTCAGCTCGCCGAGTCCAATCACTACCCGGCGGTCGACGTCCTCGGCTCGATCTCACGGCTTGCCCCCTCCATCACCGACTCCGAGGCGCTCGCGGCCGCCGGTGAGGTCCGGCGGATGCTCTCGGCCTGGCGCGACGCCAAGGACCTGATCGAGATCGACGCCTACGTCCCCGGCACCAACCCTGTCGTGGACAAGGCGATCGCCTTCAAACCCGCTATCGACGCCTACACACGCCAGGCGATGTCGGAGCAGTCGCGCCTCGAACAAACGCGGGCGGGTCTGCTCACCCTCGCCGGCCCGGGGGCCGGGTCATGAAGGCCTACTCCTTCCGGCTGGGAGCGGTGCTGCGCGTCCGTCGTGTCGAGACTCTGCTCGCACGCCAGCGCGTCGGCGCAGTCTCTCGCGACCTCGGCCGTGCTGTCGTGCGCGAAGCCGAGATCTCAGCAACCTACGAGGACGGCACCCGTGCTTCCGGTTGCCTTGACGGCGCGGCGTTCCTCGCCAACTACGAGCGCGGGGGGCGCCTCGCAGGCATGCTGGTCTCGGCCGGGGAGGTTCGTTCCGACCTCGAGACCTGTCTCGGCTCCGAACGTCTACGGGCCGTTCTCGCCGAGCGGAAGGTGGCGGTGCTCGAAAGGCTCGACGAGCGCCGACGCCTCGAGTGGTTGGCGGCCGTCCAGCACGAGGACGTGGCAGTGCTCGACGACTTTGCCACGGGCCGGGCAGCGGCCGGAGCAATGGCGGCGACTCGCCATGATTGACCAGATCCCAGCTGTGCCCGCCTTCATCGCCCAGATCGAGGCGGAGTTCGCTCAGTTCGCCCAGTCCGCGACAACCGGGACGTCTGCGCTCCCGGCGCCGAGCGACCCGTTCGCGATCCTTCTCGAGGCGGCGACGAGCTCTGCGAGCACGGAGTCGTCCAATGCCTCCACGACGGCGGACTCGACCTCGTCGGATGTGCAGCCCCAGCTCGTGTCCCTCGCGAGCACCTCGCCCTCGTCGCTCGAGACGCCTGACGCCGTGGTCGGCTCGACGGCGTCGGGGTCCGCCATCGTCTCGGAGGCCTCGAAGTTCCTCGGCGTACCGTACCTTTGGGGTGGCGAGTCGCCGAGCGGATTCGACTGCTCGGGTCTCGTGCAGTACGTCTTCGGCCAGCTCGGCGTCGAGGTGCCCCGGGGCTCGGTCGACCAGTCGGAGGTCGGCACCCCGGTGGCCAGTCTCTCGGAGGCACAACCTGGCGACCTGCTCTTCTTCGAGCCCGGCCAGAACGGAGCACCACCAGGAAAGCCGGGTCACGTCGCCATATACATCGGCAACGGCGAGATGATCGACGCTCCCGAGACGGGCGAGACGGTTCAGGTGCAAGCGGTCCCGTGCCAACCGTTGGCGATCCGCAGGATCACGGTGCCCGCCGATGCCACGGCGGATTCCGCCAGCACCCAAGCGGTCGCTACCAGCTCCTCGGGCACGAGCGTGCAAATGGGCTCGATCTCGGTACCGGCCCAGTACGCAGGTCTGGTGGAACAGGCTTCCGCCGCGAGCGGCACACCGGCATCCTTGCTCGCCGCCATCCTCTACAACGAGTCGCGGTTCCAGCCCGACGTCGTGTCCTCGGCGGGCGCCGAAGGAATCGCCCAATTCATGCCGGCCACCGCGGCCGCGAGCGGGGTCGAACCCTTCGACCCGTCGTCGGCGATACCGGGTGCCGCCAAGCTGCTCGCCCAGTTCCACGCCGCCTTCGGATCGTGGACCGACGCCGTTGCCGCCTACGCGGCCGGCGGTGGTGCCGTCGAGACGGCAGGTGGCGTACCTCAGGACGGGAGCACGCCCGCCTATGTGGCAAAGACTCTCTCCGAGGCCGGGATGGCGGCGGGATCATGACCAGGTCCGTGACCCTCGCCGACTTGATGCCGGCACGCGTCGGCCCGACGCCCAAGCCGGGAGCCGTCACCGCCGCAACCGAGGACGGCGTTGCACCCGACGGAGGGAACTGTTTCGCCCAGGCTCTCGAAGATGCCGGCTCGGCGGGGACAAGAACCGACGAGGAGACCGGGACCGACGCGCGCGATGGCGACGCCGGCCCGAGCGCCGACCCGCTCAGCAGCGCGACCGGCAGGCCATCAGGCGAAACGGCCCTTAAGGCTGACGGAAGCTCGCTTTGCGCGCTCGTCTCGACCCGGTTGCCCCTCGGCCTCACTGCGGGCGTGCTCCCCCGCGACGTCGGAGTAGCGCGAAGCGATGCGAGCGCGCAGAACTGCGTCGCCTCCCGAGACGGGGTGACGCCGCACAAGACGGTTTCCGTCCGCGAGGTCCAGGCGCCACAGCAGGCCCCACATCCGGCGCCGGCGCCGCCTTTGCCACAGACTCCTTCCCCTGGGCAGAGCGCGCCTTTGCCGCTCGCCCAGATTGCGCCGGCGCCAAGCACCACGACACCGGCGGCGCCCGGCGCCGGACCAGTCACTCGGGCGGCCGGCCCCTTGGCCTCCCCGGCGGGCGTGGGGACAACCTGGTCGCCCGCCACCTTTTCGACAACGGCTCGCACCGGCGACTCCTCGGCGGGCGTGGGAACAACCTGGTCGCCCTCCACCGTTTCGACAACGGCTCACACCGGCGACTCCGGGGCCGAACGGACCGCTCCGCCAGAACCAGCGCAGGTCAACAGCGCGGACGTCCAACTGGCCCCTTTCTCACCGGACACGAAGGTGCGAAGGCCGGTGACTCCGGTCGCGCTGACGAGCCTGCCGGCATCGCTTCACGCCGAGGCGGGCGGGCAGCCTCGCGACTTTGAGGACAGCACGAAGGCCGGCACCGGCCAGGCGCCGAGCCGTGCACAAGGCGCCGAGACCGTGGGCCCACAGGCCCTCGTCCCCGGGCCGATGTCGAACGCGGCGCTGACCAGCTCCGGTGAGTTCACGGTCCACCTCGCCCAGGGCGACGCGGAGTCGCCGCGGTCCCAGTTCGTCGTTTCCAACGACGTGCTCACCGCGACCATCTCCAGGCCCTTCAACGAGGGAAACGGCACCTACTCGGTGACTGCGATGCTCAACCCACCCTCGCTCGGCCACGTGCAGGCAGTCGTGAAGGTCGACGGCACGAACGTCAACGTCGCCATCGTCGCCCATACGCCCGAAGGTCACCGCGCCATCGCCACCCACTTGGACGAGCTCCGCTCCGAGCTCGGCGCACACGGCGGAGACGTGCAGCTGTCGCTCTCCGACGGTGGCAACAAAGGCAGTCGGCGCGACGGGTCCGATCCGGCACCCGCCACCGCTCAAGAAAGCGAAGAGGCCGAAGCTCTCGTCCTCACCGTTGCCCCCGCACAAGGGGCCAAATCGTTGCACGTCATCCTCTAGGAGGGCCGATGATCCAATCCGTCTCCTCAGTTGCCCCGCTAGCCGACACCTCTTCCACGACCAGTGACGCCGCGACATCGTCTGGCACGAGCTCGACCGCGACCTCGGGGATGAACTCGCTCTTGGCCCCCAACGAGTTCTTGAGCCTGCTCGTCGACAACCTCAAGTACCAAGACCCACTCGACCCGACGAGCAGTGCGGACCTGCTCACCCAACTCGCCTCCCTGTCCCAGGTTCAGACCCAGCAGCAGATCGCCGAGACGGACCAGACCTCGGCGGCCGCCAATCTCATAGGCGACACCGTCACGGGAAGCGACGCGTCCGGGACACCCATAACGGGCGTGGTCACCGGTTTCGCCCTCACCTCGAGCGGGCCGACGCTCGACGTGGGCGACAGCTCCGTATCGCTCGGCAACATCACCGCCGTCGACCAGACGTCGACGACCACCTCCACATCCACTTCATCCACAGTGTCCGGCTCGTCCGGCTGAGTACGAGAACAGATCCGAAGGATCACCAACCCACAGGAAAGGGAAGACAAAATGCCGGTCATATCACTCGCCGCTGCCGACTCGGGTATCAGCACAATGCAGACCGAGATCGACACCATAGGTAACAACGTCGCCAACGCGGACAGCGACGGCTACCAGGAGGCCGACGTCCAGTTCTCCGACATCCTCACCCAGGAGCTCTCTCCGGGAAGCGGGGCCTCGACGGGCCTGGCCAGCACCGACCCGGCGACGGTCGGCGCCGGCGCACAGGTCGCCGCCATGCAGACGAACTTCAGCCAGGGCGCCATCGTGCAGACCGGCGTGCCCACCGACGCCGCCATCCAGGGGAGCGGCTTTTTCGTGGTCTCACAAGGGGGCAACACGTACTACACCCGTGACGGCGACTTCCAGCTCGATGTCAACGGCACTCTCGCCGCCGCCAACGGCGCCGTCGTGCAGGGCTGGGCGGGGACGACCTCCACGACCGGTCCCACCGGGCCGATCACCATCCCGAGCAGCATGACGATCCCCCCGCAGGAGACCGCCAATGTCACCATGGGAGGCAACATCCCCTCGGGCGGGACCGCCTTCACCACAACGGCCACGATGTACGACGCCCAGGGCAACGCCGTGCCGCTGACGCTCACCTACACGCCGTCGACGAGCACGCCGAACGTGTGGACGATGCAGGCGAGCGTCAACGGGACGAACCTCTTCAACTCGGGCGTAACGCTCACCTTCGACTCGACGGGCCAGCTCGAGAGCTACGCCGTCGACGGCGGTGCCTCCCAGAAGGTCACGGGCCAGGCGTCGATAGCCACGACTCAAGCGCTCCCGACCGGCTTCAACTGGAACGAGAAGGCGATCGACTTCGTGTTCCCGGCGCCCACCAGCAACGGCGCCGTGACCCAGTACACCACCGAGCAGACAGTCGGCGCCGCGAGCCAGGACGGATACACCGAGGGAAGCCTCCAGTCATGGTCGATCGGCCAGAACGGGGTCATCACGGGCACCTTCACGAACGGCCAGTCCCAACAGCTCGGGACGATCGCCCTCGCGAACTTCTCGAACCCAGGCGGCCTCGACAACCTTGGGAACCTCCAGTACCAGACCACCGCAGCCTCGGGCCTGCCCCAGACCGGAACTCCGGGTTCGGCAGGGCGCGGCACCTTGCTCGGTGGGGCGCTCGAGCAGTCGAACGTCGACCTCGCCAACCAGCTGACAAGCCTCATCGAGGCCCAGACCGACTACGAGGCAGACACCAAGGTCGTCTCGAGCACAGAAACTGCCCTTCAGGCGCTTGTAACCAACGCCTGATCACTTCTAGGCGCTGAGGTCCCGCTCATGTCACGACTCGGATCAGAAATGGCGCGAATCGGCAAGCAAAGACGCTTCCGCGCCGTTATTAACTCGGAGGACGAGTGGGGAGCTACAGCCTCCCTTCTCACTGCGCTGTGGTGTGACGTTTTCACAGAGGTCGGCAAGCCGATAGCTCCGGAGGGAGAAGCGGTGATCCTGGTCACCAAGAAGGACGGGACGACTACCGCTTTGAACATCGACCGCATCGAGCGCGTCGAGCTCAACCCGGTCTCCCTCGGACGCGAGTCGAACGTCTTTCTCGTAGGAGGGGCGCATCTCGTCGTCGAGGAACCTCCGGAAGTCGTCATCGACCAGATCGTCGACGCCAAGGCGCGTGTCACCGCTCGCGCCTTCCAGATGCCGGAGAAGGAATGGAGGGTCCCCAGCGAACCACCGGGACCTGTGCTCAGAGTTGTGCCAACGGGAGGCGATGACGAGTGACTCCCGTTGGCATCGTCGTCGCGCTCGGCTCGATCTTCATGGCGATGATCATGGATCACGGCAAGCCGATGACGATTGTCAGCATCCCTTCCATGATCCTCGTCCTCGGCGGCACCCTGGGCGTCTCGATGGCAGGGGTCAACAAGCATGACCTGCGGCCGGTCCGCGGAGCGTTCAAGACCGCCATCAAGAACAAGGTGTCCTGGCATGCAGGCGACTTCAACGAGCACTTGATGAAGGTCGCCAAGGAGGCCCGGACCATGGGCCTTTTGGCCCTCGAGAACGGCCTGCCGGAGGCGAAGATCGATCCGTTCGTGCGCAACGGCGTCGAGCTCATCACCACGACATCGGATCCCGAACGCGTCCGCAACGTGCTCGACGCCGAGATCGTGGGCATGCGGGCACGCCATCGCGTCGGCATCAAGTTCTTCCAGGACATGGGCGGCTTCGCCCCGACGATCGGGATACTCGGGACTGTCATCGGCCTCGTGCGTGTGCTCGGCGACCTTTCCGCCCCGGCGACGCTCGGCCCCGCGATCGCGAGCGCCTTTACCGCGACGCTGTGGGGCGTCATGACCGCGAACATCTTCTGGATCCCGATATCGAACAAGCTCAAGCGCCTCTCCGACGACGAGGTGCGCCGCAAGGAGCTCGTCATCGAGGGGCTCCTGGCTGTGCAAGAAGGCCTCACCGGCCCGCAGCTTCGTGACCGCCTCGACCCGTTCCTCGCCCCGCGCGAGCGTACCGAGCAGACAAGGGGCTCGACTGCTGAGGAGTCGGCGGCATGAGAACCGGGCGACCCTACCGTGCGGTGAGCTCCACCGAGGAGGGAGGCGAGGAGGAGCCCGCCGGCATGGAACGCTGGCTGCTCACCTACTCGGACATGATCACCTTGCTCCTGGCCCTGTTCGTGGTGCTCTACGCCCTCGGAAGCCTGAACCACGTCAAGTACTCCGAGTTCGCCAAGGGGATGAACGTCTCGTTCAACAACGGGAACAGCCAGCCCTCCTCCGCCCGTACCCAGCCCTCCAAGCACCCCGGTGACAACCCGGTTGAGAAGTACGCGGCGTCGCTGGGCAGCGTCGAGGCACAGCTGCGCGGGGCCCTGATCAAAGCAGGCCTCATGAAAGACGTGCAACTGACGGTCGGGCCCGGGGGCCTCGTCGTGGGGCTCATCACGGGCAGGACCTATTACGGCGTCGACTCGGCTGCCCTGAGCCCTCTCGGTGCCGAAGTCGTGGACATCACCGGACAGGTGATCCGCTCGCACACCAACCCGGTCAATGTCGAGGGCTACACCGACAACGAGCCGATCACGGGAGGTCCGTACCGGGACAATTGGCAGCTCTCCGCCGAACGCGCCGTCGTCGTCGTCGAGCGTCTGCAGGACGTCGCGCACGTCAACCCGGCGCAGCTCTACATCGTCGGCCTCGGCCAGTACCACCCGATCGTGCCCAACAGCTCGACGGCGAACCAGGCCAGGAACCGCCGAGTCAACATCGTCATCACGGTGCCGGGCCAGAAGGTCGCCCTGCCATGACCGTCGTGCGGGACCACGATTTCCACCGGACAGAGACCCTCGACCGCCAGTACGTCCCCGCGCTCAACGCGGCCCTCGACACCTTCGCCCGCCACGGCACAGTCGAGCTGTCCACTTCGCTTCGCCGCACCACTCAGCTCGGCCTGTCGTCGCTACGCGAGATGTCGTGGCGCGAGGTCACCGCGATCCTCGGCGAACGGCCCTACCTCGCGACCTTCAACCTCGAGCCTTTGAACGGCACGGCAATTCTCATGCTGTCTCTCGAGACGGTGGTGAGGATGCTGGACTTCCGTCTCGGCGGTGGCACCCAGCCCGCCTTCTCCGGTCACACCGATCTGACCGACACGGACTTCGCCGTCCTCGGCGGTGTCGTCACGCCGCTCGTGTGCGAGATCGCCAAGAGCCTCTCGCGGGTCAAGGAGGTCTCGGCAGTCCTGGTGTCACAAGAGTCGAGCATCCAGTTCGTGCAGCTCGCCGGGCCCGACGAGATGTTCCTCGTCTCGAGCTTCCAGCTCTCCATAGGCGACGACGCACCGGCCGAGACAGTCCTTGCGCTCCCCTTCGCTCTCGTGCGCCAGGTCACCGAGGCGATGCGCTCTTCGTCGCGGGCCCGTGACGACGCGACGCTGCTCGTGGAAGAGTCCGTCGTCACACAGGCCGGCCTCGATGTCTGGCTCGAGTTCCCTTCCGTCCGCTTGTCCTCGACGGAGGTCTCCGAGCTCGGCGTCGGCGACGTCATCCGCTTCTTCCATCCGCTGAGCCAGCCGCTCGACATGCGCGCCGCGGGAGTTCTCGTCGCCCGGGCACACCAGGGCTCGGTCGGTTCCAAGATTGTCGCTTCTGTTCTCGAGGAGGTATCTGACGATGACGAGTGAAGCAGTTGCCCCCGCGCCAGACGGCGCGGTCGTGGCGAGCTACGGCGACGTCTGGTCAAGAAAGCCGGCGCGCCTGCGTGATGTACCGCTCGAGATAAGCGCCCGCATCGGCAGCACGAGGCTGCCCATCCGCGCGGTGCTGGAGCTCGGCGTCGGGCAGGTGATCGAGCTCGACCGCCAGGTCGGCGCGCCTATCGACATCATTGCGAACAACGACGTGGTCATCGCACGGGGTGAGGTCGTCGAGGTCGACGACGAGTACGGCGTGCGCATAACCGAAGTCGTGCACGGAGCGCTCGACTAGATGGGCAGCTTCATCCTGCTGTTCGGCAGGACTCTCGTGGCACTGGCCGTAGTGCTCCTGGTCGTCTGGGGGTTGTCGCGGCTCGCGCGGCGCAGCCAGGGCAGCGGCTTTGCCAAGCGCGTCGGTGCTCCTCCCGGTGCGCGCCTCGAGGTGCTGGGCCGTAAGCCCCTCTCGCGCACCACCTCGGTCGCCATCGTGCGCGTGGGCGGGCGCAACCTCGTCGTCGGGGTCACCCCGCAGTCTGTCACCCTCATCAGCGAGATCCCGGCGAGCGAGCTCGAGCCCGCCGGGGAAATGCCAGCCGACACGCCATGGAAGGCGGAGTCGATGAAGACGCCTATGGCATGGGATGCCACCATCTCCAAGCTGCGGGAGCTGACCGTCAGGCGCTGAGCCGATCCGCAGCGTGTCCTTGCCGGAGCGCTACTTGACTACCATCCGCTTTGCCTTGATCGTGCGGGCCGAAACATGACCGGCCCGCTCGTCGCCAGCGCGACCCCGTCGGTCAACATCAGCCTCGGCGGTCTGCACAGCCCGTCGACGTCTGTCGTGATCATCGCGGCACTCACGATTCTGTCCATAGCGCCGTCGATATTGATCCTGTTCACGGGCTTCACGCGCATCTTCATCGTCCTCGGCCTGACGCGAAGCGGGCTCGGGCTGCAGAACACACCTCCCAATCAGGTGCTCGCGGGCATCGCCTTGTTCATCGCGCTGTTCGTGATGGCTCCCGTGCTCAGCCAGGTGGACCACCAGGCCCTTCAGCCCTACCTCGAAGGCAAGGTGAACGCCGCTCAGGCCATCAAGGTCGGCGAAGTGCCCATCAAGACCTGGATGCTCAAGCAAACGGGCAACTCCGAGCTGCAGATGTTCGCCACCGACCAGCACGACAACTTCACGAACCCCGACACGCTGCCGATGACCGTCGTCGTGCCCTCGTTCGTGCTCTCCGAGGTGCAGAGCGCCTTCACGATCGGGTTCGTGATCTTCATCCCGTTCCTCGTCATCGACCTCGTCGTCTCCTCGGTCCTCATGTCGATGGGCATGTTCATGCTCCCCCCGACACTTGTCTCGCTGCCCTTCAAGATCCTGCTCTTCGTGCTCGTCGACGGCTGGGCCCTCGTGGTCCACTCGCTGATCACGAGCTTCCACTGAGGCCGCCATGGACACCAACACCGTCGTCACCCTCATGGGCCAGGCCATCGTCATGGTCGCCAAGCTCGCAGGGCCGATCCTCGTCGCGACCTTGACCGTCGGCCTTTCCGTGTCGCTGTTCCAGGCCGTGACGACCGTTCAGGAGTTCACTCTCACGTTCCTGCCCAAGCTGGTCGTGGTGGCGGCGATCCTGGCTCTCACGGGCCACTGGATGGTCACCCAGCTCGTGGACTACGTCCAGCAGCTCTACGGGACGATCCCTCAGCTGCTCAGCTAGCAATGATCCATTTGCAGCTGGCGGCAGGAGTGGCCTTCTTCCTCGCGCTCGTGCGAGCGACGGCCTTTTTGTACCTCTGCCCGCCGTTCTCCAACAACATGATCCCTTTCCTCGCCAAGACGGGGATCGCGGCAGGCCTGGCCATGGCGGCCGTGCCGACCGTCTCGCACGACGCACTGCCGCTGTCGGTCCCGTTGATGATCGAGGCGCTCGTCGTCCAGATCGCCGTCGGGGCGCTGATCGGCTTTGTCGTGCAGCTGTTCGTGGGCGCCGTGCAAGGGGCGGGGGCGATCGTGGACCAGTTCTCGGGGCTCAACCTCCCGCCTGCGATCGACCCGTTGAACATGGACCAGTCGCCACTGCTCGCCCAGCTGTACGAGTGGATGGCGACGGTGCTGATCTTCGTTTCGGGTGCCTTTCTGATCCTCGCCCAGGGCTTCGTCCGGAGCTTCGCGGTCATCGGCACGACAGTGCCCGAGCACGACATCCAACAGCTCCCCACCTTTTTGAGCTCCGATCTCGTCAGCTTCTTCGCGGCCGCGGCGGAGATAGCCGCGCCGCTCGTGGCAGTGGTGTTCGTGGCTCAGATCCTGCTCGGGCTCCTCGCCAAGTCAGCGCCCCAGGCAAACGTCTTCGTGCTGGGCTTCCCGTTGCAGATCCTGCTCGTGCTCGGCGGCCTGGGTCTTGCCATCGTCGCGCTGCCCGCTGATGTCACGAACCTCGTCTCGAGGGGCGTCAGCCAGCTGTTCGGGGGTGGGTGATGGCCGAGGACAAGAGCCAGAAGACCGAGAAACCGACCCCGAAACACAAGCGCGAGGCGAAAAAGGAAGGACGTGTCGCCCGCTCCGCCGAGATCGGCTCCTGGTTCTCTCTCGGCGTGGTCGTGCTGGCATTCCCCTCCCTCGGCGCCCACGCCGTGTCGCAAGTGTCCGGCTTCATGAGCCTGGCCGCCAACGCCATGCCGGCAAACGACCCGGCACAGTCGGTCTCGCTCCTCGGTCGGGGCCTGTGGACCGTAGTGGAGGCCGTCGGCCCCATCCTCGTCGCCGCCGCCGCGGCGGCCGCTCTCGCCGGCTACGGCCAGGTGGGCCTCCACTTTTCACCGGGCGCCTTGGGGTTCAAGTGGAACAAGGTCTCCCCCATCACCGGCATCAAGCGGATCTTCTCGTCCAGGGGGGTCTGGGAGATCACGAAGATGGTCTTCCGCCTCATGATTCTCGTCGGCATCGGCTACGCGGTCGACCGTCGCCTCATCGAGAGCCTGCTCGGGCCCGGGACCTTGCCGATCGGATCGACGATCTCCACGGCCGCAAGCGGCCTGCTCGGTCTCGTGCGCGACATCGCAGGCGCCGCCTTGGTCCTGGCGGTCGCCGACTACGCCTTCCAACGTCGCCGGTTCAACGACTCCATGAAGATGTCCAAAGACCAGGTCCGCCGGGAGATGCGCGAGACCGAAGGAAACCCCGAGGTGCGCCGGGCGCTGCGGCGCAGGCGCAGGCGTCTTACGAGGATGCAGATTCTCGCCGGGGTTGCCCGGGCAGACGTCGTCGTGGTGAACCCGACTCACTTCTCGGTCGGACTCGCGTACGACCGCCGCAAGGACAGGGCCCCTCGCGTCGTGACGAAGGGCGACGACGAGGACGCCCTGGCGATCAGGACCGTGGCACTCGAGCGGGACGTGCCCATCGTCGAGAACCCGCCCGTCGCCCGTGCCCTCTTCGACGCCTGCGAGGTCGGCGACGAGGTGCCCGCGGAGCTCTACCAGGTCGTGGCACGCCTGCTGGCTTTCCTCTACCGGCTGACGCCCGCTCAGCGTGCTCTCGTCGACATCCACAAGATGGCGGCCTGAAGGCAAACTGATGTGCCACCGTGCCGTTAGGAACACGAAGCCAGGATGGCCGCCGTTCGGTCAAGGATCGACCCGGACAGACGGTGACACCGTCGGTGAGAGGCAATCCGTTGGCTGACACGACTCCGACACGGCTGATACCCGGATCGACCTACGGGATGCTCGCCCTGCCCCTTGCGGTGGTGGCCGTCGTCGTCATGCTCGTGATCCCTTTGCCGAGCTTTGTGCTCGACATCCTCATCACGCTCAACATCTCGGCTTCGATGCTCGTGCTGTTGACGGCGATGCACGTCAAGCGACCTCTGGAGTTCTCGGTCTTCCCGACACTGCTGCTCGTCATGACCGTGTTCCGCCTGGCGCTGAACGTGAGCGCCACGAGGCTCGTCCTGCTGCACGCCTACGCCGGCATGGTCATCGAGAGCTTCGGCCACTTCGTCATCGGCGGATCGGTCCTCGTCGGCCTGGTCGTGTTCCTGATCCTCATCGTGATCCAGTTCGTCGTCATCACCAACGGTGCCGGACGTGTGGCAGAAGTGGCAGCCCGCTTCACCCTCGACGCCCTGCCCGGAAAGCAGATGGCCGTTGACGGCGAGCTCTCCGCACAGCTCATCACCCCCGACCAGGCCCGGGCGCGCCGGCGCGAGATCGCCGACGAAGCCGACTTCTACGGGGCCATGGACGGTGCGTCGAAGTTCGTCCGTGGTGACGCCATCGCCGCCATCGTCATCACTGCGGTGAACCTTCTCGGCGGCCTCGCCGTCGGCATCATCCAGCACCATGACTCGTTCGCGACCGCCGGCGACACCTACAGCCTGCTATCGGTCGGGGACGGCCTCGTAAGCCAGATCCCGGCACTTTTGATGTCACTTTCGACCGGCATCATCGTGACCCGCGCGGCTTCGGAGGACGACCTCGGCGTAAACGTGCTCCTGCAGCTCTCCCGCTACCGCCGTGTGGTCCGCACCGTCGCCATCATCATCTTCGGTCTCGGCCTGTTGCCGGGCCTTCCCAAGCTGCCCTTCCTCCTCGTCGGCGTCGTGCTGTTCCTTCTCGGCAGCCGCCTGCCGGCCGACAAGCCCGACGTGGCCGCCGAGGACGAGTCGCAAGTCACCATGCCGGTGCCGCCGGCACCGGACGCGCCGGCCCAGCTCGCCAAGGAGACAGGCGTCATGCCGCTCGAGCTCGAGCTCGGCATGGACATCATCGACCTCGTCGACCCCAAGCGTCACGGCGACCTGCTCGAGCGCGTGAAGGCGCTGCGGCGCACGATCGCCCAGGAACTGGGGATAGTCATCCCGCCGGTTCACGCCCGCGACAACGAGCGCCTGCAGCCCACCCATTACGCCTTCAGAGTGCACGGCGTCCAGGTAGCCGAGGGCGAGGCGCCCCAACGGCTGCTGTTGGCGGTCGGCAAGGGCCTCGAGCGCATCGAAGGCGAGCCGACGCGAGATCCCGCTTACGGCGGGGCGGCCAAGTGGATCCCCAATGAGATGCGCTACCGGGCGACTGTGGCCGGGGCGACGGTCGTGGAGCGCTCCGCCGTTGTCACGACGCACCTTTCCGAGGTCGTCCGGCGCCACGCTGCCGAGCTGCTCTCGCGCCAGGACGTCCGGCTGCTCCTCGACACCGTGAAGGCCGAGAACCCGGTCGTCCTCGAGGAGATGACCGCGGCTGGGCTGACACTCGGTTCGGTGCAGGGCGTGCTGCGCGGCCTGCTCGACGAGGGCGTGCCCGTAAAGGACCTCGTCCGCATCATCGAGGCGATCACCGATCAGGCGGCGACGGCCTCGAAGGACCCCGACAGCCTCCTCGAAGCCGCTCGCATCGCCCTTGCGCCGCAGATCGCGGCCATGTTCGCCAAGGGCGGCACGGCCGATGTGATCACTCTCGAGCCGGCGCTCGAGCAGTCGCTCGCGTCCTCGCTCCAGCTCTCCGAAAGGGGACGCCAGCTCGGAAACTCGAGCGAGGAGCTCGAGCACCTCGTCTCGTCGCTAGCGAGCGTGGTGACAGAAGCGGAGGCGGCCGGCAAGCAGCCCGTCCTGGTCTGCTCGTCCAAGGTGCGCCCGGCGATCCGCCGGCTCATCAAGGCCCGCCTCCCGCACACCGCCGTCGTCGCCGCCCCGGAGATCTCGTCCAACGCCCGAATCAGCACGATAGGAGTGGTCCGCCGTGTCCAGGCCGTTGCGATTTGAGGCAAAGACGATGGAGGCGGCCCGCCAGAAGGCGCTCGAGCGCCTCGGGACGGACTTGTCCGAGCTCACGGTCCTTCGCCACGGCAGGGAGCTCTCGGGCGGGGTCTTCGGCTTTTTCCAACGGGAGCGTTTCGTGATCGAGGTGCAGGACCCTCACTCACCTGCACTCCGACAGGCCACGCCGGGCGTACAGGCGCCACCCCAGCCCGCCCCGCGCCACCCCGCCGCGCCACCGGCCATCGCGGTGCCCGACCGCCTCGCCGCCCTCCTCGAGGCCACGACCGACACGGTGGGGGTGTCGTTCGACCGCGAGCTGCAAGGCGTCATAGAGGACGCCGAGGCCGTCGTGTCGGACGCCGCGGAGACCTCTGGTCTCGTGTCAAGCCCGGCTCTGCCAGCGTACGAGGCGTACTCGATGCCGACCGACAGGGCCCCCGAGCCGCGCACGCTCACCCTCGGCATGGGCGAGACCTCGAGCGCCGCTTTGAGGGACCGCCTCGCCGCCGCCGGCCTCACCGAGGAGTACCTGCCCGACCCCTTCTTCTCCCAGCCCGCCCTGGCCCTGCCGCTGCGGCTCGAGAGCCTCCCGGCTCCCTGTCCGGTCCCCTCACAACCCGGCGAGGTGCTGGTACTTGTCGGTGACGTGGGCGAGTCGGTCAGGATCGCCGAGCAAGTGGCGCGACGCGTCGGCGAGGACGCCACGGTGATCGTGGTCTCGCACCGGCGCCTCAGCCCTTCGCTCGCCCAGAGCAGGGCCCGTAGCCCTCTCGAAGCCGGGACCATCGTGTTGAAGCGGCGCCTGGCGGGGCTCGTCAGCATCGTCGTGCTCGACTCGCTCTGCCGTGAGGGCTTCGTGCCGCGCACCATCGCCGGTATCAAGCCGGACGCTACCTGGGCAGTGGTTCCCGCCTCGTGGGACGAGGGGCGCACCCGCGGCCTCGAGGCCCTGGTCGGTCGCATCGACGCCCTGGCCATCCACGGGTTCTTGTCCACGGACCGGCCCGCTGGCCTCATCGGTCGCGCTTGGCCCGTCGCCTACCTTGACGGATGGGAAGCCAATCCGCTCTCGATCGCGGCACGGCTCGTCGAAGCAGTCAGGGTGGAGCTGTGATGCGCGACAGGCTCACCGTCTTCGCCGCCGACGTCAACCGTTTCGGGCCGCTCGCCGTCGTGTCGTTCGCGACGATCGTGTGCCTGCCGAGCCTGCTCGAGTTCCTCTCGGGCCAGCTCGCCATCGCCTCGATGCTCGGGCGCTACTGCGCCGCTCTCCTGTTCGCCTCCCTCGGCGTCAAGGCGGTCTCCTGGGTCGTACTGAGGTACGCGATCAAGAACGCAACAGAAGAACAAATGGCCACATCACACAGATCCCCGGACGGAGCAAGTGACAGGCGCAGCCAATAGTTAAGGAGGTACGAAGTGAGCGAGCAGTATGCGTTCGTCGAGGACGCAGAGCAGGACGCAATCGACAATCTCGTGGCGACCACGCGCCAGCTTGTGGAGGCCGTGCTCGTCGTGGAGCTCCGTCTCGCGACGGTCGCCGCGCTCACCGAGAAGTTCGGGACCCGCTACGCCGAGCGCGCGACGATAGAGCTCCAAGGCGCAAGTGACCGGCTGAAGGTCATCGAGGAGAGGCGCCGTGCGGCCCTGTCGGTGGCCACGTCGCTTCTCGGCGGCCCTTCGGTGGCGACCATCGACGAGCTGGTCGACGTGAGCCCCGGGCCGATCCGCCAGTTGCTGGCCGACTCGCGGGGGGATCTGATCGCGGCCCGCGACAGGATCGACGTGCTCCGCGGCAAAGCAGAAGACATCCTGGGACGCCGTATCGCCCTTGTCGTGGAGGCGCTCACCGCTCCCGGGGGCGCGCTCGAGGCGACCTACGGCCGCGAGCACCGGCCCCGTTCCCGGGTTGTGAGCGGAGTGTTATGAGCGACCTCAGCTTGCAGATCGCAGCCTCCGGCATCGAGGCCGACCAAGCTGAGCTCGACACGGCCGCCAACAACCTGTCGAACGTCAGCACGCCCGGATATGTCGAGGAGGTGGTGAACCTAAAGAACATCACGCCCTCGACCACGACAGGCGTCGGCGAAGGTGTGGCGGTGCAGTCGGTCACCGAGGACGGTTCGGCTCTCTACGACCAGCTCAATCTCGTGTCCCAGGGCCAGCTCGGATCGGCCAACGAGGCGGCGTCGGTGCAGAACCTGACTCAGAACGCCTTCCCCGAACCGAGCTCCACAGGGATCCAGGCACAGCTGAGCCAGCTCTGGACGGACCTGTCGACGCTGGCCACCCAGCCCTCGTCGTCCGGCGCACAAGAAAGCGTCGTGCAGGACGCGAACCAGGTGTCGCAGAGCTTGAACGGCGCCTGGTCGCAGCTGTCAGACGTGGGCCAGCAGCTCTCGAACGACTTGGAGGGACAGGGCACGACCAATGGCGGGTACATCGGTCAGGCGAACCAGCTCATAAATCAGATCGCCACACTGAACGGCGACATCGTCGCAGGCCAGAACGGCGGCACGGACGTGAACTCGCTCGTCGACCAACGCCGTGAGGCGGTGAACCAGCTCGGGACACTTCTCGGGGTGCGCACGACGACCGAGCCGGACGGCACTATGACCGTCACGTCCGGTGGCATCCAGCTCGTCAGCTCGACCAACGCCGTGGATCTCCAGGCGACGGGCACCGCCGCCTCGGGCGATCTCGGTGTCGAGACGACGACGGGCAACGTGCTTTCGACCGGGGGCCAGATCGGGGCCCTTCTCACGGGGGTGAACACGACTATCCCGGACTACCAGTCGCAGCTCTCGTCCATCGCCGACTCCCTTGCCCAGAGCCTCAACACCCTCCAGTCCAACGGCGTCAGCGCTTCCGGGGTCCCGGGGGCCACCTCCAGTGCCGGAGCGCCGCCTTACGCGGGGTCGTACCTGCCCTCGATCTTCGTGAACAACGGCAGCTCGACGACCTACACCCCTGGGTCAGGATCTGCACAGTCCATCACCGTCAACCCCACGCTTATGGCGAACCCGTCGCTCATCGCCACGGCGTCCGGCACCTCGACCGCTGGCACGGCGACGATCGACCCGACCACCGCACAGGCGATGGCGGCTGTCGGACAGGCTTCCGGTGGTCCCGACGACCTTTACCAGTCGCTCGTGGCACTCGTCGGAGCGCAAACTTCTGCCGCGAACAACAACCAGACCTCGGCGCAGGCTCTGTCGGACTCGACGACTGCCCAGCTCTCAAGCGTCGAAGGGGTCGACACGAATCAGGAGACTGTCAACATGCTCTCTGCACAACAGGCGTACCAGGCCACCGCTGCGGTCATCAACTCCACCACGACCGCGCTCGAGGCGCTCTTGGCGGCGGTGTGACATGAGGGTGACCGACATGACACTCGCCAATCAGCTCTCGGGTGACCTCGCGAGCCAACAGGCGACCATCACCACGCTCGACGAGCAGCTTTCCTCCGGGAACTCCCTCCTCACGCCCTCTGACAACCCGGCCGCCGTCGCCGACTCGATCGGGTACAACCGCCAGATCGCCCAGGCCGCGTCGGACCAGAGCAACGCCACGATCGCCCAGTCGTGGCTCGGCATCGGCAACCAGACCGCCAATCAGGTGGTCGACACGCTCCAGTCCGTGAACACGACCGTCCTGCAGGCCCTCAACAGTGGCTCGAACAACACCCAGACCTACAGTGAGATGGCCCAGCAGGTGCAAGGCCTGATGTCCCAACTGGTCGGGCTCGCGAACACCCAGTACGGGAACACGGCCATCTTCGGGGGGACAGCAGGCGTCAACCAGCCGTACTCCTCTGCGGGCGCTTACAGCGGTAACTCCCAGCCGTTCACGATCAGCGTCGGCAACGGTTCCCCGGTCGCGGTCTCGGTGCCTGGCGACCAGATGTTCGGAGGGGGCACCTCGGGTGTCCAAAGCGTCTTCACGACCTTGCAGAACATAGTGACCCACCTCCAGCAGGGTCCGAACGCAACCTCCTACGCGGGGCTCCAGGCCGACAGCCAAGACCTCAGTGCAAACATGACCCAGGCCCAGACGGCCGCGACGACGCTCGGCGCCTCGACACAGGCGGTGACGGCAGCGTCCACCGCGGCGCAGAACACCTCGACACAGCTCCAGACGATCCTCTCCAAGACCGTGTCGACTGACGTCCCCACGGTCACTGCCGCCCTCCAGTCCGACCTCACGACCTACCAGGCCGCGCTCTACGCTGTCTCACAGACGGTGCCCGAGACGCTCGCCCAGTTCCTCAAGTAGGGTCTCGCCAGCCCGGTTCCGAAAGGAAGCGTTCATGCCAGTTGCAACAGCGATGCGTGTGCTCCCCGCATTGGAGCTCACCTTCCCCGTCGGCCTCCCTGGTTTCAAGGGCGCGCGCCGGTTCCGCCTCGAGCCGCTCGGGGACGGTGTGACGCTCAACCCGTTCGGCAGGCTCGTTGCCCTGGAGCCGGTGACCCTGGCCGACGGTTCCTTCGCCGAGGCGGTCCGCCTCATCGTGGCTGCGCCCGGGTTGCTCTGGCCCGACTACACCGTCGAGATCGACGACGCGACCGAGGCCCTGCTCGAGCTCGAGGAGGCCCGCGACGCCGCCGCCCTCGTCGTTGTGACGCTCGGCCACTCGATCGAGACCTCGACCGCGAACCTTTTCGCGCCGCTCGTGTTCAACATCTCCAAGCGCCTCGCGGCCCAGATGGTGCCGATGGGATCACTGGACGACCCAGGGCGCTGGCCGATCCACGCGCCGTTGCCGCTCCTGTCGTCATAGCGGCCTCTCGCCGCCCTGCCGAGGCGGGCTGGCTCTACGACACCGCCGACAGGACCGACGGGACCGTCAGCAGGCGTGTCAGAAGCTCGCCGGGCCGGTCGAGCCACTCCTCAAAGCGCGATCCACACCCCAAAAGACGCACCGCATCGAGCGCGGCCGTCACGTCGACGGGGCGACGTGCCTCGAGCGCGGCGAGCAGGGTCAGGTAGTAGTAGTCCGGGTACGAGGCGTTGAGTGGCGCGAGCGTCGTCGCAAGGCTGAGTGCCTCCGAAGCGCGCCCTGATTCGATCAGGGACAAGAGCACCCACCGACCGAGGATTGCCTGGGCGGACTCCGGCGATTGCTGGCACTGGCCGGCGAACCACGAGAAGGCGGCGTCAAAGAGCCCTTCCCGCATAAGGTCGATTCCGAACTGGTACCTCGCGTCCTCTATCGGGACCTCCGAGCGGGCGGGGAGATGCGCGCGCCCGATGCCCTCGAAGCCGTCCTTCTTGTGAGCTACGACCTTCCAGCGCACGAGGCGGTACTCGCCGTAGGACGGCTGGGAGACCGGGATGGCGAAATTCTCGTACGGGCACGCCTCGACAAGCTCTAGAAGACGCGACCTGTCCTCTTCGTCGTCGAACTCGAGATCATCGTCGGCTATCTCTACGACTGCCGGCGGAGCCGGCGGCAGGCTGTCCACGAGTGCCCTGTACCTGTCCAGCAGCTCGGCTGTGATCACCGACCAGTTGTAGAGGGCAGCCGTCTCGAGTCCCGCCGAAACAAGGCCCTCGGCGAGGTCGGGGTCGTCCAGCACCCGGATGACCGCCGCGACGATGGCGTCGACGTCGTCGACCGGAACGAGCAGGCAGTTCTCGCCGTCCCGCCCGAAGGTGAGGATACCGCCGTTGTCAGTCGACACGACCGGCGTGCCGGACGCCATCGCCTCGAGGGCCGGGAGCCCCCAGGACTCATAGCGTGATGTCCCGATGTACACCGAGGCCTCGCGAAGGTACCGGGCGAGCACTTCCTGGGTCGGGTTGACGACCGTCTCGCCCATCTTGGCGCCCAAAGGGTCGTTCGGCGTGATCCACACGATGCCGACATCGGGACGACGTGCAACAAGGCCCCGGGCGACACGGCGGGCTATGTCGATGCCCTTGAATGCGACGGAGTCTGACCCGACGAAGACGACGGTGCGCTTCGACCGCTCCTTGGACAATGGGCGGAACACCTCGGTGTCGACCGCATTGGCTATTTGGTGGGCGAAGATGCCGTAACGCTCCGCAAGGGCGGTCTCGGTGTTCTCACCGATCGTGATGGTCCAGTCCGCCGCCGCCAGCGATGCGGAGATGACGGGCTTCCACTGCGGTGCGACTTCGTCGAAGAGATGCTCGACGCCCTGCTCGAAGTGCACAACCGGGGCAATGCCGAGACGGCGCGCCGAGATGACCTCGTCCCAGTAACCCGCGACGATCACGTCGCAGGGCGGCACAGACTCGCAAAGCGGCTGACCGAATGGGACCTCGACGAACTCTGCCGCGAGGTCGTACCAGTCAGGCCTTGGAAAGTGAGAGACGACCGTGACCGTCGCGCCGAGATGAGAAGAGTGGTTCGCGTGCTCGAGAAGGACGCGGGCTCCCCCGCCCGCCCCCGTGCGCGGCATCAAGTAGACGACCCGCAACGGTTCGCGGGTGCACTTGGTCCTGTACAACGGGGGCAGTGGCTCGCAGACGACTTCGGCCATCGCCGTGAACTCGGCAGTTCGGCCCGCGGCCACCGCCAGCTCTGGGCCGGGAAGAGTCATCAGAACACCGAGTTGACGACGCCGCCTGCTCTGCACGGCTCGATGCGGCGGCGCGCTTCGATCGAGCGCATGGAGGCAACCACTTCCTCGACCCAGGTCCTCACCTGTGCCGCCACGCGCTCGGTCTCCGCCAACAGCGCGGCCGCGCTCTCAGCGTGCTCGGGAGGGACGACGCCGGCCGGATGGCGGAGAACCCGCTTCGGCAGGACGCAGGCGTTGCGCTGCTCGAGCGATCCCGAAACCGTCCGGAGGTAGTCCTCCAGCGCGTCCAGGTACTCAGGCCACCCCGGCTGTGGCTCCACCGGCCTCGCCTTTCTCTAGTTCGATTGCTACGGCTTCCATCCAGGCGGCGTGCAACGGGGCGATGATGCCCTGGCACTGGCCGATGACGGTCAAGTCCTTGAAGAGGTTCGCCTTGACCAACAGGTCGATGAGCGTGTTGTAGAGCCTGCGCAGATCGTCGCCACCGTGGAAGCCGGCAGGCCTGAGTCCGGTCCGGAGCACTATCACGATCTTCTGGGCGTGCTGGAGGCAGGAGTCCGCGTTCTCGAAGTCGTTCGCCTCGATGTAACGCCGGGCCAGCTCCACGTCGTGCGCCAGCCTGTCGTAGAGGCGGACGATGAGCATCGGGCCATTACTGACCGTCTTGGCTGCAGTGTCGCTGTAGGCGTTTGCGACATCTTGTTCAGTTAGTGCCATTTGCTCACTCTCCACTTGTGCTGTCCTATGAACTTGACGAACTGCTTGATCCTCCTGTCAGCGACCCGAGCGAGTCCGACGACGTGCCGTACATGCTCGAGAGGTATGAGGACTGGCTCTTCAGCGTCGCGAGGGTCTCCTCGAGAGTGTTGAACTCCGCCTCCAACTGCTGTTGCTGTTGGACGACCATCTGCTGCTCGACTGTGATCTGGGTGCCGAGCTGCTTGGAGGTGTTCTGCATCGCCGAGATCTTCGAGGGGAGCTCACCATCGGGAGTGGCCGATGCGCTCGACATCAGATTGGCGAGGCCGCCCGCAAGCCCGGCGTTGTAGTTGAACTGGCCGAGAGACGTCGACGACGTGATCCCGGGAGTGGTCACCAGCAGGGACAGGCCGGCGAGCGTCGGGTCGGTGCTGGGTGCCGCCAGGACCTGGCCGTCACCTGATGCCGTGACACCGTTGATCGTCCCTGCCACGTCGGTGCCGACGAACGAGGAGCCGACCAGGCCCAGCTGGTCGGCTCCCGACGAGCTCACAGAGAAGGAGGCCTGCGAGCCGTAATCGGCGGATGTTATCTGGAGCGCGACACCCGAGCCGCTGTCGACCACCTGTGCCGAAAGGTCCACTCCCGCCTGGGCGAACGCCGAGTCCAAGCCGGAGGCGACCTGGGCGAGCGACTCCCCCGCCTCGAGCCCGTAGCTGGCAGACACACCGCCGGAGCTCACCGTGTAGGTCTCTGGCCCCGAAATCGTGGAGGCTGCCGAGGCGAAGCTCGCCGTTCCCGTGTCGTCGGCCTGGGCCGCGGACTGACTCACCGCTACGGCGTAGCTGCCCGGCTCGGTGTTGTCGTTGGCGTACACGAGGCTGACATCGCCATCGCCGGCCGGCGAGGAAGAAGCCGGGGTGAACGTCCCGGTCTGGGTGAAAAGCTGCGCTACGGCCGAGGGGTTCTGCTCATAGTCACTAGCGAACGTGGAGGAGTCGAAATCGATCTGGTCTGTCTTCGCGTTGATGGAGAGCCCGGCCGCGCTGCCGGCGGTTCCAGGGTCGGCCGCACTGGAGTTCCCGACCGCCTGACCGACAACGGCCAGGATCTGCTGGCCGAGGTTTTCGAGCTCGAAGTCGCCGTTCAGGGTTCCGGCCGTGTTGGTCGTCTGGTTGTAGGCGGTGTCTGTAGAGATCGTCTGAAGGACCGTGTTCGCCGCGGTCACGAACGTCTGGACCTGGCTCGCGGCCGCTTGCCCGTCCGGGCTCACAGTCACGGTCACCGGTGAGGTGGAGACACCCTGTAGGGCGATGCTCACACCCGGCATGACGCCGGTCAAAGTGTTCGAAGCCGAGTGCACCTCGTAGCCACCAGGCCCTCCGAGGCTTACGACGGCATCCTGGCCAGCGGTCGTCGTGACAAGCGACCCGAGGCCGGAGCTCGAGAAGGCAGAGGGGTCCACCGAAACGTCGTTCGCCGCGCCGGTCGTGTCCGAGCTGATCGAGAGGGCGTACTGGTTGTCGCCGAGGTCGAGTGACTCCGCTGTCACCCCAGCGTTGGCGGCATTGATCGCCGAGACGACCGAGGCGAGCGACCCATTTCCTACCGAGATGTTCTGGGCGGCGATGCTGCCCACGGTGAGACCGCCCGCATTGAGGCTCGCTTGCACCGAACCGCCCGACCCGGAACTCAAGGTCACGGGTGTGCTGCCTGTCGCGGCGATGTCGGCGACGGTGTTGGCCTGGCCGTCGACCGTGATGATGCCGTCAGTCCCACTGACAGTAGAGCCTGCCGAAAGTCCGAGGGCCCCGTTCGCCGAGCCTGTGCCGATCTGCAGTGTCGCCTGGGACCCTTGCTCGCTGGTGGTCAATGCGAGCTGGCCCGCGCCGTTGACCTGGCCCGTGAGCAGCCCGCCGGATGCAGTGGCGATGGCGGCGGCAAGCTGGGAGGCGGTGTAGGTCCCGTTCGCGATCGTGAAGGAGCTCGCCGTCCCGTCGATCGAGACGTCGAGCTCGTCGTTCGAGGATGAGATCTGAGTAGAGGAGGCGATCGACGACGAACCGGTGGTGCTGGCGCCCGCCGACGCCTGAGTGACGGCGATGGTGTGGACACCGGTCGTAAGGCCCGTACCGGAGATGGATCCGATCCCGAGCCCGGAGGCTCCTGCGGCGATGAGGAGGTTGCCGCTCGCGACGACGTCGTTCACGGAGGCGACCGTGCCGCTCGACACGAGCGTGTCCGACGTGGCTAGCTGGTCGACTGAGAATGTCGTCGAGCCGGGGCTCGCCCCGGTACCAGTGGTCGCCGTTGCCACCGAGGAGTTCGTGGAGCTGGCCGAGACTGCACTTGCGAAAGCGTCGGGGGCGCTCACCTGGTCAGCGGCCGTCTGGAGCGCCTGAAGTTGCTGCTGGATGGTCTGGTAGGCAGAGACCTGGTTGTTGACGGTTGTCTGCTGGTCCTCGAGCTGGGTCAGGGGCGCCTCGTCGATCTGCAGGTAGGCGCTCATGATCTGCTCGGTGTCGAGCCCCGACTCGATCCCGGTGAAGGTGACGGGGGCAGTGGAACCGATGTCCGTCATGGTCTCTCCTCTGGCTCCTCAGTGAGCGAGCCGCCCCGGGCACGCGGCCCGGGAGCGGCTCGGCTCACTATTCCTTCTCCGCTTCCGCCGTCAGATGAGCTTGAGGGCCAACTGAGGGAGCTGTTGGGCCTGGGACAGGACCGAGATACCCGACTGCTCGAGGATCTGCAGGGACGTGAACTGCGATGTCGCCGAGGCGACGTTCACGTCGACAAGGTCCGCGTGTGCCGAGGTCAGGTTCTGCTGGGCAACCGTGACGTTGTTGGACAGCGCCTGGATCTGGTTCTGCGAGGAACCGAGAGCAGCCGCATCGGACGCCAGAGTGTTGATGGCCGCCTGAACGGCGGTCATCGCCGACTGCGCGCCCCCTACCGTGCTGATGTCGAAGGTCGCACCGCTGAAGAGCTGGCTCGCCGTCGTGTTCGTAAGGGAGACGGTAACCTGATCGGCAGAGGACGCCGTCGGGCCGACCTGAAAGGTCAACGCTGCGCTCGACGTGCCGTTGAGAAGGCTCGTTCCGGCGTAGGTCGTCGACTGTGCAATCTGGTCGAGCTGTGCGATAAGGGAGTCGAACTCCGCCTTGTCAGCGGCTCCGCCACTGCCAGCAGTCGTGGTGTTGGCTGCCTGGGTGGCGATCGTGTTCGCCTGCTGGAGGATGGCCTCCTGCTGGTTCATCGCTCCCTGTGCGGTCTGCAGCACCGAGACCGCGGTCTGGGCGTTGCTCTCGGCGGCGCCGTAGCCGTTGATCTCTGACTGTAGGGACTGGGCAATCGAGTAGCCCGCCGGGTTGTCGGCTGCGGTCTGGATCTGCAGACCGGAGCTCAGTTGGCCGACGACGCTCGACAGCGCAGTGTCTGTGGTGTCGAGGTTGTTCTCCGCCCCTAGGGCGGCGACGTTGTCATTTATGAGCAGCATTTCCGTGTCCTCCTTGACTGTCGTGGGCCGGCAACCGCACCGGTCCTCGGAAGGCCTTCCTTGGCCTGTCAATGCAAACGGCCGATTCCCCTCTCGTCTTGCCTGATTCGTGAAAAATTCTTTGCGGGCCCCACGCGTCCCACAGGGCGACCCGATGGCAGTCCGAGTTGCGACGGCGTCGTTAATAGAGAAACCGGCACCCGTGAGGCCCAAGCCCGCGGTCACGGCACTGGAGGATGAGTGGCGCTCGTCTCGTTGTGCATGATCATGAAGGACGAGGAGGAGGAGCTTCCCCTTGTGATCGCCTCCGCAGCGGGCCTCGTCGACGAGATCGTGATCTACGACACCGGCTCGACCGATCGATCCGTGGCTCTGGCACGCGAGCTCGGTGCCACCGTCGTCGAGGGGTACTGGGACGACGACTTCTCCCGGGCGCGTAACCAAGCACTCGAGTACTGCACCGGCGAGTGGATCCTCTGGCTCGACGCCGACGAGGCTGTCCACGGCGACAAGGCCGCGTTTCGTACACGACTTGCACACGAGCGGGCCTTCGACCAGTACGCCGTATCGATCGAGTCCCTCGAAGGGGGCGGGCTCGGCGGGCGATCGACCTTCAGGGCCGCACGCGTGTTCCGCCGGGAGCAGTGTCACTGGTTCGGACCACTTCACGAACAGATCGGGCTGCGAGACGGCGACGGCCGCCCCGCCACGACCATCTGCTCGGAGCTGCGCATCCTCCATCGTGGCTACACAAGCCTCAAGTGGAAAGCCAAGGACCTGGTTGAGCGGAACCTGCGGATCGCCCGGAGCGCCCTCGAGGACCCCGAAGTCGATCACTCGACGGCGCTGTTCAACTACGGGCGCACCCTGGCTATGGGTGGCGACCCTCGCTCGGCGATCGCACCGCTGCGGGAAGCTGCCGACACGACGCCATGGCCGATGGTGCGGCGCACTGCCTTACGAACGATCTTTGACATTCACCTCAGCTTCGACGAGTTCGACGAGGCGTCCGAGATAGTCGAACAGATGCGTCTCACGCTCACCAAGACGATCGCTGTCGATGTGATGAATGTGAAGTTGCTACTGAGAAGGAAAGACTACGAGGCTTGTCTAGAGGCGATCGACCGCCTTCCCTTCGCCGACACGGACGAGGACGGGTTCGAGATCGGCCGTGCCTCTCTCTCTTGGGCCAAGGCGCAAGCTCTCGAAGGCCTCGGCCATCACGGCGATGCGGCAGACGCACTTCTCGAGGCGCTGCGCAAGCACGGCCAGCTCGACGTGGGTCTCGACACCCTTGTAGGGCTCCTACACGGGGCAGGCCGGACTGGTTCGGAAATCGCCCTGGAATCGCGACCCGAGTCAATGCCCGTGCTTGTCGCGATGGCGAGCTGCCTTGCGGCCCAGGACGCGGACGAGGTGCTGGCTTCGTTCGCAGAGGTCTACCCTGAGCGCCTGGAGCCCCTCGCGGCAGCACGCGAACTAGCAGCGAGGCTGGGCGTGCCGAGGGCGATGTGGTGGTCGGACCGCCTGCGCCGCGCAGGGCTCGGCGAGATGTGCCCGCTCGCGCGGATCGTCCGGGACGAGACGCTTGAGCCTTCCTTCAGGCTGCTCGCCGCTGCGGGAGGCTACCGGTCCTTCCGGGACCAGCGCCTTGTCCAGCCGGCGCGTGCGGCGCTCGCGGCCGTCAGCACAGAAGACCGGGCCGCGGCGATCGAGCAGGTCACCGCTATATCACCAGAGCTCAGCAAGCTCTTGTCAGCCACGACTCACGCAGTCCAATTGTCGCGCCAGGGCACGGTCCGCGAGGGCTACATCGCCTGCGCCACCCGGCCCGGGACCACTGCGCAAACGGTGGATGCGGGTGCGTTGCCGTTTGGGACGAGCACCGTGCACGAGCTCGTCGCCGAGGACCTTCTCTCAGCGGTCTCCCACGACGGGGCGGGGGCGGTCCTGGCCGAGTGGGCACGCGTCGTCTGCGACGGTGGCCGTCTCAGGCTCACTGTGCCCAACCTCGAAGCGGTCGCCAAGCTCTTCGCTGATGGTCATTCGGCCGAGCTCCGCCGGCTCCTCTACGGCGGGCGCCGCTT
>JBEKGS010000016.1:0-110516 GCA_050012675.1 Acidimicrobiales bacterium
CTAGGGCGTGGAGTCATCGTGAGCCGCCGATGAGGTTCTCGAACTGCGAACCGACGAGCACGAGGGCATCGCGGCGAACCGCGCGCCAGGATTCGCGTCCTCCCTTGGTTTTCGGTCCCGCCTCGAGGCGCAGCTCCCCGAGGTCGTAGTCGAGCAGCTGAACCCGATTACCAGCGAGAGCTTGGGCCTGTTTCGTCGAAGGCAGACACCGAGGCCGCCCACGTTTCGGGGTTGGCTGTCGGCGAGCGTACGGCCAGCACATCGAGGTCGCTGCCGGCGTCGGCCTCGCCTCGCGCAAACGATCCGAAGACCAGCAACATTTCCGGGGCCGGTTCGTTCTTGGCGGCGAGCGAGTGCAGCCGAGCGATCTCCTCCGAGCCAAGGTGGCCGAGGCGATCGATGAGTTCCCCGGCCGCGCTCTGTCTGCCAGGGACACCAGGACCGTGAGGCCGACCTCTCGGCGCTCGACGATACCTAGGGCCGAAAGCTCCCCGACGATCCTCGATGCGCGTGTTCTGCCCACTCCTGCGATGTCGGCCAGAGTGGAGACCGATAGCTCCACCTCCATACGACCGACAGCTGCCAGAATTCGACCCGTGGCGCCGGGGATAACTGCTTCAACAGGCCGTACGCAGTCCATATTTTCGCTATATCGAACATCGACGTCTCATTTGCTGACGTGTCGTGGCTGGTTGGTAGGTCTGCACTACAGGCGGCAGTACCGGGTCTCGTGTCAGGACCAGCATCAGCTCAGGCTTCGCCTGACGGCCACATTCGTGGGGGCACACCTGGGCCGTCGTCTTGATCTGATGCGCAACACATTGACTGAGTACCAAGCCCTAGGACAGGCTGGCGGAAATGCTTGATCTCCGTGAACAGCCCGCCCTGCGTCGCAACGGGCTCATGCGGATCCGGCTGGGTCTCCTCGCGAATGCCCTGCATTGGAGGGCCGGCTCGTCGTCGGTGTTCTGTCTTGTCGCCCTGCTGGCCGTCGCCGCCGCCACCGCCGGGCCCGTCTACCTGGCGGCAGCCGATCAGTCGGTGCTCGAGCACGTGGTCATACCACCGCCACCGGACGCTACGGGACTCCTCGTTAACCCGCAGCCGGGCCTGCACACCTCCTTGGCGCAGGTCCGTGAGGACCTCAGGGCGCTCCCACGCTCGTCGAGCGGTCGCCCCTTCTTCGGCCGTGTCATCTTCGCCGAGATTGCCGAGAGCACGATCCTCGGGCCGGCCGGCGATCCGCTCGCCGTCTCCGACATGGTGTCGCGCTCCCAGGTGTGCGCGCACCTCGCGTTCACCCGGGGGCAATGCCCGACCGGGCCTGCTGAGGTAGCCCTGAGCACGCGCTCTGCCTCCTATCTAAGGCTCGGCGTCGGTTCGGTGGTGCGGCTCTCGGTAGGCAGTTCGGTGCTCCGATTCAAGGTGAGCGGCCTCTATCGCGCAGGCTCCCTTTCCGCCCCCTATTGGTGGGGCTCGGACTACTTCCTCTTCGGCAGCGCACAGTCCCCCCCGCCGCGCATGGACGACCTCTTCGTCGATCCCTCCGCCTTCGTCCGGCTGCCCCCCGCACAGGTCGCCGTGAACGCCGACGTGCCCGTGGCGACAAGTGCGCTGTTGAGCACGCAAGTTCCCGCCTTTCGCCAGGCCCTCCGGAATGAGGAGGTGCATCTCGGAAGCCTGGACCTCGATGCGAACAGCGGCATTGGCAGTTATCTGGACGAGGTCACAAGCCAGCAGCAGGCGATGACGACGACGGTTGCCGTCATCGATCTCCAGCTCTTGATATTGGTGCTCATGGTCCTGTTCGGCATCGCTGGACGCGTCGCCGCGCAACGCGACCAGGACCTGGATCTGGCTAACCTGCGCGGGCTCTCCCGGCGCTCGCTCTGGGCCGTCGCCATGCGGGAACCGCTCGCCCTCATGATCGTGGCCGCGCCGCTCGGTGCCTTCGTGGGCTGGCTGGTCGCCTTTGCCATGGCACGGACGGAGCTGGTGGCAAGAGTCACGGTCGGCTTCGATTCGCTCGCGTTCGCCGCGGCGCTGGCGGCCTCGGTTGCCGCTGTTGGCGCCACCGCGGCCGCTTCTCGCCGCGCTCTGCAGCGTTCGGCCGGGCGGGCGGCTACCCTGTCACGGCGCGACGCCGCCCTGAGGCTCACCGGTGAGGCATTTGTGGTCGCCCTCGCCTTCGCCGCCCTGGTACAGCTCTCCGCCTCAGGGGTCGGGACAAAGGCGAGGTCGCAACCGCTGGCTGCGCTTGCTCCAGGGCTCATCGCCCTCGCCGTGGGCTTGGTCGCGGCGCGGGTTGTCCCGCTCCTGTGCCGCATATGGGGGAACATGAAGCGCTATTCACCTCAGATCGGCCTGTCTCTTGCCCTGCGGCGTGTCGCCCGTCAGTCCAGCATCATCCGCCAGTCGGTGGTGATCGCGATCGCGGTCAGCCTTGCCTGCTTCGCCGTCGCCGGCTTTTGGATAGACCGGTCGAACCGGGATCTGCAGGCGGCCTTTCTCGTCGGGGCCAACCGCGTCCTCACAGTCTCGGTGCCTGGCAACGTCGACTTCGTACAGGCGGTGCGCGACGCCGACCCCTCCGGTCACGAGGCGATGGCAGTCGAGGTGGAGGCGAACCAGCAAGGCACCCTGTTGGCCGTTGACGCTGCACGCTTTGCAAGTGTCGCCGCATGGGAGAGCCAGCCCGGCGCCGGCACGGCGGCTGCCCTCGCCCGCTACCTGAACCCGCACGTAGCACCAGCGGTGATCATCCAAGGGGACAACATCGAGGTGACTGCGGACCTGCGGGCGGCGCTGCAGCAGAAGCCCTCCCTAGTCCTCGGCATCTACAACGAGCAGTACGGGGCGGCCTCCTCCTTCACCGTCGGTCCGTTGTCATTCGGACGCCATGAGTACTTCGACTCTCTGCAGGGCGACTGCGTGAGCGCCTGCCGTCTGACTTCGATCACGGCCACATGGCCGGGTCCGCCGATCCAGAAGACAGCCACAAGGCAGTCGGCCACGATCCCGGTCGAGATCCAGAAGATCGCCGAAGACGATGGGCCAGGCTATTTACCGGTCAGCGCCGGGCTCTCGCACGCCGGATCATGGCGGGTCACTCAGGAGGCGCCTGGGGCGCCGTCGATGATCTCGAGTTCGCCGTCCGGCCTCCTCGTCTCGTTCGACTACGTCATAGGCCAGGCACCCCCAGCTGTCGCTCCGGCCGATGTGCCCGTGTCACTGCCGGCGGTCGTGACCGACACGGTTGCCTCGTTGCAGACCGGTGGCCCGACCGGGTCGACGCTCTACTCGGTGCTGAATCTCGACGGGAGCCTTCTCCCCATCAACGGCGCCGTCCACGTGGCAGCGATCCCTTCGGTCGGCACGAACGCCGTCATGGTCGACCTCACCGACGCTCTCAGAGACGAGACGTTGCCTGACATCGACTCGACGAGACAGGTCTGGCTGTCGGCCGCAGCGGGCTCGGGCGCCTCGATCGTAAGGCGCCTGCGTCACGACGGGATAGGCGTGATCTCGGTGAGCACGGTTCGCTCCTTCGAGTCCGCCTTCGGACAGGACGGGCCGACGCTCGCCTTCGATCTCTTCCTCGTCGTCGGGCTCGAGAGCGCCTTGTTGGCCACCGGGTCGATCTTGTTCTCTGTAGTCTCCGCCAGCCGCGAACGCGCCGTAGAAACGGTGGCCCTGCGTTCAGTCGGCCTGCCTCGGCGCACTCTGGTCGGGGCGATGGCCCGCGAACTGGGCATCGTCTGCGCCACGGGGCTCGTCGCAGGGGTGGTGGCGGGAGCAGCTGCGGCGCGCTTTTCTCTGCACTCGGTGCCCGAGTTCACTGGACTCTCACCAGGCCCGACGCTCGACTTCAACTTGCCCTTGCTCTGGATCGTGCTCGTCACCGCAGCCGCCGCCGGCCTCCTGGCACTTGCCGTCATCGTCTCGATCGGCCTTGTGACAGCCGCCGCGACCCCAGACAAGCTCCGGATATCACAGCGATGAGCGCCATGACGGGGGCGAAGCGTGGTCTTTGGCCTCGGAGGGGCCCTACCACGCCGGGGAGCCGGCAGCCTGGCCGCGGGCTCGATGTCCATTGCAACGCCGTGGTCCACCTCTACGCGAGTGAGAGCAGCCAGGTCGTGGCGCTTCGCGGTGTCGACTTAGACATCGACTCCGGTGAGATGCTCGCCCTCCTCGGACCGTCGGGAACGGGCAAGTCGACACTGCTGCGGTTGCTCAGCGGCATCATCCGGCCTACCGCGGGGCAGATTTTCGTCGGCGGCCGGAACCTGCGGGAACTCTCCGCCCGGGAGCTGCGTACCCTGCGGGCGACCGAGATCGGCATCGTGCGTCAGGACGCCGGCACGAACCTGCTCCCCTATGCGAGCGGAGAGGAGAATGTCTGGTTCGCACAGATCGGGGCGCGCCGGGCAAGGCATCCGGTTATGGACCCTGCCGACGTCCTCGAGCAGCTTGACCTCGGATCGCTCGCCGCCGCTCGTGTGAACGGCCTTTCCGGCGGCGAACAGCAGCTCGTGGCTCTTGCGGTCGGCGTCGCCGCCAGCCCGAACCTGCTCCTGGTCGACGAGCCGACCAGCCAGCTCGACACCGTAGAGCGCGACGCGGCCATCGCTTTGTTGCACGCCATAAACGAGCGGTTCGGCTCCACCGTCGTGATCGTCACCCACGACCCCGAGGTCGCCGCGGCCATCCCGCGGACGGTCACGATCCGCGACGGGCGCGTGGGGGCGGAGGGACGCCACGGTGAGGAGTTCGCCGTCGTTGGCAGGGACGGCTCGGTACAGCTTCCCCCTGACGTCCTAGAGTTGCTGCCGCCCAACACCCTTTTGCGCATCCA
Organism: Acidimicrobiales bacterium; assembly: GCA_050012675.1. GTDB lineage: Bacteria > Actinomycetota > Acidimicrobiia > Acidimicrobiales > Bog-793 > Fen-455. Next base: position 4,859 of record JBEKGS010000016.1, read on the forward strand.
CCGTCGTTTGGATGGAGTCGACCTGCGTCTCGCCGAGCCCGAAGAGCCCTCGACGCACCCGGCACCACCCACAACCGGCATGCCCGTCCGTCCCGGGGGCAAGGCGCCGGCCGGCACCGAGGCGGTCCCGCAGTGAGCGATGTCCGGGCCGAGGAGGGTGACCGGTCGGTCCGGCTCACTGCCAGCAACATCGGGGTCCGCATCGGGGACCGGACCGTTTTGGCTGGAGTTAACCTGCGGGCCACTCCGGGCCGCATCCTCTGTGTCACCGGTCCTGCCGGGTCCGGGAAGACGACGCTGCTCCACGTCCTCGCCGGGATCATCGGCCCGGACGAGGGCGAGGTAACAGTCGAGGACGGGACCAAGATCGAGAAGGACAGCAAGGCGACGCATCTCGGCTTCGTACCCCAGACCTTCGGGCTAGCAGCTTCCCTCACGGTGGCGGAGAACATCGCACTTCCGCTTCAGCTGCTTCGGCTGCCGCGCGACGAGGTTGCAAGGCGCGTCGAGGTGAATTTGGAGGAGATCGGCCTCGACAATGCCAGCGAGCAGCTCAGTACCGAGCTCTCCGGAGGCCAGCAACAACGCACGGCAGTGGGCCGCGCGATTGTCGCCGAACCGGCCTTGATAATCGCCGACGAACCGACCTCCGAACTCGATGCCGCCAGCCGCGACCTTGTCTTTGACCTGCTCGAGAGGGCAGCAGGGAGAGGCGCGACGGTCATTGTGGCCACCCATGACCCCGAGCTGGTCGAGCGTTGTGACGATGTTCTCAGGCTTCACGACGGACGGGTCGTCGGCGAAGCCTGAACCGGCGACGCCGGGACTCGTAGCGCCCGCATACCCGCCGCGCCGGTCGGGCTCGCCGCATCGCAGGGTAGATGGCACGCTGGCTCAGGCAGGCCTCGTGACGGGAGTGGACACGGCGCAAACCCGTCGGCCGGCCCCAGTGACGCTTGAGACTCGTCCGAGAGTTAGCCCATGCGCGTCGTCGGTGACGTGCCGAAACGAGCGGCTACAGCCTGTTTCAGCCCGTGGGGCCAATGGTCCGTGCCGCTCGGTAACAGCTCATTCACGTTGCTTCTCGCTGCCAACGTCGGCGCCGTGACCATGCCATGGATGATCTTGTATCAGGGGGCGCGGTGCTCGACAGGGACTGCGAGTTCGAGACATCCCGCGGGAACGGCGTGTCACCGTTGTCGGTGCGGTGCTCACCCAGTTCGAATCCCGTCGTCCGCTCCAAAAACCCGCGCGGTCCTAGCTGGACTCAGCGATGCAGGCGAAGCGCGATTCCGGGAAGATCAGAGAAGGCCGTTTGATCAGCTGTCAGAACCGTCCGCTGAGAGGCCAAGGCAGTGGCTGCGATCACGAGATCATGAGCCCCCCTGGGCCGGCCCTGCCGCCGGACAAAGACAAGGAGTTGCGCGTGGGCATCGGCGACCTCTAGGTCGTAGTCGATCACAGGAACATTGGCGAGCACGTCGTCAAGAAACTTCTGCCGGCTTATCCTCGCCTTGCCTCGGCACAGCTCGACACCCACGCGAAGCTCCGCGACAGTGATCGCTGCCATGGCCACGTCATCGTTGTCGTCGATCACGTCGTCGAGCTCGTCGCCGACGCGCTCCGCGTCGATGAGGAAGGTTGTGTCCAGCAGTAGCCGCGTCAGCTTCGTTCCTCGACGGTCATCAGCTCGCGGACTTCTGCCACGTCAGCGCGCCACTTCGAGTCGACGCCGTGCCGGCGAAGCATCGTCTTTACGTCGGAGCCTCGCCCACTGAGGACGGGTTCGAGCAAAGCCACCGCTTTTCCTCTGCGAACGATGGTGATTCGCTCGCCGCGGTGCTCCACGGCATCGAGGAGGTCCGCGAAGTTGCGCGCGGCATCCGTTGCGCTGATCTCAGTCACCAGATCAGATTATCAGATTAACGTCTACAGAACCTAGGTGGGTACTCCTACGTCGTCGCGTGGGCCGTATCGTGACAGGCAACCGGCGGCACCTCGCCCTCGGCGAGCACGCCTTTAACCATGACGATCACGGATCCGAGCATCGTCGCGGGCGACACCATCTACGTGCTGCCTCCGAGCATGGGAACGATCTCCGTCGCGTCGGCGATGAGCGCGCGCACGTCATCGGCTCTCGGTGGACGAATCATCGCTGGCGCATAGCGCGGCGGAAACTCGCGCTGGAGCTTGCGCGGCCGCTATTCAGTGTTACTATCTACTAGTAGTCAGTAACGCTGAGTAGCGTGAGGAGGTGCCGCGTGGTCAAGCAGATGACGGAGATGCTTAAGGGCACGCTGGAGGGCATCGTCCTCGCGTTCCTGTCCATACGGCCTGCCTACGGCTACGAGATCACGGCATGGTTGCGGGAGCAGGGCTTCTCCGACATCGCCGAAGGCACCGTCTACGCGCTGCTCATCAGGATCGAGCACCGTGGCCTCGTCGACGTGGAGAAGGTCCCGTCCGAGAAAGGGCCGCCCCGCAAGGTGTACGCCCTCAACGCTCAGGGACAGGAAAACCTTGATGAATTCTGGCGGACTTGGAGCTTCCTCACAGAACGGCTCGAACAGCTCCGCGAAGGAGGCAGATAGACATGGCCACAGGGTGGATCGAGCAGAAGAGGCGTTACCGGCAGTACAAGGCGCGCACGAACCGGCTTCCTGCGAGTTACCACACGGCGATCGATGCGCTGCAGCGGTACTCGTATTACTTCGGGAACGGCACGGGAGACGGCGGGCTGTCGATGCTGGAGGACCTTGTAGATCTCTTCGAGCAGAGCGCGGCGAACGGAACACCGATCCGGGCAGTCGTCGGGGACGACCCCGTGGAGTTCGCCGAGGCGTTTCTCCGGAACTACCCGCAGGGTCAGTGGATCATCCGGGAGCGGGATCGGCTGACCGACGCCATTGCGCGCGCCGAGGAACAAGACACCGGAAACGAAGGGATGTCCCGATGACAACACAAACAGCCCAGGCGATCCACGTGCAGGGACTGGAGAAGTCGTACAAGAAGCTGGAGGTGCTGCGCGGCGTGGACTTCAACGTGGCGAGGGGCAGCATCTTCGCCCTGCTCGGCTCGAACGGGGCGGGCAAGACCACAGTCGTGAAGATCCTGTCCACGCTGCTCAATGCCGATTCAGGGACTGCCAGCGTCAACGGCTTCGATGTCGCCACGCAGGCTGCCGAGGTGCGGGAGTCCATCAGCCTCACCGGACAGTTCGCGGCCGTCGACGAGGTCCTCAGCGGGCGGGAGAACCTCATGCTGGTCGCCCGGTTGCGGCGCCTCAAGGCCCCGGGCAAGATCGCCGATGGCCTGCTGGAGCGTTTCGCCCTGACCGACGCGGCCGCGCGGAAAGTGTCGACGTATTCCGGTGGCATGCGCCGCCGCCTCGACGTCGCGATGAGCCTCATCGGGAATCCGCAGGTCATCTTCCTCGACGAGCCAACGACCGGGCTCGACCCCCAGGGGCGCATCGAGGTGTGGCAGGCCGTCAAGGAACTCGCCGAGCAGGGTACGACGGTGCTGCTCACGACGCAGTATCTGGACGAGGCCGAACAACTCGCTGACCGGATCGCGATCCTCCACGGGGGTCGGATCATCGTGAACGGCACCCTCACCGAGCTCAAGCAGCTGCTCCCGCCCGCCAAGGTCGAATACGTCGAGAAGCAGCCGACGCTCGAGGACGTCTTCTTCACCATCGTCGGTGATGTCGGCAAGGACGGCACGCGGGCGATGTCGGCACAAACAAGTGAGGAACAAGGATGACCAAGCATCTCTTCAGCAACACCGCCGTACTGCTGGGACGGTCCCTGCGCCACATCACGCGCAGCCCGGACACGATCATCACGACCACGATCACGCCGATCGCCCTATTGCTGCTGTTCGTCTACGTGTTCGGCGGCGCGATCAAATCAGGGTCACATTCGTACGTGAGCTACCTGCTGCCCGGCATTCTGCTCATCACGATTGCTTCGGGCACCGCCTACACCGCATTCCGGCTCTTCTTGGATGTGAAGAGCGGCATCTTCGAGCGATTCCAGTCCATGCCGATCGCACGGTCGTCGGTGCTGTGGGCGCACGTGATGACCTCGCTCGTAGCCAACCTGATCTCGCTCGTGGTCGTCGTGCTCGTCGCTCTCCTCATAGGCTTCCGCTCAGGGGCGGGAGTGCCGGCGTGGCTCGCGGTCGGCGGCATCCTGATCCTGTTCACCCTGGCGTTGACGTGGATTGCCGTAATCCCGGGTCTCACAGCGAAGTCCGTGGACGGCGCGAGCGGGTTCTCTTACCCGCTCATATTCCTGCCGTTCATCAGCTCGGCATTCGTGCCCACGGGCACCATGCCCGGACCGGTGCGGGCCTTCGCCAAGCACCAGCCGGTGACGTCCATCGTCGACGCGATCCGCGACCTGTTCGCACAACAGCCGGTCGGCACCGACATCTGGATCGCCCTTGCCTGGTGTGTCGGCATCCTCATCGTCGCGTGCACCTTGGCCATGGTTACTTACCGCCGCAGGATCTCCTAGTAGAGCGTCGAGCACTGGGGGCACGCCGCAGGCATTGACTCGCTGCTGCCCGATGCCGTTGCTCCGCGCGATAGCCAGCAGGTGGAACCACGCGCTGCGCCCAAGATGCACGGCGTTGGCGTCAGGTAGTGAACCGACCCGTGCAGTGGCCGCATCATCGCTTGGTAAGTCCGGCCACCGACGAGCGCTGTGCCTGGCGTTTGGCGCGTAGTGCCGAGGATGATGCGCATCGCGGCTGTCTTGCCGGCGCCGTTAGGGCCGAGGAAGCTAGTTGCCCGCCCAGGTCGCACTTCGAAACTGATACCGCCGAGTGCCGCAACGCTGCCGTAGCTCCTGTAGAGGTCGGCGACCTCGATAACGACGCGGACGTGTCGAGATTGGCGAGCTAGTAGGCGATGTCGCCCACGACTGTGCCGTCGAGGTGCTGCGCCGGTTCCTGTTGCCGCACTTTGTGGTTCGGATGTCGTGGTGTGTTCCAAAAGCTCAGGTGAAATGGCCTCAGCGCACCCTTGAGCGCAGTATCAAGCACCATGACAGGACCGGAGCACGGTCCTCAGGGGTCACGTGTGCGTCCCCGGGCGTTTGTTTTCGACCTCTGCTTGATCTGCTTGGCCTGATCAGGATTCAGGATCTGCCAGAACGTCTGTCGGCTGATCCCGAGCTTCTGTGCCGCCTTGGTTGGCCCGATGGCCTCGCCAAGGCGTCCGGCGAGTTCGCGTCGCCTTGCGGCGATTCGCGAGATGGCCGCTCGGTGCTTCGCGGTCTCGGCAGGCAGGCGCAACAGCTCCTTCACCACCTGGTCCATCTCCTTGCCGTCCGTGACCCGATGCTATGCACAAGCGAGTTGATGATGACAACAAGCCGGCCGCCGCTTTCCGGCGCCCTAGGCGTCCGATGGACGCATACCGAGTAGCCATTCGCCGAGGCTGTCCGAGTTGGTGAACGTGGGCTCGCCCATAGGGCCGGTGCGTCGGCACGGCTGATCTGCTCAACCCGTCAGAATCGTCTAGGTCGTAGCAGCCGAGGCCGAGACACTACTGCCCGAGGGGCAGGATGGCCTCGAGGCCAAGCAGCGTGAGGCGTGTCCTCCGGTTAGATGCGCTCGGGCTCCGGGTCGTCGAACAGTTGGGTGATGCCGAAAGAGCGGGCGTCGTCAGCCATCTCGTCGTCTGACGGCACCGCAGCCGGGTGCGAGGCGGCCTCGAGGATGTGTCGGAGCAAGTGGAAGTCGCTCGAAGCGTCGAGGAAGAGCCCCGGCCTCCCCAGCACGTAGTGCACGGCTCGAGCGATGGCACCAGGATCGTCCAGCGGCTCGTACCAGCTCCGCCTATCGCCGGATGTACCCTCCGGCCAGTGGCGGCGCGCCACAGTCTTGATGGTCTGTACGGCGACGTCGCGCTGGACGCACACCGCTAGCAGCTGTTCGACCCCGTCGCGGTAGCGGCTGTTGGCGCGCATCGTGAAGTTGTACGGCAATAGCACCGAGTCGTAGTCGAAGCGCTCGAGGCTCCGCAGGTGCATACGCGGGATGCTCACGCCGTGACCAGTGACCCCGATGAAGCGCACCAGTCCCTCGTCGCGCGCCCGGCATAGCGCCGCTAGTGCTCCGTCAGGAGCATGTGCAGCTGCCCAGTCCTCCTCCTCCACCAGGTTGTGGAGCTGGATGAGGTCCACGTGGTCGACGCCGAGACGCGCGAGCGAGCGCTCGAGCTCACGCTGGGCCGCATCACCGTTGCGCTCGCCTGTCTTGGTCGCGAGGAAGTACTCATCGCGGTGGCCAACCAGCCAGGGCGCGATGCGCAGCTCGGAGTCGCCGTAGCTGGCGGCGGTGTCGATGTGGTTGACCCCGAACTCGCGAAGCACTTCGAGAACGCCATCAGCCGCTTCTCGGCTCGCCGAGCCGAGCGCCGCACCGCCGAAGATCACCCGAGTGCTTAGGTGACCGGTTCGCCCGAACCTCGCATGCTCGACCATAGAGACAAAGCTAACCTAGCCCGCAGCGCTCCCGGCAAGACCGAAGGAGTGTCTCCTACGAGCCGTCTTCGATGACGACTCCAAGGTTTCTGCCCCTACCCGGGCCACGACCGTCGCTTCGGTGGGTGGGAGCCTCGGACGAACCAGACGGACGGGTATCACATCGACGGGCGGAGCAACACGTGAATGCACGGACAAAGGCACCTTGCCAAGGTGAGGGTCGCGGGATCGAACGCCGTCGCCGTTCACGGGTCTACGGCACAACTGGCATCCTCTGCGAGCGGGACTCGTCGCCGAATGCCGTCGCTGCTCAGACGAGGAGACCGGCCCACCCGACCTGAACTTCTGGGGCGTGACTGCGAGTCGCGGCGCGCCACGGTAGTCTTACGTTGGTAGTTCCCCTTGGAAGAGTCGCTTTGCTTGGGCAGGACGGTCGTTCAGGACCACCCATAATCGCCCCGTGCAGGTTCGACGCCTCGACCGAGCAACCTCGAGGAGTCCTGTGCGCGTCCCAAGTCCAGTCATTCCGCAGTTTGCAGGCGGCCCGCTTCGTAACCTGTCTTTCGGGATACTCAGCACTTACCCTCCAACCGCGTGCGGGATGGCGACGTTCAGCACAGCCCTTGCCGACGGTCTTGTTGCGAACGGTGCCGAGGTGAGCGTCGTGCGCGTGGCGGACGGATCGCCCGCCTCCAGCAAGCGGGTCATCGGAGAGCTCGTGAACGGTTCCCCGCGGTCGGTGGCAGCCAGCTCGGAACTCCTCAACCGGTTCGACGTGGCGATCGTGCAGCATGAGTACGGACTGTACGGTGGCGCTGACGGCGACGAGGTGCTGGACGTCCTCGCCGGCCTTGAGATCCCGTCCATCGTGATCGCTCACACGATCCTCAGCGATCCCACCCCACACCAGCGGTCCACCCTCGTGGCGGTCGCTGCGATGGCGGACCACGTGATCGTCATGTCGGACGCGGCGCGGGAGCGGTTGTGCAACCGGTTCGACGTCGACCCGGCGATCGTGACAACCATCCCGCACGGAGCGGCGATCCCAACCAACCGCGCCCAGCACCGACCTGGGGCTCGGCCGACGATCTTGACGTGGGGTCTGATCGGACCGGGCAAAGGCATCGAGCGGGTCATCGACGCCATGCAGTCATTGCATCGCCTTCCGGCGCGACCTCGTTACCTCGTTGCGGGCCAGACCCATCCGAAGGTGCTCGCCGTCAGCGGCGAGGCTTACCGCCACGCCCGTATCGAGCAGGCCTTACGCAACGGAGTCGGAGCATCCGTCTGTTTTGACGCCACCCACCGGAATGTGGCCTCCCTCACGGCACTGATCCAGTCGTGCGCTGTGGTCGTGCTGCCCTACGACTCTATTGACCAGGTGACATCCGGCGTGCTCGTCGAGGCCATCGCGGCGGGCAGGCCGGTAGTTGCCACGGCCTTTCCTCACGCCGTCGAGCTACTGGCGAGCGGGGCGGGCATGGTCGTCGACCGTGACGACCCGGCAGCCCTCGTGTCGGCTCTGCGCCGGGTGCTCGTCGAGCCGGGGGTCGCCGAGCGCATGGCGACCGAAGCGGCACGACTGGCGCCGAGCATGGGCTGGTCGGTGGTCGCGGGAGCCTACGTGGCTCTGGCGAATCGTCTCGTGAGCAAACACCCGGCTTTGGTATGACCAGCGCGGGGGAGCCCAAGTTCGACCACCTGTTCCGAATGACGGACCTGCGGGGCACCTTCGAGCACGCGCGATACAGCGACCCCAGGCGAGCGCACGGTTACTGCACCGACGACATGGCCCGGGTCCTCGTCGTCGCCGCACGAGAACCCCTTCCCATGCAGGCGGTACGCGACCTTGCCAGGACCAGCCTTGGGTTCCTGATCGAGGCGCAAGGCGTCGACGGCAGCTACCGGAACCGATTGAGTCGGCGGGGTCGCTGGGAGGACCGCCCGGCGACGGAGGACTGCTGGGGCAGGAGCATCTGGGGCCTCGGCACCGCGGCGTCGCGCAGCGACGACCGTTGGCTGTGTGAAGTGGCTACTGCACAGTTCGAGCGCGCGGTACAACAGCGCTCGCGCTACCCGCGTGCGATGGCTTTCGCCGCCATTGGGGCGGCCGAATTGCTCACTGTCGAGCCTCACCATCGTGGGGCACACGCATTGTTGAGTGATGCCGCGGACGCTATGGCACCACCCCGCGCCAACGCCGCCTGGCCGTGGCCGGAGATTCGACTCCGCTACGCCAACGCGGTCCTGCCGGAGGCGATGATCGCCGCCGGCGCGGCACTGGACCGACCAGGCCTGCTGCAACACGGCCTCGATCTCCTGGCGTGGCTGCTTGACCACGAGATGATGGACCGTCACCTGTCAGTGACGCCCGTGGGCGGTGCATCACCCGGCGACATCCGGCCTGCGTTCGACCAGCAGCCCATTGAAGTGGCCGCGCTAGCCGACGCCTGCGCCCGCGCGGCGGCCGTCGACGGCGACCGTCGTTGGTCCGACGGCCTCATCGCTGCAGAGGCCTGGTTCCTCGGAGACAACGACGGGCATCACGTCATGTGGGACCCGGAGAGCGGGGGTGGTTTCGACGGTCTCACACCTCAAGGGCCAAACCTCAACCAGGGCGCCGAGTCGACGCTGGCTCTGCTTTCTACGCTGCAGCATGCGCGTCGGCTCGTACTGGCGTCCAACTGAGTCCTGTGGTCACCGACGGCGCCCGGCGCAGCCCCCAGCGCCTCTACCCGGACCGGTCCCGGGTCGTCACGATGCTCTTTGTGCCCGGGCAAGACGGATTTGACCGAGAGGAGCCCCGCACCTCAGCTGTCGTGGCTCGCATCCTGGCGCTGGACGACAACGAGGTGGAGCAGTCTCTAGATGACGTCGCCTCCCGGTTCGGGTACCGTCACCGCGACCTCATCGATACGTTCCGGCGGCACGCGGACGAGCTGGCTGATCGCCTCGATCCTGCGTACGAGCTCTCCGAGACGCGTCGTCTGCTGCTCGGTGCGACGTTCACCAGCGAGTACGCACTGGAAGGCGCGGCACTCTGCAACCCCAGCATGGTGGCCCATCCCGACCAGAACGGCGTCCCCGCGGGGAGCTTGCGCTTTGTGATGAGTGTCCGGGCGATCGGGGAGGGACATCGGTCCTCGATCGAGTTCCGGACAGGAACGGTCGACGACCGCGGCAAAGTCAACATTGAGGCCGTACCACCGTTCGCGACGAGAGGAGTGACTGAAGCTGTCCCGCTCGACGGGGCCGTCTTCCGGAGTGAGCTTCGTCGGCTCCGCTGCGACGGGGAGAGCGCCGACTACGTCCTTGATGCGCTCGGCGAGCAATTCACCGCGGCCGAGCTCGAGGAGCGGCTGGGCCGACTTCGGGTCCAGTTGGCGACCCACAGACAGGACGGGTCGATCATCTCGCTCATGCGCAAGATCGCCGAGCGGACCTACAGCGTCCGATTTCCGGCCGACACGTCGCTTGCAGAGCGAGTCCTCATTCCAGCCATGGGTGCCGAACGTAACGGCATGGAAGACGCTCGCTTTGTGCGTTTCGAGCACCGCGACCGGACCGTTTCCTACTTCGCCACCTATACGGCCTTTGACGGCGTCGACATCGCTCAGCAGCTTCTGGAAACGACTGACTTTCGCGCCTTCAAGTGCTCGCCCATCGTCAGCCTCGCGGCCAACAAGGGTCTCGCCTTGTTCCCTCGTCGGATCGGAGGCCGCTTTGCGGCCCTGTCCAGGTCCGACCACGAAACGAACACGGTTGTCTTCTCTGACAACCTGCGTCTTTGGGAAGACTCGCTTCCGTACCAGGTGCCCACCCGGACCTGGGACCTGCTCCAGCTCGGCAACTGCGGTTCGCCAATCGAGACCGACGCCGGCTGGCTTGTGCTCACCCACGGCGTCGGCCCAATGCGCACCTACAGGATCGGCGCCACACTTCTCGATCTCGAAGATCCGACCAGGGTCATCGGCCAACTCCGAGAGCCCATTTTGAGCCCGACGCGTGACGAGCAGGACGGTTATGTGCCGAACGTCGTCTATTCCTGCGGTTCTCTCGTGCACGCCGGCACGCTGATCCTCCCCTACGGCATCGGCGACTCCGCCATCGGCGTGGCCACGCTGTCGTTGTCCGTACTGCTTGCCGATCTCGCGGCCAGCTGACGACCTCCCCGGATACGCCTTGATCCCCGTGCTTGTGTGAGTCGAGACTGCGAGTGCTGACGAGACGCGCTAGGACGGTGCCCGACAACCCACTTTCATCTGAACGACCAAGTGCGTAACGTGTGGTTGGGCCCTCGAGGGTAAACCCGCACCGAAGAGCCGGGGTTGAGGGTGAGAACCGGCCACGCTGGCAGGTCTTTTGACCACAGGCGTCGTTCCCTCCTTGGGACGCTCCCGAGGGCCCATCACCTCGTCAAAATCCGAGTATCGCTCGTTGGCGGAAATTCGGGACCGGGAGTCACCCATCTCGAGGGTCGACCAGGACTACGTCCACCGACCACCGCTTCATATCCCCTTCAAGGGGACGTCCGTCAGTGGTGGCGACGTACCGGCCGCCGGGCACGCCGTCGGGGAACTCGACATGATCGCCTTTTCTGGGCTGTGCACCTTCAATGATCGTTACTGACACCTGAGACAGTCGCAGCGCGAGTGCGACCATCTGCTCGATGCCGGCCTGGAGATGATCCAGGTTGCGGTTCTCCATTCCGGAGACGATCTTCGTTGTCGCCTCCGAATACGGCTCTGAGTACCCGAGGAAGTAACTTCCGTGCACGAGCCGTGTCCAGCCGTGGGCGATCTTGACGGCCAACTCGTATGTATTAGTGGTATCCGCGTCCGTCAGATTCTCGTGTTTGAGCCGGTCGACGAGTACCGCAGAGGCCTCGATCAGCCGATCAAACTCTTCATCGATCTCCTGCACATTCCATGAGCGGCCTAGATCCTCACCGAATCGCTCACGAAGTTGACTGACGATTGCCTCGACGGCCGAATACCCACGCATCGTAAGATCCGTGTCCCCCTCAGCGACTCCCCTTGCGAAGTCGTCGCACGCCATCGCCAGCGGCCTGGTCACCTCGAGTCGCTCTCCGAGCTCGACTAGCCACGCGAAGCCCGTCCATGCCGCGGTCGCTTCTCCCAGCAGCGACTCGTGGGCTGCTCCTTCCCCCGAGCCCTTTGAGAACTGGTCAATGGCATTTGCCAAGTGCGTGTGGCTCAGACCCCATATCTTCCTGGGAGGATTGCCTTTCGCCCACCCGAGCTCATAGCTGACAGGTCCCAGTCTCCTGGCAGCATCTCCGTCCGGCATGGCAGGTCTTCACAATCTCGATGAGGCGCCCGGTTTGGCGTTGGATCCGCGGCGAAAGGCCATAGCCGCAATCTACCTTCTTCGAAAACCGGGAAGGCCCAGAGTGTGAGAGGATCACGGCTTCCCACGAGAAGGGCGTGCCCATCGTCACCATCCCCGTGATCAAGCAGGAGAAGTCCCGAAAGGTCGAGAATGCCTACCAAAAGACGCGGCGCAGGCCGAAGTGACAGTCATGCCCGACCTTGAGGAAGCGGCCGTGGTTCGATGGAAGCGGCTCCATCCCCTCGGAACCGCTTCCATCGTTGCTTCGGATCCACCGCGGCGACGAACACCGAGACGGCCCGAGGAGTCACTTTGTCGCCGCTCAGGAGGGGTCCTCACTGTCGATCCTGAGGCTCGATAGCCGACGCATTACCGGACTCCGATTGGGGAGCGGTTGCCGGGTCGTTTCCATCGAGCGCCTCTGTTGAACGACGTAGCTGGCACTGCCAGCATCGCCTGCACGGCACCAGTTCGAGCATTCCCGTGCCATCATGATCTGAAGGAGGTGTGAGATCCCGGCTCGTCGGTCAGCTCCGAAACGGTCGCGACAACAAGTCGTCGGGTTCGAAGACCTCCTCGATGTGGCGACGAACCTGCGATGGACCTGGCAAGCACCAATGCGTACCTTGTTCGCGCGCCTCGATCCCAGCGCCGGGCCGTCTGCTCTCGAATGGCCTCTCCGCTTGTTGACTGGTCTCGGACAAGCCACGGTGGAACAGCGCCTCGCCTCCGACCCGGGTCTCGCATCGCTCGCAGCCGCCGTCGTCAAAGACGCAACCAGCTACCAAGCGAACCTTTCCAAGACCTGGTTCCGGCAAACGCACCGGAAGGACCGTGGGTTCGAGGTCGCGTTCTTTGCCGCCGAGTTCGCCCTCACAGACTCACTACCGGTGTACGCGGGTGGCCTCGGGACCGTTGCTGGCGAATTCCTCAAGTCGGCGAGCGCGCTCGGAGTTCCGCTGGTCGGCGTCGGCCTGCTCTACCGCGAGACGCTGCATCAGTGGCTCAACGATGCCGGAATGCAACAAGAGTCGTGGGAGGCTCTCGACTTCGAGCAGCTGCCCATCGAGCTCGCACGCGACGGCTTGGACCGTCCGGTGCTGGTCAAGGTTCCGTTGCCCAGGCGCAATGTAGTTGCGCAGGTGTGGACTGTTCTTGTCGGGCGAAACCGGCTGTACCTTCTCGACACTGATATCAGGCAGAATCGACGGGCCGATCGCCAAATAACGGGAAGGCTCTACGGCGGTGACGAGGAGGCCCGCATCCAGCAGGAGCTCGTGCTCGGCATCGGCGGCGTCCGTGCGCTGGCGGCGCTCGGCCACGAGCCCGAAATGGCACACCTCAATGAGGGTCACACCGCCTTTGCCGCGCTGGAGCGCATCCGTATGGTGATGGAACGCGACGGGCTGTCCTTCGCCGAGGCGCGTGTGGCCGCGGCACCCGGACTCCTGTTCACGACACATACCCCGGTCGCTGCTGGACACGATTACTTCCCGACCGAACTGGTCAATCGGTACCTCGCGCCCTACGCCCGACTGCTCGGGACCGACCTCGAGACGCTCTGCTCACTGGGCCGCTACAGGCTCGATGACCCGCTTGACTCGTTCTGCCCCACCGTGCTCGCACTGCGGCTCGCGGGCGGCGCCAACGGGGTTAGCCGGTTGCACGGCAGGGTCACTCGGGAGCAATGGGGCGGCCTCTGGCCGCGATTGCCCTTGAACGAGGTGCCGATCGGCCACGTCACCGACGGGGTCCATTTCAGATCGTGGATATCCTCGGAAATCGAGGAGGTTCTCGACCGTCAGCTCGGGCCCCTCTGGCGGACGACACCGGGTTCTTCGTCCTCGTGGGAGCCACTGATCGGAACCGACGACGGGGCGCTCTGGAATGCAAAGTGTCGGGCGCGCGCCCGGCTCGTCGAGTTCACGCGGGTTCGCCGCCACGAACAGCTTGCCCGCCGCGGTGTTGATACGGCGCGTCTTGCCGCCGCGGATGCGCTCCTTGACGCCGACGCGCTCACCGTTGGCTTCGTCGGGCGATTCGTCACCTACAAGCGCCCGACGCTGTTCCTGCGTGACCCTGAACGCCTCGCGCACATTCTCGGCAATCCGGACCGCCCCGTTCAGATCATCTTCGCCGGCAAGGCCCATCCCCGCGACGAGTTGGGAAAGAAGCTGCTGAGCGAGGTCCTCGAGTTCGCGCGGCGATACCACCTGGAGCATCGGGTCGTGTTCGTCGAGGACTTCGATCTCACTATGGACCGGGCCCTTTCACAAGGTGTCGACCTGTGGCTGAACACTCCGCGGCGACCGCTCGAGGCATGCGGCATCGGAGGCATGAAAGCCGGCGCGAACGGCTCGTTGAACCTCAGCACGCTCGACGGCTGGTGGGACGAGGTCTGGAACGACGCAGATCCGGCCGCGGCGCCAATCGGCTGGTGCATCGGAACTGCCAAGCACTACGAGGACCTCGACGTGCAGGACGCGAGCGATGCCAAGTCCCTCTACGACACCCTCGAGCACAAGATCTTGCCGACCTTCTACGACCGCGATGCGAAGGGCCTGCCCCGTGCCTGGCTGGCCTCGATTCGTCAGTCGATGGCAAGCCTGACCCCGACTTGGAGCGTGCACCGCATGGTGCACGACTACGTCGAGTCCTTCTATCTGCCAGGAGCGCGCCGCGTACGTCGGTTCGCGGCGGATGGTGGCGTGCGCGCCCGCGATCTTGCCTCGACTCTCGAGCGACTACGCGCCGCGTGGCCCTCCATTCGTGTCTCCGTCGAGGATGTCACCGTGGCTCCAGGTGGTGCGATGCAGGCCGAGATCGTTGCAGACCTCGGATCCCTCGAGCCTTCTGATGTGATCGTGCAACTCTGGGTCGCGCCGAGTCTTGGCGAGGCCCACCCGCTGGTGGCTGGCTTTGAAGGACGACGGGACGGCATCACTCGCTATAGCGTGCAGGTACCGCGAGAGACCGGCGCCGACGCCGATCTCGTTGCCCGCGTTCTGCCCGGCAACCCCGCGCTCGCCGACGCGTGCGTTCCTAATCTCATCACGTGGTCGGACTGACACCATCCTGGCAACGGTCCCGAGACGCGACGGGATGCGTGACTCGCCATTTACTCGAGATGGGGACGAACGAGGCGTATCCCTCGGCTCCCTGCCTGAAGGACGAGGACGGTATCTCGTATATCGTCTGAGCCTCTGCCTGTGACCGCTGAGTTCCGCGGCAGCGTCCACGACCCATCTTCCATCGCTTCTGACGGCCGATAGACCTGTGCTATCGAATGGGACAGGAGGACTCGGCCGAACTGTGCTCCGGGTGTCTCTTCGACGACGCCTGGGGCGTATCGTTTTGGACATAGACGACCGATCGTCAGTTCGGATTTCGGTCTGGTGTCCTCTGTGGCCGTGACCCGGGACCGACAAGAGGACCTGCAGGTGGGGACCGACGATCGCCCCGGCGATGTCAGAGGCACTCTCGCCCGCTCGGAGAACTTCGGGCTCGCCGGACAGGGGTGGCATTGACTCGCCGGGTAGCCGAGCTCGTGGGTTCGCTGGGACGCCTGACAAACCCCGACGCATCGCTCGACTGGCTGTGCCGCGTCTGTGCACAGGAGCTGGGGATGGGCGGGGCGGCGGTGGCGCTGATCCCGGCCAACGACGACCCAGGCAACATCGCTTCTTCCGACGAACGGGCCTCACTCATCGTGGATCTGCAATTCACCTTCGGCGAGGGACCGACCATCGACGCCCACCGCGACAGACGGCCGGTGCTCGAGCCGGATCTGGCAAACACCATACGTTGGCCCGTTTTTGCCCCCGAGGCGTTGGCAGCCGGCGTGGCGGCGGTGTTCGCCCTGCCCCTACAGACAGGCGCGGCGCGCTTTGGAGTCTTGACGTTCTATCGTGATCGGCCGGGCCCGTTGGAAGATGACTTCCTCGCCGAAGCGCTGGCCCTGGCGGACATGGCCTGTGAGATTACTCTGTGCCTGCAGGCCCGGGTGCCCCCCGGCTCCCTACACGACGTCTTCGAGACTCTGGCCACCGAAATGACCGTCGTCTATCAGGCCACGGGAATGATCATGGTGCAGCTTGGCGGCGGTCCCGAGGATGCCGTCGTCGTCCTTCGGGCGCGGGCTTATGCTGCCGGCCGAGCCGTGGGCGAGGTCGCCGCTGACGTCGTCGCGCGAAGGCTCCGCTTCGACCCGTGACAGCACCGCCGCCAATTGGAGCCGTACCGGGTTGCCTTTGTCTCCGGTTTGCACGAAAATCCAGTTCGGGCGGTACGCGGTCCGGACGTTGAGGAGGTGACGATCTCGTGACCCGGCAAGATCTCCTGTCACGAACCTTCGTGGAATTGGCCGACACCCTTGTCGAGAACTACGACCAGATCGAGTTCCTCCATCGGCTGGCCGAGCGGTGCGTGTCGCTTCTCGGGGTGGCCGAAGCAGGGGTGGTGCTGGTCGGTGCGGAGGGCCAGCTCCGGCCGCTGGCCTCCTCGAGCGAACGGATGCACCTCATCGAACTCATCGAGCTGCAGCGCCAAGACGGCCCCTGCCTGGACTGTTGGCGCAGCGGCGAGGCGGTACGCGAGAACCAGTTGGCCGAGGCTAAGGCGCGCTGGCCCCGCTTCGCCCCGGCCGCCCTGGACGCGGGCTTCTTGTCTGTGTACGCCGTGCCCATGCGTCTTCGCGACGAGCGTCTCGGCGCCCTCAACCTGTTCGCCAACCAGGCTTACGGCCTGATCGAGCCCGACGAGGCTGTCGCTCAGGCCATGGCCGACGTGGCCACCATCGGTATCCTCCACCACCGTTTCATCCACCAGCGCGAGGAGGTCTCCGAGCAGGTGCACAAGGCCTTCAACAACCGGGCCGTCCTGGAGCAGGCCAAAGGTGTCGTCGCCGCCGCCACGGGCACCGACGTGGACCAAGCCTTCTTGTTGCTGCGGGGCTATGCCCGCGAGCACAACGTCTTACTTTCGGAGGTGGCGCGGCGGGTGATGAGCCGGGACCTGGATGTCGAAGCCTTCCGATCCGCGCAAGCCAGCCGGTGTTGAGGGCATTGAACCGCTGCCAGGCAGCGACGGGGGCGCAGTAGCACGATCTGTTGGAGCTGGAACCCATCAGTCCTGGCACGGCTTCGGCGGGCTCGACTGCGGGTACTGCATGCTCGATCCGAGCAAGGTCACCGTGACGATCCCCGGCATCGATGCCGCGAGTCATCTCGCAAAGACCGGCATCCCCACCCCCCGTCGTCTCCGCCTACCTCGACAGCCATCGCGTCGAGGTCGAAAAGAAGGGCGACTACGGCCTTCTCGTCCTATTCTCCATAGGCACGACGAGAGGAAAGCGGGGGACGCTGCTCGAGGGCCTGCTCGGGTTCAAACGCGCCTATGACTCGGCACGGTCTCTTAGCTTAGAGAGGCGATCCCGGACCTGGTCGCCGCTTACCCCGCCCGCTACGGCGGCACGACGCTACGGGAGCTTTGCGACGAGATGCACGCCGAGGTCCGCGCTCGCGCCACGATCGAGTTGCTCGACCGGGCCTTTGCCGAGTTACCGGTGCCGGCTACTGCCAAGTTCCCGGGCTTCGCCCACGACATCCACGGGGTCGAGCGCAACGAACACGGCATCGTGTCGATCGAGTGTCTCAGCAACCAGGCGGGGTGATGCTCCGAGATCGAGTCGCTGCCGGTGCTATTCGCCCGAACGAGGGCCGGGTAAAGCTTGCATACAACAACTCAATGCTCCCGCTTGCTTGGGATCGGCTCCTCAGCAGCCTGAGGTTCACAGAGAAAGGGAAGGTGCCGGCATGACCGAAGACCAGGGCCAGGCGACATGGAACGTCACCGAATGGCACGGCAGGGTGATCGTTGACCGCAACGGCGAGAAGATCGGAAAGCTTCAGGATGTCTACGTTGATGTCGAGACCGACGAGCCGCAGTTCGGCACTGTCAAGGAGGGCTTCATCGGCCGCCACCTGACCTTCGTGCCGCTGGCCGGCGTTCAGATCGGTCCCGAAGACCTGCAGGTCACCGTGACGAAGGACCGGGTCCGGTCCGCGCCCGACATCGAGTTGCATGGCGAGGAACTGTCCCAGGCGGATGAGTCGGCGCTCTATCACCACTTCGAGATGAACTACACACCCATCAATACCGAGAGCGGACGCAGACTGGCTCGCCGCTAACGATCCCGACGACCCTTCGAGAGGTGCTGAGACCCACCACTGAAGCTGGGTCCTCGGGTGATCTTCGGTGCGAACAACGACCAGCACATCGAAGGAGCCGTCCGAGTGCCCTTGTCCGATGTGCTTGCGATCGGCTACGCGTTCATCGGTAAGTACCTCGCGCCTCGACGCGAAGCCCGTTGCGCCTGTTGTCTGTACGTCGACCCTCGAGAGTCATCCCCGCGGCATGTTCGATCGCCCTGACAGGACTGACTTTTATCACCACCCCTGTCGACCGCTGGCGGGCGACGACCAGGCGCATTGAGCGGGGCGCACTGGACGAGTAGCGTCCACCCGTGGGCTATATCTTCCGCAAGTTCCTCGCAGTCCTACGACAACGACGGGAACGCCGCAACAGAGCACGCGGTCGCTGAGCTCAAGGGACGGTCCCGGGAGGTCTCGGTTCAGCTTGGGCGCAAGTAGCAAGTAATCGTCGCCTCCCGGTATCGTCTGGGCGGTGGCTGATTCGCCCATCGCCACGAGGGCACTGTCGTTCGGCACCGTCGCCGACGCCTACGACCGCTACCGCCCGGCCCCGCCAGGCGGCGCGGTCGACTGGGTGTTGGCGACGGACGTACTCGACGTGCTCGACCTTGGCGCCGGCACTGGTGCTGTCACCCGTCTGCTTCGCGCGCGTGTGCCCGGCAAGGTGGTTGCCGCCGAGCCCGACGCCCGCATGCGCGCGGTCCTCGTTCGCCGCGTTTGTCACGTGCTGGCCGTCGGGGCCCGTTCCGAGGCGCTCCCGTTCATTGATGACACATTCGACACGGTGGTGGTCTCGTCGGCATGGCACTGGATGGAGCCCGCCCAGACCGTGTTCGAGGTTGCCCGCGTGCTACGACGCGGCGGTCGCTTGGGCGTGCTGTGGAACGGGCCCGACCGCGACATCGAGTGGGTTGCCGAACTGCTCGGCCCGGGGCGCGAGAGGGTCGGACCTGCCGGTGACAACGCCAAGCGTCACCGCGTCGAGCTACCACCCGACGCCCGGTTCACGACGCCGGAGACCACCGTGATCACCTGGTCCATGCCGATGACCCGCGACGAGCTCGTGGGTCTCGCGAGCACCTACAGCGCGGTGATCACGCGTCCAGCCGAGGAACGGGAGGAGATCCTCCGCCGGGTGGCGCGACTGGCCGGCGACCACGCGGGCTTCGGTAGCGGGACGACAATCCGGCTACCCATGAGATGCCGGTGCTGGCGGGCGACTCGCAGCTGATAGCCCAGGGCGTCAGCCAGTCCGCGCGACGAGCAAGGACGCGCCGCAAGGTCGGGCTTGCACTTTATGTCCGAAGCCGGCCAGTTAACTCTGCGGGCGCTGTGCGATGTCCCGTGTCGAAGCCGCAGCGCAATGTCAACATCCGGCTCGTTCGCCGCCTCGACACGAGGGGACGTTCGAGCAACGGGGCGATGGTGTCAGCGAGTTTGCCTTGACGTACAGCCCGGATCCGGGATGGGAACGCCCTATCCGGGCCAGGAAACCTCCATGCGGGCCCCGCCGAGCCGAGAGCTCGTGTCCACCCGCCACCGACCTCCGGTAGAGCGGACAATCGAGTCGGCTATCGCGAGCCCGAGTCCGTGACCACCTGCCTGATTGGTGCCGCGCCGGAACCGATCGAACAGGCGTTTGCGCTCCTCTCCTGGGATGCCCGGGCCGGTGTCTTCGACCGCGAGAACGACGCGGGGACCGATCCGACCTACCTCGACGCGCACCGTGCCGCTTTCGCCCGCGTACTTGCACGCGTTGTCCACGAGCACGGCCGCGAGACGGTCGATCCACTCCGCAGGCGCTGTGATCGTCGCGGGCGCGGTTCCGGTCCGTTCCAGGCTCAGGTCGAGTGATCTTGTGCTGGCAAGAGCGTGAAAACGCTCGACACAGTCTTCGGCGATGGCTGCGAGGTCGATGGCGCCTGCGGCCGGGGGCGGGGGAGCCGCGTCAAAGCGGGCCAACCACAACATGTCCTCGACGATCCGCTTCAGGCGCTCACTCTCTCGCGCTATCCGATCGATTGTTGCAGGCTCGGCATCGCCATCGAAATTCCGGATCAACGACAACTCGGCCTCGATCACGCTCAACGGCGTACGCAATTCGTGGGAGGCGTCGGCCGTGAACTCCAGCTGCCGGCGATGAGCAAGTTCGACGGGCTTTGCCGAGCGGAGGCCAATCAGCAACGACGCCAGGAAGATCGCCAGGAGAAGCACAGGCGCGGCAACGAGCTCGGAGCTGATGAGGACGCTCTCGACGTGTGCCAGCTCCGTCAGACTCTCTCCGGCAACAAGGAGACCGCCCCTGTAACGCACCGACAGGAGCCGGTAGTCAGTACCCGCGAGTTTCCTGGTGACTGATCCGACAGCCGGCCCGGGCCACGACAACGGCGGCAAAGGCGGTGATTCCTTGTTTGCTTGGGCGACGCTGCTGTGAGGAGGAACCTCCCAGACGTATATCGGCTCCCCGTAGATCCCGAGGCCGTACTGGATCCCCCCGCCCGGTGAGTCCGGCTCCTTGATGGCCAGTGCAGGTGATTGGTGCCGGGCCGCCGCGAGGCGACTGTTGAGTTGGCGATCGACCTGAGCAACCAGGCGGTGCGCCACCAGAACGTCCAGGAGCGCGACCGCCCCCGCATACACGACGATCACGATCAGTGTGGCTACGAACGCGACCTTGAGCGAAGGGGCGAGATGGTCATTGACGGTCGCGCGTCGCTTCTGTCTCATGTCGGCACGAGGCGGTAGCCGACGCCGCGGTGGGTGTCGATGCGGACGTGTGTCCCGGAGAGCTTCGACCGGAGGTGGGCAACGTGAACCTCGATCGTGTTGGAGCCGACGGCGTCGGCCTCGTACTGCCACACCTGCAGAGCGATCGATCGCCGGGTCACGACCGCGGGCGAACGTTGCAGCAGAAGCTCCAGGATGCCGAGCTCAATCTGTGTCAGGCTGATCGCGTTCCCACCAGCCACGACAGTCCGCGAGGCCGGCTCGAAGACGACGTCCCCCACTGACAGCTGAGGTGGGCGGGATTCCGAGGGCCGACGCTGCAGGGCTCGCAGCCGT
Organism: Acidimicrobiales bacterium; assembly: GCA_050012675.1. Classification (GTDB taxonomy): domain Bacteria; phylum Actinomycetota; class Acidimicrobiia; order Acidimicrobiales; family Bog-793; genus Fen-455. Next base: position 25,983 of record JBEKGS010000016.1, read on the forward strand.
GCGAGAAGCTCGGGGAAGTCGAACGGCTTCACCATGTAGTCATCGGCGCCTTCGTCGAGACCGAGCACCCGATCACTCGGCATGTCCCGAGCAGTGAGCATGAGTACCGGCACGCCGGCGCCTGAACGGCGCAGTGACCGAAGGACCTCGATTCCACTTACCACTGGCATCCGCCAATCGAGGATGGCGACCTCGTACTCGTAGGACCGGAGATAGCTGAGCGCGTCTGATCCATCGGCGACGGCGTCGACAATGTAGCCAGCTTTCTTCAGGCCCCGCTCCAGCACGGACCTGAGAGCCTCGTCATCCTCCGCCACGAGGATCCGCATGGCCCTCCGTTATACCCGACGCGAGTTCGCCCGGGTGAGTCGGGACTTTGAACCCGACTGAAACATGAGTCTCAGCCAGTGACAAGGCCTGCCTCTTGCGGCCGAAGTTCCGGTTTCTGGCTTCACGAGATCTTAAGGGAACATCTCTAGGCTGCTCCTGGTGTCCGATGTTCCCATCAGCAGGCCGCCCGCCTCTGACCAGCCTGCCGCCCGACGGCGATTCGGGCGCCGCCGCAGGAACTCGAGCCGACCTCGCTGGCTTCGCAATCTCCTCAGGGCATCGGTGGCCCTCCTCGTTGTCATCGTCGCTCTTGCTGGGGCAGAGATAGGCTTCGTCGCCTTCCGGGTCCACCAAATTCATCGAGTGACAGTTACACAGCTCACGCCGCCCGCAACTTCGGGTCCGAATGTCGGCACCCAGACGTTCCTCCTCATAGGCTCGACGTCCCGGTGCGTGCTCAACAACAAACAGACCGCAGCGTTCGGCAGTTGCGCGCAGGGCATCACCGGCGTGAACTCGGACGTGATTCTCCTGCTTCGCGCCGACCAGCGGGCTCACTCGGTCTCCGTCCTCTCCATCCCCCGTGACCTCGTCATGAACAACGTCCGGCCCGGGGGTTTCTTCAAGATCGATGCCGCCCTCGCGGACGGTCCCGGCCAGCTCGTAGCCGCGATCGAGCAGAACTTCGGGATCCCGATCAACCACTTTGTCGAACTGAATTTCGACAGCTTCCAGAACATCGTGGACGCCCTCGGCGGACTCAAGATGTACTTCCCCTACCGGGTCCGCGACGACAGCAGCGGGCTCCACATCCGAACGACCGGTTGTGTGTACCTGAACGGGTTCAATGCTCTCGCCTTGGTCAGGGCGCGCAACTACTGGTATTTCAAAGATGGTCAGTGGGTGGACGATGGCAGCGGGGACCTCGGGCGTATCATCCGAGTGCACGAGTTCCTCCGCGTGCTCGCCACCGCCATCGCAAAGCGCGGCATTGCGAACCCGCTCACCGACAACGCGCTTCTCGGAGCTGTCGCCCCGGACCTCGAGGTCGACTCGAAACTGTCGCTGAGCGACATGGTCGATCTGTTGCGGGCGTTCCGTTCGACCGACATCGCCAAGGTTCCTGAGCTGACCATGCCGAACATAGAGAATTTCGCCGACTACATGTACGAGGGCTACGACTACGGTTCGGTGGTGCTGCCCACCTACCCGCAGGACCAGCAGGCAATCGACAGCTTCCTCGGGCTCAAGACTCCACCGGGTTCGACGGTCGCGCCCGGCTCGTTCACGATCTCTGTGATGAACGGCACGGGAATAGCCGGTCAGGCCACGACGACCGCCGATCAGCTCTCGTCGCTCGGGTTGCACGTCGTGGGCACTGGCAGCGCAACCTCGGTCGGGCCGATCTCGGAAACGGTCGTGTACTACGCGCCGGGACACTTGCTCGACGCCGAGCGGGTCGTCGAGGAACTCAACGGCATCGTGGCGATGGCCGACGGGCCGACCGATGCAGGAGCTGACGTCACGGTGGTCACGGGCTCGAACTTCTCCGTGCTCTCGAACCACGCTCCTGCCCAGGACACGACGGCAACGGTGGCGCAGCCGCCAACAACCGCGATGCCGGTGACGTCTGCAACCACCGTGGAGCTCATGGCAGCCATGTTGGAACTGACGTCGGCGAGCACCCTTGGACCACCGAGCCCAGCGGTGCAGCCTCTTCCTTCCTACGACCCGAGGGCTTGTCCCTCCAATTGAGGGTGCTGTGAGGTGTTTTGGGACAAGGCTTCCCGAACAACGACGCGTCAAGCGCGCAGAGACAGGGCGCACCGTGGAGGGGAAACGCGAGTTTCGACCGCCTCACACACCCGCGGCGAGTAGCGCGACCGTCGCAGAGCTCACCGCTGACCTGGAGGGTCGGCGCACGTGGGCGTTGCCGCGGTCTTTGTGGAGCGTGTGATCCTCCACGCGGGCAGTTGTTGTCACCGGCGCTCACCCGGACTCGATCCGGTCAACCGTAAAGTGCAACGGTGGCGGTTCGTTCAGGGAGCATGCGAAGCGCGGTGGACTCCACGTGGCATCTGCTCGTCGGAAGACCGCTCCGCAGCAACGAAGTAGCAAAGGAGCAGATCACACAGGTCGAAGGCCTTTCAGCGCTTTCCCTGGACGCGCTCACTTCGGTCGCTTATGGTCCGGAAGCAATCATCGTCGTGCTGGCTGTCGCTGGAGCCGGCGCGCTGCACATCGTGCTGCCGATCACCATCGTGATCATCGTTTTGCTTGCGGTCCTCGTCTTCTCCTACAGGCAAGTGATCGACGCCTATCCCGGGGGAGGCGGGGCCTACGCCGTCTCACGCGCGAACCTCGGGGTACCTGCGAGCCTCATTGCCGGAGCGTCGCTGATCGTCGACTACACGCTCACGGTAGCCGTGTCGATCGCGGCCGGTGTCGGCGCGCTGACCTCCGCCTTCCCATCCCTGTCAGCTGCCACAGTACCCATCTGCCTGGGAATCCTCGCCGTCGTCACGCTGCTGAACCTACGTGGCTTAGGGGAGGCTGCCAGGGCGTTTCTCCTTCCGACGATGATCTTCATCGTCGGCCTGCTAGCGATCATTGCCATCGGTTTGGTCCATCCGCTTGCGCTTCACGCCCGCCAACCCGGGCGGTCACTGCTCACCACACACGGGCTCGAGGCGGTGAGCGTGCTCCTTGTGCTGAAGGCCTTTTCTGCCGGCTGCAGTGCCTTGACCGGTGTTGAGGCGATCGCGAACGGCGTGCCACTGTTCAAAGAACCGCGGGTGGTCCGCGCCAAGCGGACTGAACTGCTGTTGGGGCTGATCCTCGGCACAATGCTGCTCGGCCTCGCGGTGCTCGCGAGCCGCTGGCACATCGGACCGCGTTCGGGTCAAACAGCGCTGAGCCAGATCATGGCCGACGCGGTCGGGCGGCACTGGGCGTACTACTTGGTTTCACTCACGATCACCCTCGTGCTATCGCTGGCGGCAAACACCTCTTTTGGCGGACTGCCTGTTCTTGCGAGCCTGTTGTCACGGGACAACTATCTCCCGCACCTCTTTGCGCTTCGCGACGACCGGCAAGTCCTCGCTAATGGAATCTGGGCGCTCGCCGTTCTTTCCGGCGCTCTTTTGATAGCCGTTGGCGGCGACACAAACAGCCTGATCCCACTGTTCGCGATTGGCGTGTTCACCGGATTCACTCTCGCCCAGAGTGGGCTTGTCGTTCACTGGTGGAAGAACAAGCCTGCAAACTGGCGCCGGCGTGCCGCTATCAACGGGCTGGGCGCGACGATGACAGCGATCGCGACAGTCGTGTTCCTGTTCTCGAAGTTCCTCGAGGGTGCATGGGTGGTAGTCATGGCCGTTCCGACCTTCGTCCTAGTTTTCGTGCGGATTCACGCCTACTATCGGCGTGCCGCCCGCGATCTCGGTATCGGCTTTCCACAGGAGAAGCCGGAGGCGCGGCCTTCCCTCGTGATAGTGCCGGTGACCGCTTTGTCGCGCCTGACTGTGCACGCGATCTCAGAGGCTCTCTCGCTCAGCACCGAGGTGATGGCCGTGACTGTCGTGCTTGACGACGGAAGCGAGGCTGAAGCGCGCGCCCGGGTGCTCGAGCAGGACTGGGCCAGGTGGAACTCGGGAGTCCCGTTGCGGGTACTGCATACCGACTATGCATCCATAGTGGCGCCGATCGTCGCGTTCATCGACGAACAGCGGGCTCGCGACGACAGGCAGGTCGTCGTGCTCATCCCGGTGGTCATCCCGGACCGCGTGCGCTATCGCTTGCTCCACAATCAGATCGACCTCGTGCTCTCCTCGGCACTGAGGACGCGCCCTGACGTCGTCGTCGCACGAGTCCAGTTGCCGCTGGGGGAGTCAGCGAGTGAGCCTGGAATGGCCGAACAGGTCCCGACAGGGGCCGGAGTGACCCAGGTCTCGACACGACCTGATGACTGAACTGGTTCTCTCCCGACCGACGGCAGTAACAACATCGGGGCGGCTTCACTCGAGCCCCGCTTCCTTGAGACTGCAATGTGGGATAACTAGCCCAGGGGTGTGTCGTGCGCGCAAGTTAAGGGTCGCAGGTTCGACCTTGTCTCAAGTGAGCAACCCGAACAAGCAGCGCCGTTGTCGCCGAGCGTCAGGCACCGAAGGTGAACCCCTTGTCGCGGATAAGGAAGATGGCGGTTTCGCAAGCGTCCGTGTCGTAGCGGATACCGCGGCCGTCTTGAAGTTCGGTTATGGCAGCTTCAATCGGCAGCGCAGCCCGATAGGGCCGGTGGCTGATCATTGCCTCGACAACGTCGGCAACGGCTAGGACGCGCGCCTCGGGCAGGATGTCCCCATCACACAGGCCTGCCGGGTAACCCGAGCCGTCGAGGCGCTCGTGGTGTTGATGGATGATCTCTGCCACGTCTCGCTCAAAGCCGATGGAGCCAACGATTTCGGCGCCGGCAGCGGCATGGTGATGGATGAGTTCCATCTCGGTAGCGCTGAGGCGTCCAGGTTTGGCGAGAATCTCGGCCGGTAGGACGATCTTGCCGATGTCGTGCAACACGGCGGCGATGCGCAGGGACTCAAGGCGCGCCTCAGTCCAACCGAGTTCGAGACCGATCGCGCAGGCGAGTTCGGCGACCCGTCGCTGATGTCCGGCGGTGTACGGGTCGCGTAGCTCGGTGGTTGCACCGAGTGCGGCGACAGCTCCTTCAAGTGTGAGCGCGAGCTTCTCGGCACTAGCGGCCAGCTCACGTTCCGCGCGTCGCATCTCGGTAACGTCGAAGTCGATGGCGACAATCCCCGCCGGCTGTCCGGACACGTCGGAGAAGACCGCTTTGTGAGTCTGCACCTCGCGGCGAGTGCCTGCCGGCCCGACAGACCCAACGAGGTCTTCGATGGGACGCATGGGATGCGCGAGCAGCTCGCGATTGTCGGCGTCGAAGCGTTTGGCCAGTCGAGCCGGGTGGAGGTCGAAAACAGTCCTGCCGATGATCTCATCCTTGGAGCGACCGAGAGAGATCGCGAACGCCTCGTTACAGCCCACGTAGCGCAGGGAGGCGTCCTTGTAGTGGACAGGAACAGGGATCGACTCAAGGAGTTGCTCGAGGAAGTGCGAGCGCTCTTCGGCAGTCGTCTCGGCCGCTTTCTGGTCTGTGATGTCCTGGCAGGTGCCGACGACGCGCCGGGCCCGGCCGTCACTGTCGTGGAAGGCCTCCGTGCGCTTGCGCACGAATCTGACCTGGCCGTCTGGGCGAACAATGCGATGCTCTACCTGAGCGATTCCCGAGACGAGGGCTTCGTTGATCGCTTGCTCGACCAAAGGCCGATCCTCAGGATGGACCAGGTCGAAGAACGCTTCGACGGTGCCCTTCCACTGTGCGGGGGTGGTGCCGTGAATGGCGAACACCTCGTCGGCCATGAACTCGAAACGCCCGCTGTCTAGGTCCCATTCCCAGTGGCCGACGTGAGCAAGACGTTCCGTCTCTCGAAAGAGGGCCTCGTTGTGCGCCAGCCGGGCGCCGTCGCGCAGTCGACCGATGCCGTACGCCAGGTCGGCCGCCAGGTCGAGCAGCACGGCGACTTCCTCTGGGCCGAAACTGCCCGGCTCTCCGGCGTAGATCATGAGCGCCCCGATCGCCACGTCGTCGACGACCAGCGGCAACGCGCACGACGAGCGGAAGCCGCACGCGTCGGCTGCGGCCCGCCAGGGCGCGAACCTTTTCGAGCGGTGCATGTCCTTCAGAACCTGAACGTTGCGGGTTCGGACAGCTGTGCCTGTCGGGCCACTTCCCGAGTCGCCAGTTCTCCAACTGAAACTGGCACCGTTCAGGTAGTCGGTGCGTCCTGCCGACGCCACCGGCCGCACCGTACGCGCCTCATCGTGTTCGGCGTAGCCGACCCATGCCATGAGGTACCCACCCGAGGCGACGATGGTCTGACACATGTCTGCTAGCAGCGACGTCTCAGCCGTGGCGTGCACAAGGACCTGGTTGCCGAGGCCCAAGGTCCGAAGCGCGCGAGACAGACTTGTCCGTTCGGTGACATCGTGGGCGTTCACCACGATTCCCCTGATGGCCGGATCCTCCAAGCGGTTGGTCGCGGTCGCCTCAAGTACCCTCCACGCGCCGGAGGCCGTCCTGAATCGGAACACCGCCGGCAGGGCCGTCCCGGCTCGGCGGGTTGCCGCCAAGAACCTCTCCGTGACCGCTTCTAGGTCGTCAGGGTGGATCAGTTCGAACATGCTTCGCCCGCGCTGCTGATCGGGAACGAAGCCGAGCAGGCGCTCCGCGGTTTCGTTCGCGTAGATCACCCGCGCCTGATCGTCGACCACCGCGATCAGATCGCTGGAATGGGCCAGCAACGCGCCAAGCCACCGCTCGTTCATGTCCAGCGGCTCAGTCGAGCCGGCCTGCGCAGCCCTGCGGGACGCGGCGGCGGTCAAAGGGCCGGTTTCTCCGGCCGGAGTCCCGGCAGGCGGTCGAGCTCGTCCGGCTTGTGTCCCGGGCACTCCGGTGGCGCGAGAGGGCGACAGATCGAGCTCGCGTTGCCGATTCGGTACCGGCCAGCCACAAAAGAGGGACTTTTGGCATTAAGTTGAGGGCCGAAAGTCCCGATCTGCTCACCACGAAGGTCGCCGTCGTCGATATGCACTAGGTGCGTGTAGCCAATCGACGCATGGTTCGCTGTGCGAGAGCTTTGTGAGTTACGGCCCGCCCGTCTCTAACTATCGGGAGCGTCGCCGCGCGGTGTCGAGGCGGCCTTACCGGACGGTCGTGCTCACGCTCATGGTCGCCACCAGCGCCGTCGCGACATTCGACCTCTATCTGTTCGCGTCCTCTGGCTTTCACTGACGGCCACGTGGCTGTCCCATTCCGGGTGCCAAGCGCAGGTGGAGCCGGCTGCCGGTCACCGGGATCCAGTCGTCGGCTCCGGACCCTCTTACGGGGCTCAGCCCTGCGGCGAGGGTGGAGGTTGGCGCCGTGTTCGACACGACTGACCTTGACGACCGAGGCTCGTCCTCGATTCACCTGGTGGCGGCTGCGTCGCGCTGCCTGACCGCAACGGCTCGCCGTCCCGGCGCGGGCCTCTCACCAGGGTGCCCGTAAAGGACTCCACGAGCGCCGCCCCTACGGCCTCCAACAGACGTTCGAGAAAGCGCCAGGCGCCTTTGCTGGCGGTGGCCCTACTCTTTGCTGGAGTTCCGGTGGTACCGTCGTTCGGTCGCCGGCATCGCTGAAGGGGTTGTCATGCCTTTCACACCAGTCGCCCTGACCGGAGTCGTTGTCGACCCAACTACCGGCAGGCCGATAAAGGGTTCTACTGTCTCGCTCCTGCTGTCCCATGCGATCTCGGACGGAGCCACGATCGTCGAGCCTTCCATGATCCTGGTGCGGTGTGCCGATGCTGATGGCTGTTTCTCTGTCACCGTGCCAGCGAACGATGACGCGACCACCGCTCCCGTGGGGACGTTCTACACAGTCGCTATCAGAGCACCCAACTCTCCGAGCGATACGTTCCGGGTGATCGTGCCGAAAGCCTACGCTCCTGAAGTTCCCCTGCTGTCACTGCCCCGCCTTTCGGGAGGACTTCGTCCTGAGGCTTCCCACATCGCGGTCAGCGGCCAGAAGGACGTCGAGTCCTCCCTCAGCGTGACCACGACCAGTGCAACCGGTGGTGTCCCGGCTGCAAAGCCAAGCCGGGCCGTCGCCGGGCCAGCGAGTTCAAGCGAGAGCGGAGTTGGTAGTGACGCGGACTTAGCAGGAACACCTGGACCACGGCACGTCGGGAGCTCCGTGGCGGCCGGGCCGCCGGTTACCGCCGGCACGGAGGGCTCTCGGGGAGCGACTGCTCCATCGGCAACCTTTGCTGGCGGATCACCCTGTGAGGTCGTGAATGACCCTGCCGGATCGGTCGCACCGCCTCGCCCAGCCGTCTCGGAGGATTCGGAGGCCTCAGAACCACAAGCAGTCATGAGTGCTGGTCGTGGTGGCGTCACCGGCTTGCTGGGCGTCGCACAAGTCGGTGGCACTTACTCCGTGTACCGGTGTTCCTCGGAAAGCTTGGTACCTGTGGACGCCACCAATCTGACCGTCTTGTTCACGGCTCCGACTTCGGGCCGAGTTCTGGTTCGGCTGAACGCATGGACGGCGGTTCCGTCAAACTATCCCTTGATATTCGGAGTGCTTGATCACGCGACAGGACAGCTCCACGGTGATCCGGGACTCGTGAATGGCGGGAGCGCGACGGGGAGCACTTATGTATCCTTCGCGGTTCTCATCACCGGATTGATTCCCAGTGCCTCCTATCATTTTGATTGGGGATATGCAGTACAGGGAACACATGGCAGCGAAACCGGAATAATCGAGATCGGGCTGAACAACGGTCCGCCTATCTGGTGTTATGGCGCCCCCGCCGTGATGGAGGTCTGGTCGGCTTAGATGTGCGACTTGCACAATCCACGTGGCCGGTTGGACAACCAGGAAAAGGTGTTGCGCCAGGCATCTCGTCGGCGAAGGGTGGTTACGATCGGGTCAGCCGCGGGTGAGGGTACAGCTCCACTGACGGAACAAAGGAACGTCGTATGACGCCGGATGTCGAGAGAGAAAAGAGGCTGGCGGCCGAAGCTGCCGCAGAACTTGTCGAGAATGGCATGACAGTTGGGCTTGGCACAGGATCAACCGTCGCCTATCTCCTGCCGGCACTTGCCAGAAGGAGCTTGTCGGCGCGGTACGTGACCACCTCACAGCCCACCGAGGCAGGCGCCAATGCTGTTGGCCTTGACGTCGAAGCCTTCGCCGGAATCGCCCACCTGGACATTGCTATCGACGGTGCTGATCAGATCGCACCCGACGGGTGGTTGGTGAAAGGTGGCGGAGGTGCCCACACCCACGAGAAGCTCGTGGCGGTGACGGCGGACCGTTTTGTCGTCATTGCGGACTCGACCAAATTGGTCGAGCAGCTCCATTCACCGATCCCGCTTGAATTGTTGTCTTTCGGGCTCGACTCCACTTTGCGACGTGTGGCGCCCACCACGCTGCGTGAGGTCCCGAAGAGTCCCGACGGGGGAGTGATCGCGGATTTTCGAGGCGAGGTCGGAGACCCCGCCATGCTGTCAGAGCTGTTCGGGGCGACTCCCGGGATCATCGAACACGGGATATTTCCTTGCGACTTGGTTCACAGCATCCTGATCGGACGCGGCCGTGACGTGGAGATGCGGGTGGTCGTCCACCGGTCCCGAACGGCTTCTCATTGAGCTCACCTCGAGCTTCGGGTTTCCACAAGATGCCGCGCGGTCAGTTCGCCGAGCCGCGCAGGCGTACCGACAAGCACGTGACGCATCCCTCGAGCTTTTGGAACTCGCTCACGTCGACGGGCACTACCTGGTAGCCGAGAGCTTCGATGATCTCGATGCTCTTCGGGCAGTCGGCCGCGGTGAGAACCCGTCCTTCACCGAGGTCGACGACGTGGGCGCCCGACTCCTCGGGCATGCCCATGTAGTTCGGGAACAAGCCGGGATCATCGACCAAAGGCGTGTAGCCGACAATCGTGCCATCGGGCAGGGCTGTCACGGCGGACTTCAAGTGGAGGACCTTGGTGATCGGCACCGCGACGACGCGGGCGCCGAGCGGCTCGACATAGGAGCGCAACTGCCGCAAAGCTTCCTCGTTGGTACGGCTCCCGCGGCCGACATAGACCGTGCTGCCGACCTTGAGGATGTCCCCACCTTCCAAAGTCCCGGGCGCATCGATCCGGTTTACGGAGAACCCAAGGCTGCCAAGCACTGCCTCGACGGCTTCGACCTCGGGGCGCCGAGACGGGTGTGCGGGACGCGAGGCCACAGCCAGGTTGCCGTAGACGACGACCGTGTCCTCGACGAACACCCCATCGGGGCAGCGATCGATGGGAACGACCTCGACGGTTTCCCACCCGGCGGCCCGGAGCGCCTCCACGTAGGCCTCCCATTGGCGAAGGGCGAGATCGACGATGATCTGCTTCCGTTCGAGAAACGTGAGCAGGCCGTCCGCGAGCCTGGGACTCGGCTGTCTCACCAATGCCTTCCTGGTCACAGTTCCTTCATTGTTGTTCAGGAGGGCCTCTGCGCGCGGACTATGTCGAGCCAAGCGTCGCGGGGCCACTGTTAGTCTCGGACTTGTTATGGCCAGAGCGGACCCCCGTGCTTTCGACGAGTCCCCCCGATCTCCAGGCGCGAGCAACTGAACGCACGCCACGCCCGTCTCGCATGCCTGTCGGTGGCGCTCGCCGGCTTCCTACCGTTGCCGGCCGACCTCGGAGGCCTGCCCCACGCGAACGGGCCGGCCGTCAGCGCGAGGCGCGCCGTAGGTCCAGGTGCGGCCGTCCGCACCGCGTCTCGGATTCCTTCCGATGAGTCGAAAAAGGGCGTGTGCGTGTGGGCCTTCCGGGGTGTGAGCACCGCCCTCAAGGAATCGGGAGCCACCTGGTACCTCACGTGGTCGACGACCCACGACGGGGTCGGCACCCCACGAGGTGTCCAGTTCGTGCCGATGGTGCGAACCGGCTCCGATGTGACAACGGCGGCCTTGGCGCAGGCAGAACGGTCTGGCGCGGTGCTGCTCACTTTCAACGAGCCCGACCTCAAGACGCAAGCGAACATGTCCGTTGCTGATGCGTTGTCGATCTGGCCGAGACTCATGGCGACGAACCTGGCCCTCGCCAGCCCAGCAGTGGCCACCGGGGCCGCCACTGCCGGGGGCTGGTTGGACCGGTTCATGAGAGGCGCCGCGCAGCGCCATTTCCGGGTCAACTTCATCGCCATCCATTGGTACGGTGCTGACTTCCAGACCGCCGCCGCCGTTGCTCAGTTGAAGTCGTATCTGGAGAGCGTGTACCACCGTTACGACCTGCCGATCTGGCTCACCGAGTACTCCCTCATCGACTTCTCTGCCCCGAGTCCCGTCTACCCAAGCGGGGCCGAGCAGGCGGCCTTCGTCACCTCCTCGGTGGAGATGCTCGACAGCCTGAACTTCGTGCAGCGCTACGCCTGGTTTGCGCTCCCGGCAACCGCCTCAGGCCCGAGCACGGGACTCTATACCCCGGGCCCCCACGCGACAGCCCCTGGACTTGCCTTCGCGCGAGCCTGATCGACCGGTCCCAAGGACGAGCCAAAAGGCCGCAGGCTCGGCCGCGGCGACCTGTGCGCAGACCCGACTGGACTGCGGGCGGAAAGGCCTGAAGGAGATGCGACCGGGAGACTCGAATTCATGCTCTTGCGGTGGACCGTCCGAGACACGCCCAGGTGTGAGACCGCCCCTTGTCGAGATCGCCAGCCCTCGAAGACGCGCGAGCTACCTTTCAGTGATGCAGGGACGGTGCTTCTGGCCACGTTCGCAATCTCGTCGCTCGACGGTGCTGCTGGTTCTCTCGCTACTGCTGGTGGTGCCCGCGGTCTTCGTAGCTCTTGGCGCCGCCTCCTCGGCCGGCACCGCCAGCACCGGAATCGTGCGCGAGGGCCCACGCCGTATCACGTTCGTCAACCACATGGACCAGACCATCTGGGTTGCAGCGTCACCTGGGAACGCGCCCGCGCGAATGGCTGTGACGGGATGGAAGCTCCCGGCGGGCCAGCAAGTCACCGTCGTCGTCCCGAACCACTGGAACGGCCGATTCTGGGGCCGCACTGGTTGTCACTTCGATGCTGCAGGCAAGGGCGCCTGCCAGACAGGCGACTGCAATGGACGGTTCCAGTGCGAGGGTTTCGGCGCTATCCCGGCCACTTTGGCCGAGTACAACCTAGATTCCTGGGACAACCTCGACTTCTACGACGTGAGCATGGTCGACGGGTCGAACCTGCCCATGTACATCAATCGGTTTGGGGGGCGGGGCAAGGACGCGATCAGTGCGGACGGCTGTGCGGCTTCCGGCTGCACCAAAGCGGTGATCTGTCCTCCCGTCCTGCAGGTCCGGGCCGGTGGGATCGTCGTCGGCTGCCTGTCGGCCTGCGCGCGATTCGGTACGGACCAGTACTGCTGCCGGGGCAAGTGGTCAAGCGCTTCCACTTGCAACCCCAAACTCTGGCCCGTCGACTACGCAGCAGTGTTCAAAAGGGCCGAGCCCTTCGCCTATTCCTACGCTTACGACGACGCTACGAGTGTGTTCACGTGTTACGGGGACTGCAACTACCAGATCACCTTCGGACTGACGCCCGTGAACGCCGGGGCGAGCGACTCTTGACGGGATGATGGCGGGTTCAGTTCCTTTGCCCGTCCAAGGTTCGGCCCTGCGCGAGATCACCAGCGCCCGCGGTGACGCCGCCCGTCCCGGCGCAGAGCGGTCGGTTCGCCGGATCAGGATCTCCCCACCAGGACGCCCGAGTCAGCCCTTGACAGCGGCTCTCACAGTTGAGCCAGTGGCAGTGGACTCTCAGTCGGGTCGCCGTGACGACAATTCGCAGCCAAGCGGCGGTGCGTCAAGCGCGCAATGGACACGCTCGGAGCCGTCATCGTCGGCGTCGTGTCCTCGCGGCCCCGCCGGGTTGCGGATGCCGATGCCGGCGATGACGCCGCCGAGCGCGCACATCGACGCGCAGATGATCATTGCCTTGCGGAAACCGACGGAGAAGGTCGCGGGATGCATGTAACTGCGCCCGGTGACACCAGCCAACGCCGGCAGGACGGCCACAGCGAGGAGGCTGCCCACTCTCGCCACGTAGTTGTTCACTGCCGAGGCGATTCCGGCACGCTCAGCCGGGGCCGCTCCTAGAGCCGTGGTAGTCAAGGGCGCGACCGTGATCGCCAGGCCGAAGGCGAACACGAGCACAGCCGGCAGCACGTCGGCCGCGTAGGAGCGCGAGCCGGTGCTGCGAGTAAGGAGCGCTAGTCCGGCACCGACCACGACCGGTCCTGCGCCCATCTGCAGGCGAGGACCGATCTTCGCGGCCAGCCGGCCGGACCTGGCCGATAGGAGCAGCATCACTGCTGTGAGAGGCAGCAAGGACGCGCCCGCCTCGAGGGCCGTGTAGCGGTTGACCACCTGCAACTCGACGGGAAGGAGGAAGAGCGCTCCGCCTAATGCCGCATAGACGACCAAGGTCACAGCGTTGGTCACCGAGAACTGGCGGCTGGCGAAAAGTTCCAGGGGGAGCATCGGCGCAGCACAAGCGCGCTCGAGCAGGACGAATACAACTCCCGCGAAAACGCCTGCTGCCAGGGCGGTCAGCACCGAGACAGACCCGAAGCCATGCTCGGGCCCCTCGATGAGTGCGTAGGTCACTCCGGCCAAAAAGACCATGCCCGCCGCCGCGCCTCGTACGTCCACCTTCCTGCCAGTCGTTGGATCACGCGATTCGGGAACGCGGCGCACCGAGATCAGGAGAACCATCACTCCGAGGGGGATGTTTATGTAGAAGATCCAGCGCCACGAGGCCACCGCGATGAGATAGCCCCCTAGTAGCGGCCCTGCGGCCGAAGCCAGGCCGCTGAGGCCCGACCAGGCGCCGATCGCGCTGCCGCGGTCGGCCGGCGAAAACGACGCCTGCAGGATCGCGAGGCTTCCCGGGGTGAGCAACGCTCCTCCGACACCCTGCACCACCCGAGCCACGATGAGCGCGGTTGGATCGGGCGCGAGCCCGCAGACGACGGAGGAGAGTACAAACCAGACAACGCCGACGCAGAACACTCGCCTGCGCCCGTACAGGTCGCCGAGGGAACCTCCTAGCAGCAGCAAGGCCGCCAACGTCAGCGTGTAGCCGGTCACGACCCACTGGAGGGTGCCGAGTGGCGCGCTGAAATGCCGCCCGATGGTCGGAAGGGCGATACCGACGACGGTGGCATCAATGGCGGCCATGCCTGAGCCGAGCACCGTTGCCGCGATGACCCACCGCCCGGCAGCGGACTCATATCTCAGACCTCCCGAAGGCCTCACCTGGGTCAGCCTAAATTGGGTGCCGTCCCTGAGCGATCGCCGCCGGCGCTCCGGGCCAGGTCGATCGTCGAAGCGAGGGTCACGGGACCAGTCCCCCCGTGCGAAGGCTTCAGGAGCGTGTCTTGGCCGAAAGGCTCCGACGGTCGGAGAATGTTCGAACCCCAAAGGAGCTGATGTCGACATGACGACCGAGATGCAGCCCGCGCCTTTGGGCGATCCCGGAGCGAGCTCGCTGACCCCGTTGTGGTCACAGAGAGGATCACACCTTCGCTGGCTCGAGGACCAAGCCGACAGGCTGTTCCGCTTCTACGAGCAGGCCTGCGTCGATCCCAAAGGCGGCTACTTCGCCATGGACGGTGACGGGCGGCCACAAGCTGACAGAGTTCGGGACTTGGTCGGGACCGGTCGCATGGTCTTCTGCTTCTCTCTCGGATCTCTGCTCGGCCGTCCGGGTGCCGCTGTGATCGCCGACCACGGCATTCGGTTTCTCACAGACCGGCTGCACGACGATGTTCACGGTGGCTACGTATGGACGTGGCAGGACGGCGAGGCACGTGACGATCACAAGATGGCCTACGGACACGCCTTCGTCCTTTTGGCCGGCGCCACCGCCACGGCCGCGGGCCGTCCGGGCGCAAACGAGCTCATGGCCGACGCCGCCACCGTGTTGCACGAGCATTTCTGGTCTGAGGCCCACGGTCTCCACGTCGACGAGTACAACGCCGACTGGTCGGTGCTCGACCCCTATCGGGGACAGAACAGCAACATGCACCTGGTCGAGGCCCTCTCGACAGCTGCTGCAGTGACGGGTGACCTCTCCTATGCCAACAAGGCGGCGAGAATCGCCGATTTCATAGTGAACAAAGTGGCGAGAAGCCGATCGTGGAGGATCCACGAACACTTCGACGAGCGCTGGCAGGTCGACAGCGAATACAACCTGAACGATCCGGACCACATGTACCGCCCGTATGGGACCGTTCCAGGCCATTCCTGCGAGTGGGCGCGCCTGCTCCTCCAGCTTCACTTTCTGAAGCCCGAGGGGACGGACTGGATGCCCGACGCCGCGGCGGAGCTGGTCGATCGAGCTCTTGCCGATGCCTTCGATCGTGACGGCGAGCCAGGCATGATCTTCAGCGTTGACGCCGACGGTGTGCCGAGGAATCGTGACCGCTACTGGTGGTGCCACGCCGAAGCGATCGGTGCGCTCACCCTGCTCGGCCGTCACTTCGGGCCGGAGCGGTACGAGGAGAAGTACCGCCGGGTTTGGGACTTCATCCAGCTGCGCCTTATCGACGGCACGCGCGGGGGTTGGCATCACGCACTCGACGCTGCGGGCACGCCTCACACGAGCGTGTGGAAGGGCAAGCCCGACCTCTATCACTCCCTGCAGGCCTGTCTCATGCCGCTGTACGCGAAGGACGGGACCAATCTCGTCTTGTCAGTGAAGAAGAGGTCGTGAAAAAGTTCGCCCTTGCGAGCCTCACGAAGCCACTGTCACCGTCGGGAGGGTAGGTACGGTGATCGGCGACACAGTGATCGGTGGCGGGGTGGGAAGGACCCTCGAGTAGACGATTGTGACTGCCTCGCCCGCGTACACCCGCGTACCTGTCAGTGTGCCCGACACGTCCGTGTAGGTTCCTGTGCCGCCGGTGACGGTTCCGGTCCAGGTTCGCGTGATGACGTCAATTGTGAAGCGAGCGTCGATTATCCCGTTGGCGTCGGCGAAAGCTGCGTAACAGGTGGTCCCGGTCGTGTCTGAGATGCAGGAGGCAACCTCCTGGCCGACCGCAGACCCCGAGGCAACCTCGACGTCGGACTCGTAGTAGGCACCTGTCGCGGTCGGGGTGGACATCGAGGTCTTCACCGCGACGAAGTGCAGCACGAACGAAGCGCCTATAGGGGTCGCCGTGGCGGTACCGAGCCCGAAGACGCCGACCGCTCCGGCGGCTGCCAGCGCCGCTCCCACGACGGCGAACCGCTTGGTCCTGAGCAACATGGTTCCTCCCTCTCCCGAACCGGCCGGTTGTCAACTGACACCTGCACCCTCATGAAGCGGAAGTCGCAGTGCATCGCGTATCGCGATGACTTAGGGCACCGACGTACCGGCTCCTCTCGATCCGAGGTGCCCACCCGATGCCTTGCGCGGGCCCTTTTAGCGGTGACCGAGCGACTTGAGCAGTCATGGGCTGCGCCTTGGCCGTTCACTGCCTCTGACGCCCCTTCAGTTTCGGAGAATCGCGGCGGGCCCCGGGGCCGCGATTTCGTGCCCGCGGCCACAAAGTACTCGTCGCGAATGAGTCAGCGTGCCCGAAGCCTCGCGAGCCTCCGGTCCGTATCATCTTGGCGTGGCCGCCGTGCTGCGGGCCAACCTGCTGGGCCCGTTCTCGATCACCCTCGGGGACCTGAGCGCGGGCCCATGGCCGCGGCCGAGCGCCAAGCGCCTCTGCGAACTGCTGCTCGTGAGTCCCGGGCGGCGTATCGGCAGGGAGGCGGCGTACGAGGTCCTGTTCCCGAATCTCGCTCCGGAACGGGCCGCGAACGCCTTGTCCAAGGCTCTCTCGATGGCGAGGTCGGCCCTCAGTGCTCTTGGCGAGCCCGCGCGCGAGCTGATACAGGCTGATCGAGGACATCTCTGGATTGACCCGAAATGCGGCCTTGAAGTTGACCTGGACCTCGTAGAGGATCTCTTGCGCACGGGCCTCGACACCGAACCCGGCACCTTGCGCGACGATCTGTTGGGCCGGGCACTCGGATTCTCGGGCATCCTTCTTGAGGACGAGCCGTACGAGGACTGGGCGATACGGCCTCGAGAGCGTTTGGAGTGGGCACGCCAGGAGGCCCGCCTCGCCCTCGCGCGCGACCGGGCGAAGGGCCTGGGGCGCTCGAAGCTTGAAGTGGTTGTCTCGTCCTGGGAGTCATGCCTGTCAGGCGACCCGACCTGCGAGGAGGCCGCGGCGGCGCTGATGCAGCTTTATTCGGCCCAACAGCGTTGGTCACTCGTCACCGATACCTACGAACGCTGCCGGCGCGCTCTGGAGGAGTTGGGACTGGCGATGTCGCCTGCGCTCGAGGAGATCCACCTCGGTGCCCTGCGGGCAAGTTCGCCGCCTCCCACGCGTGCTTCTGCGACCGAGGCGCCTCGGGGCTCTCCGGCGCGTGAGGAGCGCAAGCTCGTCAGCGTGCTCTTCGCCGAGCTTGCGAGCCCTCCCGGACTCGCGAGGCTCGACCCCGAGGACCTCCGGGAGGTGATCAGCAATGCTCTCGTGGAGACGATCTCCCAGGTCGAGTTGCTCGGTGGGACGGTGACATCTGTATCGGGCAGCGGCTTGGCGGCAATCTTCGGCGCGCCCGAGGCTCACGAGGACGACCCGGAACGAGCCATTCGGGCCGGGTACCGCATCGTCTCGGCTGTCGGGAGCTCGGCTGAGGGGCTTACGGTCCGTTTAGGAGTCGAGTCCGGTCCTGCCGTGGTCGGGCCTATCGGCGGCGGGGGGCGGGTCGAGTACGGGGCGGTCGGCGATGTGGTGGCGATCGCTGCCGCGTTGCAGTCGGTGGCCCGGGCGGGCTCGGTACTCGTGGGGCCGGCGACGCACGCTTCTACGAAGGACCGCTTCGAGTGGGGACCGGGCGAGGAGGTCGCAAGACCGGGCGAGTCGCAAGCGCTTGTGGGCCACTATCTGCAAAGACCAAGGCCACAGGTCCTCGGCCACCTTGCCGGGCGTCGCGTCGCGGGACAGGCGGCCCTCATCGGGCGCGACGGCGAGCTATCGATGCTCTCGGACTCATTGCACGAGGCGCTATCGGGCAGAGGCGGGATCGTCATAGTCGTGGGCGAGCCCGGCCTCGGCAAGACGCGCCTTATCTCGGAGTGCCGCAAACGTTTCATGGCCTGGGTCGGGGCAGGATCGGGACGTCTGCCGCTGTGGCTCGAGGGGCGGGGTGCCTCCTACGCCTCGTCGACCCCCTACGGGCTGTACCAGCAGCTCTTGTCGGCATGGATAGGGGTGGCACCCGAGGAGGGAGAAGAGATTCGCCGCCCCGCCCTCGAGCAGGCGATGAGGGCGCTGTTTGGTTCCGAGGAGGCCCCAGTGGGCCCGCTCGCCCGGATGATGGGTCTCGGAGCGGGTGACGACACGGCACGTCTTGCCCGTCTCGACCCCGAAGAGCTGCAGCGGGCGACCTTTTCCTCGCTGCGGGCCCTCGTCTCGCGCCTTACCGCCTACGGCCCGACCGTGCTCGTGCTCGAGGACCTCCACTGGGCCGACCCCACTTCGATCCGGCTCACAGAAGAGGTTGC
Source organism: Acidimicrobiales bacterium (assembly GCA_050012675.1). Taxonomy (GTDB): domain Bacteria; phylum Actinomycetota; class Acidimicrobiia; order Acidimicrobiales; family Bog-793; genus Fen-455. The sequence goes on from JBEKGS010000016.1 coordinate 44,520, forward strand.
CGCGCTCGTGGGTGACGGGCCGTTGCTTGTGCTGCTCACCCACCGCCCCGAACCCGATCCCGGTGTGACCGCACTCGAGGAGGCTCTCGCGAACGACCGTACCCTCAGCTTGCGCCGGGTCGAGCTTGCCCCCCTTTCCGAGGCCGACGAGAAGGACCTAGCCCGGTCCTTTCTCGGCGAGGGTGCCCCCGAGGACGTCGTCGAGGCAGTGCGCAAGGGCGTAGAGGGAAACCCCCTGTTCTTGGAGGAGCGGCTCTCCTCTCTCGTCGAGACGGGCGCGGTGTTCCGGGCGGAACACCTGTGGCGGCTGGACCCGAGCGTTCGAGGGGAGGAGGTTCCAGAAGCACTGGAACGGCTGATCCGCTCCCGGGTGGACCGCCTGGGACCAGAGGCCCACGATGTCGTCGTCGCCGCATCGGTACTGGGAGTCGAGTTCGGCCTCTCGGCTCTGAGGGCGGTCACCGACCTCAACGGCCAGCTCGAGGAGGTGGTCGAAGAGCTGTGCGCGGCAGGTTTGTTGGCCGACTCACCGAGGCAGTCCGAGCGCGCCTACCGGTTCCGGCATGCCCTGATGCAGGAGGCGACTTACAAGGGCATGCTGCGCACCCAGCGACGCCAGCTGCACGCACGGGCGGCGTGGACGATCGAGGAGTCCGCCTCCGACCGCTTGGAGGACGTGGCGGCCGTGCTCGGCCATCACTACGCCGCCGCAGGTGAGCGCCACCGCGCGGTGCACTACCTCGTTATGGCCGGCGACCATGCCGCCTCGGCATTCGCCAACGTGGAGGCGATCTCGTCCTACCGGGAGGCCTTGTCGATTCTCGCCGAAGACACCCCGGGCGCCGACGCGGACTGGAGCGCACAGGTTGAGCTGCGCGCCAAGCTCGCCGAAGTCTTCTGGCGCACCGCTCGCCACGACGAGTCTCGGGAGATGTTCCACGAGGCGCTGCGCTTGGTGGGTTCCGAGGCGCCGTTGCTCGCCGCTGGTCTCCAGATTCGCCTCGGGCGCGTCGAGGTGGCGGCCCATCGCTACGAAGCGGCGACCGCCGCCTTTGATGCGGCCGAGCAGCTTCTTGGTGAGAATCAGACCGGCCAGGAACAGGAGTGGACGGACCTCTGGTTGGAGCTCCAGTTGGACGGCCGGGCGCTGCTTCACTACTGGCGCAACGAGCCAGCGCTCGGCATGGCGGTCCTCGAGACGGCACGCCCTCTCGTCGAGACCCGGGGGCGTCCGGCTCAGAAGAGAACCTTCTACGAGTCTCTTGTAATGCAGCAGCTGCGCGAGACCCGCTACCGGATCAACGACGAGATCCTCGCCAACGAGCGTGCGGCCCTGGCCGCGGCGGAGGGTTGCAGCGAGGGAGTCCTTGGTTGGGCCCACTTCATGATGGGATTCTGCTTGCTCTGGCATGGCGATCTTGCCGAGGCGCGCGAAGAGCTCGAGATCGTGCTCGCGATCGCCGAGCAGGTAGGCGATCTCGTACTGCGGCTCCGGGCGTTGTGCTACCTGAACGTGACCGCGCTTCGGGGTCACGACACCGACACTGTGCGGCGCCTCGCCCCTGAGACCCTGGCGGCCGCTGTTGCTCTCAGCTATCCGGAGTACGTGGCCGCCGCCACGGCTACCCTCGCTTGGCTGGCGTGGCAGGAGGAGCGTTTCGAGGACGTGATCGCGCTCGGCGAGGAGGCGCTGGAACTGTGGGGGACCACGGTCGTCGCCTATTCCTGGTACTCGCTTTGCCTGTGGCCGATGATCGCCGAGCACCTCCGTACCGGGCACATCGCCGAGGCCGTCGGCCTGAGCCGCCGGCTCCTGGCACCTCCCCAGCAGCGTCTCCCGGATGACCTCGAGTCACTCGTGGAGGCCGCCGGGTCCGCCTGGGACGAGAAGCGACATCGAGTCGCGGCCGAGAGACTGGCCGAGGCGCTCGAGTTGGGCACGGCACTGGGCTGGACCTAGCACCGGGCGGAGCTCAGCAGACTCGTCGGCGTCGCACACCTCTTCGGACCGAGCACCCGCGAAGCTGAAGCGACCAGGCAGCCGTGCCGGCTCAGCCGGCGAGGGCGCTCGGAAAACGGGTCTCGAAGTCGAGAATCGTGGCGTGATGCGGCGTGATGCCGATCCGCGTCCAACTCAAGCTCATTCCCTCCAGCTGTGCCACCCAGGCAGCTCCCTGATCGGGACCGAAGTAGCGCTTCGCGGCCGCGGCGTACTCTGGCACGACCCCGTCGGCCTGCTGGACAGTTGCGGTGCCGCGTAGAAGCAGCGTGTGGTAGGGCCATGCGGAGCCGTCGATCGTCACCGCCACGTCGGGTCGTGTACCTAACACCTTCACCTTTGGTGCATTGGACGGAGAACCGATCACCACCTCTGTTCCCGTCCAGTGGAACCATACCGGCACCACGCGCGGGGTTCCGTCTTTCCATGTGTACGCGAGCCTTGCCAGTTCTCTTGAGACCAGCAGTTCCTGCGCCACCTCGTCGTTCAGCACTTCCTGGACGCCCATGTCCTGCCCCCCTTTTCTGGGCCACCGGTGTGACCCTGCCCAACGGTAATCGACCCCGGTTCCCAAACTCTTCCCGATCTTGGGCTGAGCGGACTGGCCGGTGAACACCCCCAAGACCGAACATATCCGCCGACCGCCGCGCCTCTTTGCGACGACGCGCCGACCTAGCGGACCTGCCCGCAAGAGGGAGGGCCCGTCGCCACGACGAGCCCTCCCTCGGTCCCCTGTTCAGGAAGTGACCAGATGTCTACGAGCCTGGTCCGTTTCGAGCTACTGAGCTCAGCCCTGCCACCAGACCTGGCCGTTCTCAGTGTGATTTATCCAAGGGAACGTGTCTTCGGCATTGGCAAAGCATGTTCCGCTCCCCTGTAGGCCCGAGTAGGCGCCCGTGCCTCCGGTGATCAGCCAGGTGCACTGTGGACCGGTCGTCAGTGGCTGGACCTGGACGGTCGTGCCGTTCGCGAGCTTGACCGGCACGACGCTGTTGGTCATGTTGTAGGTCCCAGAGAAGCTGATGAAGATGTCGCCTTGGCGGCCTGCGATCGTGTGCGTGGCATAGACGGTGCTGAGCCCACCGGGCGAGCCGGGCGACGAGGTGTACTGAGCAAACTGGTACTGACCCGCCGCGGGCGGAGGCACGAGGATGAAACCGCCGGCTGGCACCTTGTCGTTGCATTCTTGGCTCGCGGCGGCCACGCCGCCGCTCGTCATCGAATTCGGTGCGTGGTACTCGGTGTCGTTGTCCCACGTCGGCCCTCCGCCGGCGTCGTTGATCACCCCGGTGATCTTGAAGCAGTCCCACACCGTGCCGGAAAGCACATTTTCGCTTGGGGCAGCATCGAGCCAGGACTGGATGGTGATGGAGCCGGCCTGGCGTTGCTGTTTGCCGTTCGAGGTGCCTGCGCTGGCTACCTGCACTACCGCCAATGGAACGAGCACGGCCACAGCCGTCACGGCCAGAGTGGCAATGGTCCTTCTTTTCATGGGTCTCCCTTTCAGTTGCCGATCAGAGCAGTCGGATCGCCGACTGCGGAAAGGCTGCGTTGGCACCGTTCCCGAATCCTTCCCGCGTTCGTGCCAGCAGGCGCCAAACATTCCCGGGTCTTGACGGGGCGACCGTCAGGACGTCTTGTCGGCCATGCCAGATCGCACTGTCCGGGCGCCTCGTGACGCCAGAGCATCTCCGAGCGAAGATATCTCTGGGGCAACCCGGTGACACTCCTTGGACCGCAAGACATGGGAGTCCTGCACGCCGGGACGCGAAGGAGGCGTCTTTGCACACTCCTGGCCCAGCCGGTGAGGCTTCTTGGATCCCGCCGTGCCTCATAGGTGCCCAAGTCGTAGGTTGTTGCCCCTTGTCGTCTCCGCTCTCATCTCGGACACTCGCTGCGCGCTGGTTGAGGACGGTGAGACAATCCCGTCGTGGACTGGCCGCTGCTCGCAGAGCTGTCTGAGGAGGATCGCCGCCGCTTCCTCGCCATAGCCCGTCGGCGGAGGTTTGCCAAGAACGAGGTCGTCTTCCACGAGGGCGATCCAGGAGAGTCACTTCACCTGGTGGCGAAGGGCCGCTTTGCGGTATGGGCCAGCACTCCAGCCGGTGACACGACGATGCTACGTGTGATCGGTACCGGTGCCTTTTTCGGTGAGTTGGCACTTGTGGCAGATGCCGGCCGTCGCGTAGCGACAGTAGCGGCACTCGAACCAGCCGAAACCCTTTCGGTCGGGCGTGCGGACTTCGAACGGCTCCGGACAGTCCACACCTCTGTCAATCAAGTGCTCGTGGCTGCGCTCGCGACCGAGGTAAGGCGTCTTTCTGCCTTGGTCGTGGAAATGCTCCATGTGCCGGCGGAGATCCGCGTGCTGCGCCGCCTGCTTGCAGTAGCCGAGCTTTGGGGTGGAGCAAGACCAGGGCTGGTCGTGCCCTTCACCCAGGAGGACCTCGCCGGTTTAGCCGGAACGACCAGGCCGACCGTCAACCGGACGCTGCGCCAGGCGGAACTCGCTGGTCTGGTGATCCTGCACAGGAGTCGGATCGAGCTGGTCGACCCGATTGGCTTAGGCGCTCGGGCGCGGTTGCCCTGAAACAAGTGTGTCGGCGACGTCGCTCGGCGTGTGCGCGACGACACAGAGGCCAGTCTCCTGAATGCCCATGCTGAGGATGAGCTCGCCGCGAGCGGGCCAGACCGAGGGGGGACAGATATGGAGACGAAGAAGGTGGCGCGGCTGGTTCAGCCAAACGGGAGCAACTGCGCGGATCATTCTCAAGTCCCAAGGGCGAGCGGCAAGGCGCGCTCGGTTCGGACGGCTCGAGCAACCCGGCACGGAAGCGCTGTTGTCGCGGTGGCTTGTTCACTGGCCGTTGTAGCCACATCGATCGCACCGATGGCAGCGGCCTCCAGCTTGAGGCGAGAGCGCTCGACAGTGGCCAACAATGCAGTCGACCCCCAACTGGCGCGCTTGCACGAGACGAGAGGGGTCGGTCTAGGAATCGTGCTCGGCACGGAAAACTTCCTTCGCGTTTCTCCCGTCACGGCAGTTGCCAAGAATGACGGTCCGGTGGCGACCGACAATGGGGTCGACGCCCAACTGGCGGCAAGAAAGTCGGCCACGGTTCGTGCTGGCGACAAAGTGAGCCGCGCTCTAAGCCAGGTTGTCGCAGAGGAGGAACACCTCGGCCACGAGCGTTCGCGGCTGCGCACCCGGCTTTGTGGTTCATCGTCGCACCTTGTTCCGGGGGAACTCCGACGGCGGCGGGAACGTTTCGGGAACATCGCCTGCGTACCTTGCCTTCGAAAGCCGTCCCATAGCACGAAGGAGGCGAGATGATCCCCGCCCACAGGTTTCACGAGCTAGAGCGCACCAGGACCAAGGCCGAAGAGCGGGCCTCCGACCTTCGTATGAGCGAGATGGCCGCGGCCATCGCGCAGCTGGGCTCATTGCTCATCGTGCCGCTTCGCTTTCTGCGCCGCCTCGGCCAACACACACCCGTCAGGTGGACGGCCAAGCGGACCCTGACGACCGCGACCGAGGGGCAGTCGCTCGAAACCGGGCGAGCGCCGTCTGTCGATTCTCCGGCATCGTTTCCTCGCTGGTGGACCTTCGACACCTACGTCCCAGGCGACGCGCACGCCGTGTCGGAGGATGGACCGTTTAGCTCCTAGGACAGCTCGCGTGTTCAGGCCTCCCGTCCGCTTACAAGTCCAGTCTGAGGTGAGGGTGCAAAGCACCTGCAAGGAAACGCCCCCCAAGGGCCTGGCGATGACCCAGTCGAAAGCCCGGAACCATGAGCACCCGGAGATAGACGGCCGGCGCGAGACCATCGTAGGATTCACGCCAGCCCACCGCTTGTGACCGGAACATCAGGTCAGACCGAAATGGAACCATGCCGGACCTTGTTGCCCGATCACTGATCACCGACCGCACCTACAGCATCACTCTCGGCCGAGGGGCGGCTCGGCTCATGCAGGTCGCAGATCCTGCGGCCGTCGGCGACGAGCACATGATCCCGGGAATGTTCGATCTTCAGGTCAACGGGGCGGGGCAGTCCGACCTGAGCTCCCCCGACATCACAGCAGCCGAGGTAGCAGAGCTCGCAATGTCGCAGTGGAAGCTCGGTACCTGCCGATTCTGCCCCACGATAGTCACCGGGCCGCAAGACCGAACTCTGAACAGCCTGGAAGTGGTTGCGAGAGCTAGAGAAGAGGACTCTCTGCTGGCTTACGCGATGCCGTTCATTCACATGGAGGGACCGCATATCTCCGCCCTCGAGGGCCCGAGGGGTGCTCATGATCCTGCACATGTCAGGCCGCCGGACCTGGGAGAGTTCGAGGACTGGCAACGAGCCGCCAAAGGCGCCATCGGGATGGTCACACTTGCGCCGGAACTCCCCGGGGCCCTCGAGTACATAAAGGCCCTGAGGAAGATGGGCGTTGTCGTGGCCGTCGGCCACACGGCCGCGACCCCGAGCGAGATAAAGCTTGCTGTGTCGGCCGGAGCGCGTTGCGCCACCCACCTCGGAAATGGATGCGAGGCCATCCTGGCGCGCCATCCGAACCGCATATGGACCCAGCTTGCGGAAAGGAAGCTGTACGCGACCTTCATAGGCGACGGTCACCATCTGGACGACGACACGCTCACCGCCATGCTGGCCGCCAAAGGAGCCGGGCGGAGCATTCTTGTAAGCGACGGGGTTGCCACTCCAAACCTCGAGTTTGCAAGCCGAGACGTGTCTCGAAGACTGGAACTGCCCGGAACCCCTTATCTGGCAGGCTCTTCAGTGGCTCTGTTGCCCGCCCTCGTCGCGCTCGTAGGGAGGCGACGACTGAGTTGGAGACGCGCGGCGCGTTTGGCGTCGATCAATCCGTGGACGCTAATGGCGCGCGAGGGCGTCGGCGGACGCTTCGGTTTCGAGCCGGCAGATGTGAGCATCGTCCGCTTCCAGGAGGAAGGACCTGCGATAGGCGGGGTCGTCGTGGACGGCGTGCACATCACGCCGTGAACAGCGCGACCACCATCACCGGTCGGCGCACCGGGAGGACTCGTACCAGAAAGACTGAAGAGAAGGGGTGAGCGGCGATGGGGACTGTTCAAGACGGCCAGGAATCGACGACTGGGAGCCAAGAGCCACATGGAAACCAGCGCCACGTCGGCGCAGGACCATCGTACGAGCCAGCCGCTTGCGATACGAAGATGACTGTACGAGTCTTCGGAACCAGTCGCGAGATGGGAGCTGAAGCGGCAAAGCACACCGCCGACGCGCTCCGCAGCGCCCTAAGAGACGACGGTGTGGCACGGATGATCATGGCTACAGGGAACTCGCAGCTCGAGTTCGTGGAAGCCCTCCGGGAGCACTCAGAGGTGCCCTGGGGGAGCGTCACCGTCTTTCACATGGACGAGTACATAGGCATGGCTTCGTCGCACCCGGCAAGCTTCGCCCGCTGGCTGAAGGAAAAGGTGAGCGACTGGTTGCAGCCTGGGACGGTTCATTACATAAACGGGCAAGCTCGGGACCTGGACGCGGAGTGCCACCGGTACGAGGAGCTTCTGAAAGAGGCGCCGATAGCACTCACCTGCATGGGCATAGGGGAGAACGGTCATATCGCCTTCAACGAGCCCGACGCGACGGACTTCAAGGACGAGCATTGGACCCGTCTCATATCCCTGGACGATGCCAGCCGGGTGCAGCAGGTCGTCGAGGGCCACTTCTCGACCGTTGCAGAGGTGCCCGAGAGGGCGATCACCCTGACTGTCCCGGCACTGCTGTCAGCCCGTTTGGTCCAGATCGTGGTACCGGGTGTTCGAAAGGCGAACGCCGTGCGGCAGGCGCTGCACGGTCCCGTGTCGCCCAATTGCCCTGCCTCGATACTCAGGCAGCTGGCGAACGCGACGTTGTTCCTCGATGAGGACTCAAGTGGTCAGGCCGACCACAAAGCCGGGCGGTAGAAAGCCCGGGGCGGTTCGCTGGCGCCTACGCGTCGAGTCGAGCTGGTCTCGGCAATAGGCGGAGGAGGCGCTCTGTGGGGCTGTATCGCAGACTCGGGTATTTCAGCGACTTGGTCGCGTTCGCGAAGGACCAGGCGGCACTACTGGCGACCGAGGACCTGGCCGAGTTGACGCCGGCAGAGGTGCGCAACGTGCTCGGGTTCTCGGGAGACAGCCCGCCTATCGACGTAGCACTCGAGGACACCTGGACGACAGGCGAGCTCGTGGGCGAGAGTCTTTCCTGGTCGGTCGGATATGGTCCGCGCACCCGAGCGTGGCTCCTCCGTCCGGCGCATGCGAGTGCACCTTTGCCAGGCGTTCTGGCCCTCCATGACCATGGGGGGTTCAAGTTCCTCGGGCGAGAGAAGATTGCAGATGGTCCGGAGGGTCCCGACGAGGCTGTGCTCGAGTTCCGGCACCAGTTCTACGACGGTCGCGCGTTTGCCAACGAGCTCGCCCGGCGCGGATTCGCGGTCCTCGTCCATGACGCCTTCTTGTGGGGGAGCCGGCGTTTCGAGATTGGACTGATGCAAGAAGAAGTGGGCGACGACCTCCCCGAACCGTGGACGGCTCCCGATGCCCTCAGCGCGAGCACTCCCGCGAGCGTGGCTGAATACAACCGCTTGGCGGCACGACACGAGCACGTGGTGGCGAAGTACTGCGCGGTGCTCGGAACCAGTCTTGCCGGGATCGTCGCCTATGAGGACCGGGTGGCGCTCGAGTACCTACGATCCAGGCCAGAGGTGTCGGGCGAGTCACTGGGCTGCATAGGGCTGTCGGGCGGCGGATGTCGGTCGGCTCTGCTCAATGCGGTATCGCCGCACATCGGTGCCGCAGTAGTCGTGGGCATGATGACGACCTATGAGGGCCTCCTGGACAGGCACATAGGCTCGCACACCTGGATGTTCTTCCCACCGGGGCTTGGCCAGCGGCGGGACTGGCCAGAGCTTGCGTCGTGCAGGGCGCCTACGCCGCTCATGGTCTTGTACACGCGGGGAGATCAGCTTTTTTCGCTCAAGGGGATGCAAGACGCCCACGAACAGATCGCCGCGAGATACGCGAGCTCTGGGCATCGTCAAGCCTACGTGGGCACCTTTTACGACGGTGGGCACAAGTTCGACCGTGAGATGCAAGAAGCGGCGTTTGATTTTCTTGCAAGCAGGCTCCGACCGTCTGGCGACCAGCCGGGGGTCCGGGCCTAGGTGCCTCGGGGACAGGAGCTCCGGCCAAAGGAGACCGACACTCGCACTACGGCCCTAGACGTTGTGGAGGACCCGAACCCGGCGATCACCGCTGCACCCGGGCCGAGCCGCCCGTCGCGAGGTCCCGCACCTGCTGGAGCGTCGCCATGGTCGTGTCGCCTGGGAAGGTCGTGAGCAGGGCACCATGGGCCCAGCCGAGATCGACCGCGGCCTGAGGTTCCTCACCGGTCAACAGGCCGTAGAAGAGGCCCGACGCGAATCCGTCCCCGCCGCCCACGCGATCGAGCACGTCGAGGTCACAGGTCGGTGACCGGTAGGTCTCGCCGTCGATCGAGGCCACCGCGGCCCAGCGGTGCCGGCTGGCCGAGGTCACCTCTCGAAGCGTCGTCGCCAGCACTTTGATCTTCGGGTAGGTGTCGAGAACGCTTGCGATCATGGCGCTGAAGGCGCTCGAGTCGAGAGCCGATTCGCGGCCCACGGCGGGACCGGGGATGCCGAGAGCTTCCTGCAGGTCCTCCTCGTTTCCCACGAGCACGTCGACGTTCTCGACGATGCGCTTGAATATCGGTACCGCCTGCTCGCGCCCGCCCCGGACGCTCCAAAGCTTGGGGCGGTAGTTGAGGTCGAACGAGACCACGGCCCCGGCGTGCTTGGCGGCTTGCATGGCCTCGATGGTGAGCTCGCCCGTGCTTTGCGACAGCGCCGCGAAGATCCCGCCGCTATGGAACCAGCGCAAGCCTTTGGAGAAGATCTCACTCCAGTCGAAGTCTCCCGGCTTCAGCTCTGCGGCCGCCTCGTTCGCCCTGTTGTAGAACACGACCGGGGCCCGCACCCCGTATCCGTCATCGCTGTAGACAGTCGCCATGTTCGGTCCCAGCACGCCGTCATGGGCGAAGAACTTGTAGAACGGCGTCACCCCTTTGGCCCGCACGCCCTCGGCGATCAAGTCCCCGATCGGGTACTCGACCATGGCGCTCACCATCCCGGTGCGCAGCCCAAAGCAGTCGGCGAGGTTGGCGGCGACGTTGAACTCGGCGCCGCTCACGTAGATGCGGCACTGCGTCGCCTTGCGGAAAGGGATCACGCCCGGGTCGAGACGATGGTTCAGGGCACCGAGAGCCACGAAGTCGAAGGCGGCGCCTTGTTGGATGTTGAGGCCGTACTTCATCATGAGGGAAGCTTCATGCAGCCGACAGGGTGGGATCAACTGTTTCTGGCGCGCAAGCTGTGCTCTGGTCGGCGCCGGCATCCGATGTGTCGTTCGGGCGCTGGTACGTCGCGTTCGCAGGCCTCACCTTCATCTGGTCGCGCATGGCAACGTCCTCGCGCTCTTCATCGGGGGCGGGGCGCTCCGAAGAGCTCCGGGATGCCGGTGATGTCGCGCTCGAGCACCGGACTCGCCGCACATGCTCGGAGGCACTCCGGGCTTTCCTCGACCTGTGCCGGCTGGTTCAGGAAGTGGGTGTCACTTTCGTGAGGCCCACCGGGTTGTCAGGGTCGAGTCCCCGTGCGAGTGCAACCTCGACCGCTAGTTGCTGGCCACGGACGGCGTGCACGATCGCAGCCAGCGATTCGTCAAGCTCGGGCACCCGGACGACAGTGATGGGGGAGGCGTCGGCGGTCCCGGGGACGAGCTCAGCGTCGCTCGAGATCGCCACGACTCTCGCCCTGCGTGCGGAAAGCAGATGGGCGGCGAGCTCGCTGTCTTCACGCGTCGGCCCGGAGCCCACGTGGCAGACCGCCACCGTGTCCGGCCCACTGGCGGCGATCGGTCCGTGCAGGAAATCTGAAATGGAGTAGGCCTGCACCGGCAGTCGGGCGGCCTCTCGCATCTTCAGCGCTGACTCGAGCGCTGCGCAGTAGAGAAAGCCACGACCGAGATGCAGGCTGGGAGCGCCATTGGCCAGCAGGGCTACCGTCGGCTGGAGGTCCTCGGTCCACTGAAGCGTGCTGGCCACGAGCCCAGGTATTTCCTCCAGGGCCCCCGGGGCCCAGGGTGCGGTTCCGATGACCTCGGCGACCAGCGCCACTGACATCAGCGTCGCTGTGTAGGTCTTGGTCGCAGGCACAGCGTTTTCAACTCCGGCCTCGAAGGCGATCACGCTGTCGGCGGCGATTGCGAGAGGCGAGCCGGCGTCGTTCGTCAGGGCAAGTGTTGTCGCCCCGAGCAGGCGCGCGGACTCTAGGACCTCGGTGACCTCCGGCGTAGCGCCTGACTGGCTGATTCCGACGACGAGCCAGCCGTCGAGGCGTGTTTGGCAGTGGTAGCGGGTGAACAGGCTGTTCGCCGAGAGGGAGGCAGGGCAGCCGAGCGACGCCTCGAGCACATAGCGGGCGTAACTGGCAGCGTTGTCAGATGAGCCACGGGCTGCGAGCAGCACTCCACGGAGCGGCTTTGTCCTGAAAGACCGCAGTTCGTTCCGGAGCTCCTCGCGCCGAGCCAACAACTGTTCCAGCACCTCGGGCTGTTCAGCCATTTCGGCGCGTACGAAAGCCCCGTCCGGCTTGGTTGTCCCGGCCCGCATCCGTCCTCCTCGTCCCTGATTCACGCCCGTCGTCCCCGGTCAGTCGTGCTCCGCGGACCGACCCGGCCTTGAGCTCCACATCTGCCCGTCTCGGGCCGACAAGTGCGGAGTAGCCGACTCCCAAGTATCCGGTGACTCTCGCCGGTGGGATCCTTCTTGAACGACCTCGTGCGACGTCGCTTCTCTCCTCCGGCCGAGGCCGCGCTTGCCGCCACGGTCTCTATAATATTCACATTGCAATAGATTGCACATTGAGAGGAAAGCCCATCCGCTCCCAGGAGGCGCCGGGCCTGCGTCGAGACGCCTTCAGCGACCTGGGTCTCCTTGAGATCTCCGCCCCTGAGCAGCCAGCGTGGCAAGATCGTCGACGATGCGTTCTCGGTTCGATCGTCACCTCAGGCGCGGGGCTCTCGACGCCACGGAGGGAGGACGCCCATTCGGGCGAGGCTCCGGCAAGCTGCAGCAAACTTGCTCTCACACGGCGTCTCGGCCGGCGTCGTGCCCGAGCGGCCAGGAGGATTGCGTGACAGGTGATCGCGTCGCCGCCGGCGGTGTCGATGCTTCAGCGGGCACAACCCGACTCCGGTCAGTCGCGGGAGCACCGGGATGAGGGTCAGCCTCCCCTACGGTGCTGGCCGGCTTGTGGTCGAGCTGCCGGATTCGAGTGTCGTCATCGAACCTGGGTTCCAGGCGGCGGCCCCGGATCAGGCCGGCCTTTTGCGACGGGCGTTGCGCACTCCCGTTGCCGGGCCTCCGCTCGCGAACCTCGTCGCGCCCGGTTCGCGCATTGCGATCGCAATCTGTGACGGGACGCGTCCACAGCCGCGCGAGCTCATGGTGCGTGCGATTCTCGACGAGCTGAAGGGGATCGTCGCCGACAAGGACGTGACTGTGCTCGTTGCCACCGGAACGCACCGCGCCAACACCGAGTTCGAACTCGAGAAGATGCTCGGCAGCGAGATTCTCGCTCGGCTGCGGGTCATCAACCACGACGCCCGTGACAGCTCTTCGCTGGTCGCTCTCGGCATTCACGGCGATGGGGTCCCAGTGCTGCTCAACCGCCATTTCGTCGAGGCCGATATTCGGGTCACCACCGGTTTTGTCGAGCCGCACTTCTTCGCTGGCTTCTCGGGCGGTCCGAAGCTCGTCGCACCCGGCCTTGCCGGCCTTGAGACCGTCCTCGTGCTCCACGACGCGCCTCGGATCGCGAACCCTCGAGCGACCTGGGGCGTTCTCGAAGACAACCCGGTGCACGCCGACATCCGTGCGATCGCCGCCGCGACAGGTGTCGATTTCGCCTTCGACGTCGTGCTCAACCGCGATCAGCAGATCGTCGACGCCTTCGCCGGTGAATTGTTCGCCATGCACGCGGCCGCGGTGCGGGCATCTCGTGCCTCGGCGATGGTCGAGGTGCCGCACCGCTTCGACGTCGTCGTCACGACCAACGGCGGCTTTCCGCTCGACCAGAACCTCTATCAGTCGGTGAAGGGCATGTCGGCGGCGGCCGAGGTCGTCAAGCGCGGGGGGCTCGTCATCGTGGCCTCGGAATGCCGCGACGGCTTTCCGGACTTCGGCGGTTTCCGCAGGCTGCTCACCGAGGCTTTGCCAGATGAAGCCCGGCTCGCCGGTCCCGCCGGTCGCACGACCGAGCCTGACCAGTGGCAGGTCCAGATGCTGACGCGCGTGCAAACCCAGGCGCGGGTGGCGGTCCACTGCGAAGGTCTTTCTCGAGCCGAGCTCGAGCTCGCCCATCTGGAGCAAGCTTGCGACATCAGTGCCGTCGTCGCCACCGAGCTGGCGCGGATCGGACCGCAGGCGACCTGTTGTGTGCTCCCGGAGGGACCTCAAACCATCCCTCATCTGCGCGCCAGTTGACCGTCGAGGCGCTTGTGGGCTTTCCCCGGTGCTCGTACGTCCAACCTCCGGTTCGCGACGCTGCGCCTATCGCGAGCGCTCGCGCCCAGGGCGGTCCCGAGTTGACACCACCCCGCGAGAACCTAATAAGATTCAGACTGAAATAGATTGCAGCCAGATGCTAATTGGTCAAGCCGGTGGCGGCAGCGACTTGTGCCGACGGCCCGGCACGTGGATCACAGCCCGAGTCGAGCTGTTCTCGTGGGCCGGTGACGTTCCGCCGACTCGACCTAAGTCAGCGGGCGGGGCCAAGATGGCACATGGGGACGCTGTCGAAAGGCTGTTCCCGTTCGCGAGGAGGTGTGAAGTGCGGGTACTGGCGGTGGGTGCGCATCCGGATGACCTCGAGACGCTCTGCGGAGGCACTCTCGCTCGGTTCGTTCGAGAGGGCCATGAGGTCGTGATGTGCCATGCGGCGAACGGCAACAAGGGCAGCTACGTGCACACCTCGCAGGAGATAGGACTTATTCGAACAGGCGAGGCTCAGCGCGCAGCCGAGATTTGCGGCGCGACGCACATCAACCTCGGCTTGTCCGACGGCGAGGTGCTGGCCAGCGATCGGGCACAACGCAGTCTCTTCGTCGACCTCATTCGCGACGCCCGGCCTGACGTGATCATCACCCACTCGCCGGCGGACTACCACACCGATCACAACGAGACCTCGAGGTTGGTTTTCGACACCAGTTTCCTCGCCACGGTCCCACTCGTCGTGACCGAGAGGCCGGTCCACGACAAGGTGACGCCGATCTACTACATGGACACGGTTGCGGGCTTAGGTTTCGTCCCGACCGAGTTCGTCGACATCACCGAGGTGATGGAGACCAAAGAAGCCATGCTCAGGGCGCACGAGAGCCAGCTCTCGTGGATCAAGGACCACGACGACGGTGACATCGTGGAACAGATGAAGACCGTGAGCGCTTTTCGGGGCCAGCAGTGTGGCGTCCGCTACGCCGAGGGGTTTGCTGCCTGCCTGGCTGCGCTTCGCTGCACCACCCACCGTCTGCTCCCGTGAAAGCGTCGACGGTGGCGCCGGAAGTCGCAATCCTCTTTTGCACCGCCGACTCGCATGCCAATGCGCGCGGCTTGAGCTACCGGCTCAGCCGAGCTCGCTGTCGTATAGGACCGGGTTGAGAGGACTCGCAGCGAGCTCTCCCGGCTTTAGGTCGGGCAGGCACAACTCGAGGTCTTCGTACTGGTCATCGTTCGTCGGTGCCTGCACGGTCATGTCGGCGTCCATGTAGATGATCGTCATGACTCGACGAGGCGTCGAGGTCCTGTTCACACCTGCTCGGTGCAGGATCCAGCCGCAGTGGAAGCTCACGTCCCCGAGATCGAAGGGCTCTTCGACGACCCGGACGTCTTCGCGGGCGACCCAGGCCGTGTAGTACTCCTGCGACTGATCGCCTATCGCCAGCCCCAGTTCCGGCGGGTTCCGGTGAGTGCCGGCAGCGAAGATCAGCGGACCCATTTCGAGCGGCGTGTCTTGCAACGGGACCCAGGCCGTGCAGGTAAGCGGGGAGGACAAGGGCCAGTAGTACTGATCGACGTGCCAGGGAGTTATGCCCCCGCCGCCCTCTTTGTAGAGAGCCTGGTCGTGGTAGAGCCGTACCGCACGTACTTCGAGGAGCTCCGCCGCTATACGCGCGAGGCGGCGGCAGAAGACGAAATCGCGCACGATGTCGCTGTGGCGCCACAGGTTCATCACCTGCAGGAATGCCTTCCCGTAGGTTGAGCGCTCTTCCAAGGGCAGATGCTCGGTGTTCAGTTCGATCACCTTCGATGTGATCTCCGGCTCGTACAGGTCGACGACGCCGCCGTCGAGGACGCCCTTCAGGTGTACGAAGCCATCCCGGGCGAAGTTGGCCCGGTCGTTCTCCCCGAGCTGGTACGGCCCGCTGAGGTCGGCGTCTCCGGTCATTGGTGTTTGCATCGGTCCCCCCAAGGTCTTGTCGGCTGGCCCCGAGTATCGGGTGCCCGAGCCGGTGTCGCTACGTCACTGGTGACCAGAACCGGTACTCTTGTGATCAGCCCGCCCGAGGCGACAGGTAACCTCATCAGGTGCGCGCCAGTTTCGAGCACGTCGAGACCGAGGGCCCGACGTCGTGGAAGTACGAGATCCGTCGCGAAGCGTCCTTCTCTTTCGAGTGGCACGGACAGCTCGTGCGAACACAGCGCCGCGGGAGAGGCCTCGCAGGAAGCAATTGTCCTGCAGTTCGCTATCGACTTTCTCGGCGCAGAGCTTTGGAGCAGGCCGGAGTTCGGCCTTGTCGCTGATCTACTAAAGAACGCCGATCGGGGCCTGGCGTTTCCAAGCGAGGGCACAGAGGCGATCAAGCACGACCTTGGGCACCTCGGCCAACGCTCACCTGACGAACGAACCGTCGACCTGCTCGGCGTCCTTGTCGCCCTTGCTCACACCCCGGCGAGACCCCTGACGAGCGGCGTGTTCCGACCTGCGCTGGACAAGGTGACCCGGGACCGAATCAACGCCGCGCGCCGCCATATCAGCGAACACTTCTCCGAGCACCTCAGTCGGGAAGCGGTTGCTGAGATCACGGCGCTGTCGCCGGCCGCCTTCAGCAGGATCTTCCGACGAAGCACCGGCAAGACCTTCACCGGATATCTGACGGCCGTACGGATCAGCGCGGCACGGCAGCTGCTCATCGAGACTGAGGCAAATGTCGCCGACGTCGCCTTCCGCTGCGGCTTTCGGAACCTGTCGAACTTCAACCGGCGGTTCCGAGTCTTGACTGGTGTCAGCCCCCGTGAGTATCGCGCCGCCTATGACCTTGGGCGGGGCCCGGTGACGGCGGCGGGCCACTGACACCGGGTGTCCGAACGCGCGCGGGACAGCCCTCCGATGTGGGTGGTCACCTCGAGTCGGATGAGCGGGCGCCCGGGCACCTCCGGTTCCCTGTCAACCGCCTGCGATCACCCTCGGTCCTCTACGCCACGACAGATATCGCCACGCCCAGTTCACGAGCACAGATGTCCTGTTGCGGACCCCGACGAGGAAGACGATGTGAAGGCCGAGCCAGGCCAACCAGGCCGGCGTCCCCCGCAGGCGCAGGCCGTTGCGCAGCTCCGCGACGGCGGCCCGGCGTCCGATTGTGGCCATGATCCCCTTGTCGTGGTACTCGAAAGGGACTGTCTTCTCGCCGGCGAGAAGCCGTCGGATCTGGTCTCCGACCAACCGACCTTCCTGAATTGCAGGCTGTGCGAGCTGGGGGAGGGCACGTGCCTCGCCCCCCGAGCGTGCCGCCGCCATGTCGCCGATGGCGAACACTTCGTCGAAGCCCTTGACACGAAGGTCATCATCGACCTCGACGCGTCCCTGAACCTTTGGGAGCTCGAGCGCCTCGGTCAGTGCGCAGGGGCCGACTCCGGCTGCCCAGATCACGAGCCGGCAGGGTACGACCTCGCCCGAGGCGAGCACGGCACGATCCGACTGCACCTGCTTCACGCTCTCGTGGCAGCGAATCTCGACGCCGCGTCGCTGGAGCACCCGCCGGGCGTACGCGCCGAGCTTGGGATGGAACGCGCCCAACAGGCGGTCTTGTTGTTCCACGAGCACGATGCGCGAGAGCGACGAGTCGAGCTCGCTGTAGCGGGTGTTGAGCTCCATCTGGCGCAGGTCGGCGAGCGCGCCGGCCATCTCCACGCCCGAAGGGCCGCCCCCGACCACGACCACAGTCAGATCGCCCTCTTCGGCTCCGTGCGACGAGGCCTGTTCGACGCTTGCGAGGGCCATGTCGCGAACGGCGATGGCGTCCTCCATGGTGTAGATCGCCTTGGTGTGTTCCTCGGCTCCCGTAACACCGAAGTACGTGGTCCCTGCGCCTGCCGCGAGCACGAGGAAGTCGTAGGTGAGCGTCGGACCCTGGGAGCACTTGACGCTTCGGGCAGCGAAATCGACTGTGACGACCTCGTCCTGGCGAAAACGAATGTGCGGGTGACGGGTCGTGTAGGCCCTTATCGGGTAGGCGATGTCACCAGGGTTCAGGCCTGCTGTCGCTACCTGGTAGAGCAACGGCTGGAAAGTGTTGTAGTTATGACGGTCGACGAGCACGACGTCGACCTGTTCGCCTGCGAGGGCCTCGCAGACGGCCAGACCGCCGAATCCCGCCCCGATCACGACGACACAGGAGCGGTCACTCACGAGGATCCTTCCGTATCGGGGAGCATCGTCATGGGTTCACGGTATACAGACGGGCGGATGAGGCTGTCAGGCGTCGGGGACCTGGAATCCGGCACTGGGCCGCCGGCACCCCGGCGGGTGCCCGCGTCACTACGGCGAGCGTCCGGTGATGAATTCCGCTCGTGCGGTTCGTCAAACTTTCGATGGCTGAAACGGTGCTCGAGGTGTCCCCGTTAGCATCCCGTGCCGTGGCTGTGCGCTCTGACCATTTGGCCGAGGAGGACCTGGAGCCGTACCGTCGGGAGCTGACCGGGTACTGCTATCGGATGCTCGGCTCCGGCTTCGAAGCCGAGGACGCCGTTCAAGAGACCATGCTGCGGGCCTGGCGCAACGCGGACCGGTTCGAAGGGCGGTCAAGTGTGCGCACGTGGCTCTATCGCATCGCCACCAACGTGTGCATCGACATGCGCCGCAACGTCCAGCGCCGGGCGCTGCCGATGGAGATGGGCCCGTCCTCGCCGCCGCAAGAATCCTTCCTCGGCCCGATGCTTCCTGAAGCCAAGTGGGTGACACCGGTTCCCGACGCCCGCGTCGCTCCCGAGACGGCAGATCCCGCGGAGATCACCGAGTACCGCGAGTCGATCCGCCTTGCCTTCGTCGCCGCCCTCCAGCACCTTCCCGCCCGTCAGCGCGCCGCGCTGATTCTCTGCGAGGTGCTCCGTTGGCAGGTGGCCGAGGCAGCCGAGCTCCTCGACACGAGCGTGCCGGCTGTCAACAGCGCTCTGCAACGGGCGCGGGCCACACTTGCCGGTCTGCAGTCCGGAGGTGGACACAAGACCCTCGGAGACGACGAGGCGGAGCTGTTGGAGCGCTACGTGGCGGCCTTCGAGAGCTACGACATCGATCGCCTGGTGACATTGCTGCACGAGGACGCCGTGCAGTCGATGCCGCCTTTTGCCATGTGGATCCAAGGTGCGGCGGACATAGGGCGCTTCATGGTCGAGCCGGGACCGAGCGAGTGCCGGGGCTCGCTCTTGGTGCGCACCTCTGCCAACGGCTGCCCCGCGTTCGGGCAGTACCGGCCCGACCCGGCAGGTGGTCACTCACCCTGGGCGCTACAGGTGCTTGAGATCTCCAGGGGCAAGATCGCCCGGATGAGCTTCTTCCTCGCCCTGTTGGATCCGGAGCGTCTCTTTCCCGAGTTCGGCCTGCCCCTCCATCTCGACAGGTAGGCCGGCGAGCTCGAGGAGCTCCCTTAGTGAAGACGAGACATCCCTTACGGCGATATGCCCCTCGAGACGTCGCGCCAGAAGAGCCAGGCGTGCCACCTGGTCTACGGCCGCCAAGTCGGGGGCTCCCGGGCCTGCGAGTTCGCACCACGCCAGTTCGGTGCCGTCAGGGCCGATGAGGGTGACCCTGCACCACAGCCGTATCGGACCCATCAAGAACTTGACGTCCCGTGCGAGGTGATCTCATCGACCCACCCAGGACAACTCCCACCATGAAGGCGTCATTGTCCCGGTTCCGGCCCCCTATCCTCGCAGGACCGATGACCTTTGCGCCGGCGGCCCGTCAGAGCAGTTGTCCGATCTCCGGACGAAAGGAGAAGCAGCAATGACCAAGCGTGAGACAGCCCCCGCCGGA
This sequence comes from Acidimicrobiales bacterium, assembly GCA_050012675.1. Taxonomy (GTDB): domain Bacteria; phylum Actinomycetota; class Acidimicrobiia; order Acidimicrobiales; family Bog-793; genus Fen-455. The sequence continues at coordinate 63,931 of JBEKGS010000016.1, forward strand.
GCGCCCTGTTGGACCGATCTATGGACCTCCGATGTCGAGGGGAGCCGCAGGTTCTACAGCGAGCTCTTCGGCTGGCAGGCCGAGGAGCCGAGCCCCGAGTTCGGCGGCTACTTTATATTCACCCGCCAGGGCGTTCCGGTGGCAGGAGGCATGGGTGACATGGGCGACATGCCTGCGGACAACTCCTGGAAGGTCTACCTCGCCACCGATGACATGGCGAAGACCGTCGAGAAAGCCGAGGCTGCAGGCGCTCAGATCATCTTTCCCACCATGGCCGTGGCCGATCTCGGCATCCAGTCGGTTCTCGTCGACACCACGGGGGCGGGCTTAGGTGCCTGGCAAGCAGGGACCTTCCCGGGTTTCACCGTCTTGGACGAGCACGGAGCCCCGGGCTGGTTCGAGCTGCTCACACGCGACTATGCCGGCGCCGTTGCCTTCTATCGCGAGGTGTTCGGCTGGGACACCAGCCCGGTCGGTGAAAGCGACGAGTTCCGTTACACGGTCATGCGGGACCCGCGCGGCGACGGTGAGCTGGCGGGGATCATGGACGCCTCTGGCTTCCTCCCTGAGGGCACGGCGTCCCACTGGTCCGTCTATTGGGACGTCGACGACGTGGACGCGGCCGTCGCCAGGGTCAAAGCCCTCGGTGGCTCTGTGGTGGCGGACGCCCAGGACACCCCGTACGGCCGCCTAGCCGGGGTGACTGACCCAGCAGGTGCCGAGTTCAAGCTGCACAAGTCAGGCCGTGGCGCGCAATGAGCCTTAGGCACGATTGCCGCCCGTTCTTGTGGGTTCGCCCGGACGCCGCGCTCGTGGAGAATCCTCGAGTTGTCGGTGGCTGACGCTTTCACGGCGGCAGGGCGCGAGCGGATTCACGCTGCGGCTGCCAACAACGTCGGCGAAGAGCTTGTCCCGGGTCTCGTCGCGTTGGTGGCACGAGGCGACGAGGTGCATGTGGAGGCTCTGGGAGCCCTGACGATCGCAGGGGCGCCGGTGGCCCGCGACTCCATCTTCCGGATCGCCTCGACGACAAAGCCGGTTACTGCCGCGGCGACCCTGGCTCTTGTCGAAGAGGGGCTCATCGACCTCGATGAGCCTGTGGACCGCCTGGTACCAGAGCTCTCCTCGCGCCGGGTGCTGCGGCGCATGGACGGACCGCTCGACGACACGGTGCCGGCCAGGCGCGCCATCACCGTTCGAGATCTGCTCACCTTCACGTTCGGCTTCGGCGCGGCGCTGGAGATGTTCGTCTCGCCGCGGCCCTGGCCGGTTGTGGAGGCGGCCGAGGCGTTGCGGTTGTCGACGCTCGGGTCACCGCAACCGGACGTGCAGCCGGATCCGGACACCTGGATCACCAACCTCGGCTCGCTTCCCTTGCTTGCCCAGCCGGGTGAACGTTGGCTCTACAACACCGGTGCTGCTGTCCTCGGAGTCCTGCTGGCGCGCGCGGCAGGGGAGCGTTTCGGCGAGGTCTTGCTCACGCGGGTCTTCGACCCGCTCGACATGCGCGACACGGCGTTTTTCACCACCGAGACCGAACGTCTGGCGACTGCGTACCGGCCGAGTGACGGCGGGCTTGTGGTGTGGGACGAGCCAGACGGCTCTTGGAGCCATCCTCGGGCTTTTGAGGACGGCGGCGCCGGGCTCGTTTCCACAGTCGATGATCTCCTGGCCTTTGCCCGCATGCTGCTCCGCGGTGGTGAGCCGGTGCTGTCGGCCGCGGCCGTCCAAGCCATGACCACAGACCAGCTGACGGACGCGCAAAAGTCGCACGGCGGTCTCGGCCCGGACTTTTTCGTGGGCCGGTCATGGTCGTTCTGCCAGTCGGTACTGGCAAGTGGCGCCTACGGCTGGAACGGCGGCTTCGGATCGTCGTGGCTCGTCGACCCGAACCATGACCTTGTCGTGATCGTGCTGACACAGCGGATGTTCGAGACCTCGGAGGCTCCCCAGGTTCACCGGGACATTCAAGCGGCGGCCTACGAAGCGATTGCATGATCGCCCGAGCACCGTCGGCCCTTTCGCGAAGCAGTCTCCGTGCCGCTGCCGTCCGTTCAGTCGCCGGCGCATCTATCGGCGGCAGGCCCAGATGAGCTTCATGCCGCCGTCCTAGCCGACAGCACGCCGGCCGTCGAGCAGCCTCATGCCGTGCGAGGGCAGTGCGCCGAGAAGTTCCTCGAGCTCGTTCACATAGGGGACCTGGGCGGGACCCGGCGAAGCCGATGCCCGTGAGCTGCATCCGGAAGTCGATTCGGGAGCGCTTCTTGTCATACCTTGAGTCGTTCGTTATGGCGAAGGAGCAGACACGAGTGCGAGGTCAGGCTCACGACCTCGTTACGTATCAAGCGTGTCCATGGCCCCGGGTGGGCTGTGTTCAGGACCTCTTCCCACCGGCCGGGCACCTCCATTCGCGGCAGAGTGTAGGAGCGGGCTCGCCAGCCTGCATTCAGTAAGAACAACAAGGTGTCACCCGACGCCGAGCGGCCCCTGATGTCCACCTCGTCGGCGGCCTGACCCAACATGAGCATGCCGATGCTCCGCCGGTCTGGCTCGGACCAGTCCGCGTCTGTCATTTCGGCACCGTCGGGTCTGACCCACGTGACGTCCTTGGTGTGCTGGCCCGAGCGAACCTCGCCGGTGAAAAAGGCGCGCCGACGCAGGATCGGGTTGTTCTGCATGACCGCAATGAGATCGCGTACGAACTGGTACATGTCCCAACCGGTCTCGCCGATGTCCCAGTCGAACCAGCTGACCTCGTTGTCCTGGCAGTAGGCGTTGTTGTTGCCCTGTTGGCTGCGTCCAATCTCGTCGCCCCCGAGCAGCATGGGCACGCCCTGGGAGAAGAACAATGTCGCGAGCAGGTTGCGTTTCATGCGGTCACGAGCACGCTGGATCCGTAAGGCGTCGCTCGGCCCTTCCACTCCCCAGTTCGAGCTGAAGTTGGCGTCGGTGCCGTCGCGGTTCTCCTCACCGTTGGCCTCATTGTGCTTGTCGTTGTAACTGACGAGGTCTGTCAAGGTGAAGCCGTCGTGACATGTGACGAAATTGACGCTTGCGTATGTGCGCCGGCCGCTGGGCACATAGATGTCGCCTGAGCCGCTGAGCCTGGAGGCGAGCTCGGGCACGACACCCGGGTCGCCACGCCAGAAACGCCGGACGCAGTCGCGAAATGCTCCGTTCCACTCGGCCCAGCCGGTGGGGAAGCGCCCCAGTTGATAGCCGTCGGGGCTGGCGTCCCAGGGTTCGGCGATCAGCTTGACCTTCGACAGCACCGGGTCTTGTTGGATTATCTCGAAGAAAGCGCTCGGGTGCCCGCCTTCGTACCCCCGTGCCAGAACCGGTGCGAGGTCGAAGCGGAAGCCGTCCACGTGCATGTCGGTGACCCAGTAGCGCAGGCTGTCTGTGACAAGTCCCAGGTGCAGGATGTTGAGGCTGTTGCCGGTCCCCGTGTAGTCGACGTAATAGCGCGGGTCTGAGGGGTTGAGTCGGTAGTAGAGCGAGTTGTCGACGCCTCGCAGCGACAACGTGGGCCCGAGCTGGTTGCCCTCACCGGTGTGGTTGTAGACGACGTCGAGGATCACTTCGATGCCCGCGCGGTGCAGAGTGCGCACCATCGACTTGAACTCACTCACTTGCTGGCCGAGCCCGCCAGTCGCATAACCCACATGGGGGGCCAGGAACGCTATCGAGTTGTAGCCCCAGTAATTGGTTAGACCCCGTTCGACAAGTCGACGATCGGCGACGAACTGGTGAACCGGCATCAGCTCGACAGCCGTGACGCCGAGGCCGAGCAGGTGGTCGATGACGGCGTCCGAGGCCATCCCGAGGTAGGTCCCGCGCAGGTGCTCGGGCACCCCGGGGTGCCTCATTGTCATGCCGCGTACGTGAACCTCGTAGATGACCGTCTTGTTCCAAGGGGTGTTCGGGGCGCAGTCGTCCTGCCAAGTGAAGGCCGGGTCCACCACGACGCTCTTGGGCATGGCTCCCGCCGAGTCACGCGAATCGAAGGAGAGATCCTCGCGCATGTCGCCCACCACGTATCCGTACAGGTCGTCGCTCCAGCGGATCGGTCCGCTCACCGCTTTCGCATACGGGTCGATCAGCAACTTGTTCTGATTGAAGCGATGTCCCCGTTCCGGTTCGTAGGGACCGAGCACCCTGTAGCCGTATAGGGCACCGGGTCGCACATCAGGCAGATACGCGTGCCAGATGTTGTCTGTCTGCTCATTGAGACTGATCGCGTTCGAATGACTGCTCGCGGTTTCCTCGTCGAACAGCAGCAGCTGGACTCCCTCGGCGTGTTCGCTGAACAGCGAGAAGTTGACCCCCTCGCCGTCCCATGTGGCGCCGAGGGGGAGCGGGGCGCCAGGCCAGACCCTCATCGTGCGACTCCCTTCTCGTCATCTCCTTGCGGGCTCCGGAGGTAGACGGCGAACTCCCAGGGCCCAAGGTTCACCGGATCGGCCGGTTTCTTCTCGGCGGCCCTGGGATCCAATAGCTTTCTCCACCGCGGCGAGGCACCGATGTCCGCTGGCCTATGGCCGGCGCTCGGCAGCGCCCCGGCGGAATCATGGCCCGTGAGGTTGAGAAGGCTCACGACTGTGTCCTCGGGACGAGTACGAACCAAAGTGACCACGCTCGCTTCGGCCTGAGCTTGGGCGTCCCCTCGCGCTGAGTGCGCCAGCGCCGGGTCCTTCTGGCGCAGCGTAATGAGTCGCGGTAGACCTCGAACAAAGCGAGGTGCTCGCCCTCGTGGCATAGCGACCGGTCGATGCGCGTAGTGGCAGATGTGGACTCCGCGGCCGGGTCGAACAACTGGCCCTGGGCAGCCAAAGAGGCGAACTTTGCGGCCCGACCCGCACGCACCGCTTCCGCGGCAACGAGTTTTGCCTGCTCGGATGAGACTGTGGTCACGAGGCGATCACCTTTCGGGCGGTTTCCTATCTGGTCATGGTTCTGGGCGAAGATCACGAAGCTTTCAGGAGCTAGGTCGAGCGAAGGAGCCCCATGGCGGCGGTGGCGGAAGTTGCAACTCTCGCCTTGGTGGACAAAGTCGCTGCTCATGGCACGCCAGGACCCGTGGTGTGCCGTATTCGACGTAGTAGCCGAAGTCCTCGCCGGTCAAAGCTTCATGCAGCGTAGTCCCGCCTGCACTTACGCCAGTCCTGTTCGTCGCGGTGCTTTGGGCAGTACTGAGAGCTCGTAAAGGGATCCAGTGCCGTTTCCGACCCGTTGCCGCAGATCAGTCCTAGCTTGACGCGGACTGCCCGAGGCAGACACCGCGCGGTCGCATCGGGACCGGACCGTTCTCGCAAGCCTCGGTTCCTACGCAGCCGGTCGACGCCTACGCCCAAGGTCGTCCGGGCCCTCACCACCACAACTACGACCACGATCAACCAAGCTGTACTTACAACAGCCTTCCTCAATCAACACCGAGCCGACGTTTGGCCTTTCCTGCGAAACCCGCTGCTGCTTTGTCGCACCCAGGATCACCGAGTCACCTGGGACGGTCATGTCGTTGTTCGCCTAGCGAGTTGGCGGTATCGGCTTGCGTGATGATCCCGGTGAGCGAGTGCCCGTCGAGGCTGGCATTTGCCTCACTACGTAATGCCTCATCGTCGACTCGGCCTCCTCCAGGTCGTCGTCTACCCCGATCGCCACGACGGCGGCGTCGTTCGCCGATCGCCGGTCGGAGATCACACTTTCGGGCGAGGTTTTGCGCGTCGCACTCGTTCTCATGAAGGCTGGTTGCCGTGTCCACGCGAGCAGAGGGAGTGTGCGATGAACTTGGAGGATCTTGACGGCCGTATAGGTGAGGGCTGGGGTGGCTTCTCGCCGAATGGATGTCATGTGAACGTCGTGTTGGCACGGCGAGGCAGTCCCACCGCCGCGGCGGCCACGGGCATGTGGGCTCACCCGACGCCCGGACACATGCCGGTGCTCTGCTGTGTCGGAACCGAAGAGAAGGGCTACCGGCACTACGAGCCCATCTGGCCGCCGACCCTGATGATGAACAAGACGACGACCGTGAACGACCAGATCGACACCCTGCATTCGGGTGCCACCCAGCTCGGCATCGGCCAAGGCGTGCTCGACTCGGTCGCGGCCGGCCTAATTACAGCGACGCAGGATCTGATCGTCTTTGTGTCGGTGTGGATCGACAAGCAGGCGAGCGACGAGACCGCGGTGCGCCACGCCGCCCGCGAGGCCGTAGGCAAGGCGGTCGCGATGTGCGTCAACGGCAGGCCTGCGGAGGCGGCCGCACGCCTCGTGGCGGAACGGGACGCAGTGAAGAACCCGTTCTACGGCGGCGACTGACAACGACCGGTGGGCAGTGCAGCGGTCGCCTCGACCGCTGCACTACGCCCGGACGGTGGAGAGGCTGCTCAGTCTGCCAATTCGGCGCGCCTGCGATTGACGAAGTCCTCGAGTTCTTGGCGGACGGCGTCATCGAGGGGTGGCTCTTTGTACTCTTCGAGCGTCTTTCCGTAGATCGCGGTCGCGCGGGCGCTCGCGTCCAAGGCTCCTTGGCGGGTCCAGCGCTCGAAGTTCATCGATGACGACAGAAGTGGGTGGTAGAAGCAGTCGCGGAAGTGCTGCATCGTGTGCGCGGCTCCGAGGAAGTTCCCCCCGGGTCCTACCTCCAGGTGCGCATCGAAGGCGAGCGAGGCTTCGTCGATCTCGAGCGGCGTGAAGGCCTCGAGGAGGACCCGGATCAGCTCGATGTCGATGATGAACTTCTCGTAGCTGCTGACGAGCCCGCTTTCCAGCCAGCCCGCGGCCTGCATGACCATGTTCGTTCCGGCCAGGAACGTCGGCAGCATGGTCATGAGCGACTCGTAGCCGGCCTGGGCGTCAGGGGTCTGACTCGAGGTCAGGCCCCCTCCCGTACGAAATGGCAGACCGAAGTGCCTCGCGAGCTGACCGGTGGCAAAGATGCCGATGACCGACTCCGGTGTCCCGAAGCACGGAGCGCCGGTCTGCATGTCGATGTTCGACAGGAACGATCCGAGCACGACCGGGCACCCAGGGCGGACCAGTTGGGTGAGGGCGATGTCCGACAGTGCCTCTGCCAATTGCTGGACGAGGGCAGCCGGTACGGTGACGGGGGACATGGCCCCCATGAGCAGGAACGGAGTGAGCACGACCGCCTGATTGGCGCGGTTGTACTCGAACTGCGCGTCCAGCATCCGGTCGTCCCAACGAAGCGGTGAGTTGCAGTTGATGGACGCGATCGTCGCGGGCGTCTTCTCGATCGCTTCGCGGCCGCCGAAGAGGATCTCGGTCATCTTGAGCGTGTCGAGGGCGTTCGGGCCCGAGATGACGTCGCCGAAGTAGAACTTGTCCGTGAGGGTCTGCTTGGCCAGGATCATGTCGAGGTGGCGCGTTTCCAGCGGCAGGTCGTTCGGCTCGCAGATCACTCCGCCCGCCGTGTCGATCTCGGGGAAGGCCTGGGTCAGCATCGAGAACCTGCGGAAGTCGGCCATCGTCGAGTCCCGGCGGAGGTTCCCCTCCCTCACGAACGGCGGTCCGTACACCGAGGAGAAGACCATGTGGTCGCCTCCGATGTGAACCGAGTGCTCGGGGTTGCGGGCCTGCACGTCGAACTCGTGCGGGGCCTTGCGGACCTGTTCCAGCACGAACTCCGGATCCAGCCGGACGGTCTCGCCCTCGACGCTCTGGCCCGACTGGCGGAAGAGCTCCACTGCCTCGGGTTTGGCGAACTGCACCCCGATCTCGGAGACGATGCGGCGCCAGCCGCGCTCGATGACCTCGATCGCGTCGGGAGTCAGAAGCTCGTACCGTGCCATCTTGTTGACGAACATCGCCACCTCGTTCCACTCGCCTGACGTTTGTACACGTCTTAGAGTCACACAGTAGAACTGTGTCTCACATGGCCGCGTTGCTGCGCAGTCCCTCGGGAGCGCATCACCGGGGTCGGTGCCCTGTCGTTGTCGCTCGGCTGGCGACCAGAGAGAAGGTGCAGCATGAACGAAGACGAGCTGCTCAAACAGATGCACGACGCCGCTCTGGCGGGCGAGCCTGCCGCAGTGCTCGAGCTCACGAATGCCGGTCTCGAGATGGGCATCAAGCCGGAGACGATGTTGTTCGGGGCTCTCATCCCCGCCCTCGAGGAGGCGGGGGAGCGCTTCGAACGCGGTGACTTCTACGTCCCGGAGATGCTCGTAGCCGGGCGGGCGATGGCCGGGGCTCTTGAAGTGCTCAGGCCGCTGTTGGCCGCCACGGGCGTGGAGCCGGTCGGGACCTTCGTGATGGGCACAGTGAAGGGCGATGTGCACGACATCGGCAAGAACCTCGTGAACATCATGCTCGAGGGCGCCGGGTTCGAGGTCGTCGATCTCGGCGTGCAGGTTGCCCCTGAGCGCTTCGTGGAAGCAGTGCGCGAGCACCGCGCGGACGTCGTTGGTTTTTCGGCGTTCCTTACCACGACCATGCCGATGTTCAAAGAGAACATCAAAGCGCTCGACAGGGCCGGACTGCGAGACCAGGTGATCGTCGTCGTAGGCGGCGCCCCTGTGACCCAGGACTATGCAGACGCCGTTGGCGCGGACGCCTACGCCTCCGACGCCTCCGGCGCTGTGAGCCGCGTGAGGGAGCTGCTCGCTCGCAGACGTGCCGTCACCTCGGCCTAGCAGGTTGGGGCCGGGCCGCCCGGATGTGTCCGGTCCGGCCTTCGGCTCACTCTTGCAGCGCGGCTCTCGGCCATGACCGGCCAACGAGCCGGACAGGCCGTTCCGAGCCTGGACGAGATGGCCGTCCCCCGCTCGTTCGAGAGCGACCAGTCCGCCACCAGGGGTCGGGGCCGTTTCGATGTCGTCTTCGAGCCGAGCGGGCTCAGGGTCCGGATCCCTTCGGGTGTCATGCTGTTCGACGCGGCAAGCTGGAACGGCATCGCCATCGACTCCACATGCGGAGGTCACGGGACCTGCCGCAAGTGCAAGGTCAAAGTGCTCGACCCCGTTGCTGTATCGGAGTCGGACACGCGGGCGTTCTCGGCCGACGAGCTCGGTGCCGGATGGAGGCTGGCTTGCTCTGTCCAGGTCTTGACCGACCTCCGGGTCGAGGTGCCAGCGCTCGAGCGCCGACCGAAGGCGGCGACGGTCGGGGTGAAGCGGAACGTGATGCTCCGCCCGGCGGTGCAGAAGCGCTACGTGGAGCTGGACGAACCGAGCTTGTCGGACCAGACGACCGATATCGAGCGCCTGTGTTCCGCGCTCGAAGACCTCGAGGTGCGGGCGGATCTGTACGTGTTGCGCAAGTTGGGCCGCGCACTGCGGGCGAGCGACTTCAAGGTGACTGCGGTAATCGTCGACGACGTGTTGATCGACGTCGAGCCAGGAGATACGAGCGACCGCATCTTCGCCATCGCCTTCGACCTCGGAACGACGACTGTCGTCGCGACGCTTCTCGATCTCACGACGGGCGAGTCGCTCGCGGTGCAGTCGATGCTCAACAAGCAGCAGAGCTTCGGAGCCGACGTGATCACCCGTATCAGTGCTGTCATGACCGACGACAGGAACCTCGAACGGCTCTGCCGGCTGGCCCAGGATTCGCTTGACGAGCTGGCGCTCGCGGTGTGCGAAGAGGCCGGCGCGACGCGCGGTGAGGTCTATGAGATCGCCCTTGCCGGCAACGCGACCATGACCCATATCGTGTTGGGAATCGACCCCGGACCACTCGGTGTGGCCCCGTTCATCTTGTCGACGCGAACCTTTCCCGAGATCCTCGCGAGGCAAGTCGGCGTGGAAGTGCACGAGCGTGCTCGCGCAGTGATTTTTCCCTCCGTCGGCGCTTATGTGGGCGGCGACATTGTCGCCGGTCTTTGCGCTTCGGGGATGGACCGTGACTCACAGGTGCGGTTGTTCCTGGACGTAGGCACGAATTGCGAGCTCGTGGTCGGCAACTGCGATCGCCTGATAGCTACGGCCGCGCCTGCCGGTCCGGCGTTCGAGGCAGCGACGATCCGCTGCGGCATGCGCGCTGCGCCGGGGGCGATCGAGATCGTGAAGATGACCCCCGATAATCTCGAGCTAGTTGTGATCGGCGACGTTGAGCCGCAGGGCATCTGCGGGTCCGGTCTCGTCGACGCCGTGGCCGGACTCGTCGAGCTCCAGCTGATCGACTCTTCCGGGCGGTTCGTCTCTGAGGAGGAGGCGGTCCGGTCGGCGCCGGGTCTGTCCAACAGGCTCACTCACCTGGGCGAGGAGCGGATCTTCGTGCTTCACTGGCCTGGTGAGCAGGGCGACGTTGCTCGCTCGATATATGTGTCGCAAAGGGACGTGCGCGAGCTCCAGTCCGCCAAGGCGGCCATCGCGACCGGTTGGCAGATCCTGCTCGAGGAGGCCGGTTACGCCGTCGCGGACCTGCACCAGGTCCTGCTGGCCGGTTCGTTCGGGAGCTACCTCTCGCCCGAGAGCGCCATTCGTCTCGGTCTTGTTCCGCCCCTTTCTGCGCGCCGGGTGCTGAGCGCGGGCAACGTGGCCGGAGAAGGCGCAAAGATGGCCCTGCTCTCGATGCGAGAGCGCGCGGGAGCCATGGCACTGCTCGGTGAGGTGGAGTACGTGGAGCTTTCCGACCGGGCAGACTTCAACGACCGGTTCGTCCGGCAACTGCCGTTCCCGACCTGAGCCATGCCGACCTGACGGTGCAAGCTACTCGGGCAAAATGGTGCGTCGGGAGGTCCGTCCACTAACGAGGAGCCGAGGAACAATGCCGCCAAGACGAGGATTTGTCCCCGAGGACCTCTGGCTCTTGCGGATGGTGAGCGATCCCCAGGTGTCGCCTGACGGCGCCAGGGTGGCTTTCGTGGTCGCCAGCCCCGACAGGGGCACCGACAAACCGTCCACCACGATCTGGGTCGCGCCGGCCGACGGTTCAACCGAGGCCAGACAGTTCACCTCAGGCCGGGAGGACAGCTCTCCCAGGTGGTCTCCTGACGGGCGTTGGCTGGCCTTCGTCGCTGAGCGCGGTAAGGGCCCACAGCTTCACCTCTCGTCCTTGGACGGTGGCGACGCGGTCGCCATAACCGAGATGACTCATGGTGTTTCCCAACCGGCCTGGTCGCCGGACGGCACCGAGCTCGCCTTCGTGGCCCGCACCGGGGAGTGGAAGAAGCCGGAGGACCGCGACGCCCTGGAGCGCTCAGCTCCCCGGGTTGTCACGGGTCTCTACTCCCGCTACGACGGCGTCGGGTGGTTCGACGCCCGTCGCAGCCACCTGTTCGTCGTCCCGGTGCAAGGAGGAGAGCCGCGACAGATCACGCGCGGGGACTGGGACGACACAGACCCGGCGTGGTCGCCGAAGGGCGACATGCTCGCCTTTGTCTCTGACAGGTCGGCGACGCGCCTGGACAGGATTCACCGAGACGTCTGGGTGGTCCCAGTGGGCGGCAAGCGGCAGCCGCGTCGCCTCACGCGCGGGCGCGGAACCTCGGCCTCACCGCGTTGGTCACCAGATGGGGCGACAATCGCCTACATCGGTCACGAAAATGAGGACGGGGACTCCGCTTCGAACGTCCACCTGCTCGTGGTCCCGGTCGCCGAGGCGAAGGCGCCCCGGTCGCTCAGTAGCTCGCTCGACCGAACGGTATGGGGGATCATGGGTGCTCCCGGAGCCACCCATTCGTGGACGCCCGATGGCAAGGCGGTCCTCTTCGTGGCCGCTGATCGTGGCACCCTCGCCCTCTACCGCAGTGCCCTCGGCGATCCACGCGCTGAGCTAGTCGTCGGTGGCGACCGGCAGATCACCGCAGTGCACCTGTCCGGCCCGACGGTCGCCTTCAGTTCCCAATGGCCGTCCGCACCACCTGAGATCTTCTGCGTCGACGCTAAGGGCCTAGGTGAAAGGCGTGTCAGCAATGCCAACGCTGAAGTGCGCGCCCTTCGTCTTGTGCCCTTGAAGCGGGCCAGCCACAAAGCGCGCGACGGTCGCCGTATCGAGTCGTTCGTCTTGTACCCGCCCGGTCGTGTGAAGGGTCGCCTTGCTCCGACGGTGCTCGAGATCCACGGAGGCCCCCACAGTTGGCACCCTCAGACCGGCCTGCTCGGCCTCTACCAGGCGCTCGCGAACGCCGGATTCGTCGTGGTGCTCCCGAACCCTCGAGGCAGCCACGGCTACGGGGAGGAGTTCTCCAGCGCCTGTGTCGGTGACTGGGGCGGGGCCGACTTCGACGACCTGATGGGCGTACTCGACAGGCTGGTCGAAGAAGGCGTTTCCGATCCGAAACGTCTCTATGTTTCCGGATACTCCTACGGTGGTTTCATGTCGAGCTGGGCAGTCGGGCACACCGACCGGTTCGCCGCCGCATGCGTGGCGGCGCCGGTCACCAGTTTGGCGAGCCTTTGGGGAACGACGGACATTCCCGACTTCGCCGAGCGCGAGCTCGGAGGTCTGCCTTGGGAGCGGCCGGAGGTCTACGCGGAACGCTCACCGCTCAGTTTCGTCTCCAAAGTGACCACGCCCGTGCAGCTCTTCCACTGGGAGGGCGATCTGCGTTGTCCGGTCGGCCAGGGCGAGGAGTTCTTCCAAGGCCTGCGCAGGCTCGGGCGAGAAGTCGTCATGATCCGCTACCCAGGCGGCTTTCACATCGTGCGGTCCCCATCTCAGATGGTCGACTACCTCGCCCGTCACATCGACTGGTTCGACACACACTGACCCCTCGGTGTTCGCGGTCCGACAGGGGCTGTGACTCAGAGCTGTTCACCACGGATCGGCGCACCTTTCCTCCGTCTTGACATCCACCGAGAGGGCGCGATCGGAGGGGTGAACGGTCGCTTCGGCCATATGATTAGGTTCGGGGTGGAAGATGTGAGCTTTGCCGGCGAGACGAGCATCCTCGTGGCTCTTTTTCCAAGGCACACCCGGCGGCGAGGGTACTGGGGCCGGCGTTGTCGGGGAGGAACGCGACTGTGGGCTCGATGAGAGTCAGCGACCTCGACTGCTACCTGCCCAGACCGGCTGTCGAATGGGACCTCACCGCGCACGGCAAGCTTTGGCGCGAGCTCCATGCGTCACTTTGTTTCGTTGACATTTCCGGCTTTACCGCCCTATCCGAGCGCCTCGCGCGACGCGGCCGTGTCGGTACTGAGCAGCTGACCGAGGTCCTGAGCCACGTCTTTTCTCGAATGCTCGCCATTGCCGCCCAGCAGGGGGGCAGCTTGCTCAAGTTTGGTGGCGACGCCCTCTTACTGCTGTTTCCGGGCGACAACCATCAGCTGTGCGCCGTCAGGGCCGCCGTGGCGATGCGATCCGCGCTTAGACAAGCCCAAAGCGATCAACTGGCTGCCGGTCGCCTGAACCTGCGGATGTCCGTCGGCATCCACAGTGGCACGGTGAACCTGTTCATGGTGGGCGCCTCCCACCGTGAGCTTCTCATCTCCGGACCGGCGGCTTCACAGACCGTGAAGATGGAGCAGACGGCCGAGGCCGGGGAGATCGTCGTGAGCCAGGCGACGGCCAGTGCGCTTGGGCCGGACGTCGTGGGCAGTGCGAAGGGAGCCGGTTTCCTTGTGCGCACACGCCGTGTCGTCACCGAGGGCCCCGGGCCGCTGCCCATGATTCCGGTGCCCCGCGAGGAAGTCGCGATGCGGCTGCCGAAGGCCCTGCGAAGCTATCTCGGGTCGGCATCGGCCAGCTCCGAGCATCGCCTGGCCACGGTCGCATTCCTCAAGTACAAAGGAGTCGACGACCTGTTGGCTCGCGAAGGCCCGCAAGCGACGGCTCTCGTTCTCGACGAGGCCGTCACAGTCGTCCAGACGGCCGTCGACGCGGAAAAGGTGACCTTCCTCGCCAGCGACCTCGATGAAAATGGCGGCAAGATCATCCTCGTCACCGGTGTGCCCACCGCCGGCGACGACGACGAGGGACGCATGTTGCGAGCGCTTCGGCACGTCGCCGACCATCCCCTCCGCCTGGGCCTGCAGATCGGTGTGAACCGGGGCCATGTCTTCGCGGGCGAGATCGGAGCCGAGTTCCGGCGGACGTTCACGATCATGGGCGACACCGTCAATCTCGCCGCCCGCTTGATGGCAGCGGCACCCAAAGGCGCGATTCTTTCCACCGCTGCTGTTCTGGACCGTTCCCACACGCTGTTTCACACCGAGGTCGTGCCGCCGTTCAAAGTCAAGGGCAAGACCGCACCGGTGCAGGCATACGCTGTCGGGCCCGCCGAGGGGATCAACCCGGAAGTAAGGTCCACCCTGCCCTTTGTCGGCCGGCGAGACGAGATAGACAAGCTCGAGACCGCCCTGTCCTCAGCTGAGAACGGCATGGGCCGCGTCGTTCTCGTAGAGGCCAACCGGGGACTCGGTAAGAGCCGCCTCGTGGACGAGCTGCGCGCTCGGCACCCGGACGTGCTCGTCCTCTTGTTGCAGGGCGAGCCGTACGGCCAGGGCACGCCTTACCTGCCGTTCCAACGACCGCTTCGCGCTCTGCTCGGGTTGTCCACCGACGAAGCTGAGCTCGCAGCCAAGCAGCTTACCGAGCTCGTCGCCGCCCTCGGACCGGAAACAGAGCCGCTTGCGCCGCTGCTTGCACCGCTCACCGGCCTCGATCTGACCGACACGCCCGAGAGCGCCGCCATCTCGCCCGAGTTCCGCAGGGACAGGACCGCCGACCTCCTCCTACAGCTCTATGACACATTCGTGAACCGGACGCTGCTCGTCCTCGTCGAGGACGCCCATTGGTTTGACGACACCACCTCCGCACTCGCCGAAAGACTCTTTGGGGCCGCATCGAGCCGTCGATGGCTGGTCGTCGTCAACCGTCGGCCCGTTCCCGGAGGTCTGCGTCCGGCGGCCGACGAGATCATCGAGCTGTATCCGCTCGAAAACGAGCCAGCACATCAGTTGATAGAAGCCGCGACGGCCGCCGCTCCGCTTAAGCCACATGAGAAGGACGTCATCGCGGCGCGGTCAGGGGGTAGTCCGCTGTTCTTGGAAGAGCTTGTGCGCGTTGCTCGCTCTAGTGGCACAGAGTCGCTCCCCGAGTCGCTCGATGCCGTGGCCAACAGCGACATAGACACCCTCGGGCCTATCGCCCGGCAAGTGCTCCGTCACGCGGCAGTGCTCGGTCACAGCTTCGAAGAGAAACTGCTGGCCGAGCTGCTCGCGAATGCGAACCTCGAATTCGACTCGTCGATGCGACGTGACTTGGGCGACTACCTCGTGAGCTCGGGGGAGGGACGACTGCACTTTCGTCATGCCCTGCTCCGCGAGGCTGCCTACGAGGGACTTCCCTACAAACGCCGAAGAGAGCTGCACAGCTCGGCAGGCCGAGTCATCGAGCGGCGAGCAAGGTCCGAGGCGGCGAGCCAGGCCGACGCCCTTTCGCTGCATTTTTCCCGCGCCCAGGTGTGGGACAAGACTTGGCTCTATGCGCGCCTGGCCGGAGACCAGGCCAAGCGGATCTACGCTCACGGCGAGGTCGCCCTGCACCTGGAACGCGCCGTCGAAGCCGCGCGGTTCCTTCCCGCACTCGCTGCGGCAGATGTCGCTTCGGTGTGGCACGAGCTTGGTGACGCACGCCTCAAGGTCGGCTACTACCGTCGGTCGGAGGACGCTTACCGACAAGCCGCATCCCTGGTCGTCAGTGACCCGGTGGCCTGGGCCATGAACATGGAGAAGCAGGCGCACGTGCTCGGCGAATTCGAGCACCGGTACCGGTCGTCAATCCGGCTCCTGCACCGTGCCCTGGCCCGGCTGGCGCAAGAGGCCGGGAAGGAAGCTGAAGCGGTGAACGTGCGGCTCTTGGTGAGGGAAGCGGAGACCCGCGCCCGCCAGGGTCGCTTCCAAGACGCGCTGAGCATTGGCCGCCGGGTGGTCGAGCGCGCGGAAGCGATCGGCGAGCTGCGCCCGATGGCGCTCGCCTACGCTCTCATCGACGAGGCGCTCCTCTTCCTCGGACGCATAGACGAGGCCAAGCATTTCGCGCTCGCCCTTGAGATCGCGGAAGGTCTCGGCGACCGACCGCTCATCGGCGTGGCGCTGCGCAATCTCGGCGTCGTGGCTTATTTCGAGGGCCGCTGGGACGACGCCGTGAGTCTGTGGCGTCGCGGTTCAGACGTCGCCCTCCATTCCGGAGACGTCGCCGGGGCGGCCACGAGTGAGATGAACATCGGTGAGGTTTACGCAAACCAGGGGCGCCTCGACGAGGCCTACGCCGTGCTCCGCCGCGCAACGAGGACCTTCCAGGCACTCGGTTATGCGACCTTGGAGCTCGTGGCTGTCACACAGCTCGGCCGGGTGGCGGCCGGCCTCGGTTCGGACGCCGAAGCTCTCGAGCTTCTCCGAAGGGCTCTCGACACGGACGACACGGGCGGCCCGCTCTCGGGCATGGAGGCAAGGGGTTTTCTTGCCGAAGCGCACGTTCTCGGCGACCGGCCATCAGAGGCGCTGCAGGTCGTGGCCAGTGCACGCGCCAGAGCGGGCTCCGCCCTTGACGGCACACCTGCCGGCGCGCTGCTCGATCGAGTCGAGGCCAGCGCTCTGGCTGCGATGGGCGAGCGCGCCGGTCTCATCGAACGGATCGACCGGGCCCTTCCCGGCGCCCGCGCGGCGGGGACATATTTCGATCTGGTCGTTCTCCTCGCGCTGCGCTGCTCACTTGAGCGGGGAACCGAGACGCCGGGGCTGATCGAGGAGCGTGACAGGCTCCTCGATCAGCTCGGCATCGTCGCCATTCCTGCTCTTGCCAAGGTTTCCTAGGAGAGCAGGTCCGTCGACCGGGGTCGTTTAGAGATGGGTCTATGTGCCATGGGACACCGTAATGTCGCCGTCGCCCCACAGGACCTCGGCGATGTCGGTCTGAAGCCCGCTGCCGGTGTTCACATAGGTGTAGGTCTCACTGAGCGAGCACCAGCCCACACCCGAAGCCGGAAGGCTGGCCGCGGTTTGGCCTTGGGTGCAAGGCTCCACGACTTGGCCGGGCGGGGTCAGCTGGTCGCCTGCGCCGCCTTCGTCCGCTGGGACCATCACGTACGTCGGTGGGCATGTCGGCTCGCCGCCCGGGTCTGCGAACGGAGTGCAGTAGCCGAGGCCATCCCATCCGATGTTCAAGGTTGCCGTGAAGGTCTCGGTCATCGGGCCTATGGTGTCGAACTCCACGGTGCCTTCTTCACCGGCACTAGAAGTGGTGAAGTTCTCGAAGCTCTTGGACCCCGAGTCAAGGACTAGGCCCGCGGTGACAGGAGTGCCGTTCTCGGGCGTCGCCGTGAGGACGGGAGGCGCCCCGGGCGCTGTCACGTACAGCGTGAAGACCTGGGTTGCATCCGATGCCACGCCGTTGGAGGCGTCGAGGCACACGGTGTAGACACCGCCGTCGCTGAAAGAAGGTGTACCTGAGATCGTCGCCGTGCCGGTACCGGGAGTGAAGGTGATGTCGTTGCTCGTCGGCAAGCTCGTGGTGCAGCCGTCTGCGCTCCCGTCACTGATCGCTGGGGCAGGGTAGCCCGTCGTCGTAACGGTAAAGCTGAAGAATGTCCCTGTTCCACCCATGGCGGGTGCGGGGACGACGAGATTGGGCGGGCTCGTGATAACCGGCGCTTGGTCGACCTCAAGCTCATAGCTCCAGGTTCCGGAATCTCCGTAGGCGTCGGAGTCGGTGCCGGAGGCGGAGTAGGTGCCGCCGCTCAAGGTGCCGTTCTCGGTGATCGCACCAGTTGGCGACACGGTGATGCTCGCCCCTCCGTTGGTCTGGACGAAGCTGACCGCACCGACAGCAGTTCCCGATGTGATGGTCAGCTGGTCACCAAACGTTGGGCTCGTGGTCGTCGTTGAGCCTGCGGTCGGCGCAGCCTGGGCGATAGTGACGGCATCCACATTGAGGGTGTATGTCCACTTCCCTGAGTCGCCCAGCGCGTCGGAGTCCGTGCCGGAGGCGGTGTAGGAGCCTTCCATGAGGTCGCCGGTAGCGCTGACCTGGCCTTTCGGGGACACGATCAGGGTCGGCGCGCCGGCGGTCTGTTTGAAGGTGACACTGCCGTTCTGTCCAGTTGTGGCGAGTTGATCGGAAAAGCCCGAGGTCGCCTCACCCGTCGTCGTGGTCGAACCCGTGAAGGGTCCAACCTGGACGATGGTGGTCGCACCCACGTTTAAGGTGTAGCTCCAGGACCCCGAGTCGCCATCTTTGTCGGTGTCTGTGCCCGAGGCGGTGTAGGAGCCTGCAGAAAGTTGGCCGGTGCTGCTGACGGCACCGTTCGACGACACGGTCAGGGTGGGCGCGCCGACGGCTTGTGTGAAGGTGACCGTTCCGACTGAGGTTCCCGTTGTGGTCATCAGCTGATCGTTGAACCCAGTAGCCGCTGTCGTGGTGGAGCCCGTGAAAGGCCCGGCCTGGGCGATCGTTGTCGAAGAGACATTGAGGCTGTACGACCAGGTCCCGGTGTCGCCGGTGGAGTCAGAGTCGGTGCCCGAGGCGCTGTAGCCACCGGGCGCCAAGGTCCCGACGGTTTTGATGCCGCCGCTCGGCGACACGATGAGGCTGGCCTGGCCGGTGCTCTGGACAAAGGTGACTGCGCCGCTTTGTCCACTCGTATTGAGCTGGGCACCGAAACTTGAACTCCCAACCGTCGTGGTGGAGCCCGCCAGGGGGGACGTCTGCGTGATGACGGTCAACACCGTGAGGGTGAAGCTCTGGGCTGTCGTACCGACGCTGTTGCTGGCGTCGATCGTGAAGGTGTAAACACCTGGCGCGACATTGCTGCCGCTCAAGGTAGCGGTCCCGCTCGCGGTGGCGGTATTGGTGAGGCTCACACCCGAGGGAGCGCCCGAGAGCGAGAACGTGGGGGTGGGCGTGCCGGTCGCGCTCACGGGGAGCGTGAAGGTGCCCGCCGCGCCCGCCGCGATGGTGGCGCTGGCCGCGCTCGTGAACACGGCTGCGGAGCTGGCCACCGTAAAGGTGGGCAGACCTTGGTCGTCGGCGTCATTGTCGGAGTCGCAGTTGGGACCGATCACAGAGACCGAACCCGTTGTTGGTGAGGCGACCTGAAGCTCGACCTGGTCAAACTCGTCAGCACTCGAGAGGAGCCCCGTGCTGACGACAGGACAGTCGTTGGTGTCGTCCTCCGATTCGGTGCCTCCTGCCGGAACGGTGATGGGACCGACCGTCTCAACGGGTTGCTCGACGCCGGACGAGTTGGCCTTGCGGAGCACGAGGTCGACCTTGACCACTGATCTGTTGTTGTTCTTCAAGGGAATCGAGGCTTCACTGAAAAGCTGCCCTTGGGTCAAGATGTTGCTCTCACCCATACTGAAGACCAGCCCTTCGTTGGGCTGGACTGTGTAACCCGGCGAGGTCGTGGACTTGTAACACACACCCGTCTCCGCCAAGGCCCGCGAACCGTTCCCGACCAGAGCGCTGCCCACCGATGCCGGCGTGGCGGAGGAGCCATAGCCGCTTGGGTAGTAAGACGCGCTGAGCGGAAGCAGGGGGGCCGAGGCCGAGTTCGAGACCGTGGAGACGCTAGAACCTGGGGAGGAGCACGTGCTGCTGGCGAGCGACAGGGATTGCGTCGAGGTGTTACCGCCCCCGCCCTTGTACTCGACGAACGGGCCGGTGGTCTGCTGGCCGCTTTTTTGAACGTAAACGATCTGCGTGGGCGAGCTCGTCGCTGACGCGACAGTGTTCAAGATCACGATCGGCACGACGCTCGCGCCGACCAACAAGATGCACAAAGCACCGGTGCGCCAGTTTTTCCCTACTCCTCGCATTTGCCCCCTCCTCGCAGTCGAGTTACCCGGCCGGCGCGGTTACGCGCCAGCGTCGATCGGACCCACCGAATGTCGATGACTTGTCCGCAACGTTGACCCCACCGTCGGCGTCTCCCCGCACTTCGCGCGATGACCTGGCGTCGACGGATCAGCTGCCACTTGAGCCCCCCTCGTGGTGTAGCGCGGCATATTAACGTCGCGGGTGTCGGTTGTCTACAACTTTTTTTGGCGGGACTGAGCAGCGATCGCGCTTCGAGGCTTCATCCGCTCGCACGGGTTCCGATGCGTCAGTAATGGCGCGTCGCTGGCCCTTTCGTAGCGGGAATCACAAAGGAACTGAAATCCCCGGAGTACAGGCCTGGGGCTCATAGATAGGAGGGCTGCGCAGTGAGAGTCGTGTTCATAGGAGCTGGGAGCGTGGTGTTCACGAGGAACCTCACGAGGGACATCCTCACCTTCGCGGAACTTGCCGATAACGAGATAGTGCTCATGGACATCGACGCCGAAAGGCTCGCGCGCGCCCACGGACTTGTAAGCCGCATGGCAGAGACCGCCGGGTCGTCGGGGCGGGTGACCGCCACGACCGATCGTCGTCATGCCCTCAAAGGGGCCGACTACGTGATCGTCACGATCCAGGTGGGCGGGACCAGGCAGTGGGAAGCCGACATCACCATTCCGGAGCGTTACGGCGTGGGCCAGTGCGTCGGTGACACGCTCGGGCCCGGCGGCATCTTCCGCGGCTTGCGTCATCTCGCCGTTTTCGACGGCCTTATCCAGGACATCCCGGAACTGTGCCCGGATGCCCTGGTCCTGCAGTACTCGAATCCCATGGCAATCCTCACCTGGCGGACGGCCCTGTCGGGTCTTCGAGTGGTAGGGCTCTGCCACAGCGTCCAAGGCACGGCGCGCCTGCTTGCCGAGTACTGCAATGTCCCATACGAGGAGCTCAACTACTGGGTGGCCGGCATCAACCACCAAGCCTGGTTCCTCACCCTCGAGCACGCCGGGAAAGATCTGTACCCCTGCCTGCGCTCGCACTTGGACAAGCCCGAGACGGTCGCCTTGGAGCCCGTGCGTTTCGAGCTCATGCGAAGGTTCGGCTACTTCGTCACCGAGTCGAGCGGCCACGCCTCCGAGTACCTCCCGTACTTCCGCAAGCGCCCCGATCTCCTCTCTTCTTTGGTGGAGAGCTTCGAGTCGACGGGCTCGGACTACTCGGCGTGGTTCGGCAACGGGCAAACCGGTGGTTGCGTTGCCGCTACGAAACTTCACGAGTCCGCCTACGAGAAAGAGGTCGCCGGGCAGATTGCCGGCACCGAGCCGATCGAGCTCACGCGCTCGGACGAGTACGGCGCCCAGATCATTCACGCCGTGGAGACAGGTAGCCCTCTTCGCATCAACGGCAACGTGCTCAACCAGGGCCTCGTCACGAATCTGCCTCGCGGAGCCTGCGTCGAGGTCCCCTGTCTCGTGGACCGCGCCGGCGTCCACCCCTGTGTGGTGGGAGCCCTCCCCCCGCAGTTGGCCTCCTTGAACCGGAGCAACATCGCTGTGCAGGAGCTCGTCGTGAAGGGGCATCTCGACAAGGACCGGGAGGCCATCTACCAGGCGATGGCTCTTGACCCGCTGACTGCCGCCGTTTGTTCGTTGGAGGAGATATGGAACTTGACCGACGACATGTTCACGGCGAACGAGCATTTCTTGACCCAGTTCTCCTAGGCGCTTGGTTCGCCAGAGACCGCTCGACTGCGTTCTGCAGCGTCCCTTGAACCTCGCTTCTACGAGCGCCCGATCAGCTCAAGGCGATCGACAGTGCCTTTCAGCGAACTCGAGCTCACGCGGGCGGTCGAATACCGAGCTGTAGCACTTCTGCGCTTCAGCGTCCTCAGGCAGGGAAAGCGACTTCGGATCGGGGAAGTCGCCGGGTGGCGTCTCCCGAACCGGCTCACGGGCCGGCGCCAATCTTGTTTTCAAGGGTCCGACGGGGCATTGCCACGGAGAACCGGGGCGGGCCGGTGGATCTCGGCGCCGCCTTCTAGGACATTGCCGAGTCGACAGATATAGGTTCGAGGGCTATGGATCATCCCCACGCAACGGGGCCCGACAACGTCGTCGATGCCACCGTCCTGGCCGCCAACCCCTACGGTTACTACGATCCCGGTGCCCGGGAGTATGTGATTACCCGCCCCGACACTCCGACCCCTTGGATGAACTACCTCGGACAGGGCCGTTACGGCGGCATTGTCTCCAATACCGGCGGCGGCTTCTCCTTCGACCGCGATCCGCGGGATCGCAGGGTCAGCCGTTACCGCTACAACTCGCTTCCGGCGGACCAGCCCGGGCGTTATGTGTACCTCCGGCGGAACGACACCGGAGAGTACTGGAGCGCGACCTGGCAGCCCGTGCGGGCTCCGCTCGACAGCTACGAGTGCCGCCACGGCGCGGGCTACACGAGGATAACGACCGAAAAGAACGGCATCCGGTCCGAGATCTTGTACTTCGTTCCCCCGACGCCTACGACTGACCCCTGCCCGGCGGAACTGTGGGTGTTACGCCTTGCCAATACCGGCGAGACGAGCCAAGTGGTCCAGGTCTTCAGTTACGTGGAGCTGAGCTTCAAAGACGCCTTCAACGACCTTCAGAATCTCGACTGGAGCCAGCACATACTGAGCTCGCGCTACGACGAGCAGCGCCAGGCGATCGTGGCGAGGACGAGGTTCTCTCCCACCACCCAGTTCTTCGCTTCGGACCGTCCCCCGCTCGGCTACGACTGTGACCGCGATGCCTTCGTCGGCAGGTGCCGGGGGCTGGAGGAGCCGGCCGTTGTCGTGGCGGGCGCCCCGAACCGGAGCGAGGCTCCCCGCGGCAACAACATCGGGTCGCTCTACCACGAGATCTCCCTCGAGCCCGGGGCGCAGGCCAGGATCGTCTACGTGCTCGGGATCACTGACTCTCCCGGTGACATCACCAAGGTCACAAGCCGATACGGCGACCCCGCTCAGGTCGAGATCGCCTTCGACGCGCTCGGGTCCGACTGGGAGACGTACTTCGAGGCTTTCAGCGTGCAGGCACCCGACGCTGACACGACCGCCATGCTCAACTGCTGGAGCCCGTTGCAGTGCCGCACCACCCTTTACTGGTCGCGCTTCGTGTCGGGCTACGAGACCGGCCTCGGGCGGGGGATAGGTACCCGCGACACGGCCCAGGACACCTTGGGAGTCGTCCACGCCGCACCGGTGGAAGTCGCCGCCCGCATTGAGCGGTTGTGGGGGGTGCAATTCGCGGACGGGCACACCTGGCATCAGTTCTTTCCCCTCAGTGGCAAAGGTGGCCCGGGCCTGGCCGCGGAAAGGCCGACCTGGCCCCAGTGGTTCTCCGACGACCATCTGTGGCTCGTCCTAGCCACCTGTGCGTACCTGGCCGAGACCGGCGACTACGCGTACCTGGAACGGCGGGTCCCCTACGAACAAGAAGAGGTGCCCAGCTCGCCGCTCACCGGAACGGGCGACGAAGCAACCGATGACACCGTTTGGGGGCACATGATGGCGGCGTTGGCTTTCACGCTCGCAAATCGCGGCCCGCACGGTCTTCCAAGGTCCGGCTTCTCCGACTGGGACGACACCTTGAACGTCGACCACGGCTCGGGCCTGGCCGAGAGCGTCTGGTGCGCGATGCAGTTCTGCCGCGCCGTGCTGGACCTCGCTCAGCTGGCGGACCATCTCGGAAGGGGAGCGGAGGCAACGCGCTTTCGACAGATGCACACCGAGATGGCAGACGCAGTCAATTCCTGTGCCTGGGACGGGTCCTGGTACGGGCGTGCCTTTGATGATGACGGCAAGCTCATCGGGGTGTCCTCGGAGGAGCGCCATCGCATCAACCTGATCCCGCAGAGCTGGTGCGTGATCGCCGAGGTCGCCCCGCGCGAGCGGGCCGAGCTCGCCATGGCCTCGGCTCACGACATCCTCGGCACCCCGTACGGGCCGAGCTTGATGTGGCCTCCTTATGACGGTGGCGACCCGCGGGTGAACGGGACGAGCACCTTTCCCCCGGGTGCCAAGGAGAATGGCGGAATCTTCTGCCACGCCGCTTCGTGGTCTGTCGTCGCCGCCGCCAAGCTCGGACACGGCGACCGGGCCTATGAGTACTACCGGCAGCTTCTTCCCCTGGCGCGACCCGATGTCGACCGGGCCGCCGTGGAACCCTACGTCTACTGCCAGAACATCTGTGGGCCGGCCCATCCCCAGTACGGGCTCGGGCGCAACGCCTGGCTCACGGGGGCCTCGGCTTGGATGTACGTCGCCATCACCCAGTGGATCCTCGGCATAAGACCTACCCACGCCGGGCTGCGGGTAGCTCCCTGCCTCCCGTCCTCATGGCCCGGGTACTCCGCAAGGCGCTTGTTCCGGGGCACCTGGTACGAGGTCGCAGTGACGCGGCAGGGGCCCGGGAACACCGTCTCTCTCACGGTTGACGGCACGGCGATCACAGGCGATGTCGTGGCGTTGCCGCCGCCCGGTACCTCACGTGTCGTTGTAGGGGCCGTTGTCGGTGCGTAACGGCAGGCCAGCAACGACCGACCCGTGTCGTGACTCCGGGGCGCTTGCCCTTTGAGCGCTGCCGCTGCCATGATTTCGGGCCAACCACCAGCGACGCCTCCGCCGCCGCCTCAAAGAAATGGGGTGTGACCCATCGTGAGTCAGTACCGTCCGGTCGACGACCGCTACGACCAGATGACCTATCGCCGTTGCGGGCGCAGCGGCCTGTTGCTCCCGGCCGTGTCGCTCGGGCTCTGGCAGAACTTCGGCGACGAACGGTCGCTCGACGATCAGCGCGCCATCCTGCGACGAGCCTTCGACCTGGGCATCACGCATTTCGACCTGGCCAACAACTACGGCCCCCCCTACGGCAGCGCCGAGTCGAACTTCGGTCGGGTCCTCCACTCAGACTTTCGTGATCACCGCGACGAGCTCTTAATCTCGACCAAGGCCGGTTGGGACATGTGGCCGGGCCCCTACGGCGATCGCGGCTCTCGCAAGTACCTTCTGGCGAGCTTGGACCAGAGCCTGCGCCGTATGGGAGTCGACTACGTCGACATCTTCTACCACCACCATTTCGATCCCGACACGCCCCTCGAGGAGAGCATCGGCGCACTCCACTCTGCGGTCCTACAGGGAAAGGCGCTCTACATAGGGATATCGTCCTACTCGGCCAAGCGCACCCGCGAGGCCATCGCCATCCTCGGGCGGCTGGGCACGCCGCTTCTCATCCACCAGCCGTCCTACTCGATGCTCAATCGGTGGATCGAAGGGGACCTGCTCGATGTCCTCGGGACCGAAGGCGTCGGCTGCATCGCCTTTTCTCCGCTCGCCCAGGGACTGCTGACCGACCGTTATCTCGAGGGCGTGCCCGAAGGTTCGCGTGCCTCAAGGCAGGGCTCGCTGCCGCTCGAGATGCTCAGCGAGGACAATCTGGCGTGCGTGCGCTCCCTTGACGCCATCGCCCGACGCCGGGGACAGACCCTGGCCCAGATGGCCGTTGCCTGGGTGCTGCGCGACCCTCGTGTCACATCAGCCTTGATCGGGGCGAGCAGCGTCACCCAGCTGGAGCAGAACCTGGCGGCGCTCGAAAAGGCCGTTTTCTCTGCCGACGAGCTCGCCGAGATAGACAGGTACGCCGTCGAGAGCGGCATCGACCTGTGGCGCGGCCCTGCCACCAGCTGAACCGGAAAGGAACGCCTCGCACGCTACCTGGACCCGGTACGGACGGCTGTCGTGACAGCTTCGCAAGAGCGGGACAGCCGCTCGGAACCCCGGCCGTCGTCGGCGGCCCGTTTGCGAGGGATCTGCCGGCGCTCGCCATGCCAGAGTCGGCCGATAGCGGTCAGACTCGAGGGTGCACGCCAGGTGCGACGGGAGAGTTACGCGGTCTCGGCGTAGCGTTCGAGATCGGCGATCAGACAGTCCTTGGCGCTCGAGGCCATCCAGGAGATCTCGATGGCGTTCCGCTGCAACTGGACGAGCTCGGCTTGCCCGAGACCTGCCGCCTCCTGCAAGGCGAGGAGGTTGTCGGTGACGTAACCCCCGAAGTAGGCCGGATCGTCGGAGTTCACGGTCACCTTGACGCCGAGCTCCAAGAGCCGCCTTGTCTCGGCTGCCTTCAAGTCGCCGCTCACCCACCGGTTGGATATCGGGCAAACCGTGAGCCCGAGCCCACGTGCCGCGAGCTCTTTTGTCAGCTCCGCGCTCTCGAGGACATTGACCCCGTGGTCGATCCGGTCCACTCCGATCACTTCGAGGCACTGGCGAATGTGCTCGACCGAGTTGGTCTGGTCAACGTCGCAGTGCACGGTTATCTGGTAGCCCTCGGACCGGGCGCGGGCGAAGACCGCGGCGAACCTGCTCGGGGGGTTGTCCCGCTCGTCCGAGTCCAGACCGACGCCGCATATCCACCCGCGGTAGGGCAGCGACTGCACCAGGGTCGCCATGGCGTACTCGGCTGAGTAATCGCGCAGCAAGCACATGATCAGCTCGGCGCGGAGCCCCAACTGCTGGCGAGCGGCCACGACTGCCCGTCGAAGCCCGCCGATGACGGTTTCGAACGCAACGCCGCGCGAGGTGTGTGCCTGGGGGTCGAAGAACATCTCCACGTAGCGGACGTTCTCCTCGTGCGCGTGCCTCAGGTACGCCCACGCGAGGTCGTGGAAGTCGTCAGCTGTCTTCAGCACGTCCATGCCCTCGTAGTAGCTCACGAGGAAGGAAGTCAGGTCGTTGAAGTGGTACGACGCCCGTAGCGCTGCCACGTCGGCGTAGCCAAGCCGGATCCCGTTGCGCTGTGCGAGCGCGAACCTCAGTTCCGCCTCGAGCGTGCCCTCGATGTGCAGGTGCAACTCGACCTTGGGGAGGCCCCTTGTGAAACCGACAAGATCTGTCATGGGACTCACCGTAGCTTCCCTGGCGCCGAGCCTTTGTGATCTGCCGCACCCAGTTGGCGCCTTGGCGAAGGGGACCAGCGGTGACGTTCCCCGGGGCCGCGTGACATTTCGACCGCAGAGAATGTCACCGACGAACTACCTGCTCAGGGACCAAGGATGGTCGCCTCGCCGCCCTGTCCCCGAGCCTCCTACATGGCGTCGTCCTGCAGGGTCTCGGGCGTTGATCGGCAATGGTCAGCGTCTGGAAACCAGTCGCACAGATAGGCAGACTGGGGAGATGACCCCTCTCAAGCACTCGGAGGCGATCGTCATAGCTCGCTCTCCAGAGGACCTCTACGACCTTGTGTCCGATATCACTCGAATGGGCCGGTGGAGCCCGGTTTGCAAGGCGTGTTGGTGGGACGAGGGGGCCGGCCCCGAAGTCGGGGCCTGGTTCACCGGACGAAACGAGCTACCCGATCGAACCTGGGAGACGCGATCGGAGGTCGTCGCCGCCGAGCGAGGTCGAGAGTTCGCATTCATCGTCAACGGCACCTGGACACGCTGGGGATATGTCTTCACGCCCGTCGATGGCGGGACGGAGCTGACCGAGTCCTGGGAGTTCCTGCCCGGTGGCATCGCGATGTTCGAGGAACGCTTCGGTGCCGACGCCCAGGCACAGATTGCGAACCGGCTCGAACTCGCCCAGAAGGGCATCCCGGCGACGCTGGCAGCGATCAAGAAGGACGCCGAAGCCGAGTAGGCATCTGGGGTCACTTCGAACTTCCCTTTGACCGAGTGGGGATTTGGGGGCCGGCTTCCTCGGGCAGCGCGATGCCTTACCCGCCTTTTGGGGCGCGGTCACCGCGTGGATCCGTGCCTCATTCGGTGTGTCGATCGGTGCCGGCCTCGACACTGCGACTGCCCGGATGGCATTGTCGCTCGCCAGTGCGCCACATTCAGCGGCTCGCACACCTGAACCTGTTCTTCGTCCACCCGGAGCGCGCTCCGTATTAGTCGAGCAGCAACCGGCACCACGCGTCGGACAGCCAGCTCGCGTATCGGCGGCTCGACCACCCGCGCTCGACCGTCAAGAGCACGTAGAGCTCCGAGCTGTTCATCGCCCAGACCACGTCGGCGGCCTGATCGACCGACAGGCCAGCCCGAAGTCGGCCGCTGCCTCGGATGTCTCTCACCAACTTGCGCATGTTGTCCGCCCGACGCTCGCTGATCTCCCGCCAGACCTGTTGGGCCTCGGGTTCGGTCGAGGAAGCGTCGCGGAGCGCCAGGAACAGCGGCGCCATACGACCCTGGACCTTGCACACGGCATTCGCGTAGAGGGAGAGCTTCTTTGCCGGGTCGGGCTCCTGCTGTATTGCTTTGACGTAGTCACGCTCCTCGGCAATGACCGGTCGGCCGATCCCCGAGATGGCTTGTTCGATCAGTTCGCGAAGAACCACCGACTTGCGTCCCACCAGCTCGTACACGGTGTCTAGGTTCACGCCCGCTTCAGCCGCGATATCGGCGATCTTGGTGGCCCGGTAGCCCTTTGCCAAGATGAGGCCCCGAGCCGCCTCGAGGATCTTCTGCCTCGTCTCGGCAGATCGTGCTTGGCGATGGGAGGCGTCATAGGTTCGCCTCTTGACATCTCGATCCATGGACTTCATTATTGATCCGAACTTGATTCGGATCAAGTCAGGAGGGGAACAGCCATGACGTACGCATTCACCCAGGACGTCCCGATTGACGCCGCCTTCTACAAGCGCATCACCGACGGGCTCGGCGACGAGCCCCCGAAGGGCCTGATCACTCACATCGCCGTCGAGCGTCCCGAGGGAGGACTCCGCTACATCGATGTCTGGGAGTCAGAAGCCGACTGGGACCGGTTCGCCGAGGAACGTCTTCACCCTGTCGTCCACGGCCTTCTTGGCGAGGTCTTCGGCACGGAGCTGCCTCCCGAACCCGCACGAAACGAGTTGTCCGTCCTCCACGTCTGGCATCCGCAGGGTAGTCGTTCGTCGGTTTGAGGGCATCCGGAATATCGTTACCGGGCCGAGGGAGCCGCGGTGACCAGGTAGGCGCAGAAGTGTCCTCCCGAGACCACGTGCTGGACACGCTCCACCACGGCGGCGGGCAGCACCTCGCGTATGAACGACAGCTCGGTGCGACAGGCCACCTGGTAGCGGACGGCCACGTCCAAGATGGCGCAGTTGTGCTCGACGATCATCCACGAGCCGTCCGGCTCTCGCCGCCATTCGGCCATGTAGCCGTCTTCGCTCAAGATCGTGGCAAGCTCGGCGACCTGTGCCTCGAGCGACTTTCCCGCTAGGCGGCCCTGCGCCCTGCGCACCCTTTCGTCGCCTCGAGCTTCAAAGGCCTGCTCGACGAGGACAGGTGCGCTGTTCTCGACGAAATTGAGAAGCTGATTGGCGAGCTGCCCGTAACGCTTCGGCCACAAGGCCTCGGCTCGCGGGGTGAGACAGTAACGGCGCCGGGGCCGCCCAGGCCCTGAGCTCTCGTCGCGATGTGCGATCAGGCCTTCACCCTCGAGCGAGACCAGCAGCTGTCGCACGGCACCGACCGTCACGCCGAGAGAACCGGCGATGGACTCGGCGTCGTCCTCGCCCACGTGTTTGAGGCGCTCCAATACAGCACGGCGAGCCGGTGCGAGCGTCTCGAGACCCACGGCCGAGCCCGCTTGCTCGATCGGCGCGAGCTCGCCTTCGACAACCGCGCCGCTCGCCCAGCCCGCGCGTCCGGCACCGCCCGCCGGGCGGCTGGCGGGCGGGCCGCCTATGGCAGGATCAACTGGCTGTCGCCGAACTCGTGCCACAGATAGCCCTCCTCAAGGGCGGCAGCATAGGACACCTCCAACAGATGGCGCCCCGCCACAGCCTCGATCATGGCCAGGTGCGAGGCACGAGGCTCGTGCCATCCCGTGATCATCCCGTCGACGGATCTCACCGGACGATCTGGAGCGACCACAAGCCCGGTCCGGCCGGCCCCCGGAAGAACCACTCCGTGCGGGTCCACGACAGTTTCCAGGGCCCTTACGACGGTGGTGCCGACCGCTATGACGCGGCCGCCGAGCCTGCGGGTGGCGTTGATGCGCGCGGCACTCGGGCCGGGAACAGCGAAGCGCTCCTCCATCGGCGCTTCGTGCGCCTCTTGGGACGAGAGACCTGTGTGGAGCAGAACGGGCGTGATGCCGATCCCTCGGCTCACAAGTCGGGTCACCAGTTCGGCTGTGAACGGACGTGCCGCCGACGGCATCTCCGCGCTCCCGGCCTCCTCGGCGAAGACCGTCTGGTAGGCCGCGATCGGGCGGTCCGAGCTCACATAGCCGTAGCGGACAGGCCTTCCGTTGTCTGCCAGGTACCGATCGAGCAGTTGGGGAAGCTCGAGGCGCGCTCTCCACAACCTGACATCTCCCAGAGCCGGTCCCGAGCGAACTGGGCTCATTAGCACGGCGCGCCCGCCTTCGGGCAGGACGACCACGGTGCCGGGCCGGGCGTCGAGCCAGGGCGCGCTGGATCGCCAGTCCGACTGAGGGTGCCGCAGCTCCACCGCCCAGGCGTGTGGCCCGGCGGGCACGGACAAGTGGAGCAGGGCGGCCCGGTCGCCGACGCGACCCCGCAGCGCAGCCGGGAGAGTGGCCGAGGTGTTCACCACCAACAGGTCCCCGTTCTCGAGGATCTCCGGGAGGTCTGTGAAACGACGGTGCTCGACACCGGCACTCGACCGCCACGACACCATGAGCCTGACGTCGTCACGCCCTGATCCCCGCTCCTCAGGCGGTGAGCCTGCTTCGAGCCGTGCTGGGAGCACGAAGTCGATAAGGCCAGGCGCGTGGCCCTGCGCAGTTGGCGTCGCCGCCTGAACGGTCACAGATCGTCCTCGCTGAGGAGATCACGGCACTCGTAGCGGCCGCTCGGGCTCTCGGAGCCTACGAGGGCCAAGAACGCCGGGACGACGGAGGCAGGTTCCGGCCGGTCCGAGATGTCTTCACCGGGAAAGGCGGCTTGGTGCATGTCGGTCCTCAGGTCGCCCGGATCGACCACCCAAACCCGGAGCCGGGGCTCTTCTAGGGCAAGCACGGCGCCCAATTGGTCCACGGCCGCCTTGGCCGCGCCGTATCCTCCCCAGCCCGGGTACGCCGTCACGGCCGCGTCCGAGCTGATCATGACGATCCGACCGTTCGGTGCAGATCGCAGGAGACCCGCAAGCTCCTGGACGAGCGCCAGAGGGGCGATCACGTTCGCCTCGATGATCGCCCGCAGCTGCTCTGCGGCGAGCTCGACGAGGGCGGGCAGAGGGCTCGGCCCGAGGATCCCGGCGTTGTTCACCAGGAGGTCCAACCCGCCGAGGGCCTTGACCGCGTCCGCCAGCTGAGCCCGGTGGCCCGGGTCGGTGACGTCTCCCGGGAGGGCGATCAGGCTCGCTCCCTTCGCCAGCGCCTCTCGGAGCGACTCCTCGGCGACAGCCAACGAGTGAGGGTCCCTGCCATCAGTGACCACAGACCAACCTGCCCCTAAAAGTCCGCCGACCAAGGCGTAGCCGAGCCCCCGGGATCCTCCGGTGACGAGTGCGACGTTCACGGCGCCCCCTTTCCTACGCCTAGATAAAAACAGGATTGCCTATTTTTATTCCCGGCGTGGCGCGCTGTCTCGCGGCCTCAGGGCCGACGCGACACATCGAGCCTGCGGTCCGGTCGCGCAAAAGGTGGTCCTCGATTCACCGACAGGGCCGATGAGCGCGGACCGTTCAGCGCTCTGGCGACCAGGACCTTGTCACGGTGAATTAGTCGCGCTCGTACCGCTCGAGCGAAAGCTTTGCGTCGCCGCCGTTGGCCGCGGCCCGCACCGTTGAGCCTGACAGTGCACGGGTCGAGTCAATGCCGCTGACGGCCTCGTTGTCGGGGACCGCCTCGCCGTGGGGTCACCGTCACCATGCAGGCCGGCGCATCGCCTGCGCTTGACCGCGGGACGGTCATAGCCTTTGCGCATTGCGGACGAGCTGTGGGAGCGTCCTCAGGTCGAGCCGTGGGCCGCGAGGATCGCCCTCACCGAACGGTCGACGTCGGCTTCGTCGCTTCGCCAGTTGCACACCGAGATCCTCATGGCGCCGAAGCCCCGCCACACCGTCGCGCTCGGAAAGCACGTGCCCTCGAGCTGCAGCGACCGGATGACCTCACGAGTGTGGTCGTCGTCGCGTCCGGCTGCGCAGGTGAACCTGACGACCACCTGGTTGAGCTCCTGGAACATGACATGGACACCGTCTTGTCCCCTGAGCGAGTTCGCAAAGCGTTCCGCCATCGCGCAGCAGCGGTCGACCATCTCCGCGAGACCGTCGACCCCGAGTTGGCGGAGGGCGGCCCAAACCGGTACCGCGCGGGCGCGCCTTGAGAACTCAGGGTTGTAATCCAGCGGGTTACGGAGGTTCTCCTCGTCGCCCGCCGGCAGGTACGAGGCTCGGACCGTCATCGCACGGCGATGCGCCTCCGGTCGGGCGCAGATCGCCATCCCGCAGTCGTAGGGGACGTTGAGCCATTTGTGGGCGTCGGTCGCCCAGGAGTCGGCGCGCTCGACGCCGTTCAGCAGATGACGGCGAGACGGCTCGGCGCGAGCCCACAGGCCGAAGGCTCCGTCCACATGGAGCCAGATGTCGCCGGTGCGGTGCCGGTCGACTACGTCCGCTATCTCATCGAGCCGGTCCACGGCGCCGCCGTTGACGTTGCCCGCTTGCGCGCACACGATCGTCGGTCCGCTGAGGTTCCCGAGCGCGGCCTTCAAGGCTGCGGGGACCATGCGGCCTGCGTCGTCCACCTCGACCGCTCTCACCGAACGCGAACCGAGTCCGAGGAAGCGGAGCCCACGGTCGATCGTGCTGTGGCGCTCCCCGCCCACCACGACGCTGATGGGCGGTGCGCCGATCAGCCCGTCGGCCTCCACGTCCCAGTCATGCGCGCCGAGCACGTGCGTGCGGGCCGCCGCCAGGCACACCGTATTGGCCATCTGGCCTCCGGTGACAAAGCCAACCGAGCAGGTAGGCGGCAGGCCGAGGAGCTGAAGGACCCAGCGGGCGGCGACCTGCTCGACCATGCACACGGCGGGGCACGGCTCGGTCATGCCCGCGTTCTGGTCCCACGCGCTCACCAGCCAGTCAGCGGCGATGGCGGCCCGCACCGCGCCTCCCATCACCCAGCCGTAGAACCGGCCCGATCCAGTCGCCATCAGGCCTGGCCTGGCCCGTTCAGCGAGCATGCGAACCACGGCCTCGGCCGGCTCACCTTTGACGGGCAGCTCGTCGTCGAAGCGCTCGAGCATCGCCGTTCCGTCGGCGTCGGGGCGAACCATCCGCTCGCCGAGCGACGCCAGCCACTGTTTCGCCTCGACGACCGCAGCGTCCAGTGGGCGGTCGAAGTCTGCCTCGATCACGTGTCGCCTCCAAGTCACACAAAGCCCCGTCGACCAACCGGGACGGCGCCTCTCAGTACCCGCCGGCCGAGCATCGTCCGGGCGAGCCGGCGTTCTCGCCTTCCCGGGCGGCGAGGTCCTGAATGGTCATCCGCCCGCCATGGCACCGATGACGAAGAAGGCCTCCTGACCGGTCACGACGGCCTCGGGAAGGGCCGTGTCGGGCGAGTCGTGCGACAGGTCTTCCTCACAGGCGAAGAAGCGCACGAAAGGTCGGCGCGCTTTGGTGACCGGGTCGCGGATCGTTCCGACAAGCACCGGGTAGCGCGTCTCGAGCGCGTCCAGCAAGGAACGCTGCGTGGCCAGACCGGCCGGTTCGATCTCGATCTCCAAGCCGACCTTCGCGAGGGTCCGCAGGTGTGCCGGCAGCACGACCCTGATCACGGCAGAGTCTGGACCTCGACCGACAGTACCGCGGGCAGGTCCCGCACGATCGGTGCCCAGGTGTCGCCGGCGTCGGCCGAGGCGTAGACCTGACCCCCCGTCGTACCGAAGTAAACGCCGCACTCGTCCATCGAGTCCACCGCCATCGCGTCACGGAGCACGTTCACATAGCAGTCCTTCTGGGGAAGGCCGTTCGTGAGCGCCTCCCATTCGTTGCCGCCCGTCCGGCTGCGGTAGACAGCCAGCTTGCCGTCGAGGGGGAAATGCTCCGAGTCGCTCTTGATGGGAACGACGTAGATCGTCTCGGGCTCGTGGGCGTGCACGTCGATGGCGAAGCCGAAATCGGTCGGGAGGTTCCCGCTGACCTCCTCCCAGGACTCCGCGCCGTTGTCGGTTCGCATGATGTCCCAGTGCTTTTGCATGTAGAGCACGTTCGGACGCGAAGGGTGCATGGCGAGGCGGTGCACGCAGTGGCCGACCTCCGCGTCCTCGTCGGGGATGGACCCCGAGCGAAGCCCCTTGTTCTTCGGCCGCCAGGTCTTGCCGCCGTCGTCGGTGCGGAACACGCCGGCAGCCGATATCGCGACGAAGACCCGGTCAGGATCGCTCGGGTCCACGATGATCGTGTGCAGGCACATCCCGCCGGCTCCGGGCTGCCAGGAGGAGCCGGAGTCCTGGCAGCGGAGCCCGGCGAGCTCCTGCCAAGTCTTTCCCCCGTCGGTCGAGCGGAAGATCCCGGCGTCCTCGACGCCGGCAAGGACCGTATCGGGATCGCCCACGGACGGTTCCAGGTGCCACACCCGTGCGAACTCCCACGGGTGTGGCGTTCCGTCATACCACTGATGGGTGCCGGGCACGCCCTCGTACTGGAACTGGTTGCCCACCGGCTCCCACGTCTTGCCGCCGTCGTCGGAGCGCTGTACCAGTTGGCCGAACCAACTTGTGGACTGCGAGGCGTAGAGCCGGTTCGGGTCGGCCGGAGACCCATTGACGTGGTAGATCTCCCAGCCCGCGAAGAAGGGACCGTTGATCTCCCAGGACTCGCGCTTGCCGTCCGAGGCAAGCACGAATGCACCCTTGCGTGTGCCGACAAGCACCCGTACACCGCTCACCTGTGCTCCTCTCCAAGGTATGTGAAGGTCGTGCCCGTCACGCCCGCACCCGCGGCGGGACCGCCCTCATGGCTTCTCGCGGGTAGACGACGGCACCTGGTCGATCTCATCGCGCGAAGAGGCGTCGGGTCTCCAACGTCCCGAAAAGATGGCAGTGCCGCAATCAGCTGAATTCCCCCCGGACCGCGTCTGCTGAGCTGAAGCCGGGCGTGCCGCTCAACAGGCTCGACTCTGGAGGAGATTGTAGGCAGTGCTCGCCCCGCCGGCCAGGGCCACCGACGCGCTCGGTGACCGGGCTCTCAGGGGACGGCCGTGTGTCGGAAGCTTGCGGGGCCAGGTCTTGGCCGGGCCCGTTTGGTCAAGTCCCGATGTCCTCCCCGAGGTACGCCATACGAACACGGTCGTCGCGCAGCAACACCGCCGCGGTGTCCTGCAGCACGATCCTCCCCGTTTCGAGCACGTAGCCACGGTCGGCCAGCTGCAGGGCCTTGGCGGCGTTCTGCTCGACCAACAGGACCGTGACCCCCTGTTCCCGGATCGTCCTTATGATCTCGAAGATCGTCTGGACGAACAGCGGGCCGAGGCCCATGGAGGGCTCGTCCAAGAGCAGAAGCCGCGGTTCGGCCATGAGGGCCCGGCCGATTGCGAGCATCTGCTGTTCCCCGCCCGAGAGGTTGCCTCCCTGCTGCTTGCGACGCTCCTTGATGATCGGGAAGAGCTCGAAGACGTGCTCTATCTTCTCGTGCTGGCCGTGAGGCTTGTTGTAGGCACCGATCTCGAGGTTCTCGAGAACGGTCATCTGCGGGAAGATGCGGCGGCCCTCGGGCACGTGACTGATCCCGAGCTCGACGGTCTTGTGTGCCGCGAGCCGCGAGATGTCGACCCCGTCGAAGCGGACCGTGCCCAAAGATGCATGGTGAAGCCCGGAGATCATCCGAAGCGTCGTGGTCTTGCCGGCGCCGTTGGCGCCGAGGAGAGTGACGATCTCGCCCTGATCGACCGAGATGGTGAAGTCGTGCAGGGCCGGGACGATGCCATAACGGACCTCGACCCCTGTCACTTCCAGCAGTGCCATCAGAGCACCTCGGTCCCAGGGTCGGCTTCGCTGTCGGGCGTGCCCAGGTAGGCGTTGATCACGACCGGGTCCTTTTGGATCTCGGCCGGCGAGCCCTTGGCGATCACCTGGCCGAAGTTCAGCACGATGATCCGCTCCGCCACCGACATGACGAGCTTCATGTCGTGCTCGATCAAGAGCACCGTCACGCCCAATTCGGAGCGCACCTTGCGGATCAGCTCGGCCAGCCCCACCTTTTCGGCGGGGTTGGTCCCCGCCGCGGGCTCGTCGAGCAGGAGCACCTCGGGGTTGGTGCCGAGCGCCCGCGCGATCTCGAGGCGCCGGCGGTCCCCGTAGGGCAGCGAGCTAGAGATCTCGTTCGCGCGCTTGGTCAGTCCGACGAACTTCAATAGCTCGAGGGTCCGTAGATCGCCCTCGTGCTCCTCCCGTCGGGTCCGGGGCAAGCGGAGCATGGCGCCGACCGGGCCGGTGTGCTGCTTCGACTCGACCCCGATCTTCACGTTCTCGAAGGTCGTCAAGGCGCTGAACATCCGTGAGGTCTGGAACGTCCTCGCCACTCCCAGCCGGTTCACCTTGTAGGGCTTGCGCCCGATGACGCTGACGGGGTGCCCCTGCTTGGGGGTGAAGATGATCTTGCCCTCTTGGGGCGTGTAGACGCCCGTCAGGCAGTTGAACAACGACGTCTTCCCGGCTCCGTTGGGGCCTATGACCGAGAGGATCTCGCCCCGGTGCAGCTCGAGCGACACGTCGCTCAGGCTGGTGACGCCCCCGAATCTGAGAGTCACGTGTTCGACTGAGAACACGAGGCCCGTGGGGTCGGCCTCGACGACCTCGGGCGGCGGGGCCGTGGTCATTCGGTCTCCGGGCTTATGTAGCCGGGCTCGTCGAGGGACAGCTTGCCGTAAGAGGAGGGAAGCGTCTCCCCCAAGGACGTGCTCCGCACGGGGCCGCCCGGTGGCTCGCCGTGGCCGACGCCTTCCTCGGTGAGGAAGATCTCCCGGCGTCGGCGGCGGGAGGGGATGAGCCCCTGGGGCCGGAAGATCATCATGAGCACGAGCAGGGCCCCGAGGTATATGAACTCGTCCTGGAACTGGTAGTCCTGGAACGAGTGCACCTGGAGATACTGGGGGAGCCACTGGATCACTGCCGCCCCTATCACCGCGCCTGCAATCGAGCCCATGCCACCGAAGATCACAAAGACGAGCACCAGAATCGATGTCTGGACGATGAAGTCGTTCGGCACGAGGCTCTGCACCTGGCTGGCGAAGAAGACTCCCGCAAACCCCGATGTCGAGGCACCGATGGCGAACGCCATCACCTTGTACTTGAGGGCGTTGATGCCCACCGAGTCGGCCGCCACCTCGTCTTCGCGGATGGCCGTCCAGGAGCGCCCCACGCGGGACTGCTCGAGGAAGCTGAAGGCCACCATGAAGAGGACCGCCACCCCGAGTATCAGGTAGTAGTAGGGCAGCACCGTCCCCGTCCAGCCATAGTCGACCACCAAGGGTCTGGCGACCAGATGCACCGAGAATTGCGGGATGACGCCCGGCGTGCCTGCGGGGCCGCCGGTGACTCCGTGGAGGTTGTTCGCGACTATCTCGATGATCTCCCCGAACCCGAGGGTGACGATGGCCAGGTAGTCGCCTCGTAGGCGCAACGTAGGGGTCCCGATGAGGACACCGGTGAGCATGGCTGCCACGATTGCGAAGGGAATGATCCAGAACGGGTTGAGCAGGAAGGGCGGTTGGATGGGCAACGCGCCTGTGAAATAGGCGGTCGTGTACGAGCCGATCGCCCAGAAGGCGATGTACCCCAGGTCCAGCAGTCCTGCAAAGCCGACGACGACGTTGAGGCCCATGGCCAAGAGCACGTAGATCGCCACCTGGGTAGTGAGGATCGACTGGATGCCCGGGTCCATGTGCAGGGGCCATTGGATGGCCACCAGCAGGGCCGCGATCGTGATCGCGGTCTTGCCGTACGCGAACGTCGCCTGCTTGGTGATCCCGACGAATTCGAACTGGCCGGCGTGTTGGCGGGGGGAACCTCCGAGGGAACGTGCAAGGTCGATGGCCACTCCGGCGAGGGCGTAGACGACGACGATCGCACCGATGGCCATCACTACGAGACCGCCGGTGTGGTCGTGAACAAGGACGTGGATGGAGGCGAACCAATGTGCGAGCGTGTGAGGCGAAGATGTCCGCCAGGAAGTCCACGACGTCCACATCGCCCACCCGTAGACGACGAGGATGACTCCGGCGAGCCTTATGAGGCGCCGGCCACGGCGGGGGGCGACGACCTTTCGCAAAGCGGCGAGCCCGAAGAGCACGCCCTCGAGCACGCTCAGGGCCAGGGCCAGCCACAAAAGGAGCAGGCCGATGGTCCGGCTGTGCGGCACGGCCCCGATCGTGTTGAGGTACTTGGAGACCGGGTTGTGCATCCAGGCGAGCACCCCGTAAACGGCGAGGAGCGCGTACGCGCCGGGCCTGGCGATCCGCAAGGACCGTGACTGGAACAAGTAGACGACCAGCTCCATCCCCGCGAGGGCAAAGCCGATCTCGATGCAGACGCCGCCCTTCCAGGTGTTGTCAGGTGAGATCCACGAGACCCAGATGAAGCCGAACACGACGATGGCGCCGTCGAAGGCAAGTCGCACAGTCCGCACTGCGCTGAGCCGGGCGATCGAGGAGCCGAGCCGCCTGGTTGCCGAGCTCGCCGTCCGGCCGGAGACCTTCGAGATGGTCACGGCTGCAAACAGCACGGCACCAAAGCCGAGGAACCAGAACAGTCTCGGGAACTGCAGCGCGCCGGTGAAACCTGAAGTCGGCGCTGCGTTCGTGCCGGGGGGCCCGGTCATGATCGCCAGGACCACCGCGGCCAGCATGCACAGGACGAAACGCTGAACGGTCTCGTTGCCGGCGAGGCGCGCAAGGCGCGTCGAGAGTTGCACCCGCGGCTGGCCGCGGGCTGGGCCGGGAACAGGGAGCTCCAAGCCCGTCGTCGTCATGCCTCCCTCCCCAGGCGCTCGCCGAGGATGCCGGTGGGACGGAAGAGCAGGAGCATGACGAGCACGCCGAAGGCGACGACGTCCTGCCACTCCGCGGACATCCAGCGAAGGGGAATGCTCTCGAACACCCCGAGCAAAAGACCCCCGACCATGGCTCCCCGGATGTTGCCGATGCCGCCCAGGACCGCGGCAGTGAAGGCCTTCAGTCCCGGGACGAAGCCCATCGTGTAGATGACGCCGAACTGGAGGCCGAAGAGGAACCCCGCGGCTCCGCCCATGAGGCCGCCGAGCACGAACGTGAGTGCGATCGTGCGGTCGATGTGCACTCCCATGAGGCTGGCGGTCTCGGCGTCCTGCGCGACCGCACGGATGCCCTTTCCGAGCTTTGTGCGGTTCACGACGACGTCGAGCACGAGCAGGAGAACGAGAGCTACGACCATGGTCAGGATCCAGTCGGACTGGACTCCGACGCCGCACAGGGTAAAGGCGTTGCCGTCCATCACCTGGGGCGTTTGGATGAACGCCGTGTAGCGCCCGAACTCCTTGCCCGAGATGTTGTAAAGGAAGTAGGACGCGCCGATGGCACTGATCAGATAGGTGAGCCTCGGGGCGTTGCGCTTGCGCAGGGGCCGGTACGCGACCCGCTCGAGCACGAAGGCAGCCGCGCCGCCGGCGAGGGCGCCCGCGATGATCCCGAGGATCATGAACCCGACTGCCCAGAACCCCGCCGGGGTGGAGTTGCCGAGGAGGGCCCGCATGGCGAACAGTCCACCGAACCCCCCTGACATCACGATCTCGGAGTGAGCGAAGTTGATCAGCCTCAGCACGCCGTAGACCAGGGTGTAGCCGAGCGCTATGAGCGCGTAGAGGAACCCGTTGGCGAGACCGCCAACGACCAGCGAGACCCAGATGTTGTTGTTCGCTATGAACCCCGGGCAATGCATGTGTTCGCCTCACACCCCTCGGTCTTGCGCAGCACAGTAGCGAAATGGCCCGACAATGGAAAAGCCGGGCACCCCGCGAGTAGCGGAGTGCCCGGCTAGTTCACGTCTAAAGAGCCGCGTTACTCGAGTCCGAGTTGTACGAGGTTGCCGTGCTCCACTTCGTTGACGTAGATCGCGTTGCCCTTGATGTTCCCGTTGGACGTGAAGGAGATCGTCTTGGTGAGGCCCACGTACACGATCTTGTGCAGTCCCGTGACGACGTTCTGACGGGTGATGTTCATCGTCCCGCCCTTCTCCGAAGAGAGGATCTTGAGCTCGTCGATGATCGTGTTGGTTGCGTCGAACGCCTCAGCTGAGTAGATGGCCGGCGCGAACTTCGCGACCTTCTTGAACCCGGCGGCGAAAGCGTTGTCAGCCATGGTCTTGCCGATCACGGCGCACGCGCAGCTGGTGTACACGCCGTTGGCGGCGGTGTGCGGGTTGGTGCCGGCGATAAGCGAGATGCTGTCGCTTCCGTCACCGCTCATCACCTTGCCGGTGTAGCCCGCCTTGTGCAGGGCGCTGACCAGGAGACCGAGGTCGCAGTAGTAGCCGCCGTAGAAGAGCAGCTGCGGCTTGGCGCTCACGACCGTGGCCGCGTCGTCGGGGTACTGCGTCGGGCTCGCGGTCCCGTCGCTGCACTGGGTGGTGCCCGGGAACGAGCCCCGTGTCACCTTGGCTCCGTCCTTGCGAGCCTGGGAGGCAAAGGCGTCGGCAAGTCCAACGCCGTAAGTGCTGGCGTCGTCGACGACATAGAGGTCCTTGTCCTTGAGCGTGCTGATGACCCAGTTCGCGTCAGCTGGTCCCTGGACGCTGTCGTCAGCCACGACCCGGAAGAAGTTCTTCCATCCGTAGGTGGCCAGAGCCGGCAGGGTCGCCGACGGGCTCACAGTCGCCAGGTGGTTGGCACTGAACGTCGGCTCGGCGGCTTTGGTCGCGCCCGAGAAGGCCGGGCCCACCACGGCGATGACGTTCTTGTTGGAGACGAGCTCCTGGGCGTCGGTCGGCGACAGCGTTGCCGAGCCCTGGTCGTCCTTGGGGACGTAGGTAAGCATGAAGGGAAGCTTGCCGAACGCAGACTTCCCGGAGTTCGCCGCTTGCACGGCGTACTCGACCGCGTACGCCATGTTCAGGCCGAGCTGCGCGTTGCCGCCCGAAAGAGGACCCTCGTAGGCGATGGCGTAGGTCGGTGTGGTCGTGGCCTGGTGCTTGGCGTTTGCGAACGCCGCGCCGCTCAGGCTCGCGAGCACGAGTGCTCCCGCCACGAGCGGAATGGCGGCCTTGGTGAGCAACTGCCTCATGTGGTCTCCTCCACTAAGTATGGACTGAGGGAGCTCCCGTTCGCCCCCCAGTACCTGTCCGAAGACAGTGG
The DNA here is from genome assembly GCA_050012675.1 of Acidimicrobiales bacterium. Lineage (GTDB taxonomy): Bacteria > Actinomycetota > Acidimicrobiia > Acidimicrobiales > Bog-793 > Fen-455. The sequence goes on from JBEKGS010000016.1 coordinate 104,974, forward strand.
CGAAACCTTACTGGCTCAGTGCGTATTGAACAAGCGGGGCGTAACCAAGACGTAACGGCGTAGCAACACAAGTTCCGAGGAGAGCCTCCCTCGACAGGCAGAGCCGGCGGCCAACGCCGAAAAATCAGAATCAGCGACCGAGCTGCCCGTTTTCAGTTGACGATCGTGACGAGCGTTCCGTAGGCGAGATAGGGCCACGCCAGGGCTGCGTCCGCGAGCGGCAGCTCGACGCATCCCAGGCTCTGTGGGATGCCGTAGTCGGCGCGATCCATGTAGTGCACCGCGTCGTTGCCCTTGAAATAGGCGATGTACTGGACGAGATCCGCGTAGTGCCGACCGTCCGGGTTGGTGCCCCGCATGACCTGTCGCCTGAGACGCGCGTCGACGGGGAAGGTCCCGTCGGGTGTCGGGGACTCGGGGATGCCGGTGTTCGCCAGGCTGTGAAGCACGACGACCCCGTCGTGGTAGATGGTGAGCGACTCCGGGTCCGCCTTGTCGGCGAGCGCGTAGTTGTACCCCCCGGTGTTGACCACGCCCGAGGAGAGGGCACTGAGCAAAGAGGTCCAAAGTGCGGGCCCGATGTCCCCGTCGGGCACGAGGCCGTGGTCTGCCTGGAAAGACATGATGAGGCCCCGAGTGAAGACGTTGTCGACCCCGGGCTCCCACATCGCGCTGAGCTCGACCGGCCAGCCCTTGTCGCGCCAGGTGTACGAGCCGGCGGGAGGGTCGTAGGTCGCCGCCAGCTGGGCGGCCGCGTCACTCGTCGCGATCGGTGAGCCGGCCGGTGTCCAGGCGAGCGGCGAGTAGTCGAGAAGGGAGAGCAATTGCTGTATTCGCACTACCGAGCCGTTCGCGACCTGGAACTGCTCGACGTCTGATTCCCCGAGCTTGCCTCCGTTGGCACCTGTCAGCCCGCCGGGTCCTCCCGGCACCGTGACGTCGATCTGGGCGAGCGGGGCGAAGTCGCTGCTCGGCGTGAAGGTGATCGTCGCGCCGCTTGATCTCCAGGACCCGGGTGTCGTCGCGTCGAGGGTCGGAAGTGCCGAGTTCTTCGCCAGCGGGGACGACAAGGTGATGGTGATGGGTGAAGTCGGGGCGACCCCCGTGGCTCCGTTGCCCGGGACGATGGAGACGACGCTCAGCGTCGCAGGAGCGACGCCGGTGGTTCTTCGATGTGAGCCGGACTGGTGACCTGACCTCGTTGTCGGCGAAGGCGTCCGGTGGTCGAAGGCACGCGTGGCCAGCACGCCGATCAGGCCCCCGACGCAGAGACTCATGGCGACGGCTGCAAGGCCAAGAGCGGGTGAGCGGCGCCCCCGTGCGCGGTAGGTGGTCGTGGCGACTCGTCTTCCCTCCGTGTCCTCAGTTTGCCACCTTGTCCCAGCGACCCGGGTCCGCCCCGGTCAGGCCACCTGTGGGCTCCTCCTTGGTGCTCACTTGAAGCTGGTCGGGGCGGGATGGCCAAACTCAACTGGGCGGCAGCCCAAGGCCGCCGCTGCGGACAACGTCGCCGGCCCGGATCGCCATGCGTCCCTCGGCCTTCAGTTGATGAGCGTCCTTCTTGAGGCTGGTCACGGTTTGCTTGTTCACAGAGAGCAGATTCGCTACAGCGACGCGGTCGTCGGCGACCAAGGTCCGAATGTCGATCGCCACCTTGCCGGTGATGGCGATGCGCATGATGGCGTCTTGTGGCCGGATGACCCGCCTGGCAGAGGTTCGGTCGACCGGAGCCACCAAGAGCCGGCCCGCACCGGAGAGATGCCGGCCGTCGAGTCATCCGAGCCTTGTTCGTGATCAATCCGAGTCCCGCCCACTCGCCAAGGCTGGCGCTGCGAGTGGTACAAACTCCGTGGCGGACCACTGCGTCGCAAGTCGCGCCGGGCCAAGGAGGGCTTACATGCTTGTCGTGGGGACCACAGGGCACCTGGAGGACCTTGATCGCTCTTACACCTATGCACAAGACGTGTCCGTCACCGCATTGGCCGTCGGTTCGTTCACCGGGGGAGTCGGGAGCTTGTTGCCGTCCGCGGCCCGTCCTGTGTGGAGCCTTCTCGACCGTGAGCGCATCGTCGCGCTCGAGGAGTTCGATGTCGCGCCGCTGGTGCGCTTGCCGACAGGGTCGGCCCAAAGCCTGGCGGTATCGCCCGGAGGCAGCCTTGTCGTCGGGCTTGAAGGCGCTCATCTCCTGACCGTGTCGTCAGAAGGCGTGATCAGCGAGGTCGGGTCCTTCGACGCGGTTGGCGGCAGGGACGAGTGGCACAACCCCGCCGGGCCGGCGCCGGAACTTCGTTCGATCGCCGTCACGAGCAGCGACGTGTGGTTCGCAGGAGTGCACGTAGGTGGCCTCTGGCGCTCCAAGGACCGCGGCGGGACCTGGCAGAACGTGATCGCTCCCGAGGCGGATGTTCACGAGGTGGTCGCCGGAGAGGACGACTGCATCGCGGTCGCCGCCGCGGTCGGGTTCGGGTGGAGCAAGGACGCCGGTGACACTTGGCAGTGGACGACCGACGGTCTGCACGCCGGTTATTCGAGAGCGGTCGCCTTGGACGGCGACGTCGCGTTCGTTACCGCCTCGACCGGACCAGAGACGGCGGACGGACGCCTGTACCGATGCCATCTCGGGGACGCCTTCGAGGCGTGCTCGGGAGGGCTCCCTCCATCCTTCCCCTTCAATCTCGACACCGGTTGCATAGCGGCGCGGGCCGGGAGGGCGGCCCTCGGCACGCGCAACGGCCTCGTCTACCTGTCCGGTGACAAAGGGTCCACGTGGGCTCTTGCGGCAGACCGGATGCGAAACGTGACCGTCCTGCGCTTCGCCTGACGATCTCCCGAGCGCACGAGGCTCGTCCCGGAGGGCTGTCGGGCACCACGGGCGAGGCGGCTTGCAGCGGCCCTGCAGATATGATCGGGCGACCCAGCCAGGAGACAGCAGCTGGAATCACCTCGCCCGGGCGGATCAAGCCGCGGGCCGCGCCCGGAGAATCTGAGAGAGGGGACACCGTGTCGAGGAGTGCTTTCAAGGCGAACCTGGACTCGACCAGCGTTGCAGGAGCGATGCGGGCACGCCGCCGGCTCTGGTCCAAGCGCCTAGTCGGCACGGGCGCCGCGCTGCTCACCTGCAGTCCGTTCCTGGCGATGCTGCCGTCCGCGGCCGGTGCCAGCCTGCGATCCGTGTCGATGGTGGTCGTCACGGCCGCTCCCAAGATCCCCGCGGCCGACAGCGCCCTGGGCTCGGTGCAGAAGGCCTCGACCGAGTCCGGCATAGTCGTGCTCCGTCCGAGCGACGAGGCAGGCCTCACGACCTTCATCGCCGCGGTGACGGACAAGGACTCGCCCTCGTACCACCGGTACCTCGCGCCCGGCGAGTTCGCCAGCCGGTTCGGCCCGTCCACCTCGACCATCTCGGCGGTCAGGGCCGAGCTGACCGGAGAGGGCCTCCGCGTGACGAACGTGTCCAGCGACGGCCTTTTGGTCAGTTTCTCGGGCTCTGCCGCCACGGTCGAGAGCGCCTTTCGGACCGGGCTCGAGAGCTACCGGCTCGCCGACGGCGCGACCGGTCAGGCGACGACCTCTGCGGTGCACGTGCCCTCGACGATCGCCGGCTCGGTGGTGGGAGTCGTCGGGCTCGACGACCTGGTCCAAGCCCACACCTCAATAGTCCGGCCCGGCCCCATTTCGGTGCAGCGCACTTTTCCCTCGGCCAAGACCGTGGCGTTCTCGCACCCGGCGGGCTCGCCTCAGGGTTGCAGTCTCGCCGAACAGGATGCGGAGTCCGCGGGTGGGCTAACCGACGACCAGATAGCCAACGCCTACGGCGCCTTCGGCCTCTACGACGCCGGCGACTTAGGGGCCGGCCAGCACATCGGCGTCTTCGAGTTGAACTCCTTCTCGGCGGCCGATATCGAGACCTTCGATGCCTGCTATTTCGGCACCGCCGAAGCAGCCCAGATGTCGGGCACAAAGGGCGTGCTCACGGGCAGCCGGCTCTCGGTGATCCCTGCGGACGGCGGTGACGTGCCCGCGAACCCCGCCGTTGCGAGCGGGGGCGCAACAGAGGCGATAACCGACATCGAGGACGTCTCCGCCTTCGCCCCCGAGGCGGACATCGACGTCTACGAGGCCCCGAACACGACTGCCGGGTCACTCGACGAGTACTCCCAGATCGTAAACAGCGACGTCGACCAGGTTGTGACCTCCAGCTGGGGCGTCTGCGAGCAGCTGGCTGAGGTCGGCGAGCCCGGTACCCAGGCGGCCGAGAACCTCCTGTTCGAGCAGGCGGCCGCCCAGGGACAGACGTTTTTCTCCGCGGCGGGCGACACCGGTGACGACGACTGCAACGAGGGTCGCTCCCTTGTGCCGCCCTCCGGTCAGAACATCCTCTCGCTCAATGACCCTGCCAGCCAGCCCTATGTGGTCTCGGTCGGCGGGAGCACCATCGACGACGCCACCCAGCCGGCTTTGGAGCACGTCTGGGACGACGGGGCGCAGTGGGGTGCCGGCGGCGGCGGCATCTCGGCGACCTGGGCGATGCCGGCCTGGCAAGAGCCCGTGGCGGACACGCCTGCGAACGCCACCAACGTAGCCAACGCCGAGGCCTTCGAGACCGAGACCGAGTCCGTGAGCGCGCCCTTCACGACGCCGACGTTCTGTGACGCAGCGCTCGGGCTCGCGCCCGGGACCCTTTGTCGCGAGACTCCGGACGTCTCCGCCGAGGCCGACGAGTTCACCGGCGCCGTGACGATCTACGGTGTCGGTCTCGGTTACGGCGGCGCGGACGGGTGGGCGACGATTGGGGGCACCTCGTCGGCGACCCCGATCTGGGCCGCGCTGATCGCCCTCGTCAACGCCTCGCCGACCTGCTCGGCCGACAGGGTCAACGGCGTGCCCGACGTCGGCTTTGCGAGCCCCATCCTTTACGGCATCGCCGCCAACCCGGCCGCCTACGCCGCCTCCTTCAACGACATCGTCTCGGGCAACAACGACGACTTCGGCGTCGACGAGGGCCTCGTGTTCCCGGCGCACGTCGGCTTCGACATGGCCTCGGGCCTCGGATCGCCGCAGCTGACGACGCCGACGGGGGGAAACGCCCTCGCCTTTTACATGTGCGACTACGCAGGCCAGCTCTCTCCACCCAAAGTGACCGGGCTCAGCCCGTCGTCGGGGTCCACGGCAGGCGGTTACACCGTGACCGTCTCGGGATCGGGCTTCGGCACACCTTACACCGTGACCGTCTCGGGATCGGGCTTCGGCACACCCGAGAGCCCGCAGGTCTCAATTGTCGAGGTGGGAGCGGCTCAGGCCACCAGCATCGCCGTAAGGAGCGAGACGAAGCTCACGGCCACTTTTCCCGCGGACGCCGCCACCTTGCCGCCCGCTTCGCCCGGTTCCTGGGCCGGGCCGGCAACAGTCGTTGTGACGCTGAAGAACGGGGAGTCGAGCTTCCCGGGCGCGAAGGCCGTGTTCGATTACGTGGCCGAGAGCGCGACCAGCTCGCCGGTCCCGACGGTGACGAGCGTCGGACCGTACGCCGGCCTGGAGTCCTC
>JBEKGS010000017.1:0-70563 GCA_050012675.1 Acidimicrobiales bacterium
AATTCCGCCACACCCGCGTCTCCGCCACGTTCCAGCTCTGCGGCGAGTCGCTCGTCCGCGGCCCGGCGCTGGCGGCGTTCCTCCTCGTCGACGATGCCCGGGTGGGCTCCGATGACGACGAGCCGCTCGACGAGCCCCGGCGAATCGAGTGCCAGGTGCAGGCAGCACCGGCCGCCGAGCGAGTAGCCGACGTAGCCCGCCTTGGCGCCCGCCCGGCCGAGGGCCTCCGCCGTACCGGTGAGCCCCGAGCCGTCCCCGGGAAGCGGAGAGCGGCCGTGACCGGGAAGGTCCGGCGTCACGACCTCGAACTCGCCCGCGAGCTGTTCGGCGACTCGCGCCCAGGAACCGCCCGTCTGGGTGAACCCGTGGACGAGCACGATCCTCGGTCCCTGACCCTGACTCGCGGCGTGCAGCTCGAGGGGCTGGCGCCCTTCGGGCAGGCTGTTCTCCAAGGACATCGTCGGTGACGGTAGCGGCCAGCTTCACGGCCACGCTCGTCGACGAGTGGGTGCGTGCCGGGCTCACCGATGCCGTGGTGGCCCCTGGCTCGCGCTCCTCCCCGCTCGTGGTCGCGCTCGCGCGCGAGTCCCGGATTGCCCTGCACGTGCGCCTGGACGAGCGCTCGGCGGCTTTCTTCGCCCTCGGGATCGGGCTTGCGACGGGGCGGCCGGCAGTTCTCGTCACCACGAGCGGGACCGCCGCGGTCGGGGTTCACGCGGCTGTCGTGGAGGCTCACCTCTCCCGCGTGCCCCTCATCGTGTGCACCGCGGACCGGCCGCCCGAGCTGCACCACGTGGGTGCCCCCCAGACCATCGAGCAGTCCGGTCTGTTCGGCGGGGCCTTGAGGTGGGCCGTCGACCCCGGCGTGCCCGACCCGGAGGCCAGGTCTTCGTGGCGCTCGCTCGCCAGCCGGCTCGTCGCCGAGGCCACGGCCGGGCCGATGGGGCCCGGCCCTGTGCACGCCAACCTCTCGTTTCGAGACCCGCTCCTGGGCGCCGCCGACGAGCTGCCGCCGGGGCGTCGCAACGGCCGCCCCTGGCACAGGGTGGACCCGGTCAGGAAGGTCCTCGACCCGGCCTCGCTCGACTCCTTCGCCGCCCTCGCCCGCCCTGCGGCAAGGGGACTGATCGTGGCGGGTGCGGGTGCGGGTCGCCCCGAGACCATCCAGCGCCTGTCCTCGACCCTGGGCTGGCCGGTCCTCGCCGACCCGCGTTCGGGTGCCCGGGCCCCGGGTGAGCAGGGCTCGGTGACCATCGCGGCCGCCGATGCGCTGCTTCGCGTCGAGAGCTTTGCCGGCACTCACGTTCCCGAGATCGTCCTGCGCCTAGGCCAGTCATGGGCCTCCAGGGTCGTGGGCGAATGGCTGGCGTCGTGCTCGGAGGCGGGCGCGGTCCAGGTGTTGGTCGATCCCCACTGGGCCTGGCAGGACCCGCGTCGCGAGGCCGATGTCGTGCTGGCGGCGGACCCGGATCACGTGATGGAGGCGGTGATGGCGCGAGTGCCCGAAGCCGGCACGCCCGGCCGCTCGGCCTGGGCGGCACCTTTGACCTGGTCGGAGGGATGGGCCGAAGCCGAGGCGGCCGCCCAGCACGCCATCGACGCCGCCCTGGCCCGCCACGGTGAGGCCACCGAGCCCGCAACGGCGCGGGCACTTTTTGCCTGGGCTCCCCCCTCCACGACGATCGTCGCGTCGTCTTCAATGCCGGTGCGAGACCTGGAGTGGTTCGCGGCCCCGCGCCCGGACCCCCCTCGCGTGCTCTCGAACCGCGGAGCCAACGGGATCGACGGAGTGACCTCGACGACGCTCGGTGTCACGGCCGCGGCCGGTGGCGCAGGGGGTCCCGTCGTAGGGCTGATAGGTGATCTGGCGTTCCTGCACGACTCGACGGCGCTCGTCCGAGGGCGGCGCGAGCCCGCCCTCCCCGCACTGCTGGTCGTCATCGATAACGGAGGCGGCGGGATCTTCTCGTTCCTGCCTCAGGCCTCCGAGCTAGACGAGGCCTACTTCGAGAGGCTGTTCGGCACTCCGCAGCGCATCGACGTTGCCGATGTGGCGAGGGCCGCAGGCTGCGACACCTTCGAGGTGACCTCAAGCAGACAAGTCCCGGGACAGCTCGACACCGCCCTCTACGACGCCGGGCGTCACGGGTCCGCAGTCGTCGTAGTGCGCAGCGACCGAAAGGCCAACGTGGCGCTGCACACCGAGCTCGAGGCCGAAGTCGCCCTCGCTGTGGGCTGACAGGGCTGTGCCGCCCACCGCCGGCCCGCGCCCGGGGGACCGGCGTTCGCCCCGGCGCCGGCGCCGTGGCACGCTTTGGGCATGGTGAAGATCTCGGACGACCTCGCTTTTCGCGGCCTGGTCCACCAGGTGAGCGACGAGGCGCTCTGGAAGCTTCTCGACGAGGGGGCGACGACCGTCTACCAGGGGTTCGACCCCACCTCCGACAGCCTTCATGTCGGCAGTCTTCTCGGGATCATCACCCTGCGCCGGCTCCAGATGGCCGGCCACCGCCCCATTCTCCTCGCCGGCGGCGGCACGGGCCTCATCGGCGACCCGGGTGGCAAGGCAGACGAGCGGCAGTTGCTGTCGAAAGAGCAACTCGCCGCCAACCTCGAGGCGGTCCGCGCTCAGCTCGCGAGCCTGCTCGATCTGTCGGCCGGGGCGGGAGCGGCCCAAGGCCTGTTGCTCGACAACTCGCCGTGGCTTTGTGCCTACGGCTTCATCGATTTCCTCCGCGACGTCGGCAAGCACTTCACCGTCAACCAGATGATCGCCAAGGAGTCGGTGAAGTCCAGGCTCGATCGTGCGGACCAGGGCATCTCCTACACCGAGTTCAGCTACATGCTGCTTCAGGCCTATGACTACCTCCACCTGCACGACGCCTACGGCTGCGGTCTGCAGATCGGGGGCAGTGACCAGTGGGGCAACATCACCCTCGGACTCGAGCTCATCCGCAAGGTCCGCGGCGCCGAGGCTTTCGCCCTCACCTTCCCGCTGCTGTTGCGACCCGACGGGACCAAGTACGGCAAGACCGAGTCCGGGGCGGTGTGGCTGGACCCCGCCAAGTCCTCTCCTTTCGAGATGTACCAGTTCTTCGTGCGGACTCCCGACGACGAGGTGGGACGCCTGCTGCGCTACTACACGTTCTTGTCCCGGGACGAGATCGAGGCGCTCGACACCGAGACGGCCGAGCGGCCGGGAGGAAGGAAGGCCCAGCTCGCCCTCGCGCGGGAGGTCTGCGCCATGGTCCACGGCCCTGTCGAGACCGAACGCGCCATCGCGGCCTCCCGGGCGCTTTACTCCGAGGACGTGGCGAACCTCGACGAGTCCATGCTGCTCGAGGTCTTCGCTGACGCACCCTCGTCGCGCACCGCTCGTTCGCGGCTCGATTCCGGGGGGCTCCCCCTCGTAGACGCCCTCGTGTCCACGGGCCTGTTCTCCTCGAAGTCGGCTGCGCGCACGGGCCTTCAACAAGGCGGCGTGTACGTGAACAACCGCCGGCGGGCCGACCCCGAGGCGCTGCTCGGGCGCGAGGACCTGCTCGTCGACAGGTACGTGGTGCTGCGCAAGGGGCGGCGGGACTACCACCTGCTGCAGTTTGAGTGACGGCAGGCCTGAGGCACCCACTGGGCGAGGCGGCGGTCCTCGTCACAGTGCTGTTGGCGCTGGGCAGCCTCGCGGGCTGCACGTCCTACACCGGCTCGAAGGCGAATCAGGTGCGCCAGTGGGCTTCCCTCTCGTCTGTGAGCGCCAACGACGCTCTCGTCACCGCGGACATCGCGGCCATCAAGAAGTCGTTCAACGAGGGACGGCTCAAGTACGTCACGAGCAACTGCTCGGGACTCGTGTTCGACACGGGCACGGCCTATGGGAACCTGCCGACGCCGGACAACACCTTGACCAACGAGCTGAACGTCGCCTACCAGGATTTCGTCAGTGCCGGCAGCGCGTGCGCCGCAGTCCATGAACTCGGCTCCAGCCGGATGACAAAGGCGCTCGAGACGATCGAGGTGGGCCTGGTCTCACTCGACGAGGCGAGCCGTCGCCTGGCGGCCGACGGGGTGCACTGAGCCGGCATGGCCACCGATCCCCGGGGTTGCGCGGCTTTACGAAAGCGGTGCCGTGGCGACGCGCGCCAGCCCCTCCGGCACGGCTACGGTGCCATCGTGTCCAGCCGTTCTGTCCCTGTCGGTCCCGTGCCCGACGGCCTCGAGGCGGAGGTCTACGACCGGCTGCGCCGCCGCGTCCTGTGGAAGCTGCCCTCGGGTCTCTACCTGCTCGCAAGTCGCGCCGGCGAGCGCCGGAACCTCATGACTTTGAACTGGGCCATGCAGGTGTCCTCTGACCCGAAGTACGTGGCGGTCTCCGTCGAGCAGGAAGCTGTGACCCACGGCCTTATAACCGAGGGCGGTTGTTTTGCACTGGCGCTGCTCGCCCGTGAGCACAGGGAAGTCGTGCGCAGGTTCGCGAAGCCGGCCGAACACGACGCCGTGGCCCATACGCTTGGGGGAATCGCGTACAGAGACGGGGTCAGCGGGGCGCCCATCCCCGATATCGCCATCGGCTACCTGGACTGCGGGCTCCGCCAGAGCCTTGATCTCGGGTCGCACTCGGTATTTGTCGGAGAGGTCCTGGACGCAGGGTTCGCGAACGGGGGCGAGACCGTTCCGGTTCTTCGCATGGAGGACACCCGGATGAACTATGGCGGGTAGGGCAGTGGGACGCAGAAGCGGACCGGGTGAACGCAGCGGGCCGAGCCCCACATTCCGGCGCTCGGAGGGAAGCGACGGTTCGGGCGACGAAGCCCTCGAGTCCTGGTCGCACGACCCGCGCGGCGGTGCCGAAACCGTTGTCACGCGCCCGGCGGGCGTGGGCGACTACCGCTGGATCGGTGACCGGTCGGCCCTCTCGGAGCTCGTGGACGAGCTCTCGTCCTGTGAGGTCTATGCGCTCGACACCGAGTTCCACCGGGAGAGGACGTACTTCCCGCAACTCGCCCTCGTCCAGCTCGCCTGGCAGGGCGGCATCGCTCTCGTCGACCCTCTCGCCATCGACATCACACCACTGTCGGCAGTGTTCGAGGGCCCGGGCCTGGCGGTGGTCCACGCGGCGGAACAGGACCTGGAAGTCCTAGAGCACACCTGCGGGACCGTGCCCACCAGATTGTTCGACACCCAGGTGGCGGCGGGTTTCTTGGGTCAGGTCTCCCCCTCTCTCGTGAACCTCGTCGAGCGGGTGCTCGGGGTGCGGCTGCTAAAGGGTGATCAGCTGACCGACTGGACGCGAAGGCCCCTGTCGGTGGGCCAGCTCGCCTACGCCGCGGGCGACGTGGCCTACCTGCTCGAGCTGCGCCGGCGCATCGCCGAGCGCCTCGAGGAAAAGGGCCGGATGCAGTGGGCTACCGAGGAGTTCGCCATCCTGCTCTCGCGGGACCGGTCCTCGACCGAGCCGGAGGAGGCGTGGTGGCGCCTGCCCCGTTCGCGCCAGCTTCGGGGAGCGGCCCGCGGCGTCGCCCAGTGTGTCGCCGCCTGGCGCGAGCGCAGGGCGCGACGCATGGACCTCCCGGTGCGTTTCGTCCTGCCGGATCTCGCCGTGCTCTCGATCGCCCAGCACCCCACTCGTACCCGGGAGGACCTCCGTCGCACGAGGAGCCTGGACGGGCGCCACCTCGGCGGCGGCGCCGCCGAGGAGCTCCTGGAAGCGGTCGCGATGGGCCTCGAGCTCCCGGTGTCCGAGCTGCGGCTTCCCCCGGCCCATGAGCTGGAGCAGCCCAACAGGGCCGTGACGACGCTCGCGACCGCCTATGTGGCCCAGCGCGCCGGCGACTTGGAGCTCGACCCCGCCATCCTCGCCACGCGCGCCGACCTGGTCGATTTCATGCAGGACCCCCCCCACGGCCGCCTCGCCAGTGGTTGGCGCAACGACCTTGTCGGAGAGGGGCTCCGGCGCCTGTCCAAGGGCATGGCGTCACTGTCGTTCGACGGGCGTGGCGCGCTCGTGCTCGAGGAGCGCTCCTTCCGCCCCGTCGACCACTGATCACGAACCGGCGGTCGGGGCCTTCTCCTCCGGGGCGGGCCTGAGGTCGATCCGCAACGTCAAGATCCCGTCCTCCAAGGAGGCATCGGCATCACCGAGCATGGCGAAGTCCTGAAAGTCGAGCTGCATCTGCCGCACGATCATCTGCCGCTCGGCCCCCTCCACCGGCGGAATGCCGCGGCGGCGCACGGCTGCGGCCCGCTCCCGAAAGCGCGCGACCATCTCGTCGGCGTCGAATCCTTGCGTCATCGCCGCCAACATACCGGCCGTCGCAGCCCTGGGGCGACCTGCCCGAATACTGCCCTGGACGGATATGCTGTAGTCAGGTGGTAGGCGACCTAGGGGGCGTCGGCGGCCAGATTGGCAGCGGCTCAGCCGGGCTACCTCATCGCTGCTGTTAGAGGCGGCATCCGCGAGATGTTGGGAGCGGCTCGTGAAAAAGGGACGTCATCGGCGTTTCGAAGAGGCGCGCAGCCTAAAGCGCGCAATCGAGGTAACTGTGGAGCCGTGTCCCGAATGCGGGGCCGACCCTGAGGAGGAACATGCCTCCTGGTGCCTTTACGAATCGGAGGAGCTGGACGAGCTCGAAGAAGTCGACCGGCTCAGGCCCGGCTCGCACATTCCGGCCCCTTACATAGAGGGCAACGGTGTGCACGACCGCGCCGGTGGCGAGGCCCCCGGCCCCCGGCAGTCCTAGTCGAGGCTGCTCCCGGCACCCGGGCCCGGAGGCCGGGCGCGAACGGTGGGATGTGCCAGCAACGAGACGCGGCGTCCCCCCGGGACGGTCCTCGCGTGCATGTAGGCGGCGAGCAGGTCGTAGACGTCCTGGCCGACCATGGCGACGATCTCGTCTTTGAGCGAGACGTACACCGGCCGGGTCCCGCTGAAGGCCTGCGGTTCCTCGGTGCACCACCAAGCGAACTCCGCGCCCCCGGCCCCCCAGTGCCTGCGCCCCCACTCACCCAGCGCGCTCGTGACGTGCCCGTCGGCGGACACCGTGTCCTCGCGCCGCAGCGGCAGTTGCCAGCAGACCTCGGGCTTGAGCTCGCGTGGGGCAAGGCCCCGGTCGAGGGCGGCCCGGTGCAGTGCGCATCCGGCCCCGCCGGGGTGAGAAGGGCGGTTCAAGAAGATGCAGGCGCCGTCGACCAGGCGCGTGGTGATGACGCCTTTGGCGTCGCGCTTCAGCACGCCCGTGTTGCGCCGGCCCTTTGCGCGGAACTGCCACTGCTCTCCCGACAGCGTCGTGGCCGCGGTGGCGACGCGCTCTGCGTCCGCCTCGTCGGTGAAGTGGGCGCCGTAGGAACAGCATCCCTCCATCCGTTCGGCGCTCGGCGCCGTGAGCACGCCCTGGCATCCGGCACCGTAGATGCATCGCCAGGCACTCGAGAGGAACGTCACGTCCATGAGCCAGGTGCGGTCCTCGAGCGGGTCCGCGAAGCTCACCCACTCATGGGCGTCACCAGGTGGCTCATGCGCAGCGGCCATCCGGTCACGGTAGCGTGCTCGCCGTGAAAGATGTGATCCGCGTGACGTCCGCCGCGCTCGAGGTCGTGCGCGAGGTCCGCGCCGGCGAGGCCGACCCGGAGGGCCTCGCCCTTTTCATCGAGGTGAACGGCAGCGCGAACGGCGCTTACACCTACGACCTCTGGTTCGGGGCCACCTCCAGGATCACCCCGGCGGACCACCGCCAACTGGCGGGTGACATTCCCGTCGTCGTGCCGGGCCCCAGTGTCGAACGGCTCCGTGGCGCAGTGCTGGACGTGAACCCGGTTGCGGGCGAGTCGGGACTCGCGATCATCAACGCGAACACGCCTGAGCGCCTGTCGGCTCCAGACCTCAAAGGGGGCGACCTCACCGGCCCCGTCGCGCGACGCGTCATCGAGGTGCTCGAGAACGACGTCAATCCGCAGATCGCCATGCACGGCGGGCGCGCCGCGCTCGTGGGCGTCGAGGGCTCGGTCGCCTACGTGGAGATGTCCGGCGGTTGCCAGGGCTGCGGCATGGCCCGGGCGACCCTGAGCCAGGGCATCGCCGTGGCCATCACCGACGCCGTGGCGGAGATCAGCGAGGTCGTGGACGTCACCGACCACATGTCGGGGCTGAACCCGTACTTCGAGCCGGGACTGGCTTGAGCAACCGGCTTACGTGAAGCCTTCTCAGGGCAGGTGGGCGTCGAACCAGGCGAGCGCGCGGGCCCATGCGTCGCGGGCGGAGGGCCCGTGGTAAGAGGGGCGCTGGTCGCAGTTGAAGCCGTGACCCGCGTCCGGGTACCGGACGATGTCCCAGTCGACTTGGGCCTTTCGAGCCAGCTCCGCGCGCAGTCTTTCGACGTCGTCAACCGGGATGGACTGGTCGAGATCGCCGAACACACCGAGCCACGGGGTCTTCATGCCGGCGATCTCGCCGAGGAGCGCCGGCATGTGCTCGGAGCGGGCCGTCACGATCCCGCCTCCGTAGAAGCTGACCGCAGCCCCGAGCCCGCGCCTCACCGCCACGAGGCAGCTCGCGCGGCCGCCCATGCAAAAGCCGATCACCCCCGTGCGCTCGTCGCCGAGCCCGGCGCTGGCGAGGTGCTGGCGAACGGCGTCGACATCTTGCAGGATGCCTTCGTCGCTGAGCGCCCCGAGATGTCCGCGGACCTCATCGAAGCGGTCATAGGGGATCGTCGGGTTGTCGCCGGTCCGGTGGAAGAGGGGAGGAGCCACGGCGTGGTAGCCCTCGCCGGCGAGCCGGCGCGTCACCTCCTGGATGTGGTCGTTCACCCCGAAGGCCTCCTGGATCACGATCATGGCTCGGTGGTTGCCTTCGCCCTCGGGGAGCGCTTCGTAGCAACCCATGGGGCCGTCGGGCGTCTCGAGCCCGGCCACGCGCGTGATGAGAGGTACGGCCTGTGCGGTCATCGTGCCTCCTTTGTCGAAACCCGCCGCCTTCAAGGCCGCGGCTGCACCGACGCTAGTGGCGCGCCGGCCCGCATCAAAGGTCACGGCCGGACGGCGGCAACTACGGTGGTGCGGTGAAGTGGCGGGTGAGCGGAGATGGGTGAGCACGTGCTGCTCGTGGGAATGATGGGCTCGGGCAAGTCGACGGTCGGCCTCTTGGTGGCGAACCGGATGCGCCGGCCCTTTCGCGACAGCGACGCCGATGTCGAGAGGCGCACCGGAAAGGGCGTTCCCGCCATCTTCGCCACGAGGGGCGAGCGGGCCTTTCGTGCCGAGGAACGCGCCGCGCTCGGTGCCGCCCTGTCGTCGCCCGTGCCGTCGGTGATCTCGGTTGCAGGCGGTGCGGTGATCGATCCGGAGACGAGGAGCCGCCTTCGCGCCGCCGGCGTGGTCGTGTGGCTCGACGCGGCGCCGAACGTCCTGGCTGCGCGGGTGGGCAACGCCAGGAGCCGCCCCCTTTTGAAGAAAGACCCGGTCGGGACCTTGAAGCGCCTGGACGCCATTCGCAGGCCCGTGTACCGGGAGGTGTCGGACGTCGTCGTCAGAGTCGGCGGGCGGGCTCCTCAGGCCCTCGCCGAGGACGTCGTGCGGGCCGCCCGCGCACGTTTGGAAGCGCCCGGAGACGGGCGGCCCAGGCCGTGAGCAGCCCCGCGGCCGGTGCCGGCCAGCCCGGGCACGCACGGGAGCTCCCCGGGGCGACACGCGTCAGGGTGGAGCTGGCGGAGCGCAGTTATGACGTGGTCGTCGGTCCCGGGGTCCGGGCCGGGGTCGCGAGCTGCCTGCCGCCGGGTGCCCGGCGCGCGACCGTCGTGACCCAGGCCGGCATCGGGGTCGAGGTCGACCCGGGCGTGCCGTTCGAGGTCGTGAACATTCCCGACGGTGAGCGGGCCAAGTCGCTCGCAACCGTGGAAGAGGTCTGTCGGGCCATGGCTCGTGGCGGCATGCACCGCAGCGACGTCGTCGTGGCCGTCGGTGGTGGGGTCGTGACTGACGTCGCCGGCTACGCGGCCTCGAGCTATCACCGCGGCATCGCGGTCATCAACGTCCCGACGACCTTGCTCGGCCAGGTGGACGCGGCGATCGGTGGCAAGACCGGGGTGAATCTCCCGGAGGGCAAGAACCTCGTGGGCTCGATCTGGCAGCCGCTCGGAGTCTTCTGCGACACCGAGACCCTGGCGAGCCTGCCCGCGCCAGAGTGGAGGTCGGGCCGTGGCGAGATGGCCAAGTACGCCTTCTTGGGAGTGGAGGACCTCGACACCTTGAGCCTTGAAGAGCAGGTGGCCAGGTGCGCGGCGTGCAAGGCCGAGGTCGTCTCCAGCGACGAACGCGAAGGAGGTCGCCGAATGATCCTGAACTACGGTCACACTTTGGCCCATGCCCTCGAGGCAACCGGCCTCGCGAGCGAGGACGCGAGCTCGCCGGCCGAGCTTCGCCACGGCGAGGCGGTCGGCATAGGCCTCGTGTTCGCGGCAGAGCTCGCCCGGCTCCTGGGCAGGATCGGGGCGCCCCGCGTCGAGCGTCATCGCCGCGTCGTCGCCGGCTACGGGCTGCCTGTCGAGCTTCCCCCCGGCGCGGACTCAGCCACCCTCGTCGGTTTCATGGCCCGGGACAAGAAGTCTGCCGGCGGTCTTTCGTTCATGCTCGACGGTGAAGCGGGCGTGGAGCCGGTTCACGACGTCGGCCCTGATGTCGTGTACGCGGCGATCGATGCGATTCGAGGTGAACGATGAGCGCCCCCGGGGAACGTGGCGGCAGGCGAAGGACCGTTCTTCTCCTGTCCGGCCCGAACCTCGGCCTTCTCGGCGAGCGCCAGCCCGAGATCTACGGCAGCGCCACACTCGCGGACCACCTGGAGGCGGCCAAGAATGCGGCGGCCCGCTCGGGCGTCGAGCTCACCCATCTGCAAAGCGAGCACGAGGCCGACCTGGTCGTGGCGGTTCACCGAGCGCGCCACAGCATCGACGCCATCGTGGTCAACGCGGGCGCCCTTTCCCATTCGAGTTGGGCACTTCACGACGCCCTCGCCGCCTTCGACGGCGTGGTCGTCGAGCTTCACCTGTCCAACCCCGACGCCCGCGAAACCTGGCGCCGACAATCGGTGCTGGCGCCGGTGGCGGACGGAACCGTCGCCGGCTTCGGCGGTCTCGGCTACGAGCTCGCCGTCGAGGCCGCGGCCCGACTTGTCTTTGCCCGCGACGACACCGCTCCGGGCGCCTAGCATCTCCGCCCATGCCTACTGGCTCTGATCGTCCCGACCTAGCCGCTATGGACGTCGCGGGCCGCCTGCCGCGTTTGGCCGCGCGCCTGTCCGAGCTCGGTTGCGACGGCCTGCTCGTCACGAACCTCACCAATATCCGGTACCTGACCGGCTTCAGCGGATCAGCAGGGCTTCTTCTCGTGGTCCCGGACGACTCGCTGCTCGTGTCCGACGGCCGCTACCGGGATCAGGTGGCGGGAGAGATAGGGGCGTCCAAGGCATCCGTGCGCACCGAGATCGCCCAGCCGGCCCGGCAGTCGGCCGCCATCGAGCAGGCGGCGAGGAAGCTGCGACGCCTGGGGCTTGAGGCCGACGACGTCACCTGGAGCGTCCAGCGCCGTCTCGCGGCCGCGATGGCACCCGACACCAGTCTCGTGGCGGTGCCCCGTGCCGTGGAGGCGCTGCGCTCGGTGAAAGACGAGGGGGAAGTGGCGCGCATCGAGTGCGCGGCCGACATAGCCGACGTGGCTTTCGCTCAGGTGAAAGAGCTCCTGTGCGAGGCGCCCACCGAGGAGGAGTTCGCCATAGCGCTCGAGTTCGAGATGCGAAGGCGCGGCGCCGAAGGCATCGCCTTCGAGTCGATCGTGGCGAGCGGCCCGAACGGTGCTTTACCCCACGCCCGACCCACGGGCCGCCGCATCGACGCCGGCGAGCTCGTCGTGTGTGATTTCGGGGCGACCGTGGACGGCTACCGCTCGGACATGACGCGCACGGTCTGCGTCGGCGATCCCCGGCCCGACGAGCTGCGCGAGCTGCTCGAAGCGGTGATGACCGCACAGCGCGCCGGTGTCCGCACCGTCCGCCCCGGGGTGAGGGGGGGCGAGGTCGACGCGGCGTGCCGTGAGTCGCTCGCCTCGGCCGGCCTCGGGGACGCCTTCTTGCACGGGACCGGTCACGGGGTCGGCCTCGATATCCACGAGGCCCCATCGGTCTCCCAGGACTCCACTGATATCCTCGAGGAGGGCGCTGTCGTGACCGTGGAGCCCGGCGCCTACCTCTACTCAAACGGCGGCGCCCGCATCGAGGACACCTTGGTCGTCACGGCGACCGGCGTTCGTCCACTCACCAAGTCGACCAAGGACTATGTGCTCTGATGGCCTTTTCCACGAGTGACCTCCGCAACGGCATGACCCTCGACCTGCCCGAGGGGCTTTTCACGGTCGTCGAGTTCCAGCACGTAAAGCCGGGCAAGGGCGGCGCCTTTGTAAGGACCAAGCTGCGCAACGCCCGTACCAAAGCGGTGATCGAGCGCACCTTCAGGGCCGGCGAGCCGCTCGAGCAGGCTGTCATCGACAAAAGGGAGATGCAGTACCTGTACCGGGACGGCCAGGAGTACGTCTTCATGGACAACGTCTCCTATGACCAGATGCAGGTGAGCGAATCGTCGCTCGGCGATGCCGCGGTGTACCTCAAAGAGGGCGACTCGGCTGTGCTGCAGATGTACCAGAGCGAGATCGTCGGGGTCGACCTGCCGGCGGCCGTCGAGCTCACGGTCACCGAGACCGAGCCCGGCTTCCAGGGCGACCGGGTCTCGGGCGGTCGAAAGCCAGCCACCTTGGAGACCGGCCTTGTGGTCCAGGTGCCGCTGTTCGTCAACCCCGGCGAACGGATCAAGGTCGACACCCGGACCGGTGAGTACCTCACCAGGGCCTGAGGCCTCTCCGCCACTCAAGGTGCCGGGCGCCCGGCGCCGGGCGCGTGAGCGGGCACTCGAGTTGCTCTACGAGGCCGAGACGAAGGACCTGAGTCCCTCCGAGCTGCTCGCGGAGCTTCCCTTGGCGCCCGAGCAGTACGCCGTGGAACTGGTGATGGGCGTGGAGCGACGAGCCGAGGAAGTGGACCGCCTGGTTGCCCGCCACGCCACGGGCTGGGCGGTC
Organism: Acidimicrobiales bacterium; assembly: GCA_050012675.1. Taxonomy (GTDB): domain Bacteria; phylum Actinomycetota; class Acidimicrobiia; order Acidimicrobiales; family Bog-793; genus Fen-455. The sequence goes on from JBEKGS010000017.1 coordinate 13,111, forward strand.
GAGCGGATGCCGATGGTCGACCGCTGTGTGCTGCGCATGGCGGCATACGAGCTGTTGGGCGAGCTCGACGTGCCTGTCGCCGTCGTGTTGGACGAAGCCGTGGAGCTCGCGAAGACCTACTCGACAGAGGACTCGGGACGTTACGTGAACGGCGTCCTCTCGGCGGTGGCGACAGAGGTCCGCACGAACGGGGCGGAAAACGCCGCCGCCGCGCCCGGCACTTCGCTAGAGTGAGGCCTCGCACGTAAAGCAGGTCCAGAGAGGCCGCACGTACGAGAGGAGCCCTAGTGGCTGAACAAGAGAGAAGTTCCCCGCGCCCCAAAGGGCGCGTTTTTGTTGCCCGCACACAAGTCATGGACCGTGACGAGGTTCGCCGGGCCCTTGTCCGCATCGCCCACGAGATCGTGGAGCGCAACCGCGGGCTCGAAGGCGTCGTCGTCATCGGGATCCAAAAGGGCGGCGTGCCCCTCGCCCAGCAGCTCGTCGCGATCCTGCGGGAGATCGACGGAACGGCCGTGCCCTTCGGGACCATGGACGTTGCCTTCTACCGCGACGACATCGGGATGCGCCCGGTGCTGGCCGAGCAGGCGACGGATCTGCCCTTCGACTTGAACGGGCGCATCGTCGTGCTGTTCGACGACGTCCTTTTCACGGGCAGGACCGTCCGTGCCGCGCTCGAGGCCCTCGCCGAGTGCGGACGGGCAAGCGCGGTGGAGCTCGCCGTCATGGTCGACCGTGGTCACCGCGAGCTCCCGATCCGACCCGACTTCGTGGGCAAGAACCTGCCGACGCGGCGCGACGAGACGGTCGAGGTGACAGAAGAGGGAGTCACGATCGGTGATCTGCTCGTCGGAAAAGAGGCGGTCCGATGAGCGGCCCCGGCGCCCCGACCACGACGGGGGTATCCGATAGGCGCGTACAGCCCGATGACGAGGCCGAGCAAGAGAGCGCCTTGGAGCCGTTCGCGGGCCATCGCGCCACGGGCGTGCGCCACCTGTTGTCCATCGCCGATCTCGGCAGGGACGGCATCTTGGAGATAATGCGGGTCTCCGACGCATTCGCCGAGGTAGCCGAGCGCCCGATCCCCAAGGTTCCCGCCCTGAGGGGGCGCACCGTGGCGACGGTGTTCATGGAGCCCTCTACCAGGACGCGCCTGTCGTTCGAGACGGCCGCCAAGCGCCTTTCCGCCGACGTCATGACCTTCACCGCCGCCACCTCTGCTGCGGTCAAGGGCGAGTCGCTGCGCGACACCGTCGAGACGATCGACGCCATGGGCATAGATGCCATGGTCATCCGCCACCACGCCTCCGGGGCTCCCCTCAGGGTCACCGAATGGGTGGGAGCGAGCGTGATCAATGCCGGGGACGGCACCCATGAGCACCCAACCCAGGCGCTGCTCGACTGCTTCACGATCCGTGAAGCCCTCACGGCGCAACGCGACGGGGCCGTGCCGGCCGACCTCACAGGACTGCGCATAGCCATCGTCGGCGACATAAAGCACTCGCGGGTCGCCCGCTCGGACGTGCTCGCCTTCTCGGCTCTCGGAGCCGAGGTCGTGCTCGTTGCCCCACCCACCTTGATGCCCGCCTCGTTGGAGGGCTGGCCCGTCAAGACCTCGGGCGACCTCGACTCGGTGCTCGGGGAGCTCGACGTCGTCTACCTGCTGCGCATCCAGTCCGAGCGCCTCGGCGAGGTCCTCTTGCCGTCGCTCGACGAGTACCACTGGCGCTACGGCCTCACAAAGGCGAGGGCCGATGCCCTTAAGAAGGAGGCTCTCGTCATGCATCCGGGCCCGATGATCCGCGGCGTCGAGATCTCGCCGGAGGTCGCCGACCTGCCCGCCTCCCTCGTGACGCGTCAGGTGCGAAACGGCGTCGTCGTCCGCATGGCCGTGCTGTTCCACCTTCTCGGATCGGGGGTCATCTGATGGCGCGCCAGATCGCACACACTCAGATGGCCGACATCGTCGTGCGCGGCGGGACGCTCGTGGACGAGACGGGCGAACGGCGGGGTGACGTCCTTGTCAGCGAAGGCCGGATCGTCGCCGTCGGTGACGGCATTGACGCCCCGAAGGGCGCGACGGTCCTCGACGCAGGCGGCTGTGTCGTGGGGCCTGGGCTCGTCGACCTGCACGCCCACCTGCGCGAGCCCGGTGGGGAGATCGCCGAGACGGTCGAGTCGGGCTCGAGGGCCGCCGCGCTCGGCGGCTACACCGCTGTGGTCGCGATGCCGAACACCGAGCCCGCCATCGACTCGGCGGCCGTCGCCCGCGACGTGCTCGCGCTCGGCGAGACGGCACTGGCCGAGATCGCCGTCGCGGGGGCGATAACCGTCGGCCGCCGTGGCGAACGACTCGTGCCGATGGCCGAGCTGGCCGCGCTCGGCGTGCGGCTTTTCACCGACGACGGGCGGGGCGTGCAGCACGGGGGACTGATGCGCCGCGCGCTCGAGTACGCCTCGGGGCTGGGCGTCGTGCTCGCCCAGCATTGCGAGGACGAGCAGCTGGCGGCGGGGGGACACATGCACGAGGGTGCCTGGTCGAGCCGCCTCGGGATCGCGGGCCAGCCCGCCCTCGCGGAGGAGGCGATGCTGGCGAGGGACATCGCGCTCGTGCGGCTCACCGGCACACCGATGCACTTCCTGCACCTTTCCACCGCGGGAGCCATCGAGATGATCAAAAGAGCCAAGGCCGAGGGGCTCGCCGTCACCGCGGAGGTGACCCCGCACCACCTGGCGCTGTGCGACGCGGCGGTGGCGAGTTTCGACCCGGTGTTCAAGGTCAAGCCGCCTTTGAGGACCGCCCGGGACGTGGCCGCGGTACGTGAGGGCGTCTTGAGCGGCGTCGTGGACGCCATCGCGACGGATCACGCGCCCCATGCACCCGAACGCAAGGACGACCCGTTCGACGAGGCGCCGGCGGGGATGCTGGGTCTCGAGACAGCGCTCTCGGTCGCCTACGGCGCCCTCGGCGGGCCTTCTGGGGAGTCGGCCGGCGCCGGGGACGACCACGGCTGGGTTCCCCGGGGCGGGGGAGCGCCCATGTCGATGAGGGACCTCTTCGGCCTGTTCTCCTGGCGGCCGGCCCGCATTGCCGGCCTCGACCGGGACGCCAGGGGCCTGAGGGGCGCGCTCGGCGGCCAGGGCGGCCCGCTGCGGCCCGGAGCGGCAGGCAACCTCGCAGTGTTCGACCCGAGCTTCGAGTGGGTCGTGGACCCGAGCCGGCAGGCCAGCCGTAGCCGCAACACGCCTTACCGCGGTCGACGCCTTACCGGCAAGGTCCGCCACACCGTGTTCGCGGGCGAGGTAGTGGTCAAAGACGGCGCGTCACAGCGGTGAGAACGGTGTCGGGCCCGGCGCTGTGACGAGGCACGCCAAAGCGACCGGGGTCGATCTGTCGACCTCGGTCGCGACCGTGCGGCTCCCCACCGCAGTGATGACAGCTTCGGGCACCGCCGGCCACGGTGCCGAGCTGAGTGCCTACTTCGACCTCTCGGCCATCGGCGCCGTCGTCGTGAAGTCGTTGTCGGCCGATCCCTGGCCCGGGAACCCCAGTCCGCGCGTCTGTCCGGTCCCGGGAGGCATGCTGAACAGCGTCGGGCTGCAGGGCCCCGGCGTCGCGGCGTGGCTCATCGACGAGCTCCCCGATCTCGAGGCCTCCGGTGCCCGGGTCGTGGTCAGCATCTGGGGACGGCGCGTCGAGGACTACGAGCGTGCGGCGTCGCTGCTGGCGGGCGCTCCCTCGTGCGTGGTCGCCGTCGAGGTGAACGTCAGCTGCCCCAACCTCGAGGACCGCAGCCGGATGTTCGCCCACTCGCCCGAGGCGACACGAGCGGCCCTGGCGGCGTCAGCGGGCTGCGGACGGCCGCGGTGGGCCAAGCTCTCCCCGAACACCTTCGAGCTCCTCGCCGTCGCCGAGGCTGCGCTCGACGGGGGTGCCGAGGCGCTCACGTTGACCAACACACTGCTCGGCCTCGCCATCGACACCGAACGGCGGGCGCCCGTGCTCGGAGCCGGAGGCGGGGGGCTGTCCGGCGACGCCCTTCACAGCGTCGCCCTGCGGGCGGTCTACGAGTGCCGGGAGGCGTTCCCGAAAGTCGGGATCGTCGGTGTCGGCGGAGTACGAGACGGAGAAGGTGCCGTGCGCATGCTGCTCGCGGGGGCGGACGCGGTCCAGGTGGGAACGGCGACCTTGGCGGATCCGAGGGCCGTGATGAGGGTTCAGGCCGAGCTCGCGCACTGGTGCGCCCGCCACCGCGTGTCTGCGGTGAGCGAGATCGTCGGGGCAGCAAACGACAAATGGAAGCGGGGTCAGAGGTGAAGGTTCCCCACGAGGTGGCGCCCGAGGTGCGCGAGCGTCTCGCCCTGGCGCTCGACGTCGGCACCCTCGACGAGGCGGTCGACCTCGCCGGCCGCCTGCACCCCTGGTTCTCCGTGGCCAAGGTCGGACTGGAGCTGTTCTCCTCCGAGGGTCCCCTGGCGGTCGACGCCCTATTGGACGAGGGCTTCCGGGTCTTTGTGGACCTGAAGCTTCACGACATCCCGACCACCGTCGGCCGTGCGGCCCGAAGGATCGGGTCCCTCGGCGCCTGCTACATGACGGTGCACGCCGCAGGCGGCGAGGAGATGCTCAGGGCCGCGGTGGAGGGATTCGAGGAGGGATGGGCCACAGCTGTGGCGATGGGCCATCCCGAGCCGGACGAGGGGTCCGCAGGGGTGCTCGCGGTGACTGTGCTGACGAGCGACCCCGAGGCCGCGGCCGACCTCCTCATCGCCCGGGCCGGCCTGGCGCTCAGCACCGGCTGTCTCGGCGTCGTGTGTGCGGCGACGGATCTCCCCGCCGTCAGATCGCGGGCGCCCGGGCTGTTCACGGTCGTGCCCGGGATCCGCCTGGCCGAGTCGCCACCCGATGACCAGGCCAGGGCCGCGGGACCGTTCGCAGCTCTCAGAGCGGGGGCCGACCTGCTCGTGGTCGGCAGGACGGTCACCGGCTCGAACGCCCCGGAGGTGGAGGCGGAGAAGCTCTCCGCCGAGGTCGCGGCGGCTCTCGGCGTCAATTAGGGCTCACCAAACACGAACCGGCACGCCGTTTGGACGTCCGCGAGGGCCGGAATGTTTAGCCGTGGCGTTCGCTGCCAACATTACAGATGCGATACGGTGACTTGACCAGGTCCTCGCCGAGCGGCGATGGCCCACCCTCGACCACCCGACCTGCGCAGGAAACGGGCTGTTGCGACCAGGAGGTCCGGCACGATCATGCTGGGGAACCGGAGACTTACCAGGCTCGCGGTGGTGGGGACGGCGGTTGCGTCGGCGGCCCTTTCGCTGGCTGCCTGCGGATCGAGCTCCGCACCCCCGGCCGGGTCCACCACGACGACAGCGCCAACCCACATGGTCAAGGTGCCCGGAGGGACGATGACCATTGCCGAGGCCCCGGCAGGTGGCCCGAACTACATCTTCCCGATGATGGGCGGCGCCTACTTCAACGTGGCCAACTTCCAGCTGATCGACCTCATGTTCCGTCCCCTGTACTGGTTCGGGGTCGGGTACACGCCCGACCTCAACCCGGACCTGTCGGTCGCCGAGCCGCCCGTGTACTCCAATGGCGGCAGGACCGTGACCGTGAAGATGAAGGGCTACAGGTGGTCCAACGGCGAGAGCGTCGACGCCCAGGACGTCGTGTTCTGGATGAACATGGTGAAGGCCGACGCCACCTCTTGGGCGGCCTACGTGCCCGGTCCGAGCCAGTACCCAGGCGACGTCATCAACGTCGTGGCCGACAACACGACCGACACGGTCACCTTCACGCTGGACGCGGCCTACAGCCAGTACTGGTTCACCTACAACGAGCTCAGCCAGATCACACCGCTACCGATCGCCTGGGACATCACCTCAGCCGGCGGGGCTCCCGGCTCGGGAGGCTGCTCGAGCGCCTCGTACACATCGATCACGACCTCGCTGTCGCCCACCGGGACCTTCGCGCAAACCTCGCCGTCCGCCAAGGCCTGCGCAGCGGTGTACTCGTTCCTGACAAGCAAAACCGAGGCCGGCGACCTCGGGACCTATGCCACCAACCCGCTCTGGCAGATCGTGGACGGGCCCTTCCGCCTCACCCAGTACGACGCCACCGACAACGGCGCAACCGTCGTCCCGAACCCGGACTACTCCGGTTCCGTGAAGCCGTCGATCGACTCGCTAGTGCTGGCGCCCTTCACGACCGACACGGCCGAGTTCAACGTCTTGGAGAACGGCAAGACCATCAACATCGGCTACGTCCCGCCCCAGGACCTGCCCGTCTACTCGGGCAAGGCGTTCGGCCCCGACGGGCCCCTCGCAGGCTCGAACAACTCCCAGCTTGCAGGCGCCTACGACCTCGAGCCCGCCTACCCGTGGGGCATCAACTACTTCTCCCTCAACTTCACGAACCCGGTCTCGGGACCGATCTTCAAGCAGCTCTACATCCGCCAGGCCATGCAGTCGCTCATGAACCAGGGCCTGTGGATCAGGCTGTTCAGCGCCGGCTACGGCGCGCCCACCTACGGCCCGGTGCCCGTGGTGCCGCCGACCCGCCTTGCCACAGCCAAGGAGAGCTCCAACCCCTACCCCTACAGCCCCTCACACGCCAAGGCCCTCTTGATCTCGCACGGCTGGAAGGTCGTCCCGAACGGCGTCACGAAGTGTGTGAAGCCGGGAACGGCCCCGGGCGAGTGCGGGGCGGGGATCGCAAAGGGCGCGGGGCTGAGCTTCCAGTACCTCTACGAGAGCGGTGTGGTGTCGTTCGACAACCAGATCAAAGAGCTCGCTTCGAGCTGGGCGCAGGCCGGCATCGCCCTGCAGCTCGAGCCCAAGGCCTTCGGTGACGTCATCAGCATTGCCGCAACCCCGTGCTCGCCAGGCAAGTCCTGCGACTGGGACATCGCCAACTGGGGCGGCGGGTGGGTCTACTCGCCCGACTTCTACCCGACAGGCGAGGAGATCTTCGCCTCCGGGGCGAGCTCGAACTTCGGCGACTACTCCGACGCCAAGGCCGACGCCCTCATCCAGGCGACGAACACCTCGTCGTCCTTGACAGCCCTCTACAACTACGAGGACTATCTCGCGCTCGACCTGCCGGGCATCTGGCAGCCCGAAACGGCTCTCGCCTTCAACGAGGTCGGCAAGAACGTCTGCGGCTTCAGCCCGGAGAACCCGCTTTTCACCTGGGTGGCCGAGGACTGGTACTTTTGCAAGCCGGCGAAATGAAAGCACACACCGCGGCTTTCTTGGCAGGGCGGCTCTCTTCGGACAGGGCCCGGACCCCGATTCCAAGTTGGCCCCGAACCGGGCCTGTTAGCATCGAGGGCCAGGGGATGTCGGTGACAACCGCGTGGGCCCGGCTGCAAAGGAGTAGCGCATGATCGGCTACCTCATTCGGAGAGTCATCCAGGCGGTCATAGTCATCATCGGCGTCTGCGCCATCACTTTCATCCTCTACCACCTGTTCCCCGGAGGAGCGACCTCCGAGGCCCGCATCATCCTCGGTCCCAGGGCAACAGCACCGCAGATCACGCTGTTCTTGAACCAGAACGGGCTGAACAAGCCGATCTGGACCCAGTTCTTCATCCTGGTCGGCCACGTGTTCACCTTCAATCTGGGCTACTCCTACAAGCTCAACGAGCCCGTTGCGACCATCGTGATGCAAAAGCTGCCGAAGACGGTGCTCTTGCTGGGGCTCTCGACGCTCGTGACTGTGATCATCGCCATCCCGCTCGGCATCTTCCAGGTCCTGCGGCGCAACAAGCCGTCCGACTACGCGCTCACGACACTGTCGTTCATCTTCTATGCGACGCCGACGTTCTTCCTCGGCATCGTGCTCATCCAGGTGTTCGCCATCCACTGGCACCTGTTCCCGCCCGAGGCGCCCCAGTCGGCCTCGGTCGGGCAGATACTCTCCAATTGGCGGGGCCTGGTGCTGCCGGTGTTCACCCTCGCCGCGGTCTACATAGCCGGTTTCAGCCGGTACATGCGCTCGTCGATGATGGAGGCGCTCACGGAGGACTATGTGCGCACGGCACGTGCCAAGGGTCTTTCCACGACACGGGTCAACTACGTGCACGCCTTGCGCAATGCGCTCATCCCCATCATCACCCTCCTCGGGCTCACATTGCCGGCCATCGTCAGCGGTGCGCTCATCACCGAGAGCGTCTTCAACTACCCGGGCATGGGGCTCGCGTTCTTCAACGCCGCCATCAACAACGACTTCCCGCTCCTCATCGGCACGGTCGTCGTCGCCGCCATGGCGACTGTCGTGGGCTCACTGCTCGCCGACATCCTGTATGCCGTGTTGGACCCGAGGATCCGCTATGTCTGACCGTACGGGCAGGGCTCTTAGTGGCGCCAGGGCGGTGCCGCGATGATGCCGCTCACGGGAGACATCGGCGACAAGGCGGCCGTCCTGCCGGAGATCGCCGGCATCGCCCCGGCCCCGGACCTGCCGGGCATCGAGGTCACCGAGGCGGGTGAGGCGGGCGGCATCGGCGGTCTCGGCATGATCATCTGGCGGGTTTTCGCCGAGAACAAGCTCGCACTCGTCAGCATCGGCGTGATCGTGTTCATGCTGCTGTACTGCTTCGTCGGACCCCACATCTATGTCACCCCGCAGGCCAACTTCGTGGTCACGAGTGTCGGTCAGGTCCTGGCCCACCCGAGCGGGCAGCACCTCTTGGGGACGGACCCCAACGGCTATGACACCGTGGGCAGGCTCATGGTTGGCGGTGCCACGGCTCTAGAGATAGCGCTCCTGGCCGCAGGCATCGCGACGGTGTTCGGCGTGTTCTTCGGGGCCGTCTCGGGCTACGCCGGGGGCGTCGTGGACGCGATCATGATGAGGATCGTCGACACGGTCCTTTCGGTGCCGACCCTGTTCCTGCTGATCGTCATCGCGGCGATACTGCACCCGTCCTTCTGGCTCATCGTGTTCATCGTGGCGCTCGCCGCCTGGTTGGTGCCGGCACGTCTCATCCGCGGCGAGACGCTCACGCTGCGGACACGCGAGTACGTGCAGGCAGTGCGGGCGATGGGTGGCGGCGGGAGCCGGATCGTGGCACGCCACATAATCCCGAACGCCGTGGGCACGATCATCGTGAACGCGACCTTCCAAATAGCCGATGCCATCACCTTGTTGGCCGCGCTCGGCTTCCTCGGCTTCGGCGTGCCCGCCCCGGGCACGAGCTGGGGCCAGATGCTCTCCGACGGCGTCAGCTACGCCCAAGAGGGTGCGTGGTGGCTCATCTACCCGGCGGGCATCTGCATCATCCTCGTCGTGGTCTCGTTCAACTACATAGGCGACGCCTTGCGCGACGCCTTCGAGGTGCGCCTGCAGCGTCGCTGAACCTGCCTGTGAGAGCTGAGCCCGCCCTGTGCTTTTTGTGGGCGCGCCGGGCTTTTTGTGGGCGCGCCGGCCTTTACAGCCCGGGAGGCGCCGTCGAGACGCTGGAGGCAAGCGACGGGGCGACGGGTTGCTGGAGCGGGAAGTGGCAGGCCGCCATGTGGTCGCCGCCGAAGGACTGGAGCGGGGGCTCTTCCAGAGAACAGATCTCCTGTGCCTGCGGGCAGCGGGTGCGGAACCGGCAGCCGGAAGGCGGGGTGATGGCCGAAGGCAGCTCTCCTGTGATGTGGTGGCCCCGGCGCTCCTGAGCGAGCACCGGGTCTGGCACCGGGATCGTGTCGATCAGGCCGCGGGTGTAGGGATGCGCCGGCTGCTCGTAGATCCTGCGCGACTCGCCAATCTCGACGAGCTTGCCCAGGTACATCACACCGATGCGGTCGGAGAGGAACTTGAGCACCGCGAGGTCGTGCGAGATGACGATGTAGGTGAGCCGGTGGACCTGTTGGAGTGCCTTCATCATGTTGAGGATCTGCGACTGGATCGAGACGTCGAGGGCCGAGACGGGCTCGTCTGCAACGATCAGGCGCGGGTTCAACGTGAGGGCACGGGCGAAGCCGATCCGCTGGCGCTGACCTCCGGAGAACTCGTGCGGATAAAGGTCGATCGCCTTTTGTCCGAGGCCCACCTCTCGCAGCAGCGCGCCGACGCGCTCCCATTGCTCGGTCCTCGATCCGATCCCTTGTACCTTCAGCGGTTCACGCAAGATCGTGCCGACCCTCATCCGGGGGTCGAGCGACGCGTAGGGGTCCTGGAACATGATCTGGAAGTCGCGCCGGCCGCGGCGCAGCTCGCCGCGCTTCATCTCGGTGACTTCCTGGCCGTCGAATCGGATCCGCCCCGAGGTCGGCTTCTCGAGTGCTACCACGAGGCGCCCGATGGTCGTCTTGCCGCAGCCCGACTCGCCCACGAGACCGAAGGTCTCTCCCTCGCGGACGGCGAAAGAGACGTTGGAGACCGCCTTCACGCTGCCGATCTTGCGCTGCAGGACCGCACCCGCGGTGACGGGGAACTCCTTTACGAGTTGGTCGATCTCGAGGATCACCTTGCGGGACGCGAGCTCGTCGAAGCGGTTCGTTGCTATCCGGCTCGCCTCAGCCGCGTCGACGACGCGGATCTGACGCCGTGGCGCCCCGGCGCCGCCCACCGGGTTGAAGCAGGCGACCGAGTGAGTCCCCTCGGTGATGAGCGGCGGCTCCTCGCTCCGGCACTGTTCGATGGCGTTGCGGCAGCGCGGCTCGAACCTGCAGCCGACGAACTCACCGCTCAGGTCGGGGGGCACCCCGGGGATCGAGTAGAGCGGGACGCTCGAGTCGGCGTTCAGCTTGGGGATGGAGTCGAGGAGTGCCTCGGAATAAGGGTGGCGCATCTCCTCGAACAGGTTGCGCGTCGGGGCGCTCTCGACGATCTTGCCGGCGTACATGACCATGACCCGGTCCGCGCGTCCGGCGATGACGCCCATGTCGTGGGTGATGAGGAGCACCGCCATCTTGAGGCGCTCGCGCAGCTCGTCGATGAGGTCGAGGATCTGCGCCTGGATGGTCACGTCCAGGGCGGTCGTCGGCTCGTCGGCGATGAGCAGCTTCGGCTCGCAGGCGAGGGCTATCGCGATCATGACACGCTGGCGCAGGCCGCCCGAGAGCTGGTGGGGATAGGACGCGAGGCGTTCGGCGGGGCGGGGCATCCCCACGAGCTGGAGCACCTCGACCGCCCGGTCCATGGCCGCCTGCTTGGAGACCTGCTTGTGGATCCGCACGGGCTCGGCGATCTGGCGGCCGATTGTCATCGTCGGGTTGAGCGAGGTCATCGGGTCCTGGAAGATCATGGCGACGTCGTTGCCCCGAACGTCGCGCATCTGCTTCTCGGGCATCTGCACGAGCTCCTTGCCCATGAGGGTCACCGAGCCGCGGACGATGTGGCCGACATTCGGCAGGAGCTTCATGATCGACAATCCGGCCGTGCTCTTGCCGCATCCGGACTCGCCGACGAGACCCAGGCACTCACCTTCGCCGACTGTGAACGAGACGCCGTCGACGGCGCCGACAGTCGCCGTGCGCAGGTGGAACTCGGTACGCAGGTCCACCACTTCGAGAACGTTGGCCATGGCTGGTTACCCCTGTGCTCTGCCGACGAAAGCATCGTATGCCATCGCCCGACATGCGCCTAAACCCGGATCCCTGGTCGCCCGGCTTGTGCTGCGCTATCGTAACCGCCCATGCCCCAACCTCCTAGCCTCACGCCCGAGCAGCGCCACGCGGCGCTCGAGAAGGCGGCCCGAGCGCGCCGTGAACGCGCCGAGATAAAGGATCATCTGAAGAGTGGTCGAGTTACCCTGCGGGAGCTGCTCGTCAAAGCGGAGTCGGACGAGATCGTCGGCAAGATGAAGGTGCTGGCGGTTCTCGAGGCACTCCCCGGTACCGGCAAGGTGAAGGCCCGCCGCTTGATGGAGCACGTCGGCATCAGTGAGACTCGCCGGCTCCAGGGCCTCGGGGCCAAGCAGCGCGAAGCGTTGCTCGAGGCAGCAGCCCGACCCTGATCCTCATCGTCTGTGGGCCCGGCGGCGTCGGCAAGGGGACGATCGTCCACCGTCTGGTCGCAGCCGACGATCACCTCTGGCTGAGTCGATCCTGGACCACGCGTGCCCGCCGTCCCGGCGAGGCCGAAGACGATTACACCTTCGTCGATCACGAGGCCTTCTTAAGACGCGTCGCTGAAGACGGCTTCCTCGAGTGGGCGCAGATTCTCGGTGAGTACTACGGGACGCCCACGCCACAGCCCCCACAAGGCTGTGACGTGGTGCTCGAAATAGACGTCCAGGGCGCCCGCCAGGTGCTCCGGCGGTATCCCGACGCTATTTGCGTTCTTGTCCGCGCGCCTTCGCGCGAGGTGCAAGAGCAGCGCCTCCGGGCCAGGGGCGACTCGGAGGAGCACATCCGCACCCGCATAGAGCTGGGCCGCCGTGAGGAGGCCGAGGGCCTTGAGATCGCCTCGCGCGTCGTGGTGAACGACGACCTTGATCAGGCGGTGCGCGACCTTGCGGATATAGTGGGAGAGGTCCGCCACAAGGGATGACCGCGTCCCAGGAGCGGAAGGCCGCCTCTACGAGGCAGCACCCGATCGAGAAGGAGCCCCATGGCTGAGCCGCGCAGCACGATGATCGATCCACCGATCGAGGTCTTGCTCGACAAGGTCGACTCGAAATTCACCCTCGTGACCCTTGCCGCCAAGCGGGGGCGGCAGGTGAACTCGTACTTCAGCCAGCTGGGCGAAGGTCTCGGCGCCATCGTGCCGCCTCAGGTCGCCTCCATCGCCCGCAAGCCCCTGTCGATCGCCCTCGAGGAGATCGCGGCCGGCAAGGTGGTGGCGGTATGGCCCTCGGACGAGGAGACTTCGGCCGAGGGCGAGCCGTCCTCGGAAGACATGAGCGATGCCCCCGACAACGGGGAGGCGAGCTAGCCCACCGCGGAGCTGGCGGAGGGCTGCGGTTGTGAGCGACGGGCCGGGATCGAATCGAGCTGACGGGTCCGCCACAGCTGGCGCGTCCCTACTCGGCGCGACCGTGGTGCTCGGGGTGAGCGGCGGGATCGCCGCCTACAAAGCCGTCGAGCTCTGCCGTCGCCTGGTCGACGCCGGCGCCCATGTCGTGCCTGTTCTCACGGCCAACGCCACCCGCTTTGTCGGAGCGGCGACCTTCTCCGCACTGGCTAGTGAACCCGCCCGCCTGGAGCTGTTCGGCGACGACTCCCCGATTCCCCACACCGAGCTCGGTCGGCGGGCGGACCTTGTCCTCGTCGCACCGGCGACGGCGCGCGTCATCGGGGCTTACGCCGCCGGCATCTCCTCGGACCTGCTCGTGGCCACGCTGCTGGCGACGCGTGCCCCTGTGCTGGTCTGTCCCGCCATGCACTCGGAGATGTGGGAGCACGCAGCGGTCCAGGAGAACCTGGCCACCCTTCGTCGCCGCGGCGTTCACGTCCTCGAGCCGGAGTCGGGCCGCCTGGCGGGCGGGGACCTAGGTGCAGGCAGGCTTCCGGAGACCGGCGTGATCCTCGAACAAGCGGCGAGGATCCTCGCCGCCTCCCGGCACACGGGCGGCCGAGCCCGACCGCTTTCGGGCCGGCACGTGCTCGTCACCGCGGGAGGCACCCGCGAGCCCATCGATCCGGTGCGCTTCCTCTCCAACCGCTCCTCGGGCAAACAGGGCCATGCCCTCGCCGAGGCCGCCGCCGAGCTCGGTGCCGACGTCACCCTGGTGACGACCTCCGGCTTGCCCGTGGCCAGCGGAGTCGAGGTGGTCGAGGTCGAGACGGCCGCTCAGATGGCCGAGGCGGTGCTGGAGCGCGCCGGGACCGCAGAGCTGGTCGTCATGGCCGCGGCAGTCGCCGACTACCGCCCCGCCGAGGTGGCGACGAGCAAGCTCCGCAAAGCCGACGGGCCGCCCGAGATCCGTCTCGTCCCGACCGTCGACATCCTCGCCGAGCTCGGGCGCCGCCGGCACGCGGGCCAGGTGCTGGTCGGCTTCGCGGCTGAGACGGGCTCGCCCGACGAACGCGCGAAGTGCAAGCTGGAAGAAAAGAACGTGGACCTCATGGTTGCCAACGACGTGGAGGCCGAAGGCGTCGGGTTCGCGCACGAGACCAACGCCGTGACAATCTTCCACCGTGGAGGGGGACGCACAGAAGTCCCGCTCCAGTCCAAAAAAGGCGTCGCCGAGGCGGTCTTGCATGCCGCGATGGCACTACTTTCCGGGACACCGCCGTGTAAGGACGGCTCGGCTGGGCAGGTTCTGACCGCCGGCTCCCCTGGGAGCGAGGCGTCGGCCCCGCACGCCGCTGCCGGTAGCGATCGAGAATGAGGAGCCGTCTCTTGTCTAGCTTCCAATTCACCTCCGAGTCGGTCACCGAGGGGCATCCCGACAAGATGGCCGACCAGATCTCCGACGCCATCCTCGATGCCATCTTGGAGGAGGACTCGCTCGGTCGCGTCGCCTGCGAGACCTTGCTCACGACCGGGCTTGTGATCGTGGCGGGCGAGATCTCGACAAGTGCCTACGTCGACATCCCCCGCCTTGTCCGCCGGACCATATGCGAGATCGGCTACGACCGGGAGGAGCTCTGCTTCGACGGGAACTCCTGCGGAGTGCTCGTGTCCATCGACGAACAGTCGCCCGACATCGACAGGGGCGTCTCAGCCGCCCTCGAGGTTCGAACGGGCACGGCCGGTGAGGACGTGCTCAACGCCCAGGGAGCGGGCGACCAGGGCATGGTGTTCGGGTACGCCTGCGACGAGACCCCCGATCTCATGCCGCTGCCGATCTGGTTGGCGCACCGGCTGGCGCGTCGACTCGCCGAGGTCCGCAAGTCCTGGGCGCTGCCTTATCTCGGGCCCGACGGCAAGACCCAGGTGACGGTCCGCTACGAAGACGGCCGGCCGGTCGAGCTCGAGACCGTGCTCATCTCCACCCAGCACACAAAAGACGCCGATCTCGAGGCGCTGCCCGCCGACCTGGCTCAGCACGTGATCATCCCCCTGCTCCCGACCGGGATAGAGACGTCCGGCTACCGGCTGCTGGCAAACCCGACGGGCCGTTTCGAGCTGGGTGGCCCACGTGCCGACACGGGGCTCACCGGGCGAAAGATCATCGTCGACACCTACGGCGGATGGGCGCGCCACGGCGGGGGCGCTTTTTCCGGCAAGGACCCCTCGAAGGTGGACCGCTCGGGTGCCTACGCCGCCCGATGGGTGGCAAAGCACGTCGTCGCCTCGGGGGCCGCCTCGCGCTGCGAGATCCAGGTCGCTTACGCCATCGGTGTCGCCCATCCCATCTCGGTGATGATCGACACCTTCGGCACCGAGACGGTCGCTCCCGACCAGATCGCCAAGGCCGTCGACGAGCTCTTCGACCTCCGGCCGGCCGCCATCGTGCGGGACCTCGACCTGCGCCGGCCCATCTACCGCCAGGTCGCCGCCTACGGACACTTCGGGCGGCAGCCCGACGAGGCCCCCTGGGAGGCGACGCCACGTCTCGAGGACCTGCGCGCCACGCTCGGACTCTGAACGAGGGCACCGGCCCGGTGCCTTTCCAGGGGCGAGGTCTCCCCGCGCGATGAACAGAGTTGTCGAGGTCCTGCCCGACGTGAGCGGGATCGACCGCACGTTCGCCTACGAGGTCCCCGCGGACCTCGTAGGCAGCCTGACGGTTGGCTGTGTCGTCCGCGTCCTCCTGCACGGGCGGCGGGTCAGGGGCTGGGTGGTGGCCGAGGCGACCGACCTGGCGGCCGAGATCGATCTCCGCCCGGTGAGCGAGCTCGTGTCCCTCGGGCCGCCACCGGCGGTCGTCGAGCTCAGCCGATGGGCGGCGTGGCGGTACGCGGGCCGCCTACGGCCGCTTCTCGTCACGGCCTCAGCGCCGCGCACTGTTCGGGCCCTGCCGCCCCGAGCGAAGCCTCGAGAGGCCGGCGGGCGGTCCGGGGGCGCTGCTGTCGAGTCAGAGATAGCCGTGGCCAGCTTGCAGGCGCTCTCGTTGGGCTGTGCCGTCTTGAGGCTCCCGCCGGCGGCACCGAGGCTCGCGGTCGTCGAGGCCGCCATCGCCACGGCCGGCTCCGACGGCGACGTGCTGGTGCTCGCCGCCTCGCGGTCCGACGCGGTGACCCTGGCGAGCCGCCTCGGGCGGTCCGGTCATCCGGTCGCTCTTCAACCCGAGGCCTGGGCGGAGGCGGCGTCGGGGGGCCGGGTCGTCGTCGGCGCCCGGTCGGCAGTGCTCTCGCCGGTCGCGAAACTTGGCGCCGTGGTCGTGCTGGATGCCCACGCGGACTCCTACCAGGAAGAACGCGTCCCCACCTGGCGGGCGACGGTGCTCGCGGACGAGCGCGCCCGACGCGCGGGCGCCCCGTGCCTGCTGGTGAGCGCATGCCCGACGCTCGACCTGCTCGAGGCTCGACCGCTCGTCACCTTGTCGCGCGAGGCCGAGCGCGCCGGATGGGCGCCGGTCGAGCTCATCGACGCCCGCGACGAGGACCCGCGGGCGGGCGGGTATCCGACCCGGATCGCGGCGCTCATCCGGGAGGCCGTCGGCGGGGAGCCGAAAAGGCCCGTTCTGGCCGTGCTCAACCGGACCGGCCGCGCCCGCCTGCTCGCCTGCGGGCACTGCCGGAGCCTTCTGCGCTGCCAGGTCTGCGGTGCGGCTCTCATCCAGGTGGAAAAGCCGGCTCAAGGCCACGTGGCCGTGCTCAACTGCCCGAGGTGTGCCTCCTTCGGACCGGCTCTGTGCCCCACGTGCGGGCCCACCCGGCCGAGGATCGTTCGCCCCGGCGTGGCACGCGTGCGCGAGGATCTCGCCGCTCTCACGGGACTGGAGGTGGCCGAGGTCGGCCGTGCCGGCTCGGCACCGGACGAGCGCCTTTCCGTCGCGCCCGTCCTGGTGGGCACCGAGGCCGTCTTGCACCGGGCGCCACCGGCCTCGCTCGTCCTGTTCCTCGACTTCGACCACGAGCTCCTGGCGCCCCGTTATCGCTCGGCGGAGCAGGCACTGGCCCTGCTGGCGCTCGCCTCCCGGGTTGTGGGCGGCCGGCGCAGGCAAGGCCGTGTCGTGGTGAGGACGCGCCTGCCCGGCCACGAGGTCCTGGCCGCGGCCGTGCACGCCGATCCCGGCCGGCTCGCGGCGTTGGAGCAGACACGCCGCGCCCTGCTCAGGCTCCCGCCCAGCACCGCCCTCGCGCTTGTGAGCGGGGACGGGGCCGACGAGTTCGCGGGGCGCCTTGGCCGCTCGGGCCTCGCCGTCGAGGTGGGTGGCTCAGGCGGCGGCCGCTTCCTCCTCCGGGCGGCCAGCCCCGAGGCGCTCGCCGGGGCATTGGCCGCGGCCGGCCAGCCGGCGGCGGGCACGCGCGTCGAAATCGACCCGCGCCAGGTGTGAGGTCCTGGCCGTGGTGCCGCGTGGCGGACGACCTGCTATCGTGATCGGTGCCGGCCCAGGTCGGTGCGGCACGGCGCGTGCGCCGGGCCGGGATGTTTACCCTTCCTTTCCCGCCGGGTCGGCGTGGCCGGCCGGTACAGCAAGAAAGCACGCCACTCACGCATGCCCGACAAGACGGCCACGATCACCGAGCACCGGCTTCACGAGACCGATACCGGCTCCCCAGAGGTGCAGGTGGCGCTCCTCACCGGACGCATCAACCACCTCACCGAACACCTGAAGATCCACCGGGGGGACCACCACACCCGGCGCGGGCTGATGAAGCTCATCGGTCGCCGGCGCCGCCTGCTCGACTACGTGAAGGACAACGACGTCGAGCGATACCGGACGTTGATCTCCCGGCTCGGGATCCGGCGCTAGGAAGCCAGGAACCCCCCGGGATGGCCGAGCCGTCCCGGGTCGACATAGGGCGGCAGTCGGGGTCATCTTCACCGGCGTGAGCCGCCCGTACGAAGACAAGCGGCGCCAGACGGCGCCAGCTGCCAGTCGCCGATTACCGGGTCCGGTCGCAATGGACGGCTCCGGTGCACGCCGACTGGGAACTGGCAAGGCGTGGCGCCCCAATCACATAGGAGTGTCATGGCTGATGCCATCACCGTGTCGGCCCCCATCAGCGGGACCGACCGGACCCTGTCCTTCCAGACCGGCAAGCTCGCCGGCCAGGCGGACGGTGCCGTTGTCGCCCGGATCGGCGACACCGTCGTGCTCGCAACCGCGGTGGCTGCCCGCAAAGTGCGTGAGGGAACCGACTTCTTTCCCCTCACCGTGGACATCGAAGAGAGGATGTACGCCGCCGGCAAGATCCCCGGGTCGTTCTTCCGGCGGGAGGGTAGGGCCACCGACCAGGCGATCCTGACATGCCGCCTCATCGACCGGCCGCTTCGGCCGTCGTTCCCGGAGGGGTTCCGCAACGAGGTTCACATCGTCGGGACGATCCTCGGTGCCGACCTTTTGAACCCCCACGACGTGTTGGCGATCAACGCCGCGTCGGCGGCCCTCATGATCTCGGGCATTCCCTTCGACGGACCCATCGGTGCTGTCCGCATCGCCTACTCGACAGAGGGGACCTGGCTCCCGCACGCCACCTACCAGGAGGGCGATGCCTCCACGTTCGAGCTCGTCGTGGCCGGCCGGGCCCTTAGCGAGGAAGCCGACGCCGACGTGGCGATCGTGATGGTGGAGGCCGGGGGGACCGAGAAGGCCTTCGAGTACCTCGCCCAGGGTGCGCCGCCTGTGACCGAGGACGTCATCGCCAACGGTCTCGAGGTCGCAAAGACCTGGATCCGCGAGTCGATCGAGCTCCAGCGGGAGCTCGTTCGCACGGCCGGGTCGAAGGACACGATCGAGTTCGACCTGTTCGTCGACTACGGCGACGACGTCTTGGCACGTGTCACCGAGGCAGGTGCCGACCGTCTCGAGAAGGCGAACGCCATCACGACCAAGACCGAGCGCAACGCCGCCTTGGACGAGGCGACGGACGCCATCGTCGCCGAGCTCCTCGGTGAGTTCCCAGATCGCGAGCGCGAGCTCCGCTCGGCCGCGCGCGCCTACACGAAGAAGGTCGTCCGCAAGCGGATCGTCTCCGAGGGCGTGCGCATCGACGGACGCGGCCCGAGCGACATACGGCCGCTCGCCGCCGAAGTCGGGCTGCTGCCCACCGCGCACGGCTCGGCCCTGTTCGAGCGCGGGGACACCCAGGTGCTCAACGTCTGCACCCTCGGCATGCCGCGGATGAACCAGCTCTTGGACACCATCGGCATCGACGAGTCCAAGCGGTACATGCACCACTACAACTTCCCGCCCTTTTCGACAGGTGAGACCGGCTTCATGCGCGGCCCCAAGCGCCGCGAGATCGGCCACGGCCTGCTCGCAGAGCGCGCCCTTCTGCCCGTCATCCCGCCCGAGAGCGAGTTCCCCTACGTGCTGCGACTCGTCTCGGATGTCCTCTCCTCCAACGGGTCGACCTCGATGGCCTCGGTCTGCGGGTCCACGCTGTCGCTCATGGACGCAGGAGTGCCCATAAAGGCGCCCGTCGCCGGCATCGCCATGGGGCTCGTGTTCGCCGAGGGCAAGTACACGACCCTCACCGACATCCTCGGTGCCGAGGACGCCTTCGGTGACATGGACTTCAAGGTCGCCGGCACCGCGGACGTGGTGACGGCGTTGCAGCTCGACACCAAGATCGCCGGGCTGCCGGCCGACGTGCTGGCCCAGGCCCTGAGCCAGGCGCGTGACGCCAGGCTCAAGGTCCTGGAAGTCATGCTGGCGGCCATCTCGGCACCTCGCGCGGAGGTCGGGGAGAACGCCCCGAAGATCGTGAGCTTCGAGGTGCCCGTCGACAAGATCGGCGAGATCATCGGCCCGAAGGGCAAGGTCATAAACGCCATCCAGCAAGAGACCGGCGCGGACGTGAACATCGACGACGACGGTACGGTCGGCACGGTCACCATCGGTGCCAAGCAGCGCTCGGTCGTCGACGAGGCCCGCCGCCGCATCGAGCTCATCCTCGACCCGCCGACGCCCGAAGTGGGAGTCGTGTACAGCGGCAGGGTTGTGAACATCACCAAGTTCGGGGCCTTCGTCAACATCCTCCCGGGTCGTGACGGCCTGGTCCACATCTCCAGGCTCGGCCAGGGCAAGAGGGTCGAGCGCGTCGAGGACGTCGTCACTCTCGGCCAGGAGGTCGAGGTCCGTGTCGACGAGATAGACCCCCAAGGCAAGGTCTCGCTGTCGTTGGCGGGCGATCTCGCACCCGCCGAGGGCGGCGAAGCTCCTTCCGAAGGCCGCCCGGACACCGGCAACGGCGGTGCCAGGCGTCAGGGCGGTCGTGGCAGCACCGAAGCTGCACCGGGAGCCGACGACCCGGTTCGCCCGCGGCGGCGCCCCTCGTTCGAGGACGCGTTCGAGAGCGAGCTCCAGTCCACCTTCGGCGATCTCGGCCCCGCGGATCTGGCCGGGGGACCACCGGCCGGCGGCTCACGCCGCCCGGAGTCCGGGGGCGGCGCACGCCGCGGTTCGGGTGGCGGCCCGGGCACAGCCCGCCGTCGCCCGAGGAGCGGCGGGCGCTGAGCTGATCCTCGTGGGCTTCCTCACACGACGGGCCGACCGCCCATGATCAGGACCTCCACGCTCGCAAGCGGCATCCGGTTCGTGAGCGAGGCGATGCCAGAGGTCGCCTCGCTCAGTATCGGCGTCTGGGTCGGGACGGGCTCGCGTGACGAGACTGCGCAACAGGCGGGGATCTCGCACTTCCTCGAGCACCTCCTTTTCAAGGGGACCCCCGAACGCACAGCGCGCGAGATCGCCGAGGAGGTCGACGCGGTGGGCGGCGACATGAACGCCTACACCACCAAGGAGTACACGACCTTCTACGTGAGGGTGCTGGCAGAGCACGTCGAGCTCGGCCTGGACATCCTCTGCGACATCCTCTGCCGCCCGGCGCTTCGGCCCGACGAGGTCGACGCCGAGCGCCAGGTGATCCTCGAAGAGGTCCTCATGCACCGCGACGAGCCCAGCGACGTCGTCCAGGAGCACTTCGCGAATGCCATGTTCCCGGGCCACCCCCTGGGCCGCGAGGTCCTCGGCGAGCCGGAGGTCATCCGCGCCGTGACTGTTCCGGCCATCCGCGCGTTCTTCGACGAGCACTATCTGCCCGGCAACATGGTGATCGCCGCCGCGGGCGACCTCGATCACGAGCGCCTGGCGCTCGCCATCGAGGCCCGCTTCGCCGGCCGCCACGGTGGGCGCCCCCCGCTGCGCCAGCCGCCCGGAGACGACGCCGTCCCACTCGTGGTCGAGACGCGGGTGACCGAGCAGACACAGCTCGTCCTCGGGTTCCGGGCTCCGGACCGCCACTCGGGCGACCGTTTCACACTCGCCGTGCTCAACCACATTCTCGGTGGGGGACTGTCCAGCAGGCTGTTCCAGGAGATCCGGGAGACACGGGGGCTCGCGTACTCGATCGGGTCCGACCGCAGCGCCTACGACGACGCCGGGACGCTGTCGATCTCTGTCGGCACGTCGCCCGAGCACGCCCACGAGGTGCTCGAATTGCTCCACGGCGAGGTCGACCGTCTCGGAGCCGAAGGGATCACCGCGCGTGAGCTCGAGGTGGCAAAGGGGCACCTTCGTGCCGACATGCTCCTCTCGCTCGAGGACTCCGGATCGCGCATGTCGCGGATCGGCTCCGCCCTGTTGTTGTTCGGCTCTGTCCTCACGACAGACGAATTGCTCGGACGCGTGGCCGCGGTCACTGCCGACGAGGTTCGAGCCGCTGCCGCAAAGGTGCTGACCGGTCCTCGTTCACTGGCCGTGGTGGGTCCGTTCAGCCAGGCGGACTTCTCCTCGAGCGCGAGGCCGTCCGCGTAGCCGGCGCCCGGCTGCGCCCGACCTGTCCAGGCTGTCGGAGGTCATGCCAACAGCTACGGTGAGGTCATGGTGCGCGTGGGAGTGTTCGGAGCCGCCGGTCGCATGGGAGCGGCGACCTGCGCGGCGGTGATGGCCGAAGCCGATCTCGAGCTCGTAATGGCCGTCGACCCGGCGGCGGCGGGCCGGCCCCTCGACGAGGTGGCCGCCTTGCGTGGCACCGGCCTCGAGATCGCCGCCACGCCCGAGCAAGCGGGCGGTGCCGGGCCCGAGGTGATGGTCGACTTCACCATCGCCAAAGCGGCCCGCGACAACCTGCGCTGGTGCGCCGAACACGGTGTTCACGCGGTATGCGGCACCACCGGTCTCGACGCGGCCGACATCGACTCGCTGAGGTCCTTGTTCTCGGGTGACGCCCATGCGATCGTGGCCGCGAACTTCTCCATTGGTGCCGCTTTGATGATGCGCTGCGCGGAGCTCTGTGCCCCTTTCGTCGCGGGGGCCGAGATCATCGAGCTCCATCACGACCGCAAGCGCGACGCCCCCTCCGGGACCTCGCTCGAGACCGCCCGGCGCATGCAGGCCGCGCGTGACAAAGCCGCGGCCGGCCCCTGGGCCGCCGACCCCACCGAGACCGAGCTCCTGGCCGGCGCACGAGGGGGAACTTCGCAAGGCGGCGTGCACGTGCACTCGGTGAGGTTGCCCGGTTTCGTCGCCCACCAGGAGGTGATCTTCGGACTCAAGGGCGAGACGCTGTCGGTCAGGCACGACTCGTCGGACCGGGTGAGCTTCATGCCGGGCGTGCTCCTGGCTGTTCGCCGGGTCGCCGGGATGGAAGGCCTGACCGTCGGGCTCGGGAGCCTTCTCGGGCTCTGAGGCCACGGCTCTGAGGGCTCGCTCGCAAGTTTCGGGATGGACCAGCGCCGTGCTGCTAGCTTTCGATCCGTGACAAGGCCGCGACCGTGGTGACGGCTGCTCGACGCGCTGGGCGGTTCGGCGCGGTCGTGACCGCGATGGTGACGCCCTTCGACGCCGAGGGGCGGCTCGACCTGGCCGGTGCGGTCACTTTGGCCCGACACCTCGTCGAGAACGGCAGTGACGGGCTCGTGCTGACGGGCACTACCGGCGAGGGGCCGACGGTGAGCGACCAGGAGCGGGCCGAGCTCTGGGCGGCCGTGGCCCATGCCGTCACGGTTCCGGTGATAGCCGGTTCGGGGACGAACGACACGGCCCACTCCGTCAAGCTCACGCACATGGCCACCGAGGCCGGCGCAACCGGGATCCTCGCCGTCACCCCCTACTACAATCGCCCCTCCCAGCACGGCATCGCCGCGCACTTCGCCGCCGTCGCCTTATCCACGACGCTGCCCGTCATCGTCTACGACATTCCCGTGCGCACCGGCCGCAAGGTCGCCCTCGACACGATGTTGCAGCTAGTGCATGATTTTCCCAACATCGTCGCCGTCAAGGACGCGTCCGGTGACCCGGTCGGGGCCGCGAAGCTCAAGGCCAGGGCGGGAGAAGGGTTCGACTGCTACAGCGGCGACGACTCGATGACCCTGCCGTTGCTCGCCGTGGGCGCCGTCGGGGTCGTGAGTGTGGCTTCGCATTGGGTCGGCCGGGAACTGGGGGAGATGATCAGGCTCTACCTGGCAGGTGATGTCGAGGGGGCCCGGCAGCTGAACGCGGCCCTTATCGAACCGATCTCCTTCCAGTCCAGCGACGAGACGCCCAACCCGTTGCCGACCAAAGCCGTTCTCAGGGTGCAGGGGCTTCCCGCAGGCGAATGCCGCCTGCCCATGGGCCCGGCGCCGGACTGGCTGGAGCCAAAGGCGCGCGCCATGCTCGCCGAACTGGACCTGTGGCGCTCGGGGCGCCCGGCCGGACCTGAGGTGAAGAGCCCGGATGCCTGAAGCGGTCCGAATCTCGTTCCTCGGGGGGCTGGGCGAGATCGGCCGCAACTGCGCGGTCGTCGAGCAGGCGGGGCGCCTTGTGGTCCTCGACTGCGGGGTGATGTTCCCCAACCCGGAGATGCCCGGCGTGGACCTCGTGCTGCCGGACTTCAGCCTGCTCCGCGAGCGGGCGGGCGACGTCGACGGCATCGTTCTCACCCACGGGCACGAGGACCATGTGGGGGCGCTCGCCTATCTGATGCGCGACGTCGACGCGCCCGTCTACGGCTCGGGCCTGACGCTCGGCTTCGCTCGCAACCGCCTCGACGAGGCAGGCCTCGGTCAAAAGGCCCCCCTGGTGGAGGTGCGCGACGGCGAGAGGCGCAGGATCGGCCCCTTCGACGTGGAGTTCATCCCGGTGACGCACTCGGTGCCGAGCGGCTTTGCCCTTGCGTTCCACACAGCCCAGGGCGTCGTGCTCCACAGCGGTGACTTCAAGCTGGACCTGACACCGGTCGACGGGCGGCGCACCGATCTGGCCCGTATCGGCCAGATCGCCGCCACCGAAGGCATTCGCCTCTTGCTGGCGGACTCGACGAACGCCGAGCTGCCGGGCTACACGGGCAGCGAGAGCGCAGTCGGAGAGTCGCTGAGGAGGATCTTCCTCCTGCAGAGGGGTCGTCGCATCGTCGTGGCCTGCTTCGCGAGCCACGTGCACCGCATCCAGCAGCTCGCCGATGCCGCCATCGCGAGCGGGCGCAAGGTGGCGCTGCTCGGGCGCTCGATGGTGAAGAACGTCGGCATCGCCCGCGATCTCGGCATGTTGACGATCCCGGACCGTTGCTTCGCGGACATCGAGACCATCGGGGACCACAACCCTGGTGAGATATGCGTCATCTCGACGGGATCCCAGGGAGAGCCGATGTCCGCCCTGGCGCAGATGGCCTCGGGCGACAGCCGGTGGCTCCACATCGAGGAGGGTGACGTCGTCGTGCTCAGCTCGCACGCCATCCCCGGCAACGAGTGGGCGGTCGCCAAGGTGATGGACGGTCTGGCGCGGCGCGGCGCGGAGGTCATCCATGCCGGTGTCGCCCACGTGCACGAGAGCGGTCACGCCCACCAGGGCGAGCTCGCCACTTTGTTGTCGATTGCCAAGCCACGCAGCTTTGTTCCTGTGCACGGCGAGTACCGCATGCTCGTGCGCCACTCACGCCTGGCAATCGAGATGGGCGTGGCGCCTGACGAGGTCCTCATCTGCGAGGACGGCGACGTGGTGCAGCTCGGCGACGAAGGGATCGACTTCGCGGGTGAGGTGTCCGCAGCCCACGTGTTCGTCGACGGGATCGTCGGCGACGTGGGCGTGGGCGTGCTTCGCGACCGGCGCGTGCTCGCGGAAGAGGGCGTCGTCGTCGCCGTGGTCACCGTCGACGCCCGCACGGGCGAGCTCGTCGGCTCCCCGGAGATCGTGAGCCGTGGCTTCCTCGACGAGCCGGGCGCCGAGCCCGTCGTCGAGGAGCTCCGCTCGGCGCTCGTGAAGGCGATCGAGGTGGCCGTCGGCGAAGGTGCGCAGGACCCGGACGCCTTGCGTCGCGTGGTCCGCCGGACGGTCGGGCGCATCGTGAGCGACCGGACCCGCCGCCGGCCGATGATCGTGCCGCTCGTACTCGAGGCCTGAGCAGGGAGTTCCTCAAGGCGAGGTTTCCGGGATCACTGTCGCCCGGAGTGGCTGGTGTTAGCGTTGTGGGCATCGTGGCAGTGTCTCGACGTGTCATCTTGAGCCAGTCCGGCGCCTCACGCGATGCTCCGACGAGGGGGAAACCTGCAAGTTCCCCGCGGACCGCGGCACCGAAGGGCGCGGGACCGAAGCTCACCAAGGTCCCTGTCCCGCGCAAGGGCGGCGGGCACGCGCGCTCACGCCCGAAGACGACCACCATCGGCCGCGGTGCCGGCCGGCTGGTCGAGCTCATAGCGGCGCCTTCGGAAGAGTCCTGGGGCTGGGCGCTGCTCGTCCTCGGCGTCCTGGTTGGGCTCGGGATCTACTGCAACCTGCTGGGACCGGCGGGCCACCTGCTCCGCGAGTACAGTGCCCGTGCCTTCGGCTGGGGAGCTGACGTGGCGCCGGCATCTCTCGTCGTCGGCGCCGTCATCCTCCTGGCGGGGCGGGCGAGACGCGGCCTCGCAGGGATACTCGCAGCCCTCGTGCTCCTCGTGGTGATGTCCGCCGGCCTCGCCGACCTCGTGGCAGGCTCACCCGGGACCTCGGCGACGTGGCACGTGCTCGGCGGGGCGGGCGGGATCGTCGGCGCGGGCGTCGGAGGCGGGCTCGCGAGGATCATCGGCGTCGCCGGAGCCTCCGTCGTTCTCGGCGCCGTCGCCATCGCGTCGATCTGCGGGCTTTTGGGCATGCCCCTTCTCGTCGTCATACGGGTGGTCGGGCGCGCTCTCGCGGCCACGGCGCGCTGGACGGTCCGGCTCTTTTCGGACTGGGTCGCCGCCATGCGCGTGCAGCCCCTGCCCGAGCGCCCGGCGGCCGTCGTGGCCGCCATAGCTCCGGACGCCGACGGTTTCGGCGTCTGGCCTGCCAACGCTGGTGCGCCCGTGCCCGGCGCGGGCCACGTCTCGGTGCTGCCCGGGGCGTCGGAGGGCGAACAGACCGCCGTCGCTGTACAAGCCGGGGAGGACGGCGCTGGTGAGATTCGCGTGGGACTGGCAGATGCGGGGGTCGCAGGCGCGGAGCTGTCCGGTGGAGACGTGCTTCGCGCCGCGACTGTCGCAGGAAGGGCCGAGCAGCTCAGTCTCCCGGTCACCCCGACCTCCGGGGTGTGGAAGCTCCCGCCGCTAAAGCTCCTGAAACGGAGCAAGGAACAGGACCTCGACCGCAAGGCGATCGAGGAGCGTGGGCACGTGCTCGAAAGGGCACTCGCGGGCCACGGCGTCGAGACGCACCTCGTCGGCTATACGGTCGGGCCGACCGTGACCCGTTTCGAGCTCGAGCTCGGCGCGGGCGTGAAGGTGGCGCGGGTGACCACTCTCGCCAAGGACATCGCCTACGCCATGGCATCGCCTGACGTACGCATCCTCGCCCCCATCCCGGGCCGCTCGGCGATCGGCGTGGAGGTGCCCAACCGTGACCGCCAGCTCGTCACGCTCGGCAGCGTGTTGCAGTCGATCGAGGCCCAGAGATCCACCCACCCCCTCGAGGTGGCCTTCGGCAGGGACATCGCCGGCAGGCCCGTGATGGTGAACCTGGCAGAGATGCCCCACCTGTTGATCGCCGGCGCCACCGGGGCCGGCAAGTCGTCGTGCATCAACTCGGTCATCACCTCGATCCTCATGAAGGCCACGCCGGACCAGGTCCGCCTCATCCTCGTGGACCCGAAGCGGGTCGAGCTCGGGCACTACAACGGGCTTCCCCATCTGCTCACCCAGGTCGTGGTCAACCCCAAACGGGCGGCCAACGCCCTGTCGTGGGCCGTGACCGAGATGGAACGCCGCTACGACCTTCTCGCCGAGTGCGGCATGCGCGACATCGCCGGCTACAACGCCGCCTTCGAGCGGGGCGAGCTCGACGGCGGGCCCCTCCCAGAGGCCACTGGCGCCGCCGACAGGGCGCCGCTGCTCGCCGAGTTGGCCTTCGCCGACACCGAATTGGGCGAGCTGGCCGCGGCGGAGGTCGATCTGGACGTCACCGAGCGGGAGGTGCTGGGCTCCGACGAGGAGGCCGTTGTCGACACCGAGGCCGAATACGGCGCCGTGGCAGCCGACGACGGAGAAACCGACGACAACTGGCTGGCCGGCGGCGACCCGGTCTCGTCGCCGGTGGCCACAAGGACCCGCAACCTGCGAGGAGCGGACCTTGAGACCCGCCATGTCCGGCTGCCGTTCATCCTCATCGTCGTGGACGAGCTGAACGACCTCATGATGGTCGCGGCGCGCGACGTCGAGGAGTCGATCTGCCGCATCGCCCAGATGGCGCGCGCCGTGGGGATCCACCTCGTCATAGCGACGCAAAGGCCCTCCGTCGATGTGATCACGGGCGTGATCAAGGCGAACATCCCTTCGCGCCTTGCCTTTTCGGTGTCCTCTCTCGCCGACAGCCGCGTCATCCTCGACCAGCCCGGCGCGGAACGGCTGGTCGGGCGCGGTGACCTCCTGCTGCTCACGGCCTCGTCGAGCGTTCCACGGCGGATACAAGGGCCGTGGGTGGGTGAGGACGAGGTGCAGGCCGTCGTCGCCCACTGGCGCCGCCAGAGCGGTCCGCGCTACGTAAACGGCGTCGAAGGCGAGGAGGGCTCCGAGAACCGGGGCAGGGGAGTCGAGGACGACGACGACGAGTACCTGATGAGAGCAATGGAGTTGGTGGTGCGGTCACAGCTAGGCTCCACCTCCATGCTCCAGCGCAAGCTCCGGGTCGGCTTCGCTCGGGCCGGCAGGCTGATGGACCTTCTCGAAAGGCGGGGCATAGTGGGCCCGTCAGAGGGTTCCAAGCCGCGTGCGGTCCTGATGACAGCCGAGGAGCTGGACGAGCTGTAGCCGCGACGCCGGACCAGCGAGGCGGCCAACGCCATGGACGATGAAGGTTCCACCTCGTCGGCGGTGACGCCGCCGCGCGGGGCCCCGGGAACAAGCGGCGCCCCCTCGCCGCCCAAGTCCCGCATGCAGCTGTCCGCCGCCAGGTCCAGCCGGCGTTGGCTCTACTGGCGGCGGCGGGCGACGGTGCTCATGGCCTTCGGCGCGGTCTTCTCGGGGATCGGGTGGGTTGTGTCAGGTCCCGGGTCGCCGAGGATCGTCCCGTCCAGTGATCCGCGGTCTGCGCCGATCCACCTGCCCTCGCTCGTCCCGATCGTGCGGGCTGTGACGAGGTTCCCCGGGACCCTGGAGCCCCTGCCGATCCCCTCGACCGGTCAGTCCGCCGTGTACGTCCAGGGGGTCGGCCTTCTCGGCGCCTCCTCCGACGAGCAGTCGGCGCCGATGGCAAGCGTGACCAAGGTCATGACGGCGGTCATAGTGCTCGAAGACCATCCGCTCGGCCACGGGTCCGGCCCGACGTTCACGATGACCGCCGCGGACCACCAGGCATGGATAAACGCCGTGGAGCAGGGTGACTCCAGTCTCGAGGTTGTCGCCGGAGAACGCCTCACCGAGCGTCAGCTGCTCGAGGGGCTCATGATCCCTTCTGCCTGCAACATCGCCGACTATCTCGCACGCTGGGACGCGGGGAGCATCGTGGCGTTCGTGCGCAAGATGAACGCCATGGCCACAACCCTCGGCCTTGCCCACACGCACTACGCGGACGCGAGCGGCCTGAGCCTGTACTCCCGGAGCACGGCCGTCGACCAGGCCATCCTCGGCGCTTACGCGATGAGCGTGCCCGGAATGGTCTCCATCGTGGATCATCCGGTCGTCCAGTTCCCGACGGGACTGGTTGGCGGCTACAACCCGGCCCTCGGGGAGGACGGCGTGATCGGCCTCAAGTCCGGCTTCACCGACGCGGCGCAGATCTGCCTTGTAACAGCTGCCAGGCGTATCGTCGCCGGCCACAGCGTGCTGGTCGTGAGTGCCACCTTGGGCCAGCCCTCGAGCCTTGAATGGGCGGCAGAGATCGATCTGCAGCTCCTCGATGCCGCCACCTCGGATCTCCGCTCGAGGCCGCTTGTTCGCGCCTACCAGCGCGTCGCCAGAGTCGTCGCGGGCTGGAGCCGTGCGAGGCCCTTCGCTGTTGTCACCGTCCCTGTCACAGTTGTCGGCTGGGCGGGTCTGCCGGTGCGCACCGTGGTGGAGAGCTCGATTCCCCTGAAGCCGGCCACCGGGCGCGGCTGGAAGTCGGGTACCCCTATTGCGAGCGTGGACGTGGTGACGCCCGCGGGTGTGCAGTCGGTGACTCCGGCGAAGCTGAGCCGTTTCCTTTCAGCGGCTCCTCCAGGCTGGAGCCCCCCACCGGCGGCCAAGCTCGCGGCCGCGACCGGCAGCTGAGAGATCGCGGTGCGCGCTCGGGCACCGGCGTCCTCGGCCAACCTCGGGCCAGGTTTTGACGTCCTTGCGATCGCCTTCGACCTCTATGTGGAGGTCGAGATGGTCCCGGCCGCCCGGCTTTCGTTGCACACCGAGGGACACGGCGCGGAGCTTGTCCGCGACGAGCACCATCTCGCGGCGAGGGTGGCCTTGGCAGTGACCGGACACGACCATTTCGCCATCCGGGTTCGTTCCGAGATCCCAGTCGGCCGCGGCCTCGGCTCCTCGGCGGCCCTTACAGTGGCGGCAGCGGCGGCGGCAGGGGCGGCCGATCCCTTGAAGGTCGCCGTCGGCTTCGAAGGTCACGCCGAGAACGCCGCGGCGTCGCTCAGCGGTGGCCTCGTCTCCGCGGCAATGCTGGACACCGGACCGGTGGTCCGCCGTTTCCCTCTCGACCCGAGGATCACCTTCGTCGTGTTGGTGCCCGACCGCGAGCTGTTGACCCCGGACGCGAGGGGTGCCCTCGACACCGCGGTGCCCCACGCGGACGCGGTCTTCAACCTCTCGAGAATGGGCCTGCTCCTGGCCGGTCTTGCCGACCGCACTCTGCTCGTCGCTGCAGCTGGTGAGGACCGCCTGCACCAGTCCCAGCGCGCTCATCTGTTCCCCGAAGCCTCCGAACTGCTCGCGCGGCTGACAAAAGCGGGCGCTTTGATGTCGTGCTGGTCGGGGGCGGGCCCGAGCCTGCTGGGAATCTGCGACGGCCCCGACTCGGCGGGAAAGGTCCGCGACTCCGGTGAGCTCGCGCTCGAGTCCCTCGGGGTGAGAGGGCACGCGATCGTGGTCGCACCTGACCTCGACGGCCTGATCGTCGAGCCCTGAGGACTTAGGACGACTCGAGAGCGAGGACGCTCTGCGAATATCGTCACCGCCACAAACACCTTCGATCGTCAGTCTGGCTGTCACCATGCGAGATTCGGTGGCGCTGTCGAACGAACCTCGGCGGGAATGCGAAGTGGGCCTGCCTGCCGACGCGGGGCATCGGCTCGGCGGTCAGTTGCCCAGTACGGGCCGCAGAATTGAGTGTTCTGGCGTCAAGCGTCGCTGCCTCTGAGCGTCTGTGCGGAAAGTGGGCGTCGGTTGTCACCTCGACGGCGACTTCCAAGGATGCCGCGCCACTCGCAGGTCATCCAGACACGGTCGAGAGTCTCTTCCGAGTCAGATGGGCCTCGCTCTGGCGCTCGTGTGACAGGAGGCGTTCTGTAGCCGATAAGGGACGCGACGATCAGACTTCCCATCCCGCTAGAGCCTCAGAGAGCGTGGGACTACCCGGTACCCTCCAGCAGGCGGAGAGCGAGTCGACGGCCTCGTCCCTGCTTTACAGCAAGGGCGATCCACAGCCGGAAGAGGCAGTCAATGATCGCCTCCTCGTCTACTCCGACATAGACGGGGCGCAGGCCGACACCTTCGATGACGGTTTCGACCGTTTGTCGGTCGGACTCGGCCGCGGAGAAGAACATGTCGGCGGGCCCGTCATCGAAGACCGGGTCGGCCATGTTCTCGCCTCCCAGGGTGTTGAATGCCCTGGCATATCGGACAGTCGGGGGTAGGTCAGCCCTACTGTTCGCGACGGGCTCTCCCATCCGGTTCGTGGCGTCGATTACCAGCTTGCCTGCCAGCACGTCCCCGTGACTTGCCGCGAACTGGGGCACGGCGGGACCCGGGATGGCGAGGATGATCACGTCGGCGACACCGAGAGCCACAGCGACCGAGCTGACTGTGGCAGCCGAACCGATAGCGGCGTCATCGTCGTCGGGATGACGGGATCCGAAGGTGACCTTGTGACCCGCCCTGGCGAGCGAGGTTCCCAGGGTCTCACCTATGAAGCCAGTACCGATGACCGCGATGTCCATTTCCGGCCTCCTCCGTGTGGGCCAAGATGATCCTCCCTATCGTGCCAGGCTTCGTGCGTCCCTACCGTCGCGGCCGCAAACGCCGGACTGTCCCTTAGGGGTCTCGTCATGGCACCTGAACTGGTGTTTCCTGGAGTGTGACGACTGCGCTCGGTACTACTCATCCGTCACGATCGCCGCCGGTGTTGTGGCCGAAGAAGCCGGTGGCGCCGCGTGACTGCCACAAGCGGCCGGACGACGGTACAACTGCAGACCTTGCGGATGGCGGCCTCTTTGTGGAGCAGTCTCGTTATCATCGGAGCCATGCCAGTCAAACTCACCGTCATCGTCGACAACCCGAACGATCCCGGCGCCTTTGAGGCCCACTACAACTCCCCGGCCAACCGGGAACTGTTGGGCAAGATCCCCGACGTCCAGCGGGTCGAATCGGCCAAGGTCTTCCCGAAAGAGGACGGCTCCCCAACCCCCGCCTACCGGACTATCGACATCTACTTCTCCGACTACGCAGTCGCGTGTGCCGCGCTCGCGTCACCTGCGGCAGGCGAGCTGGCTGGCGGATTGGTCCAGGCGGCCACGGGCGGGATCCGTTTTCTCCTCTCCGAGATCGAGGACTGATCCTTTCCAATAACCGCGCCCAGGTTCCTGCGGCAGCGGTGGATCCCCGGCCGGGTACATGAGGCGCATAAGCGCGTGTCGCTGACGACGCTGCTCGAAGAGGTAGGCGCTCTTCGCGGCGACCGAACTGTTCCCGAGCGCTAGACCCCGGTGATCAAGGCTCCCTCAGTGCTCAGCACCGCCACTGGGCGAATCCTCGCAGATCTGGGTACTCGCAGCGAGCCAGTGATCTGCGTCCACACGCATGCGCGAGCGCCTCGGCGATATGGGACCAGACTCGGAGTCGGCGCGTCACAGCACGAGGGTGGCGTGGATCGAAAGCGGGCCGAGCAAAGCCCAGAGGCGGTACCGGGGACGTGGCGAATGCCAGTGTGAGCAATGCGGCCTCAGGTCACTGGCTCGCTAAGACCTGACCGCAGGTTCAACGCGAAGGTTTTAGCCGATCCAATAGGCGGCGAAGACGACTCTTGGTCGGGTAGCGGTGATACCGCATGATCTCATCCTCGTGAGCTTCCCAGGCGATTGATCGGGCCATGGCCCTCCGTCCCCTTGGGAGCGGAGCTCCGATTTCTCCCGGCGGGTCACCGTAAGGCAATGTTCCACCCGGGCCGTCGCGAATGTGGTGAACGGGCTTGCGTCGACGAGAATGACCCGATCCCATCTGCTCAGTGTTGCAGGCGGGCTGATCCTCTGGCTCGCGTGCCTCCTACCACCGGGACGGATGCACCAAGTGTTCCGGCGAAGAGTCCCTTGTCAACGGTCGGCCGCGTGCCAGACCAGCCGACTGCCGCACCCCATCTCGACAAATCTGGCACCTCGCTGTCAGGGTTTCAGGAGAGCCATCCAAGGCTGGCCCGGTGTGAAGGGAACCGCTACTGAGCCACCCGGTGGGCGATCAGGTCACTCACCGGAGCAGACGCCGGCCGCGATCTCGTCGAGTCCCTGGGCCAGGGCGTTCCATGAGAGCGTCGCGCACTTGATGCGGACCGGGAACTTGACCACTCCCTGGAGCGCCGCCAGCTCGCCGAGGTCCTCGGGCTTGATCGTCTCGACTTCGCCCTCCGCCTCGGCGTCATCGCCTGCGTCCTCGCCCGATAGCGAGTGCTCGCGGATCGACATCATCGCCTTGAACGAACGGATGAGCTTGCGCGCCTCCTCGACGGGCCGGCCCTTGACCGTGGCGGACATCATCGACGCCGACGACTGGCTGATCGAGCACCCCTGGCCGCTGATGCGCAGGTCCACGAGCGTGCCGTCGTCGACTTCGAGGTAAACGACGACCTCGTCGCCGCAGAGGGGATTGAATCCCTCGACCCGGTGGGCGGGGGGCACCGGCAGCTCGCCACGGTTACGCGGCGAGCGGTAGTGGTCGAGGATGATCTCACGGTAAAGGTCTTCGAGGCCGGCCATGGCGGTGTCGTGGCTCCTGTTCCGGTTGGCGTGTCTCAGCCGAAGAATGCTGCAGCGACGTCGAGCGCGTCTGAGAGAGCTTCGATGTCGTCTTCACTGTTGTAAACGTAGAACGAGGCCCGGGCCGTTGCCGTGACGCCCAGTCGGCGCATGAGAGGCTTCGCGCAGTGGTGCCCCGCACGCACGCAGATCCCCTCGGAGTCGAGCACCTGGGCGAGGTCGTGGGCGTGTATGTCGCCGAGGGCGAGCGACAACACGCCTCCGCGTCCCTGCGGGTCCACGCCGGGCCCGAAGATCTTGAGCTCGGGCCCGTGGCGCTCGCTGAGCAGCTCGATCGCCCGTGAGGTGAGCTCGGTCTCGTGCGCCGCTATCCGGTCCATCCCCAAGGACTCGAGAAAGCGGATGGCGCCGTGCAGCCCGACCGCCTCGGCGATGGGCGGGGTCCCGGCTTCGAACTTCCAGGGGAGGTCGTTCGGGGTGAAGCCGTCGAGGCGCACGTCACGGATCATCTCGCCCCCACCGAGGAAGGGCGGCATCGCATCCAGGAGCTCCTCGCGTCCCCAGAGAACCCCTATTCCCGTCGGCCCGAGCATCTTGTGGCCCGTGAAGGCGAGGAAGTCGACCCCGAGCGCGCTCACGTCGACGCTGCGGTGAGGAACGAGCTGGGAGGCGTCGGCGGCCACGACTGCCCCGGCCGCGTGTGCCGCCTCGACGATCGGGCCGAGGTCGTTGATCGTGCCCAGCACGTTGGACATCGCCGAGACGGCCACTAGCCCGACGCCGTCTGTGAGCCGGTCGAGGTCGCTCAAGTCGAGCCTGTAGTCGTCGCCGACGGGAAGGTAGCGGAGCTCGACTTGACGCTCGGCGGCGAGCATGAGCCACGGGACGAGGTTGGCGTGGTGCTCGAGCTCCGTGAGGAGGATGGCCTTGCCCTTTCGAAGAAGATGGCGGCCGTAGGAGTGGGCGAGGAGGTTCAGCGCCTCGGTGGCGTTCTTCGTGAACAGCACCTCCACCTCGGGCCTCGGGGCGTTGATGAACCGCCCCACGGCCCGCCGAGCCATCTCGAACTGCCGAGTGGCCTCCTCTGCGATGGCGTAGACGCCGCGGTGCACGTTCGCGTGCGTGGTCTCGTAGTAGTGGTCCATGGCGTCGAGCACGGCACGGGGCCGTTGGGACGACGATGCCGAGTCCAGGTAGACGAGCCTCTTGCCGTGCGACTCCTGGTGCAGGATGGGGAACTCCTTGCGCAGGGCGGCGACGTCCAAGGGTGCGGCCTCGACGGTCGTGGTCATGAGCGCAGCTCCTCGTAGCCTTCGCGGTCGAGGCGCTCGGCGAGCTCAGGGCCTCCGCTCTCGACGATGCGCCCACCCAGCATCACGTGCACGCGGTCGGGCTGCAATTCCTCGAGGATCCGGCGGTAGTGCGTCACGATCAGGATGCCTAGCGCCGGGCGGATGCTCCGTACCGACTCGATCCCCCGGGCGACGATCCTGAGGGCGTCGACGTCGAGGCCCGAGTCGGTCTCGTCGAGGATGGCGACATCGGGCTCCAGCATTGCCATCTGGAGGATCTCGTTGCGTTTCTTCTCGCCGCCGGAGAAACCCTCGTTCAGGTACCGGCTGGCGAAGGAAGGGTCCATGCCCAGGCGGTTCATCCACTCCATGAGCGCCACACGTACCTCGAGCACCGAGATGTCCATCCCGCGGCGTGCGGACACGGCCTGGCGCAGGAACTGCGACACCGGCACGCCGGAGATCTCCTCGGGGTACTGGAAAGCGAGGAAGACACCGGCCCTGGCCCGGGCGTCGGGCGCCCAGGTGGTTATCTCCTCGCCCCGTAGCACGATGCGCCCGCTCACCACTTGGTAACCGGGATTGCCGGCGATGGCGTTGGCAAGCGTCGACTTGCCTGAGCCGTTCGGGCCCATGAGGGCATGCAGCTCGCCCTTTCCCACGACGAGGTCGACGCCGCGGAGGATCTCGTGATCCTCCACCGCCACGTGCAGGTCTTCGATCGCCAGCACCTGGTGAAAGGTGTCATCGTCGCCGGGTTGGCGGGCCGCGGGAGCCTCGGGATCTGGACGGGCTTTCGCGGTCATGCTCGCGTTCGACACGACAAACATGTTAGACCTGCCGTCGGATTACCACTACGCGCATAGGGGAAATCTCCCTACCAGCCCCTCGCGACCCATTCGTCCAGGTGAGGGAGCTCGGTTCCGATGGTCGTATCCAGGCCGTGGCCCGGCATGACGATCGTCGTGGGCGGCAGGACCGCGAAGATGCGTCGCTCGATCGACTCGATGATGGTCGGGAAGTCCCCGATATCGCTGGCCGTGTTCCCCGGCCCTCCCGGGAACAGCGTGTCCCCGGAGAGAAGGACGGGGGATCCTTCGATGAGGAAGCACATCGACCCGGGTGTGTGGCCCGGGGTGTGTATCGTCCTCAGGCGCAGCCGGCCGACCTCGAGCACGTCGTCGTCCTCCAAGAGCAGGTCGTAGGAGGGGAGCATGGCGGCGTCCTCGGTGCGCACTGCGACCTCGTAACCGGCCTCGCGAAGCTGTGGGACCGCCTGGATGTGGTCCCAGTGGCCATGGGTCTCCACGACCTTGCGCACGCCGAGGCGCCGGCAGAGATCGAGCAGCTGCTCATGTTCGTTTGCGGCGTCGACGAGGAGGGCCTCGCCGCTCACGCGGCAGCGCACCACGAAGACGTTGTTGTCGTAGGGCCCGACGACGACCTTGTGTATCTCCACCTGTTCGTCCTCGTAGTGCACGGCGCGGTCTCCTATCTCCCCTGTGAGGGTCCTCCTCGGGCCCGGGATCGATCTTGGGACAGACTAAAGTCCGTTTGCGGAGGTGGTCCTCGGTGGTTCCTGACAAGCCTGCCGGCACGGGCGCGGGCTCGGGCGCCGGGGGCAGCCGGCCCTCGGGGCCGAGGGCTTCGGACCAGGACCGGGAACGTTTCGCGGCCGAGTTGCACGAGCACTTCGCCGAGGGCCGGCTCAGCCTGGACGAGCTGCAACGTCGTGTCGACCTCGTCTTCGCGGCGGAGACGCTCATTGATCTTTACGAGCTGACGAGCGATTTGCCTCATCCCGGGCCGCAGCTGTCGCGTCGGGGTGGCACCGGGCCCGGGCGCAGTTTCGCGGCCCGCAAGAGGCGCTGGTGGCCTTTCGGTTGAGTGGATCGCGCACATGGGGCCAAAGTCTCGATACATTAGGGCCACCAGAGAAAGGAGGTGGTCCAATTCATGAGTAGTCAACCTTGCGGGACCCTGGAGGTGGCTGGCCGCTAGGCGGCACGCTGGACCACCTGGTGAAACCATCCAGACACCCTCGGTGAAGCCGAGCCTTTTTCAGCAAAGACAATGACTGTGGGTTTCCCGCAGTCGCCTCGAGGGGCGCCTAGGCGCCCCTCGAGCGCGCAAGGGGATATGACCCCGTCGCGAAGGTGGTCGAGGCCGAAGGTCGCAGCCCTGCGACCGTGCATGCTGGCGGGCCCGCTCGGGGGCTCGTCAGGCGGTCTTGGCGGAGGCCTTGAGGGCGCGCTTGTGCTCGCGGACGGCCTGGAGAGCGGCCGGGCTGTCGATGTCGGCCACCGAGGCGAGCGAGCCGGGCCTCGCGAAATGCCCGGCGGCTTTCTCCCATCCCTCGGGACGGACGCCCAATTGCTTGCCGAGCAGGGCGACGAAGATCCGGGCCTTCTGCTCGCCGAAACCGGGAAGGGCCCTCACCCGCTTGAGCAGCTCCTCACCGTCGGCGGCCGTCGTCCAGACGGCCGCCGCCTTTCCGCCGTACTCGTCGACGAGCAGCCGGCAGAGGTCCTGTACCCGGGCGGCCATCGCAGCCGGGAAGCGGTGTAGGGCGGGTTTCGCGACGAACAGGGCAGTCAGCTCGTCGGGTGCCATGGCGGCGATCCTGGCGGCGTCGAGCTTGGTGCCGAGCCTCTCGCGCAGGACCAACGGCCCGGTAAAGGCTTTTTCGAGAGGTACCTGCTGATCGAGGACCATGCCGATCAAAAGGGCGAGGGGATCCTCGACGAGGTACTTGTCGGCTCGCGGGTTCCCGGTGAAAGGGAGGCTCTTCGGTGCCTTCGTGTCTCGGGGCATCGGAAAAGTGTAGAGATCGTTTTGCCCGGCACCTACACCGGCGACCCGGCGCGCCCCAGGCCGCCGCGGTTCTCAGGCGTCTCTCGGGTCGACGGCCTCGGGGTCGAGACCGTAGCGCTCGATGGCTGCGGCGACCTCGCTGGGCTTGCCCTCGCCGGCTGCCGCCAGCTCGGCCAGGACCGCGACGACGACGTGTGCGGCGTCGACCTCGAAATGCCTGCGAAGGGCGGCACGGGTGTCGGAACGGCCGAACCCGTCTGTCCCGAGCACGGTGAAAGGGGCCCGCACGAAGCGGGCGACCTGATCGGGAACGGCCTTCAGGTAGTCGGTGACGGCGACCATCGGGCCCCGGGCCCCTTCGAGGGCGCGGGTTATGTAGGGCACGCGGGGTGCGCTCTCGGGGTGGAGCCGGTTCCAGCGCTCGACTTCGAGCCCGTCCTCCCTGAGTGCCTTGTAGCTCGTGACCGACCACGCTTCGGCACTCACGCCCCAGTCGGACGCCAGGATCTCACGCGCCTGCATGGCGGCCTGCCAGGCGGGCCCGGAGAAAAGGATCGTCGCCGCCCGACCAGGGGCGGCCCCGGCCGCCGGTCCTGCATAGCGGTAGATGCCGCGCAGGATCCCTTCTCTTATGTCCGCGGCCGCCGCTTGCTGGGTCGCCTCGTCGCCTTCCGGTACCGGCAGGGCGGGCATCGGGTAGTTCTCGTTGTAGAGCGTCAGGTAGTAGATGCAGTCCTCGGCCTCGGGGCCGAACATGTGCTCGATCCCTCGCTCGACGATGGTCGCCATCTCGTAGGCGAAGGCAGCGTCGTAGGCATGGATCGTCGGCACGACCGAAGCCAAGAGCAGCGAGTGCCCGTCCTCGTGCTGGAGCCCCTCGCCGTTCATGGTCGTGCGGCCCGCCGTGCATCCCATGAGGAAACCACGTGCCCGGGCATCGGCCGCCTGCCAGATCATGTCGCCCACCCGCTGGAACCCGAACATCGAATAGAACAGGTAGATGGGCAGCATCGGCAGCGACCAGGTGGCGTAGGAGGTCCCGGCCGCCTGGAAGCTCGCCATGGCGCCGGCCTCCGTGATGCCCTCCTCCAGGATCTGGCCCGTGCGCTCCTCCGAGTACGAGAGCAGGAGGCCCGCGTCGACGGGCGTGTAGAGCTGGCCGTCGGGGGCGTAGATCTTCACCTCCGAGAACAGGGCGTCGAGCCCGAAGGTGCGCCCTTCGTCGGGCACGATGGGCACGACGTACTTTCCGATGCCTTTGTCCCGGAGCAGGTTGCGCAGCA
Source organism: Acidimicrobiales bacterium (assembly GCA_050012675.1). Lineage (GTDB taxonomy): Bacteria > Actinomycetota > Acidimicrobiia > Acidimicrobiales > Bog-793 > Fen-455. The sequence goes on from JBEKGS010000017.1 coordinate 52,040, forward strand.
GCCTCGCGAAGGCCATGGTGGTCGAGACCGGCTGGCCGCGCGAGCCCGAGGCGAACTCGGCGAACGTCGCCAGTTCCGGGGCGGGCAGCCCGGAAAGCCCACGGCCGCGTACGACACGGTTGGGCAGGTGCCCGCCGAGAGCACGGCTGCGGGCGGTCAGGTACTCGTGTACGGGCGATCCCACCGGCGGGCGGTAATAGGGCGGCGCCTCCGCGTCGAGAGCGTCGTCGGGGATCTCCTCGTGCAGGTGCAGCCGGTCACGCAGCACCCTGAGCTGATCCTTGGTCATCTTCTTGATCTGGTGGGTGGCGTTGCGAGCTTCTATCTCGGGTCCGAGCGTCCAGCCCTTGATGGTCTTTGCGAGGATGGCCGTCGGCGCCCCGATGTGCTCGGTGGCGGCCTTGTAGGCGGCATAGAGCTTGCGGTAGTCGTGCCCCCCCCGGGGCAAGGTCTGCAGCTCCTCGTCTGTGAGGTGCTCGACGAGCTTGCGCAGGCGCGGGTCGGGGCCGAAGAAGTGCTCGCGGATGTAGGCACCGGACTCGGTGGCGAGGGTCTGGAAGTCGCCGTCGAGAGTCGTGTTCATCTTGTGGAGCAGCACGCCGTCGACGTCACGCGCCAACAGCTCGTCCCAGCGCCTGCCCCAGATGACCTTGATCACGTTCCATCCGCATCCCCGCAGCAGAGCCTCCAGCTCCTGGATGATCTTGCCGTTGCCCCGGACGGGCCCGTCCAGGCGTTGCAGGTTGCAGTTGACGACGAAAGTGAGGTTGTCCAGTCGTTCACGCGCCGCCAGGCTGAGGGCGGCCCGCGTCTCGGGCTCGTCGAATTCGCCGTCCCCGACGAAAGACCACACCCGCGACTGGGTCGTGTCCACAAGCTCGCGGTGCACGAGGTAGCGGTTAAAGCGCGCCTGGTAGATGGCGGTGAGGGGGCCGAGCCCCATCGACACCGTCGGGAACTCCCACCAGTCGGGCATGAGGCGGGGGTGCGGGTAGCTGGCCAAGCCCTTGCCACCCACCTCGAAGCGGTAATTGTCGAGATCGGCGTCCTCCAGCCGGCCTTCGACGTAGGCACGGGCATAGATGCCGGGCGAGGCGTGGCCCTGGAAGTACACCTGGTCGCCGGCTGTGCCGTTGGCCTTGCCGCGGAAGAAATGGTTGAAGCCGACCTCGTAGAGGGAGGCCGAGCTCGCAAAGGTCGACAGGTGGCCCCCGATGCCGGACTCACGTGTGTTCGCCCGCGTGACCATGACCGCGGCGTTCCAACGGATGTAGCGACGGACCTTGCGCTCGAGGTCCTCGTCGCCGGGGAACCAGGGCTCGGAGCGGGCCGGGATCGAGTTGATGTACGGGCTCGAGACGGTCGAAGGAAAGCCGACCTGGTTGGCGCGGGCTCGCTCCAGCAGCTTCATCAAAAGGAACTGGGCTCGTGGGCGGCCTTCGGTCTCGACGATGGCGTCGAAGGAGTCCATCCACTCGGAGGTCTCCTCGGGATCAATGTCGGGCAGCTGGTATGAGAAACCATCGATGATCACAGCTCCAGTCTCGCGCCCGCGCGAGTGTCTTCCGACCGCTTGGGCGAGGAATTCTTCGAGAGTTAGCAATCCGGGGTCCAAAACGGGCGCCGAGGCGTGTCAAGACCCCAGGGGGAGCTGCGCAGCAGGCAGAATGACCCCGTGACCCTCTTCGAGGACCCGGACCCGGCGACTGTCGTGTTCACTGACGGCGCGTGTATCGGCAATCCGGGTCCGGGAGGCTGGGCCTGGGCGGTCACGGAGTCCGAGTACGAGAGCGGCCACGCCGCCAGCACGACCAATCAACGTATGGAGGTCACGGCCGTGCTGGAAGCGCTCGGTTCCATTCGCGGTCGCGTGCACGTCGTCAGCGACTCGACCTACGTCGTCAACTGCTTCAGCCAGCGCTGGTGGGCGGGATGGCGCGCCCGTGGGTGGCGGAATTCCCGGGGTGAGCCTGTCGCGAACCAGGACCTCTGGCGCCCGCTCATCGACGAGGTCGTCGACAAAAGGCGCGGCGAGATCAAGCTGACCTGGGTGAAGGGGCACTCGGGTGACCCGATGAACGAGCTCGTTGACCGGCTCGCGGTCGATGCCGCCCGCTTCCAGAGGGGCGCCCGCGGGCGCTGAACTGGTGCCGGCACCATTACCTCGAAGCGAAGTTCCAGGTAATCTCCCAGGCGATGCGATATGTGGAGGTAGCCGGCGAGAAGGTGTCGGCCATTGGCCTTGGCGCCTGGCAGTTCGGGTCGAAGGAATGGGGATACGGCTCCCATTACGCCGAGCACGACGCGTTCGACATCGTGCACCGCGCCCTCGATCTGGGCATGAACCTGATAGATACCGCCGAGATGTACGGCCTCGGTCGCTCGGAGCGCATCGTCGGCCGCGCGATCACAGAGAGGCGGGCGGAGGTGTTCCTCGCCTCGAAGGTCCTGCCCATCCTGCCCTTGCGGGGGATCGTCGCCTGGAGGGCGGCCGGGAGCGCCCGGCGACTCGGTGTCGCGCAGATGGACCTCTACCAGCTTCACTGGCCGAACCCGTTGGTCCCCCTCACCGAGCAGATGGTGGCGATGCGGGCCCTGCAACGCAGCGGCGCCATCCGCCACATAGGAGTGAGCAACTTCTCCCTCGAGCGCTGGCGGGCGGCCGAGGGTGCCCTCGGTGGTCCCGTGCTTTCCAACCAGGTCCGGTTCAACCTGGTCGACCGCCGGCCCCTCAAGGCGATGACCGCATGGGCGGCCGCGAACGACCGTCTCGTGATCGCCTACAGCCCGCTCGCCCAGGGCCTGCTCTCGGCCCGCTATGACGCTGAGCACCGGCCGACGGCGATGCGCGCCAAGACGGCTGCATTCCTTCCCGAGAACCTCGACCGTGCCCGGCTGCTCCTGGACGCGCTGCGGGAGATCGCCGGTCGCCACGACGCCACGCCCGCTCAGGTGGCCCTCGCCTGGCTGATAGGCCACCCGAACGTCGTGGCCATACCGGGCGCCAGCACGGTCGCACAGCTCCAGCGGAACGCCGAGGCCGCCGAGCTCGAGCTGACGGCCGAGGACCAGCACCGGCTCGTGGACGCCGCCGAGGCCTACCGCCCGATCCACGGCCTGGCCGCCGTGCCCTCACTTGTCAAGATCCGCACGGCCAGATCCGGGCACGGTCGCTGACCGGAACAGGCCTTCGCCCGACAGGGGACTCATGGACGACCAGCTGACCTGGAAGGACGCCACCGCGCAGGCCGAGCTCGTACGGCGTGGCGAGGTGTCGCCGCTCGAGCTCGTCGACGCGGCGATCGAACGGATAGAGCGGTGCGATCCCGCCCTCAACGCCGTCATCCACCGCCAATTCTCCACCGCCCGCGCCCAGGCGGCCGGGGAGCTGCCCCGCGGGCCGTTCCAGGGCGTACCCATGCTGCTCAAGGACCTCGGTGCCCCCCAGGCAGGAGAGCCGTACTGCGAAGGGACGTCTTTTGCCAAGGCCGCCGGTTATCGCGCGAGCCGGGACAGCTTCCTCGTACAGCGTTTCAAGAAGGCGGGCTTTGTCGTGCTGGGCCGAACGAACACGCCCGAGCTGGGCACGACCATCACTACCGAGCCGGTCGCGTTCGGGCCCACTCGCAACCCCTGGAACACCGAGCACTCGGCCGGAGGGTCCTCGGGCGGCTCGGCCGCGGCCGTCGCGTCGGGCATGGTTGCCCTGGCCCATGGCAACGACGGTGGCGGCTCGATCCGGATACCGGCGAGCTGCTGCGCCCTGTTCGGCCTCAAGCCGAGCCGGGGCCGGGTGAGCAAAGGGCCGGGAGGCGGTGAGTCCTGGAACGGCTTTTCTGTCGACCACGTGCTCGCGCGAAGCGTTCGGGACTCGGCGGCGGTGCTCGACCAGATCGCCGGCTACCGCCCTGGCGACACCTACGTCGCGCCGGCGCCGCAGCGGCCGTTCGCGCACGAGGTGGGCGCCAATCCCGGCAGGCTCCGCGTCGGGCTCCTCGACCGCCCCGCCCAGCCCGAGTACCAAGCCCATCCCGAGTGCTCCGAGGCGGTTCACGCCGCCGGCCGCATGCTCGAGTCACTCGGTCACAAGGTGGAGATCGCCCACCCGGCCTCGCTCGAGGACACCGAGATGTACCGGCACTTCCTCGTCGTGGTGGCGACTGCCGTCGCCGGGGCGTTGACCGAGTGGTCGCAGCTCTTGGGAAGGGAGATCTCCCCGGAGGAGTACGAGCCGACCAACTCGCTGTTCACGGCATTGGGCAGGTCCATCTCTGCCCCTGACTACCTCGAGTCCCTCCTCTTCTTCGAGGGCTTCAGGCGCCGGACGATCGCCTTTTGGTCCGAGCAGGGCTTCGACCTGTTGTGCAGCCCCGTCCTTGCTCAGCCCCCCGCCCGGATCGGCGAGCTCACAGACCCGGTAACCGGCGAGGCCAAGGTGATCGAGACCCTCCAGTTCACGGGCCAGTTCAACGCCACCGGCCAACCGGCGGCCTCGCTGCCTCTTCACTGGACGCCCGAAGGACTGCCGATCGGTGTGCAGCTCGTCGCCGACTACGGGCGGGAGGACGTTCTCATACGCGTCTGCGCCCAGCTGGAGGAGGCCTGCCCGTGGGCGCACCGGCACCCGGCCGTGCACGCCTGAGCGCCACGGTCGTGCCTGTTGCGGGATGATTTACCCCCCGGTCACGAATGCTGACTAGTCTGCCTACTCTCAATGGCCCACCGTCTCTCACACCTCGACACGCTCGCGGCCGAAGCGATTCACATCATCCGCGAGGTCGTCGCCGAGTTCGAGCGCCCGTCGCTGCTTTTCTCAGGGGGCAAGGACTCGGCTGTCTTGTTGCATCTGGCCACGAAGGCCTGCTGGCCCCAGCGCCTGCCGTTCCCGATCGTTCACGTGGACACCGGGCACAACTTCCCCGAGGTCATCGAGTACCGCGACCAGCAAGTGGCCAAACTCGACGTACGCCTTGTCGTCGGCTCGGTGCAGGAGGACATTGACCGCGGTTCGATAGTCGAGCAGCCCGTGCCCGGGGCCACCCGCAACCGCTTGCAGACCTTCACCCTCTTACGGGTGCTCGAAGAGAACCGCTACGACGCCGTGTTCGGCGGGGGGCGGCGCGACGAGGAGAAGGCACGGGCCAAAGAACGCGTCTTCTCGCTTCGTGACGAGTTCGGCCAATGGGACCCCCGGGCGCAACGCCCTGAGCTGTGGCAGCTCTACAACACCAGGCACAGGCCGGGGGAGCACTTCAGAGTCTTCCCGCTCTCGAACTGGACCGAGCTCGACATTTGGCAGTACGTCGACGAGCAGAAGCTCGAGCTTCCTCAGATCTACTTCGCGCACAGGCGCGCGGTCTTCCGCCGCAGCGGCATGCTGTTGGCGGTCGGACCCTGGACCAAGCCTCGCGAGGGAATCGAGAGCGAGCTGGCCTTCGAGACGAGCGTGCGCTACCGCACCGTCGGTGACATGACCTGTACCGCCGCGGTCGAGTCGACCGCCAGCACTCCCGCCGAGATCATCATGGAGACGGCGGCCACGAGGGTGAGCGAGAGGGGCGCGACGCGGGCGGACGACCGCTTTTCCGACGCGGCCATGGAGGACCGCAAGCGGGAGGGCTACTTCTAGTGGAGCTGCTCCGTTTCGCCACCGGCGGCTCCGTCGACGACGGCAAGTCGACGCTCATCGGTCGCTTGCTCTACGACTCGAAACAGGTCTTCCAGGACCAGCTCGAGGCCGTGCAGCGCACGAGCGTGGCCCACGGCGACGAGTACGTGAACCTGGCGTTGCTCACCGACGGGCTGCGGGCCGAGCGCGAACAGGGCATAACCATCGATGTGGCCTACCGCTACTTCTCGACGCCGAGGCGCCGGTTCATCATCGCCGACACGCCCGGGCACACCCAGCACACCCGCAACATGGTCACCGGCTGCTCGACGGCCGACCTCGTACTGCTGCTCATCGACGCCCGGGCCGGTGCGACCGAGCAGACCCGGCGGCACGCCATGATCGCCTCCCTGCTCGGCATCCGCCACCTCGTGCTCTGCGTGAACAAGATGGACCTCGTCGGCTACTCGCAGGAGCGTTTCGAGGAGATCAGAGACGAGTTCATCGGGTTCTCAGAGCGACTCCAGGTCTACGACCTGACGTGCATCCCCATCTCGGCGCTGACGGGCGACAACGTCGTGGAGCGATCGACCGAGATGGCCTGGTACGGCGGGCTCTCGCTTCTCGACCACCTCGAGTCTGTCGTCATCGCCTCTGACCGCAACCTGATCGACCTGCGCCTGCCCGTGCAGCTCGTCATCCGGCCCATCTCGAGCGAGCACCACGACTTCCGCGGCTACGCCGGCAACATCGCAAGCGGCGTGCTCCAAGTGGGTGACGAGGTTGTGGCGCTCCCCTCCGGCTTCTCGAGCCACGTGACCAGCATCGACGGCCCGGACGGCCCGCTCAAGGAGGCCTTTCCTCCCGAGTCGGTCGTCGTGCGGCTCTCCGACGACATCGACATCTCCCGAGGCGACATGCTCTGCCGGCCCAACAACCGCCCGAACGTGGGACAGGACGTCTCCGCGATGGTCTGTTGGATGTCCGAGAGGCCGCTTCGCGAAGGTGCCACCTTCGCCATCAAGCACACGACGCGCTGGGCACGGGCGCGGGTGCGCTCGCTTCAGTACCGGCTCGACGTGAACGCCCTCCACCAGGACGTCAAGGCCCCCGAGCTCGAGCTGAACGACATCGGCCGGATACACCTGCGCACGACGGCGCCCCTTTTTTACGACGAGTACCGGGACAACCGGGAAACCGGCAGCTTCGTGCTCGTGGACGAGCAGACCAACGCGACGGTCGCCGCGGGAATGCTCCGTCGGCCGGCGGGCTGAGCGCCCGGCCCAAGCTGAGGCGGCTCGCGTCACAAGGGGCCGGCGGCGGGACGGACCCTGCGCTTTTCGCGACGGTCACGCCTCGTCGACCAGGCAATGCTGTGTCATTAGGCTGAGTCGCAAGGCACGCCCCGGGCGCCGTTGGAGCGCGTCCGGTCGGCTGGTGACCGAAGGCGGTTGAGTCATCGTTGAGACCAGGAGGTGGTCCGTCTGCCAGCGAACCGAGCTGAGCCTGCGCAGTTCGACATAGTCGTTATCGGCGGCGGCCCCGGCGGCTACGCCACGGCCCTGTACGGGGGAGCCGCCGGCCTGTCGGTGGCCGTGGTGGAAAAGGACAAGGTGGGCGGGACCTGCCTGCACCGGGGTTGTGTGCCCGCAAAGGAGTTCCTCGAGACCGCGGCCGTGTTCCGCAGCGTCGAGGGGGCCAAGGAGTTCGGCATCCAGGCGAGCCAGCCCATCGTCGAGTTCGCCGTCAGCCAGGACCGCAAGAACCGCATAGTCGCCCAGCTCCACAAAGGGCTCTCCGGCTTGTTGCGCCAGCGCAAGGTCACGGTCTTTCCGGGCGTGGGTCGCTTGCTCGGAGGAAGGACCGTCGAGGTCACAGCCGCGGACGGCGAGGTGACACTGCTCAGCGGCCGCAACGTCGTGCTCGCCGCCGGCTCGGTACCGAGAACCCTTCCCGGTTTCGAAGTGGACGGCCGCTATGTCCTCACCTCGGACGAGTTGCTGGACCTGCGTGAGCTGCCCCGCTCGGTGGCGGTGATCGGGGCGGGTGCCATCGGGTGCGAGTTCGCCTCGATGCTCGTCGATCTCGGCGTGCGTGTCACGCTGCTCGAGGCCTTGCCCAAGGTGCTCCCCGGGTGCGATCAGGACGTGGCCAACGTGGTCGTCCGGTCGTTCGAAAGACGCGGGATCACCGTGCGCACCGGCGTCAAGGTCACCGGCCACGAGCCCGAAGGCGATCACACCGCCGTCGTGTTCGAGGACGGGGAACGCCTCGAGGTCGAGACGATCCTGATGTCCATCGGCAGACGCCCGCTCTCTGAGGGCCTGCTCGGCGAGGCCACGGGCGTCGAGGTGGACGAACGCGGCTATGTCCGGGTGGACGAGTGGATGCGGACGGCTGGTGCCGGTGTGTTCGCCGTCGGCGATCTCGTCGCCACCCCGCAGCTGGCTCACGTCGGGTTCGCGGAGGCGATCCTGGTGGTCAAGCAGATCCTCGGCGAACGGGCGTACCCGGTCGACTACGGCAAGGTCCCCTGGGCCATCTACTGCAACCCGGAGGTCGCTTTCGTGGGCATGACCGAGCAGGACGCCCTCGAGGCGGGACTGGAGACAGTCACCAAGCGGGACCCGTTCGGCGCCAACAGCCGCGCCCTCATCCTGGGCGAGACCGAGGGGCTCGTGAAGGTGATCTGCGAGAAGAAGCCGGACGGCGGCGCAGGGCGCCTGCTGGGCGTGCACATGGCCGGGCCGTGGGTGACCGAACAGCTCGGGCAGGCCTATCTGTCGGTGAACTGGGAGGCCACCCCCGACGAGATAGCGCCTTTCGTGCAACCGCACCCGTCGTTGTCCGAAACCTTCGGCGAGACTGTTCTCGCTCTCACGGGAAGGGGTCTTCACGTTGGCTGACATCACCATGCCGCAGCTCGGCGAGACCGTCACAGAGGGGACGATCATCCGCTGGATGAAGAAGGTGGGCGACTCGATCGCCTACGACGAGCCCTTGTTCGAGGTCTCGACCGACAAGGTGGACTCCGAGGTCCCTTCGCCCGCGTCGGGCTACCTCGCAGAGATCCTCGTGGCCGAGGGCGCGACGGTGGACGTCGGCACCAAGCTCGCCGTCGTGACCGACGCCGCCCCTTCAGGCGTCCCGGTTGCTTCGGCACCCTCCCCGGCCGAAGCACCGTCTCCGTCGCCGACGGGTGCGCCCGCACCGACAGAACCGGGGCCGGCGACCGGTCCCGCCGCCGCGCCCAGCGCAACAGAGGGGGCGCCCGCCCTCGGGGAAGAGGGCGGGACCACCGGGACAGAGTCGAACGGCTCGGGGCTCGTGCTGTCCCCGGTCGTTCGCAAGCTGGTTGTCGAGTACGGCATCGACCCCGGGTCACTGCAGGGCACGGGCAAGGGCGGCAGGATCACCAGGGCGGACGTGCTCTCGCTCATCGACCGTCGCGCGGCCGCAGCCATGGGCGAGGACGCGCCCGCGCCGCGCCAGGTAGCGCCCGCTGTGAGCGCGCAGGCCTCACCGGTGACGAGGGGAGCGCCGGTCGCCGGCCCAGCGGGTGCCGCGGCGCCCGGTTACGCGCCCGTCGCCGGAGCACGCGACGAGGTCGTCCCGTTCACGAACATCCGGCGACTGACCGCCGAGCACATGGTCCGGTCGAAGGCGACCTCGGCTCACACCCTGGCCGTGATCGAAGCCGACTACGAGGGGATCGAGCGAGTCCGCAAGGCGCACAAGGACAGGTTCAAGGAGGAGGAGGGGATCGGCCTCACCTACCTCGCCTTCATCGCCCGCGCCGTGGCGGAGACCTTGCGGGACTTCCCGCAGCTGAACGCGTCCGTTGCTGAGGACGCCCTTGTCATCCACCGGGACGTCCACCTCGGGATAGCGGTGGACCTGGGACAACGCGGGCTCATCGTACCGGTCGTGCGCAACGCCGAGGGCCAGTCGCTGCGGGGCCTCGCCCGGGCGATGGCTGATCTCGCCGAGCGGGCGCGCTCTCGCAAGCTCTCGGCCGACGAGGTGGCGGGCGGCACGTTCACGATCACAAACCCGGGCCCCTTCGGCACGTTCCTGACGGCCCCGATCATCAACCAGCCACAGGTGGCGATCCTCTCGACCGATGGGATCAAGCGACGCCCTGTCGTGATCACGGCTCCCGACGGCACAGAGGCGGTCGGAATTCATTCCGTCGGGCTGCTCGCGCTCTCCTTCGACCACCGCGCCGTCGACGGGGCCTACGCCTCGGCATTCCTTCACGAGCTGGCCCGGGTCATCGAGTCGCGTGACTGGGAGGCCGAGCTTTGAGCGCTCCCGGGCGGGAGCTACGCGTCCGCTGGCTCGGGCGTGTGCGCTATCGCGACGCCCACGTCCTGCAGGAGGCCCTGAAAAAGGCGGGCGGGGCCGAGTACCTGCTGTTGCTGGAACACCCGCACGTGTACACGCTCGGCGTGCGCGCGAGGGCCGAGCACGTACTCGTGGACCCGGAGTCGGTGGGTGCCGAGCTCGTGCACGCCGACCGTGGCGGTGATGTCACCTACCACGGGCCCGGTCAGCTCGTCGGGTACCCGATACTCAACGTCCCGATGGGCCTGCGGGCGGTCCCGGCACATGTCCACGCGATCGAACAGCTCGTCATCGACGCCCTCGGCGACCTCGGGCTCGGCCATGCCGGGCGACTTGCGGGCTATCCCGGGGTCTGGGTTGATCCCGAGGGCCCCGAGCCCGAGAAGATCTGCGCGGTCGGGGTGCGCATCGACCGAGGCCGGTCCATGCACGGCTTCGCGCTGAACGTCGACCCCGACCTGTCGATGTTCGGCCATATCGTTCCTTGCGGCCTGCGGGACATGGGAGTGACCTCGCTCGCCGCAAAGGGCCTGAACGTGACGATGCGCGAGGTCGTGGAGGCAATCGTGCGCCGTGTGCCCGATTGCCTCGTTCCCGGTGCCCGCCTGGAGCGCCAGGACGCTTCGTGGTGGCCGGGTTCTCCCAGGAGTATGCCGCCGGCCGGCGCCCCGCACCGGGCGCCGGGCGCTACGAGGGCGCTCGACCGGCGCTTGGTCGACGCCGGAGTGGACCCGGGACAGGCGGTGGCGCTTTCGAGCCGCAAGCCGGCTTGGGTGCTCGCGCAGGCTCGGATCGGACCGGAGCTGATCCGGCTCCGCTCGACGATGCGCGAGCTCAACCTCGTCACCGTCTGCGAGGAAGCCGGCTGCCCGAACATCTTCGAGTGCTGGGCCGATGGCACTGCGACCTTCATGATCAACGGAGAACGTTGCACGAGGGCCTGCGGCTTCTGCCTGGTCGACACCAGGCGCCCGCTTCCCCTCGATCCGGGTGAGCCCGAGCGCGTCGCCGAGGCGGTCGCCCGGATGCGCCTCGCGCACGCGGTCGTGACCGCGGTGGCACGCGACGACCTCGCGGATGGCGGGGCGCAGGCCTTCGCCGAGACCATCGCCGCTATTCGCCGGCGCAGTCCCGGAACCACCGTCGAAGTTCTCATCTCGGACTGCAAGGGCGACGACGCCTCGCTCAACATCATCTTTGACGCCCGTCCCGACGTGTTGAACCACAATCTCGAGACCGTCAACCGCCTGCAACGCGCCGTGCGCCCCTCCGCGTCCTACGCGCGGAGCCTGTCCGTGCTCGCCCGTGCCGTCGCCGCCGGGTGCACGACCAAGTCCGGCATCATCCTCGGCATGGGCGAGACGGTGGACGAGGTCGTGTCGGCACTCGGTGATCTCCGCGCCGTTGGGGTCGAGATCGTGACCCTCGGTCAGTACCTGCGCCCGACCGCAGCGCACCTGCCCGTCGCGCGCTGGTGGGCCCCTTCGGAGTTCGAGGAGCTGGCGGCGACAGGCCGCTCTTTGGGCCTCGTGCATGTCGAGGCATCCCCGCTGACACGCTCGAGCTACCACGCAAGACGCGCAGTCGTGGCGGCCGGCCTGGTTGGCGTCGTGCCGGAAACTGTGCAGGTGACATGAGCGTCCCCGACCCACCCGGTGCACATCTGGACCCCTCCCTCGCGAGGGCGGCGCGCTTTTCGAGCGTGCGGGACCGGATGAGAGAGCTCGAGGTCGACGCCCTCCTGCTTTCGCTCGGGGCCGACATGCCGTGGCTGACGGGCTATGAGGCCATGGCTCTAGAGCGGCTCACGATGCTCGTGGTACCGGCGGACGACAACGCGACGTTGGTTGTGCCCGAGCTCGAGGCGCCGCGCGTGGACCACGATCCGCGCCTTTACGCGATGCGCCCCTGGTCCGAGAACGAACGAGCTGCCGAGCTCGTCGCCGAGCTCGTGGGGCACAGGAGGCGGCTCGCGGTCTCGGACAGGTGCTGGGCCTCGCATCTTCTCGAGCTCGAACGCTCGATCCCCGGTGCCAACTGGCGAAGCGCGAGAGAGGTCGTCGGTCCCCTGCGCGCGGTGAAGGACGCCAATGAGGTAGCGGCGCTGCGCGCGGCCGGAAAGGCCGCCGACGTCGTCGCGGGAGCGTTGCAGGGCGGGGAGATCGCCCTCATAGGCAGAACCGAGGCCGAGGTCTCCGCCGAGATCTCCGCAAGGCTGCGCGCGGAAGACCACTACCGCGTCAACTTCGCCATCGTGGCAAGCGGCCCCAACTCGGCCAGCCCTCATCACGAGCCGGGCCGGCGCGTAATCGCCAAGGACGAGGTCGTGGTGTGCGACTTCGGCGGTTCCCTGCGTCTCGGCGACGGCGTCGGCTACTGCTCGGACCTCACACGCACCGTGGTCACCGGCAAGCCCGATCCGGAGTTCCTCGAGCTTTTCGGCGTGCTCCACTTCGCCCAGGCCGCGGCGGTGGCGGCGGCACTGGTCGGCACCGCTTGTGAACAGGTCGACCGTGCCGGCCGGGAGCTCATCGCCGCCGCCGGCTACGGCAAGTCCTTCATCCACCGCATCGGGCACGGCATCGGGATCGAGGAGCACGAGGACCCCTACATCGTGGCCGGGAACAAGACGCCGCTCGTCGCCGGCCATGCTTTCTCGGTCGAGCCGGGCATCTACCTGAGCGGACGCTTCGGGGCCCGGATCGAAGATGTTGTGATAGCTACCGAGGACGGACCGCTCGCCTGCAATCAAGCCGATCACCTGCTGGCGGTCGTCGAGGCCTGAACACGTGATGGTCCGGCGTTCAGAGCCGGAGAGGAAGAGAGGTTGTCGCATGGAGCTCGGTCTTGAGGGACGGGTGGCTGTAATCGCGGCGTCGTCCAAGGGTCTCGGTCGCGCCGTCGCCGAGGCTCTCGCAGATGAGGGCGTCCGCCTGGTCATCTCCGCCCGGGGAGACGAGGCGCTGGCCAACGCCGAGGCTGCACTCAGGTCGCGCGGCGCGGAGGTTGTGGCCTTGAGGGCGGACGTGACCGATCCCTCGACGCCCGAGCACCTCGTCTCGCTCGCGATCGAACGTTTCGGCCGTCTCGACATCGTCGTGCCGAACGCCGGCGGCCCGCCGCAGCAGGCCGCGCTCGACTGTGACGACGACGCCATATTGAAGGCCGTGCAGGCGAACCTGCTCACGAGCGTCCGCTTCGTGAGGGCGTCACTGCCTCACTTGAGAGCCGCGGGGTGGGGCAGGATCTGCTGCATCGCCTCGTCGACCATCGCCCAGGCCAACCCTGCCCTGGCGCTGTCCAACACCGCTCGCACAGGCCTGTGGGCCTGGGCCAAGACAGCCGCCGCGGACCTGCGCGGCACGGGTATCACCTTGAACCTCGCCTGTCCCGGCTACCACGCGACCGAGCGCATGATCGAGCTCGGCTTTACGACAAGCGGGCGTCCGATAGGTGACCCCGCCGACTTCGGCAAGGTCGTGGCCTTCCTGTGCTCGCAGCCAGCTGCGAATGTGAACGGCGCGAGGATCATCGTCGACGGCGGGGAGTCCTTTGCCCTCTGAACAGGGCTCCGCTGTCCTGCGACACCCCGGCCCGGACCTATAACCTGCGATTATGCACGGCGTCGGCGTGGGAAGGAAACCTCAATGACTGTCCCAGCATCCCTCTACCGGCTCACCGGCGAGGCAGCTCCTTCCTCCCCGGTCCTCGTCGTGGCGCTGGAAGGATGGGTGGACGCAGGTCTTGCAGGCGCGACCGCCATGGCGAGCATGTTCGACGCCATCGAGTCGTGGCCGTACGCGGTGTTCGACTCCGAGGAGCTGTTGGACCAGCGCGCCCGGCGGCCGAAGCTCAAGATCTCCGACGGGATCAACGACGGGCTGGACTGGCCCCAGGTGGTCCTCAGCGTCGGGGCCGACCGGCTCGGATCAGGCATAGCCCTGCTCGCGGGCCCGGAGCCCGACTTGCACTGGCAGTCGTTTGCCGACGCGGTCGCCGAGCTCGCCACCACCCTCGAGGTGAGGCTCATGGTCGGATTCGGCGGTTTCCCCGCGGCTGCGCCGCACACGCGGCCCGTCAAGCTGGCGGCGACGGCCTCGAACAGTCAGTTGGCCAAGAAGATCGGTTTCATTCCCGGCGTGATCGAGGTTCCGTCAGGGATCCAGGGGGTCATCGAGCTCGCATGCGCGAACGTCGGGATCCCCTCCGTCGGGCTGTGGGCACGCGTGCCGCACTACGTGGCCGCCATGCCGTTCCCGGCGGCATCGGTCGTCTTGCTGGACGGCCTCGCAAGCCTGTCGGGCCTCGTGATCGACTCCCATGTGCTGTCGGAGGCCGCCGACTCGGCACGCGTGAAGGTCGACGAGCTCATCGCGCAGAGCAGCGAACACCAGGAGATGGTTCGTCAACTCGAGCGGCAGATCGACGAGCTCGAGGGCACGCCGGAAATGCCCGACGACAGGCGGGTGCCGTCGGGCGACGAGATCGCGGCGGAGCTCGAGCGGTATCTGCGCGGCCAGTAGAGGGTGCGGCGCCCCGTACGCTCGCGCTAAGTTTGCAAAGCGGATGATATAAGTCATCATTAGGGACCTAGGGGGGATCCGATGAGCGCCACCGACGAACTGCTGCGCAACAACGAGGCCTACGCCTCATCCTTCACCAAGGGCGATCTGCCTCTGCCACCAGCCAAGAAGGTGGCCGTGCTGGCCTGCATGGACGCCAGAGTGAACCCGTACGGACTTCTCGGCCTCAAAGAGGGCGATGCCCACGTCATACGCAATGCCGGTGGAGTCGTCACCGATGACGAGATCCGCTCCCTGGCCATCTCGCAGCGACTGCTCGGTACGGAGGAGATAATCCTCGTACATCACACCGACTGCGGGATGCTCACCTTCACCGACGATCAGTTCAAGCGACAGATCCAGGACGATGTCGGGATCAAGCCGGCATGGGCGGCCGAGGCCTTCGAGGATCTCGACGAGGACGTGCGCCAGTCGATCGCGCGCATCAAGGCGAGCCCGTTCATCCGGCACAAGCACTCGGTCCGCGGATTCGTCTACGACGTGTCGACCGGTAGGCTCCGCGAGGTCGTTTAGAGGCGTGGCAGTGGGTACATAGGCATGGGCCCAGCCCGGGCGGACCGGCCTCGACGGGGCTCGCGCGGGGCTGACAACGGGCGAACGGGGGGAAAATGGACCTTCGCATCCAGAGTTTGTGCGTGGACGCTCGCGATCCCAAGTCGATCGCGAGCTTCTGGGAAGCGGTGCTCGGATGGCGCCGCACCCAGGACGAACCCGACGAAGTCGTGCTCGAGCCGCCCGCCGGCAGCGCAGAGGATGCAGTGGCGCCCGACCTGCTGTTCCTGAAGGTGCCCGAGCCGAAAACCCTTAAGAACCGACTCCACCTCGACCTGCGTCCCCTCGACCAGCAAAGGGAGGTGGAGCGGCTCGAGTCGCTGGGCGCGAGGCGTGTTTATGTCGGCCAGGGTGACGAGGCGACTTGGGTCGTGCTCGCGGACCCAGAGGGCAATGAGTTCTGCGTTCTCAAGGCCTTGCAAGCCTGAGGACCGGCTCGCAAGGAGATGAGTTTTCCCCGGTTTGCCAGGGCGAGCGGCAGCGGATCTCCTGGCAGGCCTCGACAGCACCTCCGTCCGTTCAAGGTGACCGACGAGCAAGATGACCGCCGAGGGCAAGCGAGGCGGCCTCTTCTAGCGACGGCAGCCGAGAGGCCGACCAAGGGCCACCGCGCCGTGGCGGACAGTCGGTCCTGGCGACGCCCGGGACGCCGCAGTGGATCCCTCGTCCATGTTGTTGGGGGATGAGGTCGTCGCGCGGCTTGGCCCAAGCCGCCGCGGTCGCGTGCTTAGACGATGATGTTGACGAGCCGTGGAGGCTTGGCGATGATCCGCGTCGGCGAGGCCCCTGCCAGCGCCTCTTGGACCTTCGCGGATGCCAGGGCGATCTCGGCAGCGGCATGTTCGGAGATGTCACGCTCGACCTCGATCCGGTCTTTCACCTTGCCCCTCACCTCCACGACCATCGTCACCTTCTGCTCAGTGAGCAGTCGCACGTCGGCGACCGGCCACGGGCGCGTGTGCACGTCGTCGCCATGGCGATGCTCGTAGGCCTCGGCAGCTAGATGCGGTGCGAAGGGGGCGAGAAGCTCCAGCAAGGTGTCGATCGACTCCTCGATGGCGGTCCTGTCGGCGCCAGAACGGACGTAACGGGAGATGGTGTTGGTCAGCTCCATGCATGCCGCGACCGCGGTATTGAAGGCGTAGCGCTCGATGTCAGCGGTGACGCGGGCGACCGTGTGGTGAACAGCGCGCCTCAGCTCGTGGGCATCGGCCGCAGTTCCCCCGGAGGCTTGATCGGGCTGTTGCGGTGGGTCCGTCGCGAGACGCCAGACCCTGCCCAGGTAGCGTGAGCACCCCTCGAGTATCTCCTCGGTCTGTTCGTTCCAGTCGACGTCGTCGACGGGCGGGCCGATGAACAGGTGAAGCAGCCGCAACGAATCGGCCCCGACCTTCGCGAAATAGTCGTCCGGAGAAACGACGTTGCCCTTCGACTTGGACATCGCGCGACCGCCGAGGCGGATCATGCCTTGGCAGAACAGTTGCGAGAAGGGCTCGCGGACCTCCTTCGGACCAAGGCCGGTGTCGGCCAAGGCCCGCGTGAAAAAGCGGGAGTACAACAGGTGCAAGATCGCATGGGTGATCCCGCCGATGTACTGGTCGACCGGCATGAAGTGGTGTGCCGCCCTGATGTCGACAGGCCCCGTTTGATCGTGGGGATTGCAGAATCGCAGGAAATACCACGACGAGTCCACGAAGGTGTCCATCGTGTCGGTCTCGCGTACCGCCGGACCCCCGCACACGGGGCAGGTCGTGTTGAGGAAGCCCTCGTCGAAGCGGAGCGGCGACTCGCCGGTCGGGCGGAACTCGACGTCGTCTGGGAGCAGGATCGGGAGCTCGTCGGTAGGGACCGGCACGATCCCGTCTGCGGGGCAGTACATCACCGGTATCGGGCAGCCCCAGTAGCGTTGCCGGCTGATCAGCCAGTCGCGGAGCCGGTAGTTGACCTTGCGTGAGCCGATCCCGAGTTGCTCAAGGAACTCGATTGCCATCCGCTTGGCAGTCGGGACGTCGAACCCGTCGAGAAATCCGCTGTTGATCTTGAGTCCGTCGCCAGACCAAGCGCCTCCGCTGAAGCCCTGCGGCGGTTCAACGGTTCGTACTATGGGCAGGCCGTAGGCCTCGGCGAAGGCGAAGTCGCGTTCGTCCTCGGCGGGCACGGCCATGATCGCCCCGGTTCCGTAGCCCATGAGCACGTAGTCCGCCACGTATATCGGCACGAGCTCGTCGTTGAAGGGATTGACGCAGTAGCTGCCCGTGAAGGCGCCACGTTTCTCAAGCGATCCCTCAGAAGATTGACGCTCGATGTCGGTGGCCAGCTGGGCACGGGCGCAAAGCGCAGCGACCTCGTCCTCGTGGGCGTCGGTCACGAGGACGGGCACGAGCGGGTGTTCCGGCGCGAGCACGGCATAGGTCATGCCGAAGCTCGTGTCCGGGCGCGTCGTGAACACCTCGATCTCGATCCCCGGCCGGCCGGCGACGGCCATCCGGAACTGGGCGCCGTCGGACCGGCCGATCCAGTTGCGTTGCATCGTCTTTACGCGCTCGGGCCAGTCCAGGCCGTCCAAAGCATCGAGCAGCTCCTCGGCGTACTGGGTGATGCGAAGGAACCACTGCTCGAGGTTGCGCCGTTCCACGACGTCGCCTGAGCGCTCGCAGGTGCCGTCCGCGAGCACCTGTTCGTTGGCGAGCACCGTATGGCAGCCGGGACACCAGTTGACCGGCGCCTCGGCTCGGTAAGCGAGGCCGGCGCGCAGCAGTTCAAGGAAGATGACCTGGTTCCAGCGGATGTAGTCCGGGTCGTGGCTGCGCAGCTCGCGCCGCCAGTCGTAGACGGCCCCCAGTCGTTTGACCGACGCCTTGAGCTCGGTGATGCGCGCTTCGGTGTACACGCGTGGGTGGTCCCCGCCTTTTATGGCGGCGTTCTCCGCGGGCAAGCCGAACGAGTCGAAGCCGAAAGGGCTCAGCACGGCGTGGCCCTGCATCGTACGGTGCCTGACCAAGACGTCGCCGAAGGTGTAGTTGCGGATATGGCCCTGGTGGGCGGGGCCGCTCGGGTAGGGGTACATGCACAGCACGTAATACGGCGGTCGAGGGTCATCGAGGTCTACCCGGTACGTGCCGTGCTCGTCCCAGCGCCGCTGCCAGCGCTCTTCAACCTCACGAAAGTCGTATTCCGCCACGAGAACAGGTTAGTTGGCCCGCGCGAGCCTCTCGAAGGGTGGGTGGAGTGGGTCACGCCATCGAGGGCCAAGCGGCGAACGTCGAGTGCGTCCTGTAGGAGTGGACGTGTTGCCCGACCAGCACACAGGCCGGCGGGCCGTAGTAGGCACGGTTCGGGTAGAGTGCTGGCGTCCTTCGGGGGCGTAGCTCAGTTGGTAGAGCGCCTGACTGGCAGTCAGGAGGTTCGAGGGTTCGAGTCCCTTCGCCTCCACC
>JBEKGS010000018.1:0-48680 GCA_050012675.1 Acidimicrobiales bacterium
AGGCTGGTGTCGTCGGTTCGATTCCGACAGGGGGCTCCGCGGCGGCGTAGCTCAGTTGGTAAGAGCACACGGCTCATAATCGTGGGGTCGCCGGTTCGAGTCCGGCCGCCGCTACCGGGAGTGGAGCAGAGGAGTCAGGAACATGGCCAAGAACGAGAAGCGGGTCAAGGTGACCCTCGCTTGCGAGGTTTGCAAGCGGAGGAACTACATAACCATGAAGAACAAGCAGAACGACCGCGAGCGGATCGAGATGAAGAAGTACTGCCAGTTCGATCGGCAGCACACCGTTCACAAGGAGACGCGCTGACCCGCGAGGCCGACGACCTCGCCTATCTCGTCGAGCTTGCCAAGCATGGGGACAGGGCGGCCTTCGAGCACCTGGTGCGCGCCACTTCGACAGATTGCTACGCCCTGGCGCTGAGGCTCGTCGGCAACGAGCACGACGCGCGCGACGTGCTGCAGGAGACCTACCTGCGGGCCTTTCGCAAGCTCGGCAAGTTTCGCGGTGACTCCGCGTTTCGGACATGGCTGCACCGCATCACCGTGAACTGCTCCGCCACTCTTGTCGCAAAACGCCGCCGCAGCGCCCATGACGAGCTCGACGACGAGCTCGAGGTTTTGGAGACACGTTCGGAGCGCGATCCGGAGACCGCAGCCGGGACGGCCGACGACCGCGAGCGGCTCGTCGAGGCGCTCGCGGATCTTCCGGACCAGATGCGCCTGGTGGTCGTGCTGAGGGACGTCTACGACCTGGCGCACGAGGAGATCGCCCGTGAGCTCGGCATCAGCCAGACCGCGGCCAAGGTGCGCCTCCACCGCGCCCGCCGCCGTCTGCGCGAGCAGCTGTTCGCCCCGGCCGGCGCGGCGGGCGGCCTCAGCCGCCAAAGACGCCGTCCCCGGACTCCTGCCGCCGCTGCCGGCGTCGCGGTGTGCGAGGTCGATTTTCGAATCGACCGGCCCCTAGCGGCCGAGCCCGAGACCGACGAGGCAGCCAGGCATGTCGCCGCTTTTTGAGCGGGCCTTGTTCGCGCCCGGCGCAGTCGTGGAGGCGTACCGTGCCAGGTTCCTCGGCGGCCGGGCCGCCTGCGAGAGCGCCCCTTGCGCCAGCGTCTCGTGTGCCGAGGTCGCTCTCGTGCTTCCGTCGATCCTCGACGGGATCTCCGAGGCTGACGAGGTGGTTGTCCGCCACGTCGGGTCGTGTCTCGTCTGCCAGTCGGAGCTCGCCCGGTATCGCAAGCTGCTCCGCCTCCTCAACCAGCTGAGGTCCTACAGGGTCGAACCTCCACCGGGAGCCGTGGCCGGTGTGCTCGAAGCGCTCGAGGTGGCGGCCCAGCGTCGCGTCGTCCGTTCGGTTCTCACCGGGCGGCGACTCGCCTACGTCGGTGCTCTCGCGGCACCCGCGGCGGCCATCATCGCCGTGACGGCCGTGCACCGGGGCCGCCTGCGGAGGCTCCGGCCTGTGGTGCTATCGTGAAGCCGCCCCGGGGAGACCCGGTGCTCAGTCAGTGGCGGGCCATGACCCCGGCCCGGAGGGCAGTAGCTCAATTGGTAGAGCACCGGTCTCCAAAACCGGCGGTTGGGGGTTCGAGTCCCTCCTGCCCTGCTCACCGCTCATTCGAGCCGAGGAATGTTGCGTGAACCGACAAACTAAGCGTCTCCTGCAGAGACAGGGTCAGATCGACGAGGAAGGCGCACCCGCGCCCGGACGCCGGCCGCCCCCGAGCGCGCAACGCCGGCCCCCAACTCCGGATCGACCCGGCCTTCCCGAGAGGGTCGTCGAGTTCGCCCGCGAGGTTCGCAACGAGCTCGCGAAGGTCGCCTGGCCGAACCGCCCGGAGGTCGTCAAGTACACCATCGTCGTGTTCGTGACTCTTGTGTTCATGGTCAGTCTCGTCTTCGGCCTCGACTACGGGTTCGCCAAGGGCGTGCTCTTCCTCTTCGGCTCGTGAGCCGCGAAGCCGACACGGGAGACGACGTGAGCACTACCCACTCAGAACTGAACAACGAGGAAGCCCCCTCCGAGGAGGCCATCGCGCCCGCCGAACCTGTCGAGTCCGGTCAGCGCCCGAGCGGCTACGAGGCGCTCGAGTACGAGCTGCCGTCGCAGGGCGACGAGGACGAGGTCGCCGTCCGGGAGCCCAGCCCTTACGACAGGCCGGGGCTCTGGTACGTCGTGCACACCTACGCCGGCTACGAGAACAAGGTGAAGTCGAATCTGGAGAGCCGGATCTCCTCGATGAACATGGAGGACCGGATCTTCGAGGTCGTCATCCCGATGGAAGAGGTCGCCGAGATCAAAGGCGGCAAGCGGGTGTTCGTGCAGAGGAAGGTCTTTCCGGGCTACCTGTTGTGCCGTTGCGACCTCGACGACGATTCGTGGTCGGTCATCCGCCAGACGCCCGGCGTCACGGGCTTCGTAGGCCCGGGGACCAAGCCGACGCCCTTGCCACGTGCCGAGGTCGAGGCGATCCTCCAGGTGCGCCCCGAGGGGATCGAGGGCCAGAAGCACCGCTCCAAGCCGCGCCTCGAGCACCAGGTCGGCGACACGGTTCGGGTCAAGGAAGGTCCCTTCGCCGACTTCTCAGGCCAGATCGCTGAGATAAACGAGGATCAACTGAAGCTCAAGGTGCTCGTTAACATCTTCGGTCGCGAGACTCCGGTCGAGCTCGAATTCAGTCAGGTCGCCAAGCTCTAGCGCCTGGCAGCGAAAGAAAGAGGAAGAACCTTCATGGCACGTCGCCGCGTCGCCGCCATCGTAAAGATCCAACTGCCGGCGGGCGCAGCCACGCCGGCGCCCCCGGTCGGGACTGCCCTCGGCCCGCACGGTGTGCAGACGATGGAGTTCTGCAAGCAGTACAACGCCGCTACCGAGAACCAGCGCGGCACGATCGTGCCTGTCGAAGTGACCATCTACGAGGAC
Source organism: Acidimicrobiales bacterium (assembly GCA_050012675.1). GTDB lineage: Bacteria > Actinomycetota > Acidimicrobiia > Acidimicrobiales > Bog-793 > Fen-455. Next base: position 2,921 of record JBEKGS010000018.1, read on the forward strand.
CGCTCGTTCACCTTCGTCTTGAAGACGCCACCGACGACGTTCCTCATCCGCGAGGCAGCCGGGCTCGAGAAAGGGAGCAAGCTCGCCGGGCGCGAGTCCGTCGGTTCCATCACCGACGATCAGGTCGCGGATATCGCCGCAAAGAAGATGCCTGACCTCAACGCCAACGACCTCGAGGCGGCCAAGCAGCAGATTGCGGGCACGGCCCGCTCCATGGGCATCGCGGTCAGCAAGTGACGACCGTCTCGCAGCCACCCGGCGCGGCACATCGAAGGGAGCTCTGCAAATGAACAGGGGAAAGCGGTACGCCGAAGCGTTGAAGAGCTATGACCGCGACCGCCTCTACACCCCCGTCGAGGCGATCGACCTGGTCAAGAACCTGGCGAAGGCAAGGTTTGACGAGACCATCGAGTTGGCGACGCGGCTCGGCGTCGACCCCCGGCGCGCCGACCAGATCGTCCGCGGCTCGCTCTCGTTGCCGGCGGGCACCGGGCGGCTGGTACGTGTCGCGGTCTTCGCGGCGGGCGAGCAGGCTGCCGAGGCGCGTGCCGCGGGCGCAGACATCGTCGGAGCGGACGACCTCGTGCAACGGATCGAGAAGGAAGGCTTTCTCGCGTTCGACGTCGCCATCGCCACGCCGGACCTCATGGCCCAGGTCGGACGGCTCGGACGGGTGCTCGGGCCCCGGGGCCTGATGCCTAATCCCAAGACCGGGACTGTCACCACCGACATCGCGAAAGCGGTCGCGGAGTACAAGGCGGGCCGCGTGGAGTACCGGACCGACCGGGTCGGCAACGTGCACGTCCCGATCGGCAAGGCCTCCTTCGATCGCGCGCAGCTGCTCGAGAACTACCGGGCTGCCATCGACGAGCTCGTCCGGGCCAAGCCCGCGGCCGCCAAGGGCCGCTACCTGCGGTCCGTCACCTTGTCATCGACGATGGGTCCAGGGGTGAAGATCGATGCGGTCAAGGCCCGCGTCGTCGACGAGATGCTGGCAGTGTCGGCCTGACTGTGGCAACGTCCTCGCCTGGAAGAGCCGTCCCAAAGGTCGGCTAGGCTTTCGCCACCAACTGAATAACTCGCCGTAGAACTCCGGTGCGCCGTAAGGCGCTCAAAGGGTCCCGACCCGCCCGACGAGGCGAAGTGCCAAGCGCTTCCCACGTCCCGCGCGCCGCGAACCCTCCGGAGCCATATCCCCGGGGTCGGCCCGGGGCTTGTGACCAAAGGAGCGCTCATGGCAGGACCGAGACCTGAGAAGGTCGCTGTGGTCGAGGAGGTACGCGAGCATCTCGGCAGCTCGAGCGCGGCCATCCTCACCGAGTACCGCGGCCTCAAAGTGGGGGACCTGGCGAGCCTGCGCCGCCAGCTGCGCAGCGCCGGAGCGGACTACAAGATCTTCAAGAACACCCTGGTGCGGCGCGCGACCGCGGACACCGACCAGGCGGCTCTCAACGAGTACCTGACCGGCCCGACGGCGATCGTCTTCGTCCGCGACGACGTCGGCGCAGCCGCCAAGGTGCTCCGAGACTTCAGCCGGTTGCACCCCCAGCTGGTCGTCAAAGGCGGTCTCCTGGGCACCCAGCTCGTCGACGCAGGTGGGGCGAGTGCACTCGCCGAACTTCCCTCTCGTGACGCGCTGCTCGCTCAACTCGCCGGCGCCATCGCTGCCCCGATGCGCCAGTTCGCCGGCCTGCTCCAGGCGCTTCCGAGGAGCCTCGCCTACGGGCTGTCCGGGTTGATCGAAAAGCGCGGGGGCATAGCAGACACTGCCGAAGCGGCTGAGCCGACAACCGGAGCGGCTGAGCCGCCGACCGAGGCAGCGGCTGAGCCCGCCGCCACCGCCGAGCCCGCCGCTGCTGCCGAGCGGACCGAGGTAGCCGATTCCAGCGCGTCCAGCGAACCTGCCGAGACGACCGAGGCCGAGGCATCCGAGTCGGCCGAGGCAGTTGAACAAGCCGCGACAAGTGAACCGGCCGACTCGACTGAGACAACCGAGTCGACTGAGACAACCGAGTCGACCGAGACGGGCGAGTCGACCGAACCGGCCGAGTCGACTGAGACGGGCGAGTCGACCGAGACAGCCGCTTCGGCCGATACCGCCGAGGCGAGCGGCGCGGCCGATACCGCCGAGGGCTAGTCGCAGTTCCGGCGCAACGATCTTCAACCATCATCGACAACCATTTCGCACAACAGGAGGAGACATGGCAACCAAGGAAGAGATCCTCGACGGCATAGCGGGCATGACGGTGCTCGAGCTGAGCGAGTTGTTGAAGGCCTTCGAGGAGAAGTTCGGTGTGACCGCGGCGGCCCCAGTTGCCGTGGCGCAGGTCGCCGCTGCCGGTGGCGGCGAGGCGGCCCCGGTCGAGGAGGAGCAGGACGAGTTCGACGTCATCCTGCTCGGCGCCGGTGAGAAGAAGATCCAGGTGATCAAGGAGGTGCGCGCCCTCACGAGCCTCGGTCTCAAAGAGGCCAAGGACCTCGTGGACAGCGCACCGAAGCCTGTCCTCGAGAAGGTGTCGAAGGAGGACGCCGAGAAGGCGAAAGCCCAGCTAGAGGAAGCTGGCGCCGCAGTCGAGCTCAAGTAGTGCCCCGTCTGGGCTCTAGTGCCCAGATGCGGGGCGGCCGTGCTTTCGGGCGAAAGTGCCAAAAGACATCTTGACCTCGGGGCACGGTTCCCGTACCCTTCACGCGGCGAACTAGCGCGTGCCGCTTGCTCGCGCGTCCCCGCGCGTGTAACATGAACGGTTGCCGTGCCCTCCCGTCGAGTGACCGCTCCACTTCAAGTTCCTTGACGCGCGCCCACGCACCGCTCATTCCTTTCCGGTCAATCAGCATTCGCGAGGAGTAGACCCTTGCCCTTACGTCCCCGCACTCCGGAGCGTTACTCGTTTGCCAATATCGATGAGGTCCTGCCGCTTCCTGACCTCATCGCAGTGCAACGCGACTCTTTCGAGTGGTTCCTCGAGAAAGGGCTCGCCGAGACATTCGGCGACATCAGCCCGATCGCGGACTTCACCGACCAGCTGAGCCTGAAGCTCGACTTCGACCCGACCGACCCGGACCTACGGCCGCCGCCCAAGTTCTCGATCGACGAGTGCAAGGCGAAGGACATCACCTACGCCGCGCCGATCTTCGTCCGGGCGTCGTTCATGAACCGCTCGACGGGTGAGATCAAGGAGCAGACCGTCTTCATGGGGGACTTTCCCATGATGACCAGTCGTGGCACCTTCATCATCAACGGCACCGAGCGCGTCGTGGTGAGCCAGCTCGTCCGTTCGCCCGGTGTGATCTTCCAGCCGGGCCGTGACCAGAAGACGATCGTCACCGGGACGATCCACCCCTACCGGGGCGAGTGGATCGAGTTCGACGTCGAGGCCAAGCCGAACCGTGACGTGAGCGCCGGTGCACGAGTCGCCCGCAAGCGGCGCCTGTCCCTGTTCGTCGTGCTGCGTGCCCTGGGCTACGAGGACGAGGCGTTCCTGACCCGTTTCGTGCGCCACTTCGACTTCCTCGATGCGCAGTGGGAGCGCGAGCGCGAGCTCATCCCGACCCGGGACGAGGCCCTGTTGGAGATCTACAAGCGTGCGCGTCCGGGTGAGCCCCTCTCGCTCGACGCCGCCCGCGTCTATTTCGAGAACGCGTTCTTCAACCCGCGCCGCTATGACCTCACCCGGGTCGGCCGCTACAAGCTGAACCGCAAGCTCGGCCCGGAGATCGAGCGCATCTCCCAATTGTTCGACATCGTGCTCGAACGTCCGGACGAGCACTCGGGCGTTCTGAGCCCGAGCGAGGTGCTCGCGGCATCGACCTACATGCTTCATCTCGCCAACGGCGAGGCGGGTTATCGCCTCGACGACCAGGACCACTTCGCCAACCGGCGCATCCGCTCGGTCGGCGAGCTCATCCAGAACCAGGTCCGCATCGGCCTGTCGCGCATGGAGCGGGTCGTGCGCGAGCGCATGACGACCCAGGACGTCGAGGCGATCACGCCCCAGACCCTGATCAACATCCGCCCGGTCGTTGCCGCCATCAAGGAGTTCTTCGGTACGAGCCAGCTGTCGCAGTTCATGGACCAGCACAATCCCTTGTCGGGGTTGGCCCACAAGCGGCGCCTGTCGGCGCTCGGCCCGGGGGGCCTGTCGCGCGAGCGCGCGGGCTTCGAGGTACGAGACGTCCACACGTCCCACTACGGCCGCATGTGCCCGATCGAAACTCCCGAAGGGCCGAACATCGGCCTCATCGGCCACCTGGCCAGCTACGCGCGGGTCAACGACCACGGCTTCATCGAGACTCCCTACCGCAAGGTGGTCGACAGCAGGGTCACCGACCAGATCGTCTACTACGCCGCCGACGAGGAGGAGGAGTACGTCATCGCCCAGGCGTCGGCTGCGCTCGACCCGACCGGGCACTTCGTCGGCGACAGGGTTCTCGTGCGCCGCGGTCCCCAAGGTGCCGGCGTGCGGGTGGGGGCGACGTCCACTTCGTACGGCACCGCCAGCGAGGTCGACTACGTCCCGCCGTCCGAAGTCGACCTGATGGACGTGTCTCCCAAGCAGATCCTCTCGGTGTCGACGGCCCTCATCCCCTTCGTCGAGCACGACGACGCCAACCGCGCCCTCATGGGCGCCAACATGCAAAAGCAGGCGGTTCCCCTGCTCGTGCCCGAGGCGCCCTACATCGGTACCGGTGTCGAGGCCCGCGCGGCGCGCGACGCCGGGGAGGTCATCCTCGCCGAAGGCTCCGGCAAGGTCGTGGAAGTGGCCGGTGACTACGTCATCGTCGAGTACAAGCAGGGCGAGAAGGACCGCGCGCGCCAGGAGCTCGGCAGGAAGATCTACCCGATCGCAAAGTTCCAGCGGTCGAACCAGAACACCTGCGTCAACCAGAAGCCTGTCGTCTCAGAGGCCCAGGAGGTCCGCCTCGGAGACGTGCTGGCAGACGGCCCTTCGACCCACAACGGAGAGCTGGCGCTCGGCAAGAACCTCCTCGTCGCCTTCATGCCCTGGGAGGGCTACAACTACGAGGACGCCATCATCTTGTCCGAGCGGCTCGTCCGCGACGACGTCTTGACCTCGATCCACATAGAAGAGCACGAGGTCGACGCCCGCGACACCAAGCTCGGTGCCGAGGAGATCACCCGCGACATCCCGAACCTGTCCGACGACATCCTGGCTGACCTCGACGAGCGGGGGATCATCCGCATCGGTGCCGAGGTCGACGCCGGAGACATCCTCGTCGGCAAGGTGACCCCCAAGGGCGAGACGGAGCTCACGCCCGAGGAGAGACTGCTGAGGGCGATCTTCGGCGAGAAGGCCCGCGACGTGCGCGACACGAGCCTCAAGGTTCCCCACGGCGAGTCCGGCAAGGTCATCGACGTGCGCGTTTTCTCCCGCGACGACTCCCACGAGCTGCCGCCGGGGGTGAACCAGCTGGTGCGGGTCTACGTGGCACAAAAGCGCAAGATCTCCGAGGGCGACAAACTCGCCGGACGACACGGCAACAAGGGCGTCATCTCGAAGATCCTGCCGGTCGAGGACATGCCGCACCTGGCCGACGGCACACCGGTCGACATCATCTTGAACCCGCTCGGGGTCCCGAGCCGGATGAACGTCGGCCAGGTCCTGGAGGCGCACATCGGCTACGCATCCAGGTGGGGCTGGGACGGTGCCGACAAGCGCGTGCTTTCGGACCACATCGTTCGTGGCACCGAGTCGAAGACGCGGCCGAGCACGGACCCGGCCGTCTGGGTCTCCACACCTGTTTTCGACGGTGCCCACTGGGACGAGAAGGAAGAGGCCGGCCGGCACCCTACGATCCAGGAGCTGTTCGAGAAACTGCTGCCCGACACGGTCGACGGTTCGAGCAAGATGATCGGCACCGACGGCAAGGTGACCCTGTACAACGGGCGCACGGGCGAGGCCTACGACAACCCGGTGTGCGTGGGCTACGTCTACATCTTGAAGCTTGCCCACCTCGTCGACGACAAGATCCACGCCCGCTCGACGGGCCCTTACTCGATGATCACCCAGCAGCCCCTCGGCGGCAAGGCTCAGTTCGGCGGGCAGCGCTTCGGCGAGATGGAGGTCTGGGCGCTCGAGGCCTACGGCGCGGCCTACGCGCTGCAGGAGCTGCTCACGATCAAGTCCGATGACGTGCTCGGCCGTGTGAAGGTCTACGAGGCCATAGTCAAGGGCGAGAACATTCCCGAGCCCGGCATCCCGGAGAGCTTCAAGGTTCTCATCAAGGAAATGCAGTCGCTCTGTCTCGACGTCGAGGTGCTCTCCACGACCGGCGAGGAGATCGAGATGCGCGAGTTGGACGAGGACGTTTACCGGACCGCCGAGGAGCTCGGGATCGACATCAGTCGCCCCGAGCGGGGGTCCGACGAGGAGGACGCGCGCCGCGCAGCGGAGAGGAGCTTCTAGGTGCTCGACGTCAACGATTTCGATCAGCTTCGAATCGGGCTCGCCACTGCGGACGACATCCGGACGTGGTCGCACGGGGAGGTTCGCAAGCCCGAGACGATCAACTACAGGACGCTTCGCCCGGAGAAGGACGGCCTGTTCTGCGAGAAGATCTTCGGACCGACCAAGGACTGGGAGTGCTACTGCGGCAAGTACAAGCGCGTCCGGTTCCGGGGAATCATCTGCGAGCGCTGCGGTGTCGAGGTCACGCGGTCCAAGGTGCGCCGCGAGCGCATGGGCCACATCGAGCTCGCCGCCTCGGTCGTGCACATCTGGTACCTGCGCGGCACCCGTTCCTGGCTCGCCTACTTGCTCATGGGCACCGAAGCCCGTGAGGAGCTCAAGGCCAAGCAGCTCGAGAAGGTCATCTACTTCGCCGCCTACCTCGTCACCCACGTGGACGAGGAACGCCGGCACGCGGATCTGCCGAACCTCGAGGTCGAGCTCAACACCGAGATCGGCGAGATCGAACGCGCCCGCGACCTCGAGGCCGAGCGCCGCCTCTCCGATCTCGAGCGTGAGCTCGCTGAGCTAGAGGCCGGAGGTGCCAAGGACTCGGAGATCCGCGCTCGCCAGAAGGCCGCCGAGAAGGAGATCACCGGCGTACGTGACCGGGCGAACGAGGACATCGCCCTCGCGCGCCGCGCCTTCGACGAGTTCTCCGGCCTTCACGGCCGCAAGATCATCGAGGACGAGCTCTTGTGGCGCGAGCTGCACAGCCGCTACGGCGATTACTTCGAGGGCGGCATGGGAGCCGAGGCGATCGCGCGGCTCATCGACCGTCTCGACCTCGACGAGGAGGAGCTCAAGCTCCGCGAGAACATCGAGCCCACAGACGGCCGCCGGCCGCTGTCGGCCCAGCGCAAGCAGAAGGCGATCAAGCGCCTGAAGATCGTCTCCGCCTTCAACCGTCGCGACGAGTCGGGCCGCCGGATCAACGACCCCCGGGCCATGATCCTCGACGCCGTGCCGGTCATCCCGCCGGACCTGCGCCCGATGGTCCAGCTCGACGGCGGACGCTTCGCAACCTCGGACCTGAACGACTTGTACCGGCGGGTCATAAACCGCAACAACCGCCTGAAGCGACTCTTGGACCTCGGCGCGCCCGAGATCATCATCAACAACGAGAAGAGGATGCTCCAAGAGGCCGTGGACGCCCTGTTCGACAACGGACGGCGCGGCCGCCCGGTGACAGGTCCCGGTAACCGGCCCCTCAAGAGCCTCTCCGACATGTTGAAGGGCAAGCAGGGCCGTTTCCGCCAGAACCTTCTCGGAAAGCGCGTCGACTACTCCGGCCGCTCGGTCATCGTCGTCGGCCCCACGTTGAAGCTCCACCAGTGCGGCCTGCCCAAGCTCATGGCTCTCGAGCTCTTCAAGCCGTTCGTGATGAAGCGTCTCGTCGACACCGAGATCGCACAGAACATCAAGTCGGCCAAGCGCATGGTCGAACGCCGGCGCATCCAGGTCTGGGACGTGCTCGACGAGGTCATCAAGGAGCACCCGGTCTTTTTGAACCGGGCGCCCACGCTGCACCGCCTCGGGATCCAGGCTTTCGAGCCGATCCTGGTCGAGGGCAAGGCCATCCAGATCCACCCGCTCGTCTGCACGGCTTTCAACGCGGACTTCGACGGCGACCAGATGGCAGTGCACCTCCCCTTGTCGGCCGAGGCCCAGGCCGAGGCCCGCGTGCTGATGTTGTCCGCGAACAACATCCTCTCGCCGGCGACCGGCCGCCCGATCACGGTGCCCGGTCAGGACATGGTGTTCGGCGTCTACTACCTGACGCTCACGGTCGACGGTGCCAAGGGTGAGGGCCGCGTGTTCCGCCGCATCTACGACGCGGAACAGGCATGGGAGAACGGCGACGTCGCCCTTCACGCCAAGATCCGGCTGCGGCGCGGTCCCGACGGTTTCGAATTCCCCCTCCGGGGCGTCCGCCACGGCGACGCCCCGGTGACCGAGGAGCCCGACGAGCTCGTCACGACCGTCGGGCGCCTGTTCTTCAACCAGGCCCTCCCCGTCGGCTTCGGGTACGTGAACGACGTCATCGGAAAGCGCGCCACCTCGATCGCGACGATCGTCGAGCACATCGCGGCGCACTACTCCAAGGTGCTCGTGGCCGAGAGCCTCGACCGCATCAAGGACCTCGGTTTCCGTTTCGCGACCCGGTCCGGGCTCACCATCTCGATCGACGACGTGAAGACCCCGCCTGACAAGCAGCAGATCCTCGACCGCTACGAGAAAGAGGCGGAGAAGGCCGAGAACCAGTTCCGCCGGGGGATCATCACCGACGACGAGCGGCGCCAGAAGGAGATCGAGATCTGGACCTCGGCAAACTCCGAGGTCGGCCGTGCGATGGAGAAGACCCTCGCGACGATGGCCTTCAACCCGCTCGACATGATGGTGGACTCGGGCGCGAGGGGTAACCCGCAGCAGGTGCGCCAGATCGCAGGCATGAAGGGCCTCGTGTCCAACCCACGAGGCGAGATGATCCCGAGGCCTATCAAGTCGTCCTTCCGGGAGGGCCTGTCGGTGCTCGAGTACTTCATCTCCACCCACGGGGCCCGAAAGGGCCTGGCGGACACGGCCCTTCGTACCGCGGACTCCGGGTACCTCACGCGGCGTCTTGTCGACGTGGCCCAGGAGCTCATCATCCGTGAGCCGGACTGCGGCAGCACCCGCGGCATCTGGATCGAGGGGATCCACGCCGATCAGGCGGGCAAGCGGAGCTACCTCGAGACACGCCTTTACGGGCGGGTCCTCGTCGAGCCCGTCAAGCTCTCCGACGGCACCGTCTTGGAGGCCGGCCGCGTAATCCGCGACTTCGAGGTCCAGCAGCTGTCCGCCGACCCCGCTATCGACCGTGTGCGCACCCGGTCGGTGCTCACCTGCGAGGCCAACCACGGCGTCTGCGCCGCCTGCTACGGCCAGTCGCTCGCCACGGGTCGCAGCATCGAGCTCGGCGAGGCGGTCGGCGTGATCGCCGCCCAGTCCATCGGCGAGCCGGGGACCCAGCTCACCATGCGCACGTTCCACACCGGCGGCATCGTCGGCGAGGACATCACCCACGGCCTGCCGAGAGTGGTCGAGCTCTTCGAAGCCCGCACGCCAAAGGGCGCCGCTGTGCTGGCGCGCACCTCGGGCGTGATCCGCATCGACGAGGACGAGACGGGCCGGCGAGTGGTGGTCGTGGCCGACGACGGCGGCGAAGATGCCGTGCCGGTGTCCGCGAGGGCCCACCTCGAAGTCGTCGCGGGCCAGGAGGTGAGCCCCGGCGACGCGCTCGTGGACGGGCCGAAGGACCCCAAGGAGCTGCTCGAGATCAAGGGGATCCGCGAGACCCAGCAGTACCTGGTCGAAGAGGTGCAGAAGGTCTACCGGGACCAGGGTGTGTCGATCCACGACAAGCACATCGAGCTCATAGTTCGCCAGATGCTCCGCAGGGTGCTGGTGGCCGAACCGGGCGACGCGCCCTTCCTCCCGGGAGAGCGCGTGGACAACCAGCGCTACGCGGCGGTCAACCGCGAGCTCGTCCAGGCGGGCAAGCGTGCCGCCGAGGGCAGGCCGGAGCTGATGGGTATCACCAAGGCTTCGCTCGCGACCGACTCGTGGCTGTCGGCCGCCTCCTTCCAGGAGACGACCCGCGTGCTCACCGAGGCCGCCATCGAGTCCAAGTCCGACCAGTTGTTCGGCCTCAAGGAGAACATCATCATCGGCAAGCTCATCCCCGCCGGCACCGGCATGAACCGCTACCGCAGCGTGGAGGTGTCGACGCCAGACGCCGAGCGCATGTCCTTCTGGTCTTCTGACCTCGAGGTGGGCGGCGACGTGGGCGGTGTCGACACGGACAACCTGGCTTCCTGGTTGCGCGATGTCGGGCGGACGGCGTTCGGCAGCCCCTACGAGGAGGAGGACCCGTACGCGACCGGCGGCAGCGCCTACGCGAGCTTCGGACCGACCGACGACCTCGTCGTGGCAGAGGAGGACCCGCTCAGCGACCTCGGGCCCGCCGAGGAAGGCTCTGCCTGATCGGGTCTACAATCTTGCCCGGGGAGCGCTTTGGCTCCTATCATCCACAAGTCGTGTCGGCGCGTTCGTGCGCCCACGGTTCTTCAACCAGGATTTTCAGAGAGGTTCGCGTGCCCACTATCGCCCAGCTCGTCCGCAAGGGCCGGTCATCCAAGCGGTCGAAGACGAAGACCCCCGCGTTGAGGGGGGCGCCGCAGCGGCGGGGGGTATGCACGCGCGTCTACACGACGACCCCGAAGAAGCCGAACTCAGCACTGCGCAAGGTGGCGCGCGTGCGCTTGACGAGCGGCTCGGAGATCACCGCGTACATTCCCGGAGTGGGCCACAACCTGCAGGAGCACTCGATCGTCCTCGTGCGAGGCGGCAGGGTCAAGGACCTCCCGGGCGTCCGTTACAAGATCGTGCGTGGCACTCTGGACACCTCCGGCGTGCGCGACCGTGCCCAGGCTCGTAGCCGCTACGGCGCCAAGAAGGAGTCCTGAGTTGCCCCGCAACGGCCCCCCACCCCGCCGCGAGCTCGTTCCCGACCCCGTCTACCGCTCGGTGCTCGTGACCCAGCTGTGCAACAAGATCCTTTCCCGGGGAAAGAGGTCGCTTGCCGAGCGCATCGTGTACGACGCCCTCGACGTCGTGCGCGAGAAGACCAACGGCGACCCGCTCCAGCTGTTGAAGCGGGCCCTCGACAACGCCCGGCCCGAGCTCGAGGTGCGCAGCCGACGTGTCGGCGGCGCGACCTACCAGGTCCCAGTCGAGCTGCGCCCGCGACGGGCGACGACGCTGTCGATCCGCTGGCTGGTCGGCTACTCACGCCAGCGGCGCGAGCGCACCATGGCGCTCAGGCTAGCCAACGAGATCCTCGACGCTTCCAACGGTGTCGGGGCCACCGTCAAGCGCAAGGAAGACCTGCACAAGATGGCGGAGTCGAACAAGGCTTTCGCTCATTACCGCTGGTAACCGCCTGGGCCACGCCAGGCGTCGGCCCGGTGCTCGCCGGATGTCCACGCGCCCGGCGTAGCTTGATAGCGCGCCCGCAGTGAGAGCGGATCTCACTCGCGCAGCCGACGACCAGAAGATCCGCCTGCCCACCACTTACTAGAGAGACGAAGCAAGGCGATGGCCAACCCGTCATCCATCCGAGAGTTCCCGCTGGCCAAGACCCGCAACATCGGGATCATGGCCCATATCGACGCGGGCAAGACCACCACGACCGAGCGCATCTTGTACTACACCGGCCGCACCTACAAGATCGGCGAGGTCCATGAGGGTGGCACCGTCATGGACTGGATGATCCAGGAGCAAGAGCGCGGGATCACCATCACCTCGGCCGCCACGACGTGCCGCTGGCGCGACACCTGGATCAACATCATCGACACTCCCGGCCACGTCGACTTCACCGTCGAGGTGGAGCGGTCGCTGCGCGTCCTGGACGGGGCGGTCGCCGTCTTCGACGCCGTCGCCGGCGTCGAGCCCCAGACCGAGACGGTGTGGCGGCAGGCCAACAAGTACCGCGTGCCCCGCATGTGCTTTGTCAACAAGATGGACAGGGTCGGCGCGGACTTCGACCGCACCGTCGCCATGATCCGCGATCGCCTCGAGGCGACGCCCGCGGTCGTGCAGCTCCCGATAGGAGCCGAGGGCTCCTTCGAGGGCGTGATCGACCTGTTGAAGATGAAGGCCCTCGTGTGGGGCGAGGGCATGGGCGAGACCTGGGAGACCCGCGAGATACCCGCCCATCTCGCGGGCGCGGCCGAGGAGGCCCGCCACGCCCTGATCGACGTCGTCTCCAACTTCGACGACAACGTGATGGAGCGTTACGTCTCCGAGCAGGAGATCACCCCGGAGGATCTCCGCAAGGCGATCCGCACCGCGACCATCGCGAGCGAGATCGTCCCGGTGCTGTGCGGCTCGGCTTTCAAGAACAAGGCCGTCCAGCCCATGCTCGACGCGGTCGTCGACTACCTGCCGAGCCCGCTCGACGTGCCGCCCACGATGGGCGTCGAGCCGAGGACCGGGAACGAGATCGAGCGGCACCCGAGGGACGACGAGCCGTTCTCGTCTCTGGCGTTCAAGATCATGAGCGACCCGTTCGTGGGCAAGCTCACCTACCTGAGGGTCTACTCGGGCACCTTGGAGAAGGGCACCACGGTGCTCAACACGAGCCGGGACCGCAAGGAGCGCATCGGCCGGATCCTCCAGATGCACGCCAACCACCGCGAGGACCGCGACGCGGTCTACACCGGCGACATCGTCGCGGTCGTCGGCCTCAAGTCGACCACGACCGGCGACACCCTCTGCGACGTGGCCCATCCCATCGTGCTCGAGTCGCTCGAGTTCCCCGAGCCCGTCATCCACGTCGCGGTCGAGCCCAAGACCAAGGCGGACCAGGACAAGCTGTCGCGGGCGCTGTTCGCCCTGAGCGAGGAGGACCCTACCTTTCGCGTCCGGTCAGACCAGGAGACGGGCCAGACGGTCATCTCGGGCATGGGCGAGCTGCACTTGGAGGTCCTCGTCGACAGGATGCTGCGGGAGTTCAAGGTCGACGCGAACGTCGGCAAGCCCCAGGTCGCCTATCGCGAGACCATCCGCGACTCGGTCCACAAGATCGAGGAGCGTTACATCCGCCAGACGGGCGGGCGCGGCCAGTACGGCCATGTCGTGATAGACCTCGAGCCGACCGGTGCCGGCGGAGGTTTCGAGTTCGTCGACAAGATCACCGGGGGCGTGATCCCCAAGGAGTACATCCCCGCCGTCGACGCAGGCATCCAAGAGGCCATGAACTCGGGTGTTCTAGCCGGGTTCCCCATCGTCGACGTCCGCGTCACGCTCGTCTACGGCTCCTACCACGACGTCGACTCGTCGGAGATGGCCTTCAAGATCGCAGGTTCCATGGCTTTCAAGAAGGCTGTCCGAGCGGCGCGCCCGGTCTTGCTGGAGCCCATCATGGGAGTCGAGGTCGTCACGCCCGAGGACAATCTCGGTGACGTGATCGGCGATCTGTCCTCACGCCGAGGCCGGATCGAGGGCATGGAGCAGAGGGGCGCGAGCCACGTCGTGAGGGCTCAAGTCCCACTGTCCGATATGTTCGGCTACGCTACCGACCTGCGTTCCCGCACCCAGGGACGCGCGACGTACACGATGCAGTTCGACTCCTATCAGGAGGTTCCGGAGTCGGTCTCCCGGGAGATAATCGCCCGTGTGACCGGCGAGTGAACGGCCCAGGGGTCAACACCGAAGCGAGTCGAATCGCCAGGTGATCCACTGATCGGAGCCGTCGGACCGGGGAGACCCGGTCCGGAGACCCCACCCGAGCAGTAACGAACACGGCACAATCGAGAACGCAGTCCACCAGCATGGAGGCGCCCAGCGGGCGCAGCCCAGATCAAACGGAGCGGTCGGCAACAATGGCCAAGAAGAAGTTCGAGCGGACGAAGCCCCACGTCAATGTCGGAACGATGGGCCACATCGACCACGGTAAGACGACCCTAACCGCGGCGATCACCAAGGCTCTCCACGCGAAGAACCCGAACGTCGCCTTTACGGCGTTCGACCAGATCGACAAGGCCCCGGAGGAGAAGGCACGCGGGATCACGATCGCGATCGCGCATGTCGAGTACGAGACCGACAAGCGCCACTACGCGCACGTCGACATGCCCGGGCACGCCGACTACATCAAGAACATGATCACCGGTGCCGCACAGGTGGACGGCGCGATCCTGGTCGTCTCCGCCGCGGACGGGCCTATGCCCCAGACACGTGAGCACGTGCTCCTGGCGCGCCAGGTCAACGTGCCCTCGATCGTCGTCGCCCTCAACAAGGTCGACATGGTCGACGACGAGGAGCTCTTGGACCTCGTCGAGCTCGAGGTGCGCGAGCTGCTCACCGAGTACGGCTTCCCCGGCGACGACACCCCGGTCGTGCGTGTCAGCGCCCTGGCGGCCCTCGAGACCGACGACGCCGAGGCTGCGGCCGGAGTCCTCCAGCTCATGGACGCGGTGGACGACTTCATCCCCGAGCCCGCCCGCGAGACCGACAAGCCCTTCCTCATGTCGGTCGAGGACGTGATGACGATCACAGGTCGTGGCACCGTCGTGACGGGCCGCATCGAGCAGGGTGTCGTCAAGGTCGGCGACGACGTCGAGATCGTCGGGCTGCGCCCGACGCAAAAGACCGTCTGCACCGGCGTCGAGATGTTCCACAAGCTTCTCGACCAGGGCCAGGCGGGCGACAACGTCGGCCTTCTGCTGCGTGGCACGAAGAAGGAGGACGTCGAGCGCGGCCAGGTCGTCTGCAAGCCCGGCTCCATCACGCCCCACACCAATTTCGAGGCCAACGTCTACGTGCTCACCAAGGCAGAGGGTGGGCGGCACAAGCCGTTCTTCTCCAACTACCGCCCGCAGTTCTACTTCCGCACGACGGACGTGACCGGGACCATCCAGCTCGCCGAGGGCACCGAGATGGTCATGCCCGGCGACAACACGGTGATGACAGTCGAGCTCGGCAAGCCGATCGCCATGGACGAAGGGCTCCGCTTCGCCATCCGTGAGGGCGGCCGCACCGTGGGTGCCGGCGCCGTGACGAAGATTCTCAAGTAAGAGAGGCGACATGGCAGAAGGCCCCCGCCAGCGGATCCGCATCCGGCTCAAGGCGTACGACCACGAGATCATCGACCAGTCGACGAAGAAGATCGTCGAGACGGTTCTGCGCACCCAGGCGAAGGTGCGCGGTCCCGTCCCGCTTCCCACCGAGATGCACCGCTACACGGTGATCCGCTCGCCTCACAAGCACAAGGACAGCCGCGAGCATTTCGAGATGCGCATCCACAAGCGCCTCGTCGACATCGTCGAGCACACTCCGAAGACCGTGGACTCGCTGCAACGCCTGGACCTCCCGGCGGGGGTCGACATAGAGATCAAGATCCAGACGGCCTAGCCACGACCGCATGACGCCGGCTTTGGGCCGGCGGGCGAGCGGGTGCTATGCTTTCGAACTCGGCGGGCACGTTGTCCGTCGCGTCCACGAGTAAGACGTCCGGGAGCGCCCCAGTCGGTGCTTTGGGGGACCTTCCGGCAAGACATGATGTGCGCTCCGCTCCGGATGCCCGGGCGGAGCGTCCGCACGACAAGGGACTGTCATCCACAGTCGGTCGGGCGCGAACGGCGACAACGGGTGACGCCATCCGTTCTGTCCGCGAGCCCCGGCGCGAAAACGAGCAGAGGCAAAGAGCACATGGCCACGAAGGCGATCGTCGGCGAGAAGGTCGGCATGACGCAGATCTGGGACGAAGGCCAGCGCGTCGTGCCCGTGACCATGGTCAAGGTCGCAGCCCTTCGGGTGGTACGTGTGAAGACCCCCGAGCAGGAGGGCTATTCCGCCCTCCAGGTCACCTACGGCGTGCGTGCCGCGAGCAAGCTCAACAAGCCGCAGGCCGGCCATTTCGCCAAGGCGGGCGTGGAGCCGGGCGTGCGCCTCGTCGAGCTGCGCCTCGACGACACGAGCGGCTACTCGGTCGGCCAGGAGATCGACGCCTCCATCCTGGCGCCGGGCGACAAGATCGACGTCACCGCCGTGAGCAAAGGCAAAGGGTTCGCCGGCGGCATGAAACGACACAACTTCAAGGGCGAGGGTGCCGCGCACGGCACCCACAAGAAGCATCGTGCCCCCGGCTCGATCGGCGCCTGCGCCACTCCGGCCCGCGTGTTCAAGGGCACGAGGATGGCGGGACACATGGGCTCTGAGAGGGTGACGACGCTCAACTTGGAGGTCGTGATGGCGGACCCCGAGCGTGAGCTCGTCTTGGTGAAGGGCTCCGTGCCGGGACCTCGGGGCGGCCTCGTCCTCATCCGCGACGCCGTGAAGGGTGGCAAGTGATGACCGCCACGATGACTGAGACACGACAGTCGGTGCTCGTGGAGCGCTGCAACGACGTGGGCGAGCTGCTCGGCGTCGTCCAGCTCGACCCGGAGTACTTCGGTGCCCTCGTGAACGTGCCCCTCCTGCACCAGGTCGTGACCGCGCAGCTCGCCGCCAAGCGCTCCGGCACCCACAGCACCAAGACGCGCGCCGAGGTCGCGGGCGGCGGCGCGAAGCCGTATCGGCAAAAGGGCACCGGCCGTGCCCGCCAGGGCACGACCCGGGCGCCGCAGTTCGCAGGCGGCGGCATCGCCTTCGGCCCCAAGCCGCGTGACTACTCCCAGTCCACGCCCCGCAAGATGGTCCGCCAGGCGCTGCGCGCGGCCCTCTCGGACCGGGCCATGGAAGGCCGCGTGTGCCTCGTCGACCGCTGGTCGTTCGAGGTTCCGAAGACCAAGGACGCCGTGGCCTCGCTCGCGGCCCTCGGCGTCGAGGGCAACGTGCTCGTCGTGATCGGCGGCAATGACGTGGTGGCAGAGCGCTCCTTCTCGAACCTCGCATACGTCAACATCGTCGAGGCCGGTCAGCTGACCGCTTACGACGTGGTCGTGTCCGACTGGGTCGTGTTCACCGACGAGACGATGCCCGGAGAGGTAAGCGACGCGCCGGAGGGCAGTGTCGTCGCCAACTCGTCGCGTCCGCTCGCGGGCGAGCTCGCCGAGACCGCCGAAGCCGGTGGACCGCAGGGCGACGAGACCGCCGAGGCACCGGCGACGGACGAACCTGAAGGTGACGAGGCCGGCGTCGAGGACGCGGCCGGGACCGACGATGAGGAAGAGGACAAGTGAGCGCCGGCCGTTCGATCCTGTTGCGCCCTGTGATCTCCGAGAAGTCCTACGCGCTCATGGACGAGCACACCTACGTGTTCGTCGTCGACCCGAGGGCGAGCAAGGTGGAGATCCGCGCCGCGGTCGAAGACGCATTCGGGGTACGCGTCTTGAGCGTGAACACCCTGGTGCGCAAGGGAAAGCGCAAGCGCCAAAGGCGTGTCGCCACCTTCGGGAAACGACCGGACACAAAGCGCGCCATCGTGCGACTGGTCGGCGACGACCGTATCGAGCTGTTCGAAGGCTGAGGGACATCGTCATGGCACTCCGCAAGCGCAAGCCGACCAGCCCGGGAAGGCGTTTCCAGTCCGTCTCGGACTTCTCCGAGATCACAAAGACGACTCCCGAGAAGTCGCTCCTCGTGTCCCAGCCGGGCTCGGGCGGCCGGAACAACCTCGGCCGCAAGACCGCCCGCCACCGTGGCGCCGGGCACAAGCAGCAGTACCGCCTGGTCGACTTCCGCCGGGACAAGGACTCGGTCCCGGCCAAGGTCGCGGCCATCGAGTACGACCCCAACCGCAATGCCCGCATTGCCCTTCTGCACTATCTCGACGGCGAGAAGCGCTACATACTCGCCCCGGCCCGTGTCGAGGTCGGCGACGTCCTGCAGTCCGGGCCCGGCGCCGAGATCCGCCCGGGCAACGCCCTGCCGCTGCGTTACATCCCCGTCGGCTCGGTGATCCACAACGTGGAGCTGCGACCCGGCGGAGGGGGCAAGCTCGCCCGCGGTGCAGGCATGAGCGTGCAGCTCGTCGCGAAAGAGGGTATGTACGCCACCTTGCGCCTGCCTTCGACCGAGATGAGGCGTGTCCCGATCGACTGCCGCGGGACAGTCGGCGAGGTGGGCAACTCGGAGGCCGAGCTCATCTCCATCGGCAAAGCGGGACGCAACCGCTGGAAGGGCATCCGTCCCCAGACCCGTGGGGTCGCCATGAACCCCGTCGACCACCCTCTCGGCGGTGGCGAGGGGAAGACCTCAGGTGGGCGCCATCCGGTGTCGCCGTGGGGCCAGGCCGAAGGTCGGACCCGTCCGCGCCACAAGCGGTCTGACCAGCTCATCATCCGTCGTCGCCGCACCCGCGGCGCCCGCCGCTGACCGCCGAGCGGAGCCATCATGCCTCGTAGCCTGAAAAAAGGACCCTTTGTCGACGACCATCTGCTTCGCAAGGTCGACGCGCTGAACGCCTCGAACGAGAAGCGTGTCATCAAGACCTGGTCGCGCCGCTCGACGATCATCCCGGACATGGTCGGTCACACGATCGCGGTTCACGACGGGCGCAAGCACGTGCCCGTGTACGTGACCGAGTCGATGGTGGGCCACAAGCTCGGAGAGTTCGCCCCCACCCGGACGTTCCGCTACCACGCGGGCCAAGAACGAGCTGCGAGGCGCTGACGTGACCGGTTTGAAGACCAACGAGAGGCCGGGGACGCGCGCCGTGCTCAAGCACTCGGGCGTGTCTGCCTACAAGGCCCGCGAGGTGCTCGACCTCATCCGCGGCAAGGACTACGACCGCGCGTCTGAGATCCTCGAGTACTGCGACCGGGAAGTGGCGACCGTCATCGGCAAGGTGCTGCGCTCGGCAGCCGCCAACGCCTTCCACAACGACGGGGGCATCGAAGCCGAGGAGCTGTTCGTGTCCGCCTGCTACGCCGACGAGGGCACCACGCTCAAGAGGTGGCGTCCCCGTGCGCGCGGGCGTGCGACGCGTATCCGCAAGCGCACCTGTCACATCACCGTCATCGTCTCTCGGCTGCCCGAAGACGAGCTGAGCCGGCGACGTGCCCGCGTCGCAGCTGAACAGGCCGACCGACGGGCGCGCCGGGTGGCAGGGGCACGGCGTCAGACAAGGGCGAGCGCGGCCGCCAAGGCCTCCGAGGAGCCCGCAGTCGACGAGCAGGTGCTCGGGATCGTGGCGGCGGGCGACACCGGGGAAGAGACGGACATCGACGCTGCGGTCGAGCAGGCCCTCGCCGCCGGCGAGGACGAGCAGGCCGAGGGCGCCGACGACGCCCCGGGCGAGGACGACGAGCAAGCCGGGAGCGCCGACGACGCTGCAGGCGACGAGGAAACGAGCGACTGATGGGCCAAAAGGTCAATCCATACGGCTTCCGACTCGGTGTCACGACCGACTGGAAGTCCCGCTGGTTCGACGACAGGAACTATCAGGACTCGGTCGTCGAGGACTGGAAGGTCCGCGACTACCTCATGACCCAGCTCGAAGCTGCGGCCGTGAGCCGCATCGAGATCGAGCGCACGCGCGACCGCCTGCGCATCGACGTGCACACAGCCCGACCGGGCATCGTGATCGGACGCCGCGGGGCAGAAGCGGACCGCCTGCGGCGCCAGCTGGCGCGTATCACCCACAACGCCAACGTCCAGCTCAACATCCAGGAGATCAAGCAGCCGGAGCTGGACGCCGCGCTGATCGCCCAAGGCATCGTCGACCAGCTCCAGAGAAGGATCAGTTTCCGCCGCGCCATGAAGCGTGCGATCCAGACCGTTCAGAAAGCCGGCGCCCAGGGCGTGCGCGTCCAGTGCTCCGGCCGCCTGGGCGGTTCTGAGATGGCACGCAAGGAGTCCTACCGCGAGGGCCGGGTCCCGTTGCACACCTTGCGCGCCGACATCGACTACGGCTTTCGCGAGGCGAAGACCTCGACCGGCAGGATCGGGATCAAGGTCTGGATCTACAAGGGCGACATCCTGCCCTACAAGACCTCCGCCGAGGAGAAGATCTCGCGTGAGGCGGCCATGGCGGTCGGGGAGACCTCCGGCCAGGCGCGTCCCAGGCGCATCGTCACAGCCGGCGGCGGCCGGCGCAGGCCCGAGCTGGGCGAGCCGGGTTCGGTCGCCCCCGAGGTGGTGCCGGAAGCCGAGCCCGAGGCCGAGGTCGCGGCCGTGCCCGTTCCCGATGTGACCGCGGAGCCGCCTGCACCGGTGGTCACCGAGGACCCGCTCGAGAAGCTCCTGGCCGAGGAAGAAGAGATCGAGCGCCGGACGCGTGAGCAGCATCACGACGTCCCGCATTTCCGCAGGGAGACTGACTGACCATGCTGATGCCTCGCAAGGTCAAGCACCGCAAGCAGCAGCGCGGCCGCACGTCCGGAATGACCAAGGGCGGCGAGACCATCAACTTCGGTGACTTCGGGATCCAGGCCCTTGAACCGGCCTGGCTCACGGCCCGTCAGATCGAAGCCGCCCGTATTGCCATGACCAGGCATATAAAGCGTGGCGGGAAGGTCTGGATCCGCGTGTTCCCCGACAAGCCGGTCACTCAGAAGCCCGCCGAGACGCGCATGGGCTCCGGCAAGGGAAACCCTGAGCACTGGGTCGCGGTAGTGCGTCCCGGGCGCATCCTCTTCGAGCTGGCGGGCGTCGACGAAGCCCTCGCCCATTCGGCTCTCGAGCGGGCGATCCAGAAGCTGCCCATGAAGGCACGCGTCATCGCCCGGCCCGGGCTCGGTTCCAACGCGGAGGTGCTGGTCTGATGACGACTGCGGCAGAGCTGCGCGAGCTCGACGATGCCGAGCTCGACAACAAGATCGTCGAAGCCCGCAAGGAGCTGTTCAACCTCCGCTTCCAGTCGGCGACGGGGCGCCTGGACAACAACTCACGGGTCGCCCAGGTCCGCAGGGAGATAGCACGGCTCTTGACCGTGCAGCGTGCGCACGAGATCGAGCTCGCGGAGCAGGCGGAGGCCGTCGTAGGTCGTGGCGGCGCAGGGACCAAGGAGCAGTGATGGCCGAGAACGAGGCCCAGGCGGGCGACGCGGGGGCTAGCCCGTCCGAGCAAGAGCAGGTGCGTGTCAACCGGCGCCGGATCCGCGAGGGCACGGTCGTCGAGAACCGCATGGACAAGACTGCAGTCGTAGCCGTCGTCGAGCGCGTCCGGCACGCCAAGTACGCCAAGACCGTCCAGCGGACCAGGCACCTGTACGTGCACGACGAGAAGAACGAGGCAGCCACCGGGGACCGTGTCCGTGTGGCCGAGACGCGTCCGTTCTCCAAGCTGAAGCGCTGGCGCCTCGTCGAAGTCCTGGAGCGTGCACGGTGATCCAGCAAGAGTCCCGCCTGCGCGTCGCCGACAACTCCGGTGCCAAAGAAGTGCTCTGCATAAAGGTGCTGGGCGGGACGCGCCGCCGCTACGCCAGCATCGGGGACGTCTTCATCGCCACGGTCAAAGACGCCGTGCCCGGTGCTGCCGTCAAGAAAGGCGACGTCGTGCGCTGCGTCGTCGTCCGGACGAAGAAGGAGAACCGCCGATCCGACGGCAGCTACATCCGCTTCGACGAGAACGCGGCTGTGCTCATCAACGACCAGCTCCAGCCGCGCGGCACCCGTATCTTCGGCCCGGTGGGCCGCGAGCTGCGGGAAAAGCGCTTCATGCGGATCGTCTCGCTGGCCCCGGAGGTGATCTAGGTGCGCATCCACAAGGGGGACCGCGTACAGGTGCTCACCGGCAAGGACCGGGGCAAGACCGGGGAGGTCATGCGCGTCATCCCCGCCCAGAACCGCGTGATCGTCGACGGCATCAACGTCGCCAAGCGTTCCACCAAGGCCAAGCGCGGGACCATGCAGGGCGGCATCATCGACAAGGACATGCCGGTGCACGCATCGACGGTCGCTGTGGTCTGTGCCGAGTGCGGGCCCACGCGAATCGGCTTCCGGATCGACGACCAGGGCCGCAAGATCCGCGTCTGCCGCAAGTGCGGAGGTGACCTGTGAGCCCGGCCGTCATCGAGCGTCCTCGCCTGCGCCAGCGTTACGAGACCGAGATCCGCCAGGCTCTCGCCGCCGAGCTGGGCCTGTCCAACGTGATGGAAGTGCCCCGCCTTTCCAAGATCGTCATCAACATGGGCGTCGGCAAGGCGACCCAGCAGCAGTCCCTGCTCGAGGGCGCCGTCGGCGACCTCCAGCAGATCGCCGGCCAGAGGCCCGTCATCACCAAGGCGCGCCGCTCGATCGCCGCCTTCAAGCTGCGCGAGGGCATGTCGATCGGTTGCATGGTGACCCTGCGCGGCGACCGCATGTGGGAGTTCTTCGACAGGCTCATCAGCCTCGCCATCCCCCGCATACGAGACTTCCGGGGCCTGTCGGCGAAGTCGTTCGACGGCCGGGGCAACTACACATTCGGCGTCACCGAGCAGCTGATCTTCCCGGAGATCGACTACGACAAGGTCGACACCCCAAGAGGCATGGACATCACGATTGTGACGACCGGCCGCACCGATGCCGAAGGCCGAGCTCTGCTCAACGCCTTCGGGTTCCCGTTCCGACGTGAAGGGCAGTAGAGCCGACCCATGGCCAAGAAGGCATTGATAGAGAAGCAACAGGCCAAGCCCAAGTTCAAGGTGCGCGGCTACACGCGGTGCCGTCGCTGCGGGCGCCCGAGATCGGTGTACCGCAAGTTCGGGCTCTGCCGCATATGCCTGCGCGAGCTCGTGCATGCCGGCGAGGTGCCGGGCGTGACCAAGGCCAGCTGGTGAGAGGAGGGGATCGTCCATGACAATGACCGACCCCATCGCGGACATGCTGACCCGCGTTCGCAACGCGAACGTGGCGATGCACGAGACCGTCCGTATGCCCAGCTCGAGAGTCAAAGAGGCGCTCGCCCAGATCCTCGAGCGCGAGGGCTACATCGCGGGCTTCACGAAGATCCCGAGGGAGGGCCACCCTGGCGAGGTGCTCGAGATCTCGCTCAAGTACACCGCCGACCGCGCGCGGGTGATAGGCGGCTTGAAGCGCGTGTCCAAGCCCGGCCTCCGGATCTACTGCCGGGCGGACGGCCTGCCACGTGTTCTCGGCGGGCTCGGGGTGGCGGTGCTGTCCACGAGCAAGGGACTCATGACCGACCGCGAGGCACGCCAGCAGCGTGTCGGTGGCGAGGTGCTGTGTTATGTCTGGTGACCCGAAGGTGAAGATCTGATGTCCCGAGTCGGAAGAAGCCCCATCCAGTTGCCCTCCGGTGTCGAAGTGACGCTTCGCGAGGGAACCGTGGCGGTGTCCGGCCCGCAGGGCAAGCTCCAGCGCATCCTGCCCGGGAGCATCACCGTCCGCCAGTCAGACGCCCAGCTCCTCGTGGAACGGCCCGACGACGAGCGCGCCAACAGGGCGCTGCACGGGCTGACCCGAAGCCTCATCCAGAACATGGTGACGGGCGTCACGGCAGGTTTCACCAAAGAGCTCGAGATCGTGGGCGTCGGCTACCGCGCGACGTTGAAGAGCCCCACTCAGCTCGAGCTGGCGCTCGGGTTCAGCCATCCGGTCTTCGTCGACGCGCCCGAGGGCGTCTCTTTCGAGGTGCCGACGCCGCTGCGCATCATCGTCAAGGGCATCGACAAGGAGGCGGTCGGCCAGGTCGCTGCCGACATCCGCAGGGTCCGCAAGCCCGAGCCCTACAAGGGCAAGGGCGTGAGGTACGCCGGCGAGGTCGTGCAACGCAAGGCCGGGAAGGCGGCCAAGTAGCCATGACCAAGACACTGCGAACCCACACCCTCGCGGCCAGGCGTCACCGCCGCGTCCGCAAGCACGTGATCGGCACGGCCGAGCGGCCGCGCCTTTCGGTGTACCGCTCGAACAAGCACATCATGGCCCAGATCATCGACGACACCGCGGGCCATACCCTTGTCGCCGCCTCGACTCTGGAGGCTCCGCTGCGCGAGGGCGCCACGGGCAACGCCGCGGCTGCGAGCGAGGTCGGAAAGCTCGTGGCGACCCGGGCCCTGGCCAAGGGAGTGACGAAGGTCGTGTTCGACCGGGGTGCGTCCCGGTACCACGGTAGGGTCGCGGCGCTCGCCGAGGCCGCACGTGAAGCCGGATTGGAGCTGTAATGGTCGAGTCGCAGTACGAAGAGCGCACAATCAAGGTCAACCGCGTCGCCAAGGTCGTAAAAGGTGGGCGGCGCTTCTCGTTCACCGCGCTCATGGTGATCGGCGACGGCAACGGCCGGGTCGGCCTCGGCTACGGCAAGGCGAAGGAAGCCGGCCTCGCCGTGCAAAAGGGGATAGAAGAAGCGCGCAAGAACATGTTCGACGTCCCGATCGCGGGCACGACGATCGTCCATCCCGTGATCGGCCACGCCGGCGCCGGGCGGATCATCTTGAAGCCGGCTGCCCCCGGCACCGGCGTCATCGCCGGCGGCGCGGCGCGGGCCATCTTCGAGATGGCCGGTATCCGTGACGTCGTGGCCAAGTCGCTCGGCACCTCGAACGCCATCAACGTCGCCCACGCCACCATCGACGGCCTGAGCCAGCTACGGCGCCCCGACGAGGTCGCACGGCTGAGGGGCAAGGACCCCGACCAGGTCACCCCGACCGGCGTACTGCGCGCCTACGAGGAACGCCGCCGCCTGAGCCGTGTGTCCGGGGAGGTGAGCTGAGATGGCGGCTCCCCGCGCCGACAAGGCCACGCCCGCAGACGAGGCCGAGGTGGTTGCTCCACGTGCCAGGAAAGCTGCCGCGCCGTCAGGAAAGGCCACGGTCGCGTCTCCCAGCACCGAGCCCGCAGCCAGCACCAAGCCGGCAGCCGGCACCAAGACGGAAGCCGGCACCAAGCCGGTTACGCGCACGAAGAAGGCTCCCGAGCCTGCGCCCAAGGTCGAGTCCCGGCTCATCGTCACCCAGGTGCGTTCGGCCATCGGCACCAAGCCGAAGCACCGCGGAACCTTGCGGGCCCTCGGCCTCGGCCGGATCGGCCAGTCGAACGATCTCCCCGACCGGCCGGAGATCCGCGGGATGATCGCCCGTGTCCCGCATCTGATCACAGTCTCGGAGGCACAGACCGCATGAAGCTGCACGATCTCGCACCTTCGCCCGGTTCCAACCGCCCCAAGCGCCGTGTCGGCAGGGGCACCGGAGGCAAGGGCGGCAAGACCGCGGGTCGGGGGACCAAAGGTCAAAAGGCCCGCAACAACATCAAGCCTGGGTTCGAGGGCGGCCAGTTGCCGCTCACCCAGCGGATCCCGAAGCTGCGCGGCTTCGCGAACCCGTTCCGGGTCGAGTACAACGTCGTCAACCTTGACGTCCTCGAGGAACTGGGACTCGACGAGGTGACGCCCGAGAGCCTGGAAGCCGGCGGCCTCGTCCACCACAAGGGACTCGTCAAGATCCTCGGGCGTGGCGAGCTGCACCGGGCAGTGAGGGTGAGCGCCCACGGGTTCTCGCGCTCGGCCGTGGCGGCCATCGAGGCCGCGGGCGGGTCCGTCACCGTCGTCCCGCCCCCCTACGGTGACCGGCGGCCACCCGCCAAGGGAAATGCCCTCGCCAACCGCTAGCGTTCTTCGGCGTCGCCGAAGCTTCGCCGGCTACAGCGCAATCTCGCACACGCCTAGTGAGGGAAGGATCTGATGCTCGCAAGCCTGCGGAACATGTTCAAGGTCCCCGACCTCCGCAACAAGGTCCTGTTCACCCTGCTCATCATCGGCGTCTACCTGCTGGGCGCCAACATCGTCGTGCCCGGCGTCAACTTCGCCGAGATCCAGTCCATAAGCGCAGCCGAGAAGGCCGGTGGCGTGCTCGGCTTCCTCAACTTGTTCTCGGGCGGTGCGCTCGCCAGAGCGGCGATCTTCGGGCTGGGGATCATGCCCTACATCACCTCCTCGATCATCGTCCAGCTGTTGCAGACGGTGATCCCGAAGTTCGAGCAGTGGCGCGAGCAGGGGGCCGTGGGCCAGCGCAAGCTCACCCAGGCCACCCGTTACCTCACCGTGGCGTTGGCGGTCATGCAGAGCTCGGGCCTCGTCTTTTTGTTCCACAGCGGCGAGCTGTTCGGCTCAGGCAGCAACATCGACCTGATCAAGGACTTCACCGCCCCCCGGGTGCTGTTCATCATCCTCGTTTTCACCGCCGGCACCGCGGTTGTGATGTGGCTCGCGGAGCTCATCACCCAGCGCGGCATCGGCAACGGGATGTCGATCCTGATCTTCTCCAACGTCGTCGCGGCGATGCCGATCTACGGAGAGCAGATCAAGGCGGACAAGGGCTGGTTCGGGCTCGCGATGATCATCCTCGTGGTGCTGGCCCTCCTCGTCGCCATCGTCTTTGTCGAACAGGGCCAGCGGCGCATCCCGGTCACCTTCGCGAAACGGGTCCAGGGACGGCGCATGTACGGCGGCCAGAGCACCTACATACCTCTCAAGGTGAACCAGGCCGGCGTTATCCCGATCATCTTCGCGAGCTCGCTTTTGTACATCCCCGTCCTTCTGTCCAACGTCGTGCCCTGGCTGTCGTTGCGCAACTGGGTTCAGCACAACCTGCTCAACCCCACCGACGGCTGGTACATCGTCTTCTACGGCCTTTTCATCGTCCTTTTCACGTTCTTCTACGTCCATGTGACATTCGACCCCTACCAGCAGGCCGACACGATCCGAAAGCAGGGCGGCTACATCCCCGGCTTCAGGCCCGGGGCCCCGACCGAGCACTACCTCGCTCGGATCCTGAACCGGATCACGCTTCCTGGGAGCTTGTTCCTGGCGGCGGTGGCGCTGACGCCGTCGATACTGCTGTCGCTCTGGCACATCACCACGATCCCGTTCGCGGGCACGACGCTTCTCATCAGTGTCGGTGTGGCGCTCGAGACCATGAAGCAGATCGACAGCCAGCTGATGATGCGCAACTACGAGGGGTTCCTGCAGTAAGTGGTACCGGGCGCGAGGCTCATCGTCCTCGGCAAGCAAGGAGCCGGGAAGGGCACCCAGTGCGTGCGGCTGTCGCGCCGCTACGTGTTGCCGCACATCTCCACCGGCGACATGCTGCGGGCGGCGGTGAAGGCACGTACGCCGCTCGGCCTCGAGGCGCGCCGCTATCTCGATGCCGGCGACCTCATCCCCGACAGCGTCGTGCTCGCCATGATCGCCGCCCGGCTGGACCAGGACGACACGAGGACTCGCGGCTTCCTGCTCGACGGCTTCCCGCGGACCGTGGCCCAGGCGGACGGCCTCGACGAGATCCTGAAGCCGTTCTCCATTGACCTCGTGCTCGACCTCGTGGTGCCGACCGGGCTCGTTCTCGCCCGGCTCATGAGCCGCCGGGTGTGCGAGGACTGCGGTGCCATCTACTCGACTTCGGCACCCCCGAAGGTCAACTGGACCTGTGACTTCTGCGGAGGTGACGTCGTCCAGCGTGAGGACGACACCGAAGAGGCGATCAAGAACCGCCTGGCGCAGTACGACTACGCGACAGCCCCGCTCATCGCCCGCTATGCCGCCCTGGGCAAGCTCGTCGAGGTGTCCGGCGACGGCAGCCCCGGCGAGGTCGCCGGCAACCTGAACGCCGTCGTCGACGCCTACCAGCACGGCGGCCGGTTCTTCCCGCCCACTCCCCGAGAGCACGTATGAGACGCACGCCCGAAGAGATCGCGAAGATGCGACGGGCAGGCAAGGTCGTCGCCGAGATGCTGTCGGAGACACGGGCCAGGATCCGCCCGGGCGTGACGACCGCGGCTTTGGACCGGGTGGCGCGTGACGTGCTCGAACGCCGCGGCGCCAGGTCGAACTTCCTCGGCTACCACGGCTTCCCGGCTGTGATCTGCACGTCTCCCAACAACATGATCGTGCACGGCATCCCGGGCCCGCTCGTGTTGGAGGAGGGCGACGTGATCTCGATCGACGCCGGGGCGATCGTCGAGGGCTACCACGGCGACGCCGCCTACACCGCGCCGGTCGGCGAGATCTCAAGCGAGGCCGCCCGGCTGCTGGAAGTGACCGAGGCGAGCCTGTGGGCCGGCATCGAACAGCTCCGGGACGGCAATCGTCTCC
Source organism: Acidimicrobiales bacterium (assembly GCA_050012675.1). Taxonomy (GTDB): domain Bacteria; phylum Actinomycetota; class Acidimicrobiia; order Acidimicrobiales; family Bog-793; genus Fen-455. Next base: position 30,901 of record JBEKGS010000018.1, read on the forward strand.
ACGACGTCGGGACCGCCGTGCAAAAGCTCGCCGAGGCCGCGGGCTACTCGGTGGTGCGCAAGTACGTCGGCCACGCCATCGGCACGGCGATGCACGAGGACCCGCAGGTGCCGAACTACTGGCCCGGGTCACCGGGCCCGAGGATCAAGGTGGGCAACGTATTCGCCATCGAGCCGATGGTGAACATCGGAGGTCCTGACACGGTCGAGCTCGACGACGGCTGGAGCGTCGTGACCGCCGACGGGAGCCTCTCCGCGCATTTCGAGCACACCATCGCTGTCACCGAGGATGGCCCGGAGGTGCTTACGACGGAGTGAGCGGCTATCATGGGGCGGCCTCGGGTCCAGTGGCCGGCGGCTATGCTTTCCTGCGCCACGAGCCGGTGGACAGTACGCGGCGTCAAGCGCGGGCCCGTCGCAAAGAACCTACTGCGCGGCGGTTGTCGCGTCGGTGTCGGAAAAGTCGGAATTAGTTGTAGGAGGTTGTCCTGCCCAAGCCCAAAGAAGATGCGATCGTCCTGGAAGGAACGGTTGTCGAACCGCTCCCGAACGCAATGTTCCGCGTCGAGCTCGAGAACGGGCACAAGGTGCTCGCACACTCCTCGGGCAAGATGAGGATGCACCGGATCCGCATCTTGCCGGGCGATCGGGTCCAGGTCGAGATCACGCCCTACGACCTGGCGCGAGGGCGGATCACGTATCGCTACAAGTGAGACGGCCCAGGACCATCGGGCCGGGGAGTAGGCGGGTGTTGGAGCCGGGCAGCAAGCGCTGCCGAGGCGGGAGCGGGTCGGCGGCGCCGGCCCCGTCGAGTGGAGCATGAGACAGTGAAAGTTCGACCGAGCGTCAAGACGATGTGCGAGAAGTGCAAGATCATCCGCCGGCACGGCCGTGTGATGGTGATCTGCACCAACCCGCGCCACAAGCAGAGGCAGGGATAGCTCGTGGCCCGAATATCCGGCGTCGACATCCCGCGCGAGAAGCGTCTCGAGATCGCGCTGACCTACATCTACGGGATCGGCCTCACCAGGGCGCAGCAGACGTGCGCCGAAACCGGCATCAACCCCGACACTAGGGTCCGCGACCTCACAGACGAGGAGGTCGCCCGCCTGCGGGCCTGGATCGACGCCAGCTTCAAGGTCGAGGGCGACCTGCGCCGAGACGTCGCCCAGGACATCAAGCGGAAGATGGAGATCGGCTGTTACCAGGGGATACGCCATCGCAAGGGGCTGCCTGTCCACGGTCAGCGCACCCACACCAACGCTCGCACCCGCAAGGGACCGAAGAAGACCGTCGCCGGAAAGAAGAAGGTGCGCAAGTAGCCATGGCCGCCCCCACGATCACCCGCCCAGTTCCGGACCACCGCTGATGGCAAAGACGACCAAGCCGGGTGGCCGCCGTCCCCGCCGCAAGGAACGCAAGAACGTCACCTATGGCGTCGCCCACATAAAGAGCTCGTTCAACAACACGATCGTGTCGATCTCGGACCAGGAGGGCAACGTCATCTCCTGGGCGTCGGCCGGCAACGTCGGTTTCAAGGGCTCGCGCAAGTCGACGCCCTACGCGGCCCAGATGGCCGCCGAGCAGTGCGCCCGCCGGGCGATGGAGCACGGTGTACGACGCGTGGACGTGCTGGTCCGGGGCCCGGGCTCGGGGCGCGAGACGGCGATCCGCTCGCTGTCGAGTGCGGGCATCGAAGTCACCGGCATAAAGGACGTCACGCCGATTCCGCACAACGGGTGCCGCCCGAAGAAGCGGCGCCGGGTATAGGTAGGGAGACGACGATGGCGCGATACACAGGACCTGTCTGCCGCCTCTGCCGGCGCGAGAAGGTCAAGCTCTTCTTGAAGGGACCGAAGTGTGAGACGGTCCGCTGCCCGATGGAGCGGCGTCCCAGCCCCCCGGGCGAGCACGGGCGCGACCGCCTGCGCCAGCCTTCGGAGTACAACACCCAGCTTCGCGAGAAGCAGAAGGCGCGCCGTATCTACGGAGTGCTCGAGACCCAGTTCCGCAACATGTACGAGGAGGCGAGCCGCCAGTCCGGGATCACGGGCGACAACCTGCTCAGGATGCTCGAGTCCCGCCTCGACAACGTCGTGTTCCGCGCCGGGTGGGGAGCCAGCCGGAACCAGGCACGCCAGCTCGTGCGCCACGGCCACGTGCGCGTGAGCGGCAAGCGCGTGACCATCCCGAGCTACCGGGTGCGCCAGGGTGACCTTGTCGAGCTCAGCCCGAAGGCGCGCGAGTTCATCGTGGTCCGCCACAACCTCGACACGATCGACCGCCGCCCACCCGCCTGGCTCGGGGTCGAGGACTCGGGCGGTGCGGTCCGCGTGCTCTCGCTGCCGCTGCGCGAACAGATCGACACCCAGGTGCGCGAGCAGCTCATCGTCGAGCTGTACTCGAAGTAGCAAGCGCGCCGATCCACATAGGAGCCCGATAACCACATGCTCATCATCCAACGTCCCACCGTCGAGCCGATCGGCGAGATGGACCAGTTCCACCAGAAATTTGCTATCGGACCGCTCGACCCCGGTTTCGGCCACACCCTCGGGGCGGCGCTGCGGCGCACGCTGTTGTCGTCGATCCCCGGCGCGGCGGTCACCCAGGTTCGCTTCGACGACGCTCTCCACGAGTTCACGTTCCTCCCCGGTGTGAAAGAGGACGTGAGCGACATCATCTTGAACCTGAAGGACCTCGTGCTGCGCAGCGACTCGGAGACGCCGGTGACGATGCGCATCGACGTGCGAGGACCGGCTGACGTGACCGGCGCCGACCTGCGTACCACCTCCGACGTCCAGGTGCTCAACCCGACAGTCCACATCGCCACGGTCAACGCCAAGGGGCGCCTGGCCATCGACGTCACCGTCGAGCAGGGCAAAGGGTACGCGCCGGCCGAGCGCAAGCAGGCGACGTCGACCATCGGGGTCATCCCCGTTGATGCCATCTTCTCCCCGGTCCGCCGCGTGGCCTTCGTGGTCGAGCCCACCCGCGTCGAGGTCTCGACCGACTTCGACCGTGTTCTCCTCGACATCGAGACCGACGGCTCGATCTCGCCCCGCGAGGCGCTCGCGTCAGCCGGCCAGACACTGAGGGGCCTGCTCTCGATCGTCGCCCAGCTCGCCGGCGAGGGCCGCGGCCTCGAGCTCGGCGAGGTCGGCATCGCCGTCACGGGCTCTCCGGACCTCGACCTTCCCATCGAGGACCTCGACCTGCCGGAGCGGCCGCGCAACTGCCTCAAGCGGGCGCAGATCAACACGGTCGGCGAGCTCATCGAGCGCTCCGCCGAGGATCTCCTCGCCATCACCAACTTCGGTCAGAAGTCGCTCGACGAGGTGCTCGAGCGCCTGGACGAGCGGGGCCTGTCCCTGCGCGAGGCAGGCGTCTGAGATGCCCGCCACCCCGAAGAAGGGCCGCCGCCTCGGTGGGGACGCCGCACACCAAAAGGCCATGTTGGGCAACCTCATCGCCTCGCTCATCGCGGCAGACCCGCGGTGGATCGTCACGACCGAGACCAAGGCGAAGGCGATGCGCCCCGTGGCCGAGAAGCTGATCACCAAGGCCCGAAAGGGCGGTGTCCACAACCAGCGCCAGGTCGTGGCGTTCATCCGGGACAAGGACATGGCGCACAAGCTGTTCTCCGAGATCGGCCCGCGCTACGCCGACCGGCCCGGTGGCTACATCCGCATCCTCAAACTCGGACCGCGTCAGGGCGACAACGCCCCGATGGCGCGCGTCGAGCTTGTGTGAGGCTTTTCGAGCCTGAGGACGAAGCGGCCCCGCCGGGGCCGCTTCGTCGCGTAATGCTCCTTGTCGCCTACGACGGGTCGTCCTTCCACGGCTTCGCGGCCCAGGGCGGCCAGCACACCGTGGCCGGCTCTCTCGCCGCGGCGCTGGCGTCGATGGCCGGCCACGAGGTCTCACTGACCTGTGCCGGCCGGACCGACACCGGCGTGCACGCCTCGGGCCAGGTCGTGCACGTGGACCTCGACGAGGCGGTCGTGTCGAAGTGGGCGAGGCGCGAGCCCGCGCCGGGGGCGGTCCTGGAGCGTCTCGGCCGGTCCTTGAGCCGCCAGCTCGGGCCGGCCGTGGCCGTGCTGGAGGCCAGGGTGGCGCCTGAGGGCTTCGACGCCCGTCACTCGGCGACCGGGCGGCGCTATCGCTACAGCCTGCTCCGCACGCCCTGGCCCGACCCGATGCTCCACAATTCCTCGTGGCACGTGCCCGGCACGCTCGAGCTCGCCGCCATGCGCATCGGTGCTGACGCCGTGCTGGGCGAGCACGACTTCTCGGCGTTCTGCCGGCTCCCCGCCGGTGAGTCGCCGCCCATCGTCCGCCGTGTGCTCTCGGTCGACTGGTCGCCCGCCCCCTGCGACGAGCGCCTGTGGTTCTTCGAGATCGAGGCGAACGCTTTTTGCCACCAGATGGTCCGCTCGCTGGTCGGGACGCTCGTGGCAGTCGGCCAAGGGCGCATCCCCGCGGGCGAGATGCTCGCCATCTTGCGCGGCGGCGAGCGTTCGCGCGCCGGCCAGCCCGCGCCGCCGAGAGGCCTCTGCCTCGTGGCGGTGAGATACCCGGACTGCCTGGTCCCGGGTGGTACGTGGCGGCCGGGCGGCGGCGACTGGGCGGCCACGCCACACTGAGGGGCCGGCTTGCCGTTGGCCTCGGCGTCTTCTATCGTTGAGGCCTGGCTCTTGCCCGCTGAGCTTGAAGTTCGCGCCCTTTAACCGGTGGTCGCGGGATGCTCAGGGTGAGCACCACGAGTTGACTTCTACAAAGGACGGACGTGCGCACGTATTCCCCCAAGCCGAGCGAGCTGCAACGCGTTTGGCGCGTCGTCGACGCCGACGGCCTTGTCCTCGGGCGGCTCTCGAGCGAGGTCGCCCGCGTGCTGCGCGGCAAGCACCGTGCCATCTTCGCCCCCCACATCGACACCGGTGACCACGTGATCGTCGTCAACGCCGCCAAGGTCGTGATGAGCGCAGGCAAGTCCGACAGGTCGTTCTCCTACCGCCACAGCGGCTACCCGGGCGGTCTGCGCACGGTCAGCTACGCACAGGAGCTTCAGGAAAGACCGGAAGAAGTGGTCCGGCGCGCGATCAAGGGGATGCTCCCCAAAGGTGCGCTCGGGCACAAGATGCTCGGGAAGCTGAAGGTCTACGCCGGACCCGAGCACCCGCACGCCGCCCAGATGCCCATCCCGCTCGATCTGCCCGCCGCCCGGCGAGCTTCTTGACCCTAAGGACCGCTGCTTCATGGCAAAGCCACTCGTCCAGTCGACCGGCCGCCGCAAGCGCGCCGTCGCCCGCGTGCGCCTGCGCACCGGTGAAGGTGCCATCACGATCAACAAGCGGCCCTTCGAGGAGTACTTCCCCTCCGAGACCCACCGCACGCTCGCGACCGAGCCGCTGCGCATCGCGGGTGCCGCCGAGCGTTACGACGTGGACGCGACCATCGACGGTGGCGGGATCTCCGGCCAGGCGGGCGCGCTCCGCCTCGGGATAGCCCGCGGTCTCATAGAGCTCGAGGGCGACTTGAGGACCAGCCTCAAGAAGGCGGGCATGCTCACCCGCGACGCCCGCGAGAAGGAGAGCAAGAAGTACGGCTTGAAGAAAGCTCGCAAGGCTCCTCAGTACTCGAAGCGCTGAGAACCGATGGCGCCGCGGTTCGGCACCGACGGGATCCGGGGAGTCGCCGGTCAAGACCTGACACCTGAGCTCGCCCTGGCGCTCGGGCGCGCCGCGGCACGCAACGTGGCGGGCTCGCCTTTTCTCCTCGGACGCGACACCCGTCAGTCCGGGACGATGATCCAGTCGGCGCTCGCCGCCGGCATGACGGCCGAAGGCGTAGACGTGGTGGACGTGGGCGTCATGCCGACCCCCGGTCTCGCCTGGCTCGCCTCGGACCGCGGGTTCCCGGCTGCGATGGTCTCGGCCTCGCACAACCCTTTTTGCGACAACGGCATCAAGCTTGTCGGGGCCGGCGGCACCAAGCTCGCCGCTGAGCTCGAGATCGCCATCCAGGACGAGCTCGACAGGCTGAGCTCACCGTCGCCTTCGGAGACGGAGCGGCTCCCGGCGAGAAAGGGCAACGGCCTCGGATCGGTGCGGGCGGACCCCGAGGCGCTGTGGGCCTACGCCGATCGGCTCGCACGTGTAGTCGAGGACGGAGCCCGTCTCGACCACAAGGTCGTCATCGACTGCGCCAACGGTGCCGCGAGCGTCGTCGCGCCGGCGGTGCTCGAACGTCTCGGAATCGCCCACCACGTCCTCTTCGCCGAGCCTGACGGGCTCAACATCAATGCCGGGTGCGGTTCGACGCACCTCGAGCCGCTGCGGGAGGCCGTGGTCGCCTGCGGAGCCGCCCTCGGCGTGGCTCTCGACGGCGACGCCGACAGGGTGCTCGCCGTCGACCACCGGGGCGATCTCGTGGACGGCGACCAGCTGCTCGCCCTGTTCGCGTTCGACCTGTCGGAAAGAGGTCTTTTGACAGGCGGTTCGATAGTGGTGACCGTCATGAGCAACCTGGGCCTGCGTCAAGCGCTCCAGGCACGCGGCATCGGGGTCGTCGAGACTCCCGTCGGCGACCGGTACGTGAGCGACGCCATCGAGGCCAACGGCCTTGCGCTGGGCGGTGAGCAGTCGGGCCATCTCGTCTTCCGGCGTCACGGCATGACCGGCGACGGCATCTTGACGTCGCTCTTGTTGATGGAGCTCGTCGCCCGGTCCGGTCGCCCCCTGGCGGATCTCGCCGCCGAGGCCATGACTCGCCTGCCGCAGGTCCTCGTCAACGTGCACGTCGCCGACCCGTCCCACCTCGGCGGGGCCGCGGCCGTGTGGGAGGAGGTGTCCCTCGTCGAGTCCGAGCTCGGGGGGAACGGCCGCGTCCTGCTGCGGGCGTCTGGAACCGAGTCGCTCGTGCGGGTCATGGCCGAGGCTCCGACGCACGAGCTGGCGCGCGATGTGGTCGAGCGGCTCGTCACCGTCGTGGTCCGCGAGCTTGATACCACCGTCGAAGCCGACAGGTCGTAGCCTTCAGGCATGTGCGGGATCATCGGCGTGACCGGCGCGGCCGAGCCGCTGCAGGTGATGTTGGACGCTCTGGAGCTGCTGGAGTACCGCGGCTACGACTCGGCGGGCGTCGTCCTCGTGGGCGCCGACGGCCTGTGGCAAAGGCGCGACGCAGTGCGCGGGCACTCCCTCGAGACGCTCCGGGCGCAGGTGCGCGACGCCCCCCTCGCCATGGCTGCCGGCATCGGCCACACGCGCTGGGCGACACACGGGGCCGCCGTCGAGCACAACGCCCACCCCCACCTCGACTGCACGGGCACTGTCGCTGTCGTGCACAACGGCATCATCGAGAACTACCAGGAGCTGTGGGGAAAGCTGGCCGCCGAGGGCCACAGGCGCTCCTCCGAGACCGACACCGAGGTCGTGGCCCACATGCTCGAGCGTGAGCTCGCGAAGGGCCAGGGCCTCGCCGAGGCCTTGCGCCGGTGCGTGGGCGAGCTCCGCGGCGACTTCGCCCTGGCGGCTGTCACCACGGCCGAGCCCGAGGTGATCGCGGCGGCGCGGCGGACCTCGCCGCTCATCTTGGGTCGTGTCGGCCAGGTTGGGCTCGTCGCCTCCGACATCGCCGCCCTCTTGGGCACGACCCGCGAGCTCTACCAGCTCGCTGACGACGAGATCGCCGAGGTCAGGCCCGGCTCGGTCTCGGTGGTCGGCCTCGACGGCAAGCCGCGCGGGCTCGTCGCCCTCGAGGTCGGATGGGACCTCGTCGCTGCCCGGCGCGACGGCTACGACGACTTCATGTCCAAGGAGATCCACGAGCAGCCGAGGGCACTGGCGGACACCCTCATGGGCCGGCTGCACGCCGACGGCACCACCGAGCTCGAGGAGCTGCGGCTCAGCGGGTCCGACCTCGACGAGATCGAGCGTGTCGTGCTCATGGGCTGCGGCTCGGCCTACTACGCCTGCCTGAGCGGCCGTATCGCCTTCGAGCACTGGGCCCTCATGCCGGCCGAGGTCGAGATCGCCAGCGAGTTCCGCTACCGGGACGCCGTCTTGGGCGAGCACACCCTCGTCGTGGCCGTCAGCCAGTCGGGCGAGACCGTCGACACCTTCCACGCCCTGCGCGAGGCGCGCCGGCGCGGCGCGCGCACCGTCGCGCTCACCAACGTCGTCGACTCGTTGCTGGCACGCGAGGCGGACGGGGCCCTCTACACCCGAGCCGGCCCGGAGATCGGCGTGGCCTCGACCAAGTGCCACTCCGCCCAGATAGTGATGCTCCAGCTCCTCGCCCTGCACTTCGCGCGCCAGCGCGGCACCGTCGAGCCCGGGGAGGGCCGGGAGCTCGCCGGCGGCCTGCTCGCGCTGCCGGCGCTCGTCGGGCGTGCCATCGGGGCGATGGACGACTACTTCTCGGTGGCGAAGCGTCTTGCCCATGTGCAAGACGTCTACTTCCTCGGCCGCAGGGTGGGGTACGCCGTCGCCCTGGAAGGGGCTCTCAAGCTCAAAGAGCTCGCTTACGTCCGTGCTGAGGCCTACCCCGCCGGGGAGATGAAGCACGGGCCGATCGCCCTCATCGACGACGCCGCCGTCGTCGTGGCCATCGCCACCCGGGGCGAGCTCTGGGAGAAGGTGATGGCGAACATCGCCGAGGTCACGGCGCGTGGTGCCACCGTCGTGGTCGTGTGCGAGGAGGGCGACGAGGAGACCAAGGCGGTGGCCGACGAGTACCTGGAGATCCCGACGGTACCGGAGCTGTTGTCGCCCGCCGTGGCCATCGTGCCCCTGCAGGCGCTCGCCTACGGGGTGGCACGTGCCCGGGGCAACGACGTCGACAGGCCGCGCAATCTCGCCAAGGTCGTCACGGTCGAGTGAGCCACGCCGCTCGCGCCGGGGCCCGAGGGCCGATCGGGGCAGGCTGGTGATCGGCCTGGGCATCGACATGGTCGACATCGGGCGTTTCCGCCTCCTCCTGTCCCGGCGACCGGAGGCGGCCGAGCGCATCTTCACCGCGGCCGAGCGCTCCTTCCTCGCGGACCGGGCTGATCCGGTGCCCGGCCTCGCTGCCCGCTTTGCTGCCAAGGAGGCCACCATGAAGGCGCTCGGGACCGGGCTCGGAGGCGTGCGCTTCGCCGACGTGGAGGTGGTCGGCGGGGGCTTTGGCCCACCGAGACTCGAGGTCAAAGGGCTCGCCGCCGGCCGGGCCGAAGCGCTCGGGATCCGTTTCTGGCACGTGTCGCTCTCCCATACCGACTCGGTCGCCGCCGCGGTCGTCGTGGCCGAGTGAGGGAGACGTCATGCAACCTGTCCATACCCGCGAAGAGCTGAGGGCCGCGGACGAGGCGGCCATCGCCGAGGTCGGCCTCGACATCCTCGTAAGGCGCGCCGGCGCGGCGGTGGCCCATGCGGCACTGAGGCTCCTCGGCACCGCCTACGGCAAACGGGCGGTCGTCGTCGCAGGCCGCGGTCACAACGGCGACGACGGGCGCGTGGCCGCCTCGATGCTGCGCCGCCGCGGTGTGAGGGTCACCGAGCTCGACCCGAGGGCGCTGCCCGAGGAGCTCCCCGCTTGCGACCTCGTCATCGACGCCGCGTACGGGACCGGCTTCCGGGGTGAGTACCGGGCCCCGTCGGTGCCGGAGGGGACCCCCGTGCTCGCGATCGACGTCCCGTCCGGTCTCGACTCCGACACCGGTCTCGCCTGCGAGGGCGCCGTGCGTGCCACCGAGACCGTCACGATGGCGGCGTTGAAGCCGGGCCTGTTGATGGGTGACGGTCCCTCGCATTGCGGAACGGTGCTCGTGGAACCGATCGGCATCCCCGTGGCACCGGGCGGGATCTGGCTCGTCGAGGACCGGGACATCGCTGCGTGGCTCCCCGGGCGCGAGCCCGAGACCAACAAGTGGCGAACGGCCTGCCTGGTCGTCGCAGGCTCGCCCGGGATGCTCGGGGCGGCCCGCTTTTCGACCGGTGCCGCCCAGAGGGCGGGCGCCGGCATGGTGCGCTGGTGCGTGCCGGGCGCCTCGCCCGAGGACCTGCCGGCCTCCGAGGCCGTCGCGATGGCCGTGCCGGGGACCGACTTCGCCGACGCCGTGCTCTCGGAGCTGCGCCGCTGCCGCTCGCTCGTGATCGGCCCCGGGCTCGGGTCAGAGCCGGGCGTCGTGGACTCGGTGCGCCGACTCGTCGCCGAGGCGGAGCTCCCGGTGATCGTGGACGCCGACGGCCTGGGAGCCCTCGGCGCGGGGGACACGGCGCGCCAGGTGCTCGGGGGACGCAAGGTCCCCGCGGTGCTCACCCCCCATGACGGCGAGTACGCCCGCCTGGCCGCCACCTCCGGCGCCGAGAGGCTTCCCGGGGGCGACCGCGTGGCGGCCGCCCGCACCCTAGCGGAGGGGCTCGGGGCCATCGTGTTGCTCAAGGGCTCGACGACGGCGGTCGCGGCCCCCGACGGCGAGACCTTCCTCGTCACCTCGGGGTCGTCCCGGCTCGCGACGGCCGGAACCGGAGACGTGCTGTCCGGGGTGATCGGGGCTTTCCTGGCCAGGGGCCTCGACCCCCTGCGGGCCGCGGCCCTGGCGGCTCACGTGCACGGGCGCGCGGCCGGCCTCGGGCTCGCCGAGGGACTTGTCGCGGGTGACCTGCCCGAGCTCGTCGCCCTCGTGATCTCGGGCGCCCATGGGTGAGTCCTGGCAGCGTCGCGCCTGGGCGGAGGTGGACCTGGACGCCATCTCGTCCAACGCCGAAGTGCTGAGAGCCGTCGTGGCGCCCGCCGGGCTGTGCGCGGTGGTGAAGGCCGACGCCTATGGCCACGGGGCGGTCCCGGTGGCCAACGCCGCCCTGGCCGGCGGTGCGACGTCGCTCGCCGTCGCGCTCGTGGAAGAGGGGGTCGTGCTCCGCGAGGCGGGGCTCGAGGTGCCCATCCTGCTCTTGTCGGAGCCCGCCGCCGAGGCCATGGGGGAAGTGGTCGCCCGTGACCTCATCCCGACCGTGTACACCCGTTCGGGCGTGAACGCCATCCGTGCGGCGGCCGCCCGGGCCTCGCGCCGCGTCGAGGTCGAGGTCAAGCTCGACAGCGGCATGCACCGGGTGGGCGCCGATGCTCTCGAGGCCCAGCGGATCGTGGGCCAGGTCGTGGCGGCGCCGGAGCTGTGCTACGGGGGGCTCTGGACGCACCTGGCGATCGCGGACGAGCCCGGCGATCCCTTCACCGCCGAGCAACTGGCGCGTTTCGAGGCCCTCCGAAAGAGCCTGCGCGAAGCGGGGCTGCCCACGCCGCGCCGGGTTCACGCGGCCAACTCGGCGGGGGCGATCGCCCACCCGTCGTCGCGTTACGACCTCGTTCGCTGCGGTATCTCGCTCTACGGCTACCTGCCCTCAAAAGCCGTCTCCGACGCGCCCATCGTGGCCGCCGGAGCGGGGCCGCTGCGCCCGGCACTGTCGTGGAAGACCCAGGTCTCTCTCGTGCGCGAGCTGGGCGCAGGCGAGCGCATCAGTTACGGGCTCGCGCACGAGCTTCATGGAAGGACCGACATCGCCACGGTGCCCGTCGGCTATGCCGACGGGGTCCCGAGGAGCCTTTACCCGGGCGGGGGGGAGCTGCTCATCGGCGGCCGCCGCCGCAAGGTGGCGGGCACGGTGACGATGGACCAGCTCATGGTCGACTGCGGCCCCGACTCGGGCGTGCGCCGAGGCGACGAGGTCGTGCTGATCGGCTCCCAGGGCGACGAGACCGTGACGGCCCCGGAATGGGCGGAACGGATCGGCACGATCTCGTTCGAGATCCTCTGTCGCATCGGGCCCCGCCTTCCTCGCCGGCACGTTCGCAACGACACCGGGCCGACCTAGTGGGGCCCACCTCAAAGCGCGCCGTCGCCTACGCGACAGCCGCGGCCTTCAGCGCCGCGGGCGTCGCCTTCGCCTTCGCGCACCGCTACTCGAGGCGCCACCAGATGTCGCCCGACCCCGTCGACCCGGAGCTCGCCGTGCCCGACGACGTCGTGCACCGCGTGGTCGCGATGCGCGACGGAGGCGAGTCCCACCTGATCGAAAGGGGCGAAGGCCCGCCGCTCGTGCTGCTGCACGGGGCCAACCTCTCGGCGGAGGTGTGGAGCTACCAGCTGCGGGACCTCGCCCGTGCCCACCGTGTGATCGCCCTCGACCTGAGAGGTCACGGGCGCTCCAGTGCCGGCAGCGAGGAGGTCACGATCTCGGCGATGGCCGGGGACGTGTCCGAGGTGCTGGCCGCGCTCGACCTCGAGCGTGCCGTGCTCGCGGGCCACTCCATGGGAGGCATGGTCTGTCAGCGTGTCGCGCGGGCCCACCCCGAGCTGTTCGGGACGAGGATCGGCGCCGTCGCCCTGATCGCGACGAGCGGCGGCCTGGGCCTGCCCGTGCCGAGCTGGGGCCTGCTCGCCGCCGCGGTCGGCCGGGTGGCCGGTGCCGGCGTGGGCATCTGGCGGCCCGACCAGCCCGCGCTGCCGACCGGCGACGCCGGCTACCTCGCCTCGCGCCTCGGCTTCGGGCGCCGGCCGCGCCCGGCCGAGGTGGCCGCGACGCTCCGGATGCTCCGGGCGATGGAGCCGGAGGTGTTCACGGGGCTCGTTGGGGAGGTGCTCGCTTTCGAGGAGAGGGCACCGTTCGGCGATGTCGAGGTGCCCGTGGTCGTGGCCGTCGGCACGAGCGACCACCTGACGCCGCCGCTTTTCGCCCGGCGCCTCGCCGCGGGCTTCGCCCACGCGGGACTGCGCGAGTACGACGGTGCCGGCCACATGCTCATGTACGAGCGCCGCAAGGAGATCGACGACCTGCTCGAGTCTCTCGCGGCCCGGGCGCTCGCCTGAGGACTACGGCTGGAGCAGCACCTTGACGGCCCCGGTGTGCCTCGCGTCCGCCAGGGTCAGCATCGCCTCGTCCCAACGGGCGAGCGGGAAGCGGTGGGTCACGACCGCCGTCAGGTCCAGGCCGTCGCGGGCGAAGTCGAAGTAGTGCTCGAAGGCGTGCTTGCGCACGCCCCCCACCTCCTCGATGCCGAAGCCGTTCGAGCCGATGACGGTGAGCTCCTTGAAGTACATGGGCGTCCACTCGAAGCGCTTGGGCGGCTCGACCCCGCTCACCACGAGGGTCCCGCCCGACTGCAGCAGACGCAGCGAGGTCTCGACGGTCTCTGTGCTGCCGATCGTGTCGTAGACGACGCCCGGGCCCTCCTGGAGCCAGTCCTTGCCGCTCCAGGGCCGGAGGGCCGTTTCCCCGGTGCGCACCGCCACCTCGCCGACGAGGGTGTCCGGCACCGAGCTCAGAACGGCGTCGGCACCGAGCTCGGAGGCGAGCGAGGCGCGCGAGCCCGGCCGCGTGGCCGCCCAGATCTCGAGGCTCGGGTAGAGGTGGCGCAGGAGGGCTATGGCGGCAAAGGCCAGCGTGCCCGATCCGTAGACGAGAGCGGGTCGCGAACCGGCGGGCGGGCTCAGAAGGATCGAGCGCAGCGAGACGCTCACCGGGTCGGACAGGACGGCCGCCTCGTCGCTCATGGCTTCGGGCACCTCGAAGAGCTGGCTCTCGTGGGCGAAGAAGCGCTCCGCGTGCACCCCTGCCGCGCCCGCACAGTTGCCCAGGTGGATGGCGACGGGGAGATCGCCGTTGCGGAAGTTCCGGCACCAGGGGTAACGGCCGGCCGCGCAGGCCTCGCACAGGGGCTCGATGCCGCGGGGCGTGCACCACAGCCAGGGGTTGAGAACGACGCGCCGCCCCGTGTCGAGCCTGCGCGCCACCGCCTCGTGGCCGAGCACATGGGGGAACGAGACGAGGGCGGTGAGGGCGTTGTCGCGCCGGCCGTTCAAGAAGATCTGCTTGGCGTCCGACCCGCAGATGCCCGAGATCAGCGTCTCGCACTTGACCCAGCCGGCGGCCGGCGCCACGGGCTCTTCGACCTCGGTCAGGGCGACCGGGGCGTACCTGGAGACGAAGGCCCGCTTGTCGAGCCTGCCACCGACGACGGCGGCGGCCTCCCGCGTGAGGTTGTGTTGGAACAGCAGTGCCTGCACTTGACCCCTTCTCGCATCTGGGCGTTTCGCGAGCAACCTAGCCCGGTGGCTCCCGCCGTGCGCGGGCCCCAGGTAGCTACGATCATCGGCTAGTGACGACCCTCGCCGACCTAGAGGCGACGGCGCTCGGCTGCGTCGCCTGCCCCCTCGCCCTCGGGCGCACGAAGGTCGTCTTCTCGGCGGGGAACCCCGCCGCCCCGCTCATGTTGGTCGGCGAGGCACCGGGCCGGGACGAGGACCTCGCCGGAGAGCCCTTCGTCGGACGGTCCGGCCAGCTGCTCGACCGGCTGCTGGCCGAGGAGATGGGCCTGGACCGCACCGGCTGCTACATCGCCAACGTCGTCAAGTGCCGGCCTCCGGGCAACCGTGACCCGGAACCCTTGGAGGTCGCCACCTGCCGGCATTTCCTCGAGTCGCAGATAGAGCTCGTGGCGCCGCAGGTGATCGTCTCGCTCGGCAACTTCGCGAGCCGCACGCTGCTCGGCGTCACAGAGGGGGTGACCTCGCTCAGGGGCAGGTCCTACAGCTACGGACCCCGGGTCCTCGTGCCGACGTTCCACCCCGCCTACGCGTTGCGTGGCGGCGGCGTGGTCGTGGCCGAGATGAGGGCCGACCTGATACGGGCGAAGAGGTTCCTCGGGTGAGGACCCGACCTAGCCCGGGCCGGGCCCTGTGACCGGGAGCCGGGCGGTTGTCCACAGCGCCGACCCGTCACAGACGAGGGCAGTAGCTGCCGCGATGGCGCCTTTCCTCGTCGCGGGCGACGTCGTGCTGCTCGTGGGGTCCCTGGGCGCCGGCAAGACCACCTTCGTACAGGGCCTGGTGGCCGCGCTCGGGGGCCACGAGGCCGTCACGAGCCCCACGTTCACCCTCTCCCACAAGTACCGGACCGCTCCCGCGGTGACCCACGTCGATCTCTGGCGCCTCGACCGCCTGCAGGAGATCGTCGAGCTGGCCCTCGACGAGGAGCTCGATGACGGTGGCGTCGTCGTCGTCGAATGGGGAGAGGCGGCAGAGCCCCTCTACGGCGCCGACGCGCTCGTGGTGCGGCTCGACTGGGGCGCCTTTGAGGAGGAACGGGCCGTCACCATCGAGGCCCGCGGCGAGTCGTGGGCCTCACGGGTGGGCGATCTCGCCCGGGCGGCACAGGCCGCCACGCGAGGCGAGCAATGAAGATCATCGCCATCGAGACGGCGACCATAGAGGTGGGCGTCGCCGTCTGCGACGAGAGCGGCCCCCTCGCCACCGTCACCGCGCGCCCCGGGCGGCGCCAGGCCGAGACGCTTCACCCCGCCATCGCGGACGCCTGCCGGATCGCACGGATCACCCCTTCGGGGCTCGACGCCGTGGCGGTGGACATCGGGCCGGGGCTGTTCACGGGCCTGCGCGTCGGTGTCGCCGCCGCCAAGGCCCTCGCCGGGGCCCTCGGGCTCCCGGTCGTCACCGCTACGAGCCTCGAGGTGCTGAGGGCGGCCTGCCCGTCGGTTCCCGGTGCCGTCGTCATCCCGGTCATCGACATGCGCCGCGGCGAGGTCGCCTGGCTGATGCCGGGGCCAAATCGAGGAGAGATCCACGTCGGCGGCCCGTCCGAGCTCGCCGGCGAGCTCGGGGCGCTCGGCGGCGACAGCGGCTCGGTGCTCCTCGTCGGTGACGGGGCCATGCGCCACCGCGGGGTCCTCGAAGGCGCGCCCGGGCCGGCGGCCGTGTTCGCCGGGACCGAGCTGGCCGCGCCTCCGGTAGCCTCGCTTGGCGTGCTGGCGTTCGCGGCGATAGCGGGCGGCCATGGCCGCGACCCGGCCGAGGTGCGCCCGTATTACGGACGGGAGGCGGACGCGCGCATCAACTGGAGCTCGCGCGAAGGCCGCCAGGCGGTTAGCACGTGACCAGCGTGCGCTCCATGTTCCACCTGCGGGCGCGTCGTGTAGAGGGCGTATCCAGCAGGTCGAGAGCCGGCGACGCGGTCCCGGAACGGGTCCTCGAGATCGTGCCCATGAGGCGGTCGCACCTCAAGTCCGTCATCGGCATCGAGCGGCGCATCTTCCCGAGCCCGTGGTCGCTCGGTCTCTACATGAGCGAGATCACCCAGCCGGCGACGCGTGCCTACTACGTGGCCTGCGTCGGCCCGGACGTCGTCGGCTACGCGGGCATGATGGTGGTCGTCGGCGAGGCGCACGTGACCAACATCGGCGTCGCCCCGGAATGGCAGCGCCACGGCATCGCCCGTCGGCTCCTGCTCCAGCTCGCCCATGAGGCGCGCCGGCGCTCGGCGCAGCACCTGACCTTGGAGGTGCGGGTGTCGAACGTGGGCGCCCAGGCCCTTTACCACGAGTTCGGCTTCGCGCCCGCGGGCGTGCGCAAGAACTACTACTCCGAGGTGCACGAGGACGCGCTGGTCATGTGGGCCCACGACATCCACACCGAGGCTTACCGCGATCGCCTCGACGCCATCGCTTCCCGCCTGCGGCCCATCGGGCCCCCTCATGGCGCCGGCCAGGCACCGGTCCCGCCCGAGACGTGACCGCCCGCGGCCGGGTGCTCGGCATCGAGACCTCCTGCGACGAGACCGCCGCGGCCGTGGTCGACAAAGGGCGCACGATCGTGACCTCCGTGGTCTCGAGCCAGGTGGACCTGCACGCCCGCTACGGGGGCGTCGTGCCCGAATTGGCCGGTCGCGCCCACATCGAGCTCGCCCTGCCCGTCGTCACCGACGCCCTGGTCCGAGCCGGCCTCGACCGGCGGGGGCGCAGCCTCGACGATCCCTTCGGCCCGGTCGGGCTCGACGCCGTGGCGGCCACCATCGGCCCGGGGCTCATAGGTTCCCTGCTCGTCGGCGTGAGCACGGCCAAGGCCCTGGCGCTCGCGTGGGACGTCCCCTTCGTCGGGGTCAACCACCTCGAAGGTCACCTGTACGCGGCCATGCTCGAGGCCCCCGAGCTTGTCGTGCCCGTCGTGGTCCTTCTCGTCTCGGGTGGCCACACCCTCCTCGTCGCCCTCGACGAGCCGGGGAGCTACCGCGTGCTCGGGGCCACGGTCGACGACGCCGCGGGCGAGGCCTTCGACAAGGTCGCCCGCTACCTCGGCCTCGGCTACCCGGGCGGCCCCGAGATCGACCGGCTGGCCGTCTCGGGCGACGCCTCCTCGATCCGCTTCCCGCGGGCCTCGACCGCAGGCGCCCTCGATTTCTCCTTCTCGGGGCTCAAGACGGCGGTGATCAGCTACGTCCGGGCCCACCCGGAGGTGACGAACGCGGACGTGGCGGCCTCGTTCCAGGAGGCGGTCGTGGACGTGCTCGTGCAAAAGGCCGTCGCCGCGGCCGGCGAGATCGGGGCGAAAGGAGCCTGCCTCGCCGGGGGAGTGGCGGCTAATTCGCTGCTCAGGACACGTTTCGCAGACGCCTTCGCGGACAGGGGGCTCGTGTCGTACCTGCCCAGCAGGGCGATGTGCACCGACAACGCCGCCATGATCGCCGCAGCCGGCTACTTCCAGCTCGAGCGGTCCGGGCCTACCCCTCTCGACACCGGCGCGGTGCCTGACCTGCAGCTTCAGGGCTCGAAGTAGCACTCTTGGGGCGAGGTTGCCAGCGGCGCTCACTGACGGTATCGTTGGCACTCGTAAGTCGAGAGTGCTAACGGAGCCAGACAGGAGGCCCCTGAAATGAAGTTGCAGCCCCTGGACGACCGCATCGTCGTTCGGCCGAGCGAGTCGGAAGAGACGACCGCGTCCGGCCTTGTCATCCC